>JAUXVN010000024.1 GCA_030684555.1 Ignavibacteria bacterium
TTTTCAGATTTCCTTTGAATATCAAACCCTGTGTTGTTTAACTCTGTTGCAGTTTGCCAGGTAAGATTAACTTTACTCCCATTCACAATTGCAACAAAAGAAACTAATTCGACCGGGATAACACCTTGATAGTCAATAGTCATTTTAAGTCTGTTAAAATTTATTGGCTGAGCAACTGTATAACTGCCTGAATCAAACATCGGAACATTTATTAATGTTCCAGTAGCTATATCCTGTAATAGCCCGGTTATCTGAGGTGGAAGATTCCACTTTATTGTAACTGTAGTACCCGAACCTACCTGATATTGTATTCTATACTCTTTACTTCCAGTAAAAGGAAACGAAGGTGCATTCCTATAATCTTTAAGCGAACTTTTAACTCCACTAAATCCACCTTCCGGTAAAAGTAATCGGGCATCCCAGGCTGTTGGTGGCGGTAATGGAGGTAAGTTTGCCTCACCGAACTGGAAGTCAAAATTATCACTTGCAAGTGAATCCAATCCAAATTCTAAAACAGTTGAGCTGCCAACATCATTACTAACAACAACAAATTCTTTTACTCTTGGTATTGAATCTGATTGCGAATAAAGACCAGTTGTCATAAATAATATTACGAAAGTATAATAAATAAATTTCATTTAACACCTTTAATGTGGATAATAAAACCATCTCCCTCATAACTGAAGGAGATGGATGTAATTGATTAAATTATTTTAAGAATAACATTTTTTTAGATTGGGTAAAGTCTGCTGCAGTTATTCTGTATATGTAGTTTCCACTACTTACAAAATTTCCGCTGTTGTCTTTTCCATCCCAGTTTAAATTATATGTACCGGCTTGGGCATTGCCTGAATGTAAATCAGCAACCACCTGTCCTAATAAATTATAGACTTTAACTGTTACAAAACCATCCTTAGGAATTGAGAACTGAATACTTGTGTTTGGATTGAATGGATTGGGGAAATTCTGTGATAGAGAATAATTCGATGGAACTACCTGAACCTCATCGTACTTAATCTCTACTTCTACTTTTTGCAAAGCGTTATTGTTTTCATCAGCAATGATTATCTTATTGATTTCTATATCTTTTGGTTCGCTGAGATTAAATGGAAGATTTGCAAGAAGATATGTCCCTGCTTCTAATGGTAATGATTGCCCGTCATATGTAAGCGTTCTTAAGAAATCATTTAACTGGTAGTATAATTTCTGATCAAAAACAGAGCTTATTTGTGTATTGGTTGGAATTGTAGAATTCACTCCATTTAATTCAATCTGTACACCTTTTACTTTAACTTTTGATTCTAACCCAACTGTTATACCAGTCTTATAAAAATTGAATGTAAGTTTAGCATCCATACCGGAAGTTATTTTTTCTAATTCGCTAATTACAAATGGATTACCCAATGCTCTATTTACTGGATTACTATTTGGATATAACCCTGTCAATACTATGTTTTGTAATACTGCAAGATCAAGTACGTTAATAACACCATCAGGTGACGGAAGAGGGGCCGGGGCAATCCAGGGAGATATATCGCCATTTGTAAATGCCTGACCTGTTAATGTTATCCTTCCAAGTATATAGTCAATCATTGTAAGAATATCAAGCAAGTCAACGTTATCATCAAGATTAACGTCACCTAACAAACCATTGATTGTTCCGTTGTAGATGGTGAGTAATTCATCAGGCCCTGATGTAATATTAGCATTTACTACCGGAGTACCTGTCGCACCAAATACATTTTCAAAACCGTTAGATGTTGTAGTTGAATTGCCTGTAATACTTACTACGTCATAAGAAAACTTCATTATTTCTACATCAGAAGTTCCGGGCAATATTGCGTTATCTGTGTTTCCAAGTATTACAACTTTTATACTATCTCGATGTGAACCATCGGGTTGTATTGGTCCCGGATAAACTTGATAATCGAAAGAAAAATCAGACGCTGGAATTCCATCACCTCTGCTAACGGAGTTTAATATTAATTTATGATTTGCTTTGCCAAGTATAAGATCAAACTGCAAAGCTTTTAAAGGTTGACCTGTATAGCCTCTTAAAACTATTGCATCCTGATTGTTTGTAGTTCCGTCATATAATGTTCTTGTTTGTTGCACAAATTCTAATGAACCACCCTGTGTGCGACCCGTACCTTGCAATGTTAATGTAGATGGTGATCCTTCAGCATTGTGTGAGAAGGTTAAATTACCAGTTACAGGACCTGCAACTATTGGAGTATATGTTACATTAATTACTGCGTTGCCGTCTACAGCTATATTAACCGGGAATGTGTTTGGTGCAAACGTAAATTGAGGATCAGTTGAAACAATACCTGACAATACTAATTGTGCATTTCCTGTATTGCTTACCGTTACTGGCACAGTTGAACTACCGCCAACTGATACCTGACCAAAATCTAATGAAACAGGATTGATAGCAAAAATTGGTGCAGTGGTTACGCCGTTACCTGTCAGAGAATATAAAAACGGTGAACCAGCTGCATTGTGTGTGAATGTTAATTCAGCATTCTGAGTACCTGCTCCTGAAGGAGTAAAGGTAACATTAAATACCACATTGCCGCCTACAGCAATATCAATCGGGAATGCGTTAGGTGCAAATGTATACTGTACATCCGACGAAACAATATTCGTTAATGTTAATTGAGCATCACCTGTGTTATTGACTGTAAACGGTAATACTGCATTTTCACCAACATTTACAGAACCAAAATTTAATGACGCAGGGCTAACACCAAAAACTGGAGCTGGCGTGTATCCAACACCCTGGACAGTATATAATGTTGGTGAACCAGCAGCGTTGTGTGTAAAGGTTAAATCAGCTGATTGATTTCCATTTGCAGTTGGAGTAAATGTAACAACAAATATTTGATGCCCACCAGCAGCAATGCTTACTGGAAAAGTATTTGGTGTAAATGTAAATTGTGCATTTGAAGATGTAATATTGCTTATGTCCAATGCCAATGTACCGGTGTTACTTACTGTTACGTTTGCACTATTCGATAAACCAACTACTGTTGGTGCAATTATAAGTGGAGATACAGGTGATATAGAAAATGAAGGTTCGGGAGGAACTATATCTGTATAAGCCATTATAATATTTGCGGAAGTTGCTGAAGCAGTAATTGTGTATGATCCTGTTCCTGTCTGAGGTCCACTATTAAAGACAACACCACCAAATACATCCTGGATGGTTATTACTGCATTTACAGGTACATTATAATTAATAGTAACTGATGATCCACCAGTTTGTTGCTGCCACGTTAAATTGTGGGTTATGCTGCCAGTGAATGGGAAAGAAGGGACATTCCGATAATCACGCAAAGATGCTTGAGCACCAAGAGTAAACCTTGCATCCCAAACACCTGCCGGAGGTAATGGGGGTAAATTTGCTTCGCCTAATGCAGGGTCAAGACCTGATGTTGCTGTTTGATCCAATCCAACAAACATATTTGTTGATGAAGGTACTGTTGCATTATTGCTTATAGTAATTGGAATATCGATTTGAGCCTGGGAGTATATGTCATTGATCCCTACTAACAATAACAACACTACAAATATTGAAAATAGTCTACGCATTTAACACCTCTTTGATTAAAAAATTAATAAAATTTTGATGGAGTTCTGAATACTTCCCCGTCTCCTTATGAAAGGAAACGGGGCAGATTTTAACTAACTATTTCATTCAGGAAGTTTTATTTTAATAGCATCATTTTTTTAACTGACGTAAAGTTCTTTGTCCTCAGTTCATAGAAGTATAAACCAGAAGCCACATTTGATGCATCCCAGTTTATTGAATATGAACCTGCATCCATTGTTGAGTTAACAATCACAGCCACTCTTTGTCCGATAGTATTGTAAATTGAAAGTTTTACATCGCTAACCTCAGGAAGAGAGAACTTTATTGTTGTTGTTGGGTTGAATGGATTTGGATAGTTTTGGTCTAATGAATACTTTATTGGAACGATATTCTCCGAAGATACTTTAAGTACATTAACACTGCTGTTAGATAGGGCAAAGGAGTTACCATCTTTTACAACTGTGTTTACTTTTGAACCATCTATTGCATCTTCAAGATTTAAATCCATATCCTTAACTGATATAGTTACAGGGTATGTTACTCCATTTAAGTCGATTGTATTTGAACTTGAATAAAGATCTTCTACAAATCTCTGTGAACCAAATCTTACGTCAAATAATCCTGCCGGTGGTAATGGAGGCAGATTGAATGAATTTAGTTCTGCAGATTCGTTTGTTGAATATAATGTGTAGCTTTTTCCTGCTGCATCGTTTATTATAATTTTTCCCCAGTTCTCTTTTATTTTATTTACTGATGTGTTTGTTGTTTTCTTTAAAGCTGAAGGTATATTTATTGAGCCTGCACCTGATAGTTCTACCCAGTAACCATAACCTGGTGTTAGTGTTGTTGCTATCTGGTAACCCGTGTTTGGAATATATTGGTAAAATGATCCTGTAATAAGTCCTGAAGGTGATGTTGTTACGCCTGATGTTGCTACTGTATTCTCATAACCGCCTATCAGGTTCCAGCCGCTTGCTGCAACTATTGGATCATTAGCTACGAGATTGATGCCACCTACTGGCCACTCATCACCAGTGTTGTATGTGTTTGGTCCTAAGTGAAACATCCAGTAACCTTCACCAGGTGTTGCTGTAGTTACTGACTGGTAACCATTTGAATACTTATACACTGGTGTGTTTATATCTCTTGCTGCCCACCAGGTATTTACATTTTGATTAGTCGGATGCAGACCTGGTATTGATACTAAGTTCCACTCGTCGCCGACAGAAACTGATAATGGAAACGTGGTAGTACCAACGATAGATTGATCCATATAACTTCCTAAGCAATACGCTGGATCATCATTAATTGTTTCGAAGTATCCACCCAAGTAAACATTCTTATCTGTCTGATTAACTATTACAGAACGTAGTTCACCAACCAGAGCAGGAATCCAATTTGTTGGAGTCCCGGAATTTATATCAATTGCAGCTATGCCCCTTCTTGGTAAGCCGTTTACAGATGTAAAATCACCACCAGCATATAATGTTGAACCAGCTATATCAATATCATATACTCTTGTAATGCTAATACCATCAATAACATTGGGATTCCACGGAAGAACATTTCCATCGAAATCAATTGAGGCAAGACAATTTCTCAACACTGAACCGACTTGAGAGAACGCTCCTGCTAAGTAAACCGTAGAGTTATCTACTTCTAAATCATATGCAGCTAAACCAGATGCATTTCCACTATTAGGATTCCAGGATGTTGGAATACCAAATACATCATCTACTGCGGCTAATCTTGATCGCGAAACTCCTTGTATGGTCTCGAATCCACCACCCAAATAAATTGTTGAGCCGGAAAAAGTAATTGAATTAACCGTTTCGTAACCTGAATTACCACCTATCTGCGGATTCCAAGCGGTTACTTGTTCTGTTAAAAGATCAACACACGCAAGTCTATTTCTTACAGAGTCTCCAATGGTTGAAAAGTTAGCACTAATATAAAGTTTATCATCATGAACTCTTAATAATGTAACTAATGAATTAAAAGTTGATGACGCAAGAAAATTAGTAGGTTGTCCTGTGGTATTATCAACTGTAACAAATGCTCTCTGATATTTAATACCTACACTATCTATATCACCACCTATAAATACATTTGAACCATGATGAGCTATTGATGAAACAGTAGGATCCCAGCCCCATTCGGTGTTTAAATTCGGATTCCAATCCGTAACTGTATTGTTTAACAAATCTATTGCTGCGATAGCTTTTCTTGTTACACCATTAACTGAAGGAAATTCTCCACCAGCGAATATCTTATTATTATTTAGTAGCAGAGTATAAACACCATTTTCTGAAGCAATGGTAGAATAATCTGCAATGTGAGGATCAAAACTTGAGACTAAACCGTCACTACGATTTATAGCTACTAAATTATGGCGCCGATTTCCTCCAACTAAGTTAAATGTACCTCCAGCATAAACATGAGAATCCGAGACTTCAAGACTAAATACTTCTGGCCTATTATAGACTGCAGTATCGTACCAATCAGCAGAAATATTTGGATTCCAGGATAATGCAGTTGGTGTACCATCTTTAGTAACAGCGGCTATTCTATTTCTTAATGTTGAAGTAGTTCTTATTCTGGTAAATTGGCCACCAATAAATACAGTATCACCAGAAACAGCAACTGTATAAACTAAACCTGGTATAGTGAATGAAGCACTTGCAAGAACATTAGGATTCCAGGATTGAACTGAATTAGAAAGATATGTATTAACTCTCCCTATCCCTCTTCTTGTGGTACCACCAATTGCATTAATATTTCCCCAAACGTAAAGTGTTGAATCATTATCTTGTAACATTAAACCATAAACAGCAAAAGGCAGATTAATACTATACTCAGCCACATCGCAGCTCCAACTAGTTACAGTGCCATCTGAAGTATTGAACGCTGCTAAATTTCCTCTGGGAATAGAACTGACCAGAGTATTTACATTTAGGAAACTGCCCCCGACGTAAACTACATCATTAGTTGCAACTATTGACCATACAAATCCATCAGGTTGTGGATCCCAATTGGTAGTTACTCCAGTATTGGCATCAACAGAAGCAGCAAAATTTCTTGAAATACCGCCAACTTGAGTAAAGATACCACCCAAATAAACTAAGGTACGATTTAACGCAATAGTTCTGACGGTGCCATTTGTGCCTGGATTCCAATTTGTTACTGTTCCATCAGAAAGAATTTGAGCAACATTGTTACGATATGAGTTGCCAACTTTCGTAAATGAACCACCTATGAACCAACCACCATTTCCATCACTAATACAAGCATAAACGTTTCCATTAACTTTAGGAAAATTAGCATCGTAGCTACCTGAATTAATATCGAGAAACACTCCGCGTCCGGTGTTTGGACCTACATAGTTAAAATATCCACCAATGTATAAAGTATTTCCGTCCCGATGCATTACATCAATTCCTCCATTGGTTACTGGAAAATTTTGATCTAAGGGTTGAGCTAATGCGGAAGATTGAAGCAACACAATTACAATTGCGAATATCCAATAACTAAATAGTGTTAAGTGGTTTTTCGCCAAAGAAATTTTAGTACAATTCTTCATATAAGTACCTCCTGACAGTGATTGTTTTTCTCTTACGAGATGTTGTTTAAATAATTATTATTAAATTGTTAAATTCTAAGGCTAACTAAGTAATAAATGTGGGAGGTAACAATACCCCATTTGTGGGTTTTTAGGGATTTCGAATAAATATAACGACGTTGCCGATAAGCGGCGCCCCAGAACAAGGATGCCACCTAAAAAACAACAGCCAATAATTTGAAATTTTTATTTAACAGAACTACTTTATAAAGAACATTACATGGAAGAACAAAGCCAATAATTTTACAAATGCCAAATGCGTAAACAGCTTGCCCCGCTCTGCGGGGGCATTCGCTTGATTGGCGGGTTAGGCAACAATTAATTTTTACCTATCACTGCATTTTGATAACGCTCTAATAGTTTGGAATCTTCAATTGATCCGTGATGATGAACTTGTCGCCATACTCCATTTACACGTTTAAATATTCTACTTGTTCTTATTGCAAGTTGTATCTCTTCAGTCTTTGTCTTGAAATATCCTCTCTCTCGACCTACTGCATAGAACATATTTTCAACTTCGTGAATTGTGTAATCATAATATTCAACATAAACATCCGCTGGTCCATTAAATATTTTCTCATAGACAGATTTAATCTCATTCCAACCTCGTTTAATACCTCCTAACGGATTATCCATTACGACTTCCGTTGTTTGATCCCAATTCTGCGACATTGTCGCTAAGTCACGATTATTAAATGCAAAGTAAAATTGCACTAATGCTTGATAGGATTGTGATAAATCTGTGTGACCTTCTTTTCCTGTAATTGCTTTTTGTGATGGTTGCATAATCTTTCTCGTAATTGACTGATATTGTTACCTAACTATTTATTAATAAATGGTATGAAATGAAAAACTTTTGTTAAAGCTTCGGTTTTTGAATGTACTTGAAGTTTTCTATAAATATTTTTGAGATGTCCTCGAACGGTTTCTGGACTAATAAATAATTTTTCAGCAACTTGTTTATATGTGTAACCTTTTATTAGTTGATTCAGAACATCCATTTCACGATCTGAAAGACCATCAAACTCTTTATTTGATTTTGCACGAAACATTTCGAGTACCCTGCGAGCAATTTGTGGATTCATTGCTGAACCACCATTATGCAAATCATATAATGATTCAACAAGTTTGATTGGAGGTGTTTTTTTTAATAAGTATCCATCTGCCCCAGATAGGATAGAATTAAAAATTCTTTCATCATCTTCAAAAATGGTGAGCATTACCACTGAAGCTGGAATATTGAGAGCTTTTATTTGTTCAAGACATTCTATCCCACTTATACCTGGTAAGCCAATATCCATTAATACAATTTCTGGATTTATTACGTAAATATTTTTTAATAAACTTTCTGCGCTTGAATACGCACCTACACAAAAGAAATTGGAAGATTCATTCAGAACCAACTCAATTCCTTCTCTTATTTCTGGTTCATCTTCAACTATTGCAACTTTTATTTTATTCATAATTAAATTATTAATTTATATTTATTTTAGTGAAGATGGTTTTATATTGAAAACATAATTGTCATTTCCTACCGATAAATAATTTATCAGGTAATAAAGATAGTTTTTAATTCTTTTAAAGCAATACCACGAATGTGTTGTTATCATGAATTAAGAAAAATACTGAAACGAACAATTGTGCCTTTACCTGATGATGATTTAATTGATAAATCTGCGTTAACTGAATTTGCACGTATTTTCATATTATCAAGACCAAATCCCGGCATATTCTCATTTGAATACGGATTACTTTCAAAAAAACCGATACCATTGTCTTCTATTACAAATTCTAAATTAAATTCATTCACTTTTAAAGTGACTAATACCGATGTTGCCTGTGAATGTTTTGCTAAATTATTAATTGCTTCTTTGAATATTAAAAAAATATTTCTTCTAATTTCAGGAGTGAGTGTAATGTCTTTAATTATTTCAGGGAAATCAAATATGTATTTAGTAGAACTATTTTCAAACATTTCATTCAGATAGTGATTCATATAAAAAATGAGACTATTTACTGTATCATATTTGGGGCTTAAAGACCAAATAATTTCATTCATTGAATCGATATTTTCACGTGATATTTGACCAATAGATTTAATTCGTTTCTTTATCTCACCAATTTTATTTTTGTCCATAGTTCCATTATTAACATCATTTTCTATTCTGTCGCTAAGAATCGCCACACGCGTTAAATTAGACCCAATTGAATCATGCATATCGCGTGATATTCTCGATCTTTCTTTTTCAATAATGTTTTTTTTCTCAAGATCAGCAACCCGTTTTTTAATTTTGTGCGATATATAGAATCGAATAATTAAATATATAATAGAAGCAAATAAAATAAACATCAGAGCCCTGAACCATACGGTTTCCCACCAAGGGGGTAAAATCGAAAATCCAAATTTTATTGGTCCGCTGATTTTATCACCATAATCTTTACCCCATACATAAAAGGTATAATTACCGGCTGGAAGTTTAGAATATTCCTTTTTATAGTCAGAAGTCCAACTAGACCGCGTATCATCAAATCCAACTAATTTAAAGGAATATAAATTTTCAGTTTCTTTAAAATAGGAAAGCAAAGCAAATTCAAATGAAATAGTGTTTTGTGTATAATTAAAATTTATGTTTGCAGATATATTAATTCCAGAATTATAATTTTCGACATGTATTCTTTCAATAATTAAAGGTTTACTCACGGTATCAATAACTTCCAGATATGGATCAAAATATGTCGCTCCTTCGGTTGTTCCAAACCATATTCTTCCCTTTAAATCCACAAACGATGCACTTGAAATTCCTTCATCATTTGGTAACCCATCTTCAACGCCAAATTTTTCAGAAAATATTTCGCCATTATTTAAAAATGAAAACCGGGTAATCTTATTGTTAGTTAATAAATATAATTTCCCAAATTTGTCCTCCTCTATTCTGTACACCGAATTATTAGATATGTAAGGTAGTCGGGTAGAATTATAGTTATTCAATGATTTTGTTTTCAATTTATATTCGTAAATTCCATTTCCCAATGTAGCGAACCAAATCGTCTTCTCTTTCTTTTCACCATAATTGTACCCATAAATATCATTTACCGCAATTCCAGCTAATTTAGTATCAGAAGAAAAGTTTTTCCAGGAACCTTCCTTAAGTACTGCAACACCATTAGTAGTACCAAACCACAATGTACTATCCATAGATTCATACATACAGAGAATTGTATTATCATTTAGTCCATCAGCCGTTGTATACATCGTAAATTTATCATTAACTAATTTCGAGACTCCTGCATCACTTCCAAACCAAATTGATTTATCTAACGATTGATAAATAAACCAAATTCTATTATCCGCTAAACCATCATTTTTTTGATACTTTTTCCACACATTATTTTTAAATCGATAAACACCTTCAAAAAACACACTCACCCAAAGCGCTCCCTCTTGATCCTCATATAAGTAAAGGATTGAACCAGTAATATTTTTAATTGTTTCAAACTTGCCGTTACTAAAGCGCAGTAATCCCGATTCCGTCCCAAAATAATAGTCACCATTTTTCGTTTGAATTATTGCTGTTGTACCTCCTTGTTCAATTCCCATTCTTTCTGTTAATCCTTTCCATCGCCCTTCAGTATATCTAACTAAACCAAGAAAAGTACCAAACCATAAGCTACCATCAGATGTTTCGGAAATACTCCATACTAATAAATCGTCTTTACTTCTAGTTCCAATTTTAAATCTAATAAAGGTCGGTGCTGAATAAGTATTGTTTTTTAAACGATTTATTTTCCATGCACCCCTCATTGAACCTATCCAAACCGTTCCATTTCTACTTTGGTGAATAGAAGTAATTACATTGTTGCTTTTTTCATCACCTATATAAAATATTTGCCAATTTTTACCATCAAATTTTCCAATCAAACCATTGCTCCCAAGCCACAAAGAACCATCAACAGCCTGGAAGACCTTATAAATCTGCCTCCCACGTAATTCAAAAGGTAAAGCCAGTATTTCCCATTTACCATTAGTGTATTTTGATACACCTTTATTTGTTGCAAACCACATTGTATCATCAGAACTTTGACAAATTCCATAGACTATATTTCCAGCCAATCCGATTTCGGTATCAGTATTGATAATTTCCCATTTGTCTCCGTCTCTTCTTGCAAGTCCTTTATTTGTTCCAATCCATATAACAGATTGTTTTTCAGTTGTAATCTCTTCTGAGATCGTAATTATATAATCACTCGGTAAACCATCTTTAACACCATAAAAGTCCCATTTGTTTTTATACAATCGAGCAACGCCACCACGGAGAATACCAAACCAAACAGAGCTATCTCTAACGACTTTTATTACTTGAATATAATTTGATTTGCTTTGAGCTGGCATATTTTTGATTTCCCATCTACGGGAATTATAATACGCAGCACCGTCTTGTGTCCCGATCCATATTTTCCCAACACTATCTATAGCTGTTGAAATTACATTGCTCTGTGGTAAACCATCTTTATTAGTATATAACTTGAGCGGGTATGTACAAAAGATTGAAATATCATCTGTCTTTTTTTCTTGTGAATAATAAATGGGTGAATAAAAAATTAAATAAATAAAAACAAGGCAGAGTGCAAAAGTGCTAATTATTCGACAACGCATGTGGTATAATTCCGTGTGAGTTTATCTATTTAATTTTAATTAATTCCTAAAAGAATTTTTTCAATAAAACAATTTTAGAAGATTCAAACATTTTTTGTTTAATCAGAATTCCCAAAAACATTAATGTAATTTTGATTCATTAAAAAAGTCATGATAAAAAAAACTAAGGATTTATGAAAATTTATTCTATTAGCTGCAAAAGCAAAAGACATTCTATATTTCATACATATTGTACACTGCAATAAACTTTGTTTAAATCCCATATGGTAATATTTAAAATGTTAATCCGTGTAGCAAGTAAAATTTAGCAACGACCATATTGCTAAAATGATGGATATGTTTTTTAATTCGCGCGATGTTAATCTTCTCTAAAAAATTATTCATATCATCTTTATAAAGATAGAAATATTAACCCGGATTTGTCAATAGCCAAAAATTTCTAATGACATGTTCCGTAATAAGATAAACTTTTATTTTCTATTGAAATATTTCCTTTTATTTTGGCGCAACACTCAAAATTGAAATATTGCGTTTTTAGGCTGATTTCAAAGAATTTATTGTTTGTCAATTGTTAAATATTAATAGGTTTAAGAATGTTTTTTAAATATAGTGACAGCTCATATTCCCTCTTAATTTATGCGGTTGATTGGTTTGAACAGATAGTGAATTACTTACCCGGTTTTTTCTCTTCGACCACAGTCTCTTCGCCTGTGGCCGGATTGATAATAAAAATAAAATTATTAGAATAATTTCCTAGTTAAATACTTTTGTTCCAATTCTGCAATCAAGGCACCGTTGTTTTGTGCAATATGATCTGAATAACTCAATCATACCCTGATAAATCACTGTTCGTTTCCACGCATTATGTAATGACAATGATTCAGCTATTTCAGTAACTAAACTATTCTCAGCATTTATATTCACTTGTCCAAATATCTTCAATACTTTTTGAGCTAGTGATTTCTTTCCAAATAAATCGAAATAGATATACATAAACGGGAGAATTACGTTTATGTAAATTTCATCTGCCCGACTGCTCCCGACTAAATAATGTATATCTTCCGGTGCTTCTTTATCAAAAACATAATGTTTCGCCCAATATCCATCAGCTTTTATTATTAATAAACTTTTTACAGAGTTTGAAAGAACTGTATGATTATGAATTTCAGTGAACTTTTTAACTAATACAGTTATTAGATTATGATTTAATATTTTATCAACAACGCGTGCACCTCCTGCTATACGCAAAGTTGGGAAATTTAATGGTCGAAGTCTAAAGAAGTGCCAATCTGTTTGATCATAAATTCGTCCATCGTATGAACCTTTTAAATCCGTCCAAATCTTAGTAACGTCTTTTGTATATTCAGATACTTCTTGAGTAGGTAGATTTAACACATCGGGAACTAATCCCGCAATATTAAATAATACAGATTCATAACCTTGAATTACATTTCCGTTGGGAGTAAGGCTTCGCATAATTTCTATGTTTGCACTTTGTGCAAGTTTCATCATAATGGTTTTGTTTTGAGAGTAACCAAGTGCTTCAAAGATTTCTTCATAAAACAACTGCTCCCAGATTTCTCGTTTATTTAGTTCAGAAACTGTAAATGTTTTGTCGTAATAATTCTGTGGAATCTCGTAGCGTATAACAGGTTCTTTTAAGTGTAAATCGGAGAGATAAATCAATTCTTTTAATCTGTGAACCATCCGTTCACATTTTTTCTTAAATCTTTCTATTCCGAGTTCAAATAAAAAATCTACTTTAGTTTTTTCATCAGCTGTGGCTGCTATTGCATGACATGGAATTTTGTTTGTTTTATTTTCACGTTCACTTACAATTGCTTTGCGTAAAGAGGCATTTATCCCTTCTTCTAAAAAGGAATCAAAGCAAACAGTTGGGATTTTTCTTCCTTCCTGAGTATAAACAAATTTACTGTTTGAGTCACAAGAAAGAATTGCATGGAGAATAACTTTATTATATCGTTTATTTAGATTATGTCCGTGAGTTTTCCAATCTGATTGGAGGTTGTCTATTTCAACATCACCTACATAAGTTATATTTCCAATTTTTACTCTTGCATTTAGAAAGTCCGGACCCCCTGTCTCGGTGTTTTCAATCCCTCTTTCAAAAACAAAAATCTTTTCGCCGCAGGCTGTGAAAATTTCCTTATTAATATTTTGATTCTTCCATATTTCATAAAGAAATTTTTCGGGAACTTTAATTTGTACGCTCATAATAACTCCCCAGTTTTTCTCGGTTCAACTCAATTTTTGTAATTATAGATTTCCTTTTCCCTTTAAGAAAAAAGACTTCATAGCTACTTTTATCGGTAAACCGGATATTATTGAATGTAACAATTTTTTTATTACAATGATAAAAAAGATCTATTTTCTTTTCATCGTTGAACAAATAAATATCGATAAAATCATCATTATGATTTTCGAGTGTGATGGATAAATTTGAATTATTAAATTTGAAATCAAGAAGTACTAATTTAGGAAGTGACATATCTATTGGAATCCCGTCAAATAAAACTACCGGCGGGAATAAAGGTTGGAATCGATCATCATTGAATTTACCGGACTGTTTAATACTTTCCGGATCTTTTTGATTTTTCATCATAATATTTAATAATTACAAATCAAAATTAGTGATTAAGGGGACAAACTAAAAGTGAAATAATTAAATTTTATTTTCTGCAACTGCCTGATTCAGTTTTGACAACTCAATTCTTGCTTGTTCAGCAAAATCATTCCCATTGCTTTTGTAGATAATCCCACGGCTTGAATTAATAATAAAGTTATTGTTTTTATACTTAATAAAAAGTCTAACAACATCTTCAAGACTACCACCCTGTGCTCCAACACCTGGTAAAAGAACAGGAAGTCCTTCAAATGACGAAACATTTCCCTCGAGTTCAGAAATTTGTGTCGCTCCGAAAACTATACCAAGGTTCTTATGTTTATTCCAACTTAAAACTTTTGTTAATACTTCCTGGTATAAAAATTTATCGTTAGATATTCTAACTTTTTCAAAATCGGCAGCTCCCGGATTTGAGGTAAGGACTAAGATAAAGTTTAGTTTTTCATGATAATTTAAAAATGGTTCAATAGAATCAAAGCCCATGTAAGGATGTAAAGTTGACGCATCAACTTTAAATTCATTGAATAATGAATGTGCATATTTTTCGGCTGTATTACCAATATCACCTCTTTTTGCATCACCGATAATGAAGTGGTTGTCTCCAATGTATTCGATAGTTTTATATAACGTCTCAATTCCTTTAATACCTTCGGATTCAAAAAATGCAAAGTTTAATTTATAGCCGAGTGCTAAATCTTTGGTAGCATCAATTATTTCTTTGTTGAATTGAAATACCGGATCATCGGAAGTTAAGAGAGATGATGGTATTTTTAATTTGTCCGGATCAAGTCCAACACAGATATGTTTGTTTTCTTCATAATTTGATTTCAGTTTCTCTTGTGCAGTTTTCATTATTTAAAATTCCTATACATCATCGATTTTACAGGATAAACTGTTTTTTCATTATACTTTGCATTTGGTTTTGAATTGTAATGAGTAACAATTTCACCGGAAATCTCAAAGTATATTAGCTGTCCGATTGGCATAAATTTATAAATTTTAACCGGTTGTTTTACTGAAATTTCCAAAGTCCAAGTATTACAAAAACCTTCATCCCCCTTGCCGGCAGTTGCATGAATATCAATCCCCAAACGACCGACACTTGATTTACCTTCTAAAAATGGGACGAAGTTTCTCGTTTCAGTATATTCGTGAGTCACTCCGAGATACAACTTTGATGGGAGCAGTATATAGCCATAATCAGGAATTTCGAATGTTACAATTTCATTGTTTTCCTTAGCATCAAGAATATCATCTTCATAAACCGAAAGCCATCTTCCCAGACGAACATCATAACTGTTTGTTCCTAAATTTTCTTGTTCAAAAGGTTCGATAACAATATTACCAGTTGCAATTTCTTCTAAAATCTTTTTATCAGATAAAATCATATTAGGCTCCTACGTATAATTTTTTCGAGTTCTATAAATGTTGAGAACAATTCCGAGCATTGCCATATTTACAAGAAGTGAACTTCCACCATAACTAATAAACGGTAATGGAATTCCTATAACAGGCATTAATCCTATTGCCATCCCTATATTTATGAGAAAGTGAATGAAATAGACTGATAAAATTCCAACGATAATCATACTTAAAAAATTCTCTTTAGCCATCGAAGCAATTCTTAATATTCTTACAAACAAAAAAAGAAATAAAGCGAGAACAATTATACTGCCAACAAATCCAAACTCTTCACCAATCACACAATAAATAAAATCAGTCCATTGCTCGGGAATAAATTGTAATTGAGTTTGATTACCGGATAAAAAACCTTTTCCCCACAAGCCTCCCGAACCTATTGCTACTTTAGCTTGAATAGCATTGTAACCTGAACCAAGCGGATCAGCCATTGGATCGATAAATGATTGTATTCGTTTTTGCTGGTGTGGACTAAGTATATCATAAACATAATCGACAAAAAAACCTGAAGCAATATTAAATCCTAAAATCGAACCACTCAAGAATATATCTTTTTTGAAATAGATTAATAAAGCTATTACGAATAGAATTGAAATCAACATATAGTAAAAACCAAATATTGAAGCTATAGAAACAAATGCAGGAGCCAGTACAACAAACATTCCAAATAGACTGATTCCTGACCAAAATAATAAAATCAATATCATTCCGAAAAAGACAAAAGAACTTCCAAGATCAGGTTCCAACATAATCAGCGCAACGGGAAGTAATCCTAAGCAAAGAACTATGAATATATCTTTTAAGTTTTCTAAATCAATATTTTGTTTTGATAGAAAATGTGATAACATCATCACTGTAGATAACTTTGCTAATTCTGAAGGTTGAAAACTAAAACCTGCAAATACTATCCAGCTTTTTGCTCCACCCGCACTTTTCCCGATAATCAATACAACGACTAATAAAAAAATTGAAAATAAATATGATGGGATTGTTATCATTCTAAAAAACTTAGTAGGTAAGAGATAGACAACAAAAAAGACAACAATCCCTACACCTAAAGCAAAAAGTTGTTTCTCAATATTTCCTTTTCCTAATGGATTGCTAACAGTAGAACTATAAATAGCAAATAAGCCGATAACCACTAATGCTATCGCAGTGAAAAAAAGTGTAAAATCAAATTTGTCGTTAAGTTTATAATCAATCCTCAATTTCCGGTACCTCCATAACAGCGATGGGAGTTGCAGAAGAATTAGTTATAAACCCTTTTTTCTTCATATATACTTCAATCATTTTTTTTGCGATTGGTGCAGCATGTGTAGAACCAAATCCAACATTTTCGACTAAAACTGCTACAGCTATTTGCGGATTTTCATAAGGGGCAAACCCGATAAAAAGTGCGTGATCTTTACCATGAGGGTTTTGTGACGTTCCAGTTTTACCGGCAACATGTACTTCCGGAAGTCGCACATTCGTTGCTGTTCCGGCTCCATTTACAACGAGGAACATCCCTTTTTTTACAATATCAAAAGATTTTTGGCTAACCTTTGTGTCAACTTTTTCGTGCTCTATTCTATGTAGTTTTTTATGTTCATCAAAATAACCACGGACAAAATGAGGTTTGTACGAAATTCCATTGTTGGCAACTAATGCAGTGTAATAAGCTAATTGTAAAGGCGTAACATTCACTTCACCTTGCCCAATTCCGAGGCTCACCAAAATACCTTGAGGCCAATTTTTTCCATAAACTTTTTCATAATAGTTAGTTCGTGGAATTAATCCCTTAGATTCTTCACCGAGATCAACTTCAGTTTTTACACCAAGTCCAAATTTATTAGCATAATCTGCAAGTCGATTTAATCCGATTTTAAATATTAATTGATAGAAAAATACATTACACGACTTCTCTATGGCGCGATAAACATCGGTCACTCCGTGCGCTCCATGACATTTGAAAAATCTGCCAAATGTAAAACCACCGCTGCAATTAATAACACTTTTATCTGTAATTACTCCTAATTCTAATCCGATTAATGCAGACAATACTTTAAATGTAGAACCGGGAGGATGTGCTCCCATCGTTGCCCGGTTAAATTGAGGTTTTAAAGGATTGGAAGTTAATTCTCTAAGATATTCTCTTGAAGTAACATAAGAAAACTGGTTGAGATCATAATCGGGTCCGCTTGCCATAGCTATAATTTCTCCGGTAGCAGGTTCAATTGCTACTGCGGCTCCACTCTTCCCTTTTAATTCTTGCTCGGCAATTTTTTGTACATCAACATCAAAAGTAAGGGCTAAATCTTTTCCTTTTATTGAAGGAATATCTTGTGAACCATCTTTGAATTTTCCAACTTCTCGTCTTCTTGAATCAACTAAAATAAAATTATATCCTTTAGTACCTCTAAGTATTTTCTCATAAAATTTTTCCAAACCATTAGAACCCATTACATCACCGGGTGCATAATAATCTTTTTCCTTTTTGAGTTGTTGAGGGGAAATTTCTTTTGAATAACCGAATGCATGTGATGCCATAATTCCGGCAGGATAATTACGCTGCATTTCAATTATATAATCAACGCCGGGAAGATATTCTTGATTCTCTTCAATCCAGCCAATTGCCTCAAATGAAGCACCTCGTTTTACTTTAATTGGGATAAACTTTGAGTAGTGTTTATTCCTGAATAGAATATCGTCTATATATCCTTCTTCAAGCTCAAGTATTGATTCTAAAAACTTACTATTCTTTTTGTCGTATTCGGATGGTGTAACTCTTACAGTATAAGCGGGAATATTTTCAACAATTAAAACTGTATCTCTATCATAAAATACTCCTCGTAGGGGTGTTTGCTCAATTGCTTTAATGCTGTTTCCGGAAGATTTTTCATCAAACTGTTTTTGTTGTACTATTTGAAGTTGAAATAATCGAAAACTGAAAAGAAAAAAAACTCCGACAAGTACCGAAAATAATATTGTCTTTCTTTCGTTTAATATTTCTTTGGACATTATATATAACTCCTTTTCGGATAAAAGAAAGTTACAAAAAAACAGAGTGCTGAAGTATATAATCCCGGTAATAATCCTTGATAGAAAAAGAGAGTAATTATATTTGTATTTATGTCAAAACTTGTAATTAATGAAATTGTTATCGAATCGATAATAGTTATTAACAGTACGATCATGGGATAGGAAAAGGATTTAAAGTGGAGGTCAGTTTTATTTTCATTAAAGAAATAACCTGCAATAAATCCGCTAAGAGTTTTACTGAACATCATACTTCCGAGAATGCCGCCTGAAATAAAATCAAAAAATAAACCGCATACGAAACCAAAGATCGTCCCATAGAACTGTCCATTTTTCAAAGTATAGAATACCAACAACATTAATATTAAATCGGGAGCTATACCTTCAATTGATATTAAAGGGACAAAAAATATTTGCAGCAATAAAATCGGGAAGAAAAAGATGAGTGGTTTTATTTGTTCAAATTTCATATTAAGGATTTCTATAAAAATTCATTTCGATATTATTATTAACCACCTTTTTAGTCAATCCTAAAACGAATACATATTCAACGCCGTACATATCTGCGAAAGGTTCAATAATCAAATCGTTGAAATAACCTTTTTCAGGATTTAATACTTCTTTAACAATTCCTACAGGAATAGGAATACTGATTAGAGAACTAAGTTCGGATGTGACTACTCTATCACCCACATTAATATCTGCCGTTTTGGGAAGGTTTGTTACAGTAAGATAACTTCCGTTCCACCTTAAAATACCTTGAAATCTGCTGCGTTCATCTTTAACAATAACTTTAAGATTTGAATTGTGGAGGTTTCTGATGATTGAATAATCTTCAGCTACAGAATTGACTAATCCTATAAAACCGTCTCCATTTAATACCGGCATTCCGACTTTCACACTATCTTTGTAACCGATGTTAATTGTAAAAGTACTTTGAGATGCTGCAAAAGTTTTTGAAACAATTGTTCCGGGATAGAGTTTATAATGAAGAGTATCGCGAAGATTAATTAGGTTTTTTAGTTGTGAGTTGAGTATTCCAAAATCTCTAAGTTTTGAAATTTCAAGTATTAATTCGGAATTTTTTCTTCTAAGAGATTCATTTTCACTTTTAACATCTGAGATTTTTATATAATCGTGAAGCAAAGATGAGATAACAGAAAATGAACTGAATGCAAATGTTCTAATTTTCTTTGTTGATTGATGATCGTTTAAAGTTAAGGAAATAAGACTAATAACAAGTAAAATTACAAGGACAATATATTCCTTAAAATTCGACCAAATCTCTCTTATAAAACGAAACATTAATAGCGTCTGTTACGAATTAAAACTCTTGAATAGTGATTTAAGTTTTCAATTATTTTTCCTGCCCCTCTAACAACCGCAGTCAACGGATCTTCTGCAACGTGAACCGGAAGGTTTGTTTCCATTCTAATCCGTTCATCCAAACCTTTTAATAAAGCTCCGCCGCCGGTCAACATTACACCTTGATCAAGAATATCAGCAGAAAGCTCCGGGGGAGTTCTTTCAAGTGATTGTCTTACTGCATCTACAATCTGTGAAACTGCCTCATTAAGTGCTTCTCTAATTTCGACAGAAGAAACTTCAGTGGTTTTTGGAACACCTCCTACAAGATCTCTTCCTTTAACCTTAATTGTTAATTCTTCTTTTAATGGAACGGCTGAACCTACTTCACATTTTATTGCTTCGGCAGTTTTTTCACCAATTAGTAAGTTATGACTTCTTTTAAAGAATTGTTGAATTGCATAATTCATTTCATCCCCTGCAATTCGAATAGATTCTTCATTAACAATACCGGATAACGCTATAACAGCAATTTCTGTTGTACCACCGCCAATATCAATTATCATACTTCCGATTGGGGCATCTACATCAATACCTATACCTATTGCGGCTGCCATAGGTTCAGCAACCAAATGAACTTCTTTAGCTCCGGCATGTTCGGCACTATCCCGAACTGCTCTTTTTTCAACTTCAGTTACGCCGCTTGGAACAGCAACAACAATTCGCCGGCTTGTCATAAAACCTGCATTTACTCTTTTTATAAATGCTCTAATCATTCCCTCTGCAATTTCAAAATCGGCAATAACACCATCACGCATTGGTCTGGTAACTTTAATTTCTTTGTGCTCTTTACCCTGCATCTCTTTTGCTTTATTACCGATAGCAATAATTTTTTTTGTATTTTTATCAAACGAAACTATTGACGGCTCATTAAGAACAATCCCTTTTCCTTTAACATAAATAAGTGTATTGGCGGTTCCTAAATCCATCGCAATGTCAGATGATATTAAATCAAATAATCCCATAATTCCTCTTAATGTTTAAAGTGTCTGATACCGGTAAAAACCATCGAAATCCCATTTTCATTGGCTGCATCGATAACTTCATTATCTCTAACAGAACCACCGGGTTGTATTACTGCACTAATTTTATTTTCTGCAAAAGCCTGAATTCCATCTGCAAATGGGAAAAATGCATCTGATGCAACAACAGAATTTTCAAGATTAAATCCAAATTCTTTTGCCTTCATAATAGCAATTTTCACTGAATCTATTCGGGATACTTGTCCGGCACCAATTCCAATAGTCTGTAAATTTTTTACTAAAACTATCGCATTCGATTTCACATGTTTTGTTATTGTCCAGGCGAACTTCAGATCATTCAATTCCGAATTCTCCGGCTCTTTAACGGTGACAGTTTTTAACTCTGATTCAAAAACTTTATTGTTAGCTGATTGGGCTAAAACCCCTCCCGGTATTGACCGAAAAGTTGATTCTTCCCCTTTAATTTTTTTTAACTGTTTTAATATTCTTCTATCTTTTTTCCTTGTTAGAATGGACATTGCAGCTTCTGAAAATGATGGAGCAACTACTACTTCCAAAAAGATTGAATTTAGTTTAATGGCTGTTTCTTCATCCACTTCTTTGTTAAACGTTACAATACCACCAAACGCAGACACTGTATCCGATGATAGAGCTTTTTCATAAGCAGATAAGACCGTATCGGATAAAGCAACACCACATGGATTATTGTGTTTAATTATGGCACATGCTGTCGATTCAAAATCCTCTATTATTTGAACTGCTGCAACTAAGTCAAGAATATTATTGTAAGATAATTCTTTTCCGTGCAAGATTTCAAAGTATGAGAAAAAATCGCCATAAACTGATGCAGTCTGGTGCGGGTTTTCGCCATATCGTAAAACCTTAGATTCATTGAGATTAATTCTCAGATTTTTTTTAGGAAGGTTAAATCTATTTTCTAAAGTATTAACTATAAATGTATCATATTCAGATGTATGGGAAAATGCTTCAACTGCTAATCTAATTTTTGTTTCTGAAGAGATTTTTCCTGTGTTTAATTCTTGTATAAAATCATCATATTGTTCAGGGCTAGTTAAAACTGAAACAGAATTATGATTTTTTGCAGCTGCTCTAATTAAGCTTGGTCCGCCTATATCAATATTTTCTATAAGTTCGGAATCGGTAACACCAACTTTTTCAGCGGTTTTTTTAAATGGATACAAATTCACACAGACTATATCAATTGAACCATAATCAAGTTCATTCATTTGATTAACATCTTCTTCAACTTCACGCCTGAATAAAATTCCACTAAAAATTTTGGGATGTAAAGTTTTAACCCTTCCGTCAAAAACTTCGGGTGATGATGTGTAATTGCTAATCTCTTCGCAACTAACTCCATTAGACATTAGTAATTTAGCGGTATTTCCGGTTGCCAATATTTTGTAACCATTAGAAATAACAGAGGAAGCAAATTCCACAATTTTACTTTTATCCGAAACACTTATTAACGCATATTTATTCACGATTTCTTTAACCTAAACTTCTATTAAAACACGATCATCTGACAATTTAATTTTCTTATCTGCAAATTTTCCTAACACATAGGGCAATATTTGATGTTCAACGGAAAGAACTTTTTGTGCAATTTCTTCGGGAGAATCAACTGTTGAAATATCAACACATCTTTGTGTTATGATTTTTCCGTTATCAAATATTTCATCAACAAAATGAACAGTTGCTCCGCTAATTTTCATTCCGGATTCAAAAACTGCTTTATGTACATTCATTCCATACATCCCTTTCCCGCCAAACAATGGAAGTAATGCCGGGTGTATATTGATAATTCTATTTTTGAATGTTTTAATTAACTCATCAGGAATTAATTTCAAAAACCCTGCAAGTACAATTAAATCAACTTCTAAATCGACCAATAATTTCGTGACATCATGAAATGAAATATAACCCTGGTTATTTTTTTCTGATACTGAATAAGCGGGAAGTGAATTTTCAGCTGCAATTTCGAATGCACCACATTTTTTTTTATCACTAATAACAACTTTGACCTGAACTTTGTTCTTTAGTTCAAGGTTAGACAAAATTGCATTGAGGTTTGATCCTCGACCGGAGACGAATACTGCTAAATTCAATTTTTCTCTTCAAAATAAGATTGAAAATTAGCTAATTGTTTAAAAATTGTCAATGAAATGGATGGATTAATCCTGGAATTAAACATCTTTTTTTGATCGTAGACCTGAAACCAGAGTTTTCAACTTATTCTCATAGTCATAGTTTGAATAACTTGATGCTCTTTCAAGAAATTCATAAAATCTTTCATCATTTTTCATTTCCATTGAAGTCCGTGCAAGGTTATAATATGCAAACGGAACTATCCAATTTTCTGTATCTGATTTTAACTGAATTGCTATATTCGCATTTTCAATACATTCATCATATTGCGATAAACTGAAAAACGCTTCACTTAACCAATACGCAGTCTCAACTTTAACTAACTTATCTTCACAATTATCAAATAAAAATTTAAGCGAATCAACTGCTTCGGTATAATTCCTTGATTCAACTAAATTTGAAAATCGAATCAAGTTTTTTTCATCATCACTTAAAACACGAGTTAAAAATATTGCTCCCCTTCTTTTGGCATACACATCATCATCAAGTGATAAGTTCCCTTCATTTACATATTGAAAATACATCTTAGCCGAAGGTCTTTCATCTAACATTTCATGACAAATAGCTAATCTATAGTAAGCAATTCCCTTGTAGTCATTTGTTAATGTTGATGAGAGAAATTGAATATAAAATTCTTTTGCTTTTTCAAAATTATTTTTTCTAAAGTTAATATCACCGAGTAAGAAATTAGAGAAAGAAGTAATCTGTTTAAAAGGTGATTTTTTCTCTTTTATTATTCTTTGAAGCTGTCTTTCAGATTGATTTAGTTTTCTATCTTTTAGATCTGTTACAGCCGATGTATATAAAAAGAGTAAATTACCTGGATAGCTCTGAGAAAGCTGCGTTAATAATTTCCCGGCTTTTTCATACTCATTAAAATATTCACTGTAAATTTGAGCCAGATAAAATTTTGCTTCAACTTTTGCAAAGATTCCTTTTTCAGAAGTTAAAGTTAAGAATCGAAGTCCTTCTTCCTGATCACCATTAAATCCGATTGTACTTAAAGCCCATTTAAAAGTTGAAGGAACTTTACTAAGTGCGAATTTGAATAAACCCAGACCAAGATATGCATCATAATTTTGTGCGTTTAACTCAATAACTTCATTCAAAAAAGAACTTGACTTTTTACTTGCCCAAATCATATCTAAATATTTTTCAGCTTTACCGAATGCAATTGCACGGTAACCATAACTACTACCTAAAATGAATTTAGCAACTTCTTCATTCTTTGGGTCTTTTAAAAAGTTATCAGCTTTATCAATTGCTGCATCTGAATAGAATATGAATTTGTCTAAATCTTTTTTATCAGAATTTCCAATATAATTCCATAAATAAATTGTAGATTTATAGTGATACCCTCTTGGATCAGCCGGATATTTTTTAATCAATCCCGAAAAAGTATTCTCAGCCGCCTGCATCTGAAAATCGTAAGACTGCTTTAGTCCTTCACGAATAATGTTTTCGATTTGCTGATTATTTGCCGAAAATGTTTTAAAGGCAAGAATTAAAATAATTATAAAAAATAATCTTGTTCTAAGTTGCATCATCAATTATTTTTTTCTCTTTTCTCCAATGAATAGTTCAATGAAGCTTTAACAAAATCTCTGAACAAAGGATGCGCTTTAGTTGCACGCGATTTTAACTCCGGATGGAATTGACAACCGAGGAACCATCTATGATTTGGAATTTCAATTATTTCAACAAGAGTTCGGTCGGGGGAAAGTCCGCTAAATATCATTCCATTTTTTGCAAGTTGACCGCGAAATTTATTATTAACTTCGAAACGGTGCCGGTGTCTTTCAGTAATATAATCTTGTTTGTAAGCCATCATTGCATTAGTCCCTTTTTCAAGGATACATGGATAAGCACCAAGTCTCATAGTGCCGCCAATGTTTTTAATATTTTTTTGATCGATCATTAAATCAATTACACTATACCGATTTTTCTTAAATTCTGAAGAATGAGCATTTTTTATCCCTGCAACATTTCGGGCAAATTCAATTACTGCGCATTGAAGTCCAAGACAAATTCCGAAAAAAGGAATATTATTTTCACGAGCATATCTGATTGCATTAATCTTCCCCTCAATTCCTCTTTCGCCAAAACCCCCGGGGACAAGTAATCCGTCAATCCCTTTTAGTAATTCGTCGGGACTCTTTGTTTCACAATCTTCAGCTTTAACAAGACGGATTGATACTTTTGTATCATTCTCAGCGCCTGCATGAATAAAGGCTTCCATTATACTTTTATATGCATCTAAATGATCAACATATTTACCACACACAGCAATTTCGACATTATGTTTAGGATTCTTCAGTTTCTTAAAAAAAACATCCCAGCCTTCAAACTGGATTTTTTGTTCAGGTAGTCCAAGTCTTTTTAAAACAAATTGATCAACTTTTTCTTTATAAAAAACCAACGGCACTTCATAAATTGATGAGCAGTCATAAGCTGAAATAACAGCTTTAGAATCAACATTACAGAAAAGTGCAATTTTGTCTCTTATCTCCTGACTCAATTTTATTTCAGAACGACAGATAAGTAAATCAGGTTGAATACCTAATTCAAGTAAATTTTTTACGCTATGTTGAGTTGGTTTGGTTTTAACTTCACCGGCTGAAGGGATAAATGGAACTAAAGTAACGTGAATTGCCAGGGCATTCTTTCTCCCAACATGAAGCATCAATTGCCGCATTGCTTCAATGAATGGCAGGCTTTCAATATCGCCGACAGTCCCACCTATTTCAGTAATGATAATATCATATTCATCCGACTCAGCCAGTTTTTTCATCCTATTTTTAATTTCATCGGTGATATGAGGAATCACTTGAACAGTCGCACCAAGAAAATCACCACGCCGTTCTTTTGATATAACATCAAAATAGACTTGACCGGTGGTTGTATTGTTAGCACGGGTCATATTGACATCAAGAAAGCGTTCATAATGACCGAGATCAAGGTCAGTTTCTGCGCCGTCTTCCGTGACATATACTTCACCATGTTGAAAAGGGTTCATTGTACCCGGATCAACATTTATATAAGGATCAAATTTTTGAATTGTAACTCTGAAACCGCGTTTTTTTAGAAGAAGTCCAAGAGATGAGGCAGCAATTCCCTTCCCAAGAGAAGAAACAACACCGCCTGTAACGAAGATAAATTTAACTTTTTGCTTTAAAGACATATTAATTTTTTGCCCTCAAATATAGAGGCATTTTTGTTAAGTAACAATTTATAAGTGAATAAAAAAACTCGAATACCAAAAATATTTTGATATTCGAGTTGTTACGAAATGAATTTTTCTATGTGGAAGATTTAACTTTTTCTACTAACCATGAATAAGGTACAGATTTAGGACGTGTAATTGGTTTCAATTTTGCACGATTGACTACTGCTTGTGCCGATAAACCTAATACTCTTGAGAGTGCAAATATTACAGTATAATATGATAACTCTTTAATTCCATAATGATAGAGTAAAGCACCACTTCCTGCATCTACATTTGGCCACGGATCTTTTATTTTTTCAATATGTTTCAGGATTTCAGGAACAACTTCGAATGTTTGAACTACTGTCTGGAAAATAGGATTATCGCTGCAATATTTTTTACCGAATTCAATGAATGCATCAAATCGCGGGTCAACAATTCTTAATACTGCATGACCATATCCCGGGATAACCTTACCGGATTTTAATGTCTCAGTAACATAATCGGTTATCTGCTCTTTAGTAGGAGTACCATTAAACCGTTCGACAGTATCAACTATCCATTTAATACATTCCTGGTTTGCTAAACCATGGAGTGGACCAGCTAAACCGTTGAGTCCGGCTGAAACAGAATAATAAAGATCGGAAAGTGCAGAATTAACAACAATTGTAGTCATTGCACTAACGTTTCCGGCTTCATGATCAGAGTGGAGAACTAAGAATAATTTCATTAGTTCATAAAAACCATGAGGGGCATCTTCCATTCCAAGCATATGAACATAATCACCGGTTAAATCCATATCTGCAACAGAAGCAATTAATTCACCTTTATTGAAGCGCATTCTATAGATGCCTGCAGCTATTGCAGGTAATCTACCAATTAAATTAAAAGAGTCTTCTAAAGTATATTTCCAATAATCGTTTTTCTTCATCCCTTCATCATAATGCTTTGCAAATACAGATTCTCTTTGCATAACCAAAATAGCTGTATTAAGCATTACCATAGGATGTGTATCAGGTGGAAGAGCACGAAGAACATCCCACACATATCCGGGGACTTCTTTATTCTTTTTTATGTGTGATGAAAATTCAACTAATTCTTCATCTGTTGGGATATCACCGGTTAACAGAAGATAAAATATTTCTTCAGGTGATTTTTGAGTTAGTTCTTTTAATGGTATTCCCCTAATGATAAGCCCTTTATCGTTAGGTACTTCTGATGTATCACACAAAAGTGAAATAACACCCCTCATACCACCATACATTTGCGCAACCGAAACATCTGAGACTTTAAGGCTGCCGTGATCTTTTACCATCGCAGCACCTTCTGCCCGCCAAACCTCAACTTTTTGATCAAGTTTTTCGTAGATAGGAAGCATTTTTGAACCCCTTACTTTATGAAAGGAAATAAAATTTACCTTTATTAAATTAGTTTTTTTTCAACATTCAATCAATACAATTTGTATAGAAATACAACATTATTCATGCTAATGTTCGATTTGTTTCTTTAAAACTGAAAAGGCAGGTAAACCTGCCTTTTCATTTGAAACAAATTTGATTACTTCATTAATAACATTTTTTTAGCTATTCTTGTACCGTTTGAAACTAATTCATAAACATAAGTACCTGAAGCTAAATTTGAACCGTTGAAAGTAAAAATGTATTGTCCTGAGTTCAAGTTCTCGTTAACTAAAACGGCAACTTCACGACCAAGAACATCATAAACCTTCAAAGATGTCATACCTGAATTTTGAACAGAGAATTTAATATCTGTTGATGGGTTGAATGGGTTTGGATAGTTTTGTACTAATTCAAATCCTTTAACCAAACCACTGTTATCATGACGTAAACTTTGTGGTCTGTTAGTGTTAATAAAACGTTGGACACCAGGATAAGCTGATGATCCAAAGTTACCAACATAACATGTATCTCCGGTTGGACTGAAAGCAATAGCACGTGGACGTTGAAGAGTACCATCAACCAAATTTACCCATGGAATACTGTCAACTACCATGTTATTTTCCACATCATAACCGTACCAGGTGTTTGGTGACCAGTAAGTAACTACAGGAGTTCCGTCCGGTTCAACAAAACGATTTGGAAGATCATTTCCAGAACCGGCACTTGCCCATAACCAACCTGTAGCAGGATCCCAGGTAAATGACTCAGAGTCAAATCCTTTTAATATTACACCAACTGAATCAAATGTACTGAATTCATCTGCTCTTTGATAAACATAAATACCATGTAATGTATAACCTGCCCAATAAATTACATTTCCATCAGAAGAAACTTCAAATGAACGTGAAAAGCCAACACTCAATGGGACAGCATCACCAACATAATTAAATGCATTATCATACTCTTTTATTGGTTGAGCTCCACCAACTACTTGAGCAGCAAACATTTTATTTCCTTCTTTAGAAATACCAGGCGATACAGATGAACCTGCAAACGGAACTACTTTACCTAAACCAAAACCAGTTTTGTAATCAAATTTGTAATGAAAATAGGCATAAACTGCAACAATATTACCATTAGCATCAGCTCTCATACCACGACCGGTTGTTATTGTTCCTCCTACAGCAATCCAAGGATAGGCTCCAGAAATTGTATCCACAACCGTACCGTTAGCATCACGATAAAATAATATCGGGTTTTCTACTTGAATCCCATTGGTTGTTGGGAATGTATGTAAAGTTCCATCCGGATTAAAAACATGAAGTGCACGAACAGCTATTGATGAATCAAGGTTTTGACCGGGGTTGTTAACATCTGGATAAGGAACAGTTACTCTATTTCTTGCATAAGCATAATAGTCCATCATCCATACTTTTCCATCAGGATCTACAGCCATACCGTGAATATTACCTGTCATTTTAATTGCTGCGTCTGATGAATCCGGAAAAACTCCGGAAAACTGCCATTGAGAATAACCCGTGACAGTTAAAAGAACCAACAACGTCAAGACTCCAAAGAATCTCTTTACCATTTTTTTCTCCTTTGTTTGTTTGTATTTAATAATGGATAACAAAAATATCCACTTTTATTTTCTTTAATTACCAAAATACGGAGCACTAGTTTTTCCTATATAAACTTCAACTATTGCTTCTTTATCAGGTTCAGTGGTATTTGCAATTCGTCTGACATAATAAATATGTGGTCCGGGTCCCCAAAAAAGAGATTGACACCTCATTTTCCCTTTCGGGTCAAGTACACCTGGATACAAAATATTTGAAGTGCCGTCATTACGAATAACTATTATTGGTTCAACACCGCTATTAAGTTTGGTATTCACTCCGAGATAACAAATCCCATCTGATGAGAATGCCAATGAGGTAGCATCTCCTGAATAACCGGCTGCCGTAAAATCAAAATATAGTTCGAGAGGACCGAGATCTTCATTGGCAAGAATTTCACCTCGCCAAATACCTTCTTTATTATCTTTATTTCCGCTGAAATAAACGTAACCGTTAAAAACTCTTACACCACTGACAACAAATGATGGACTTGGAAAAGTTTTTACTGATTTATCTTGTTTAATTCTTGAAATTGTAGTTGCATTACCTGCAGCCCACATATTTCCATTCTGATCAAAATCAAAATCATTTGTAGAACCAATTCCTGCAGATGAGGTTACCCATGAAGCGGGAGTCGCACCGGGTAAAATTCTAAATATACCAGCTACACCTCTTGTTGCGTATAAAGCACCGTCCGGTCCAAATTTCAGTGAAGACCAAAGTGATTCTGCTCCTTTGGGTGCATATGAACTTGTATCACCGGCAGGAGTAATTTTCTTTATGCCTAAAAGAAAGTAATACATATTTCCGGCATTATCAAAGGTAATTGCTGATGGAGATACACCCGTTCCAAATTCAACAGCAACTCGAAAAGCTGACATGAGTTTATACTGAATTGTATTACTTGTACTCAAAGCATTTTGAACAACGACACGAACATTGAGTGAATCACTTACAAAATTGGGGGCTTTAACTAATAGTGAGGTTGTTGTTGCTTGCAGAACAGTTCCTTTTACGTTACCGAAGTAAACAAAGTTTTCACCTACATTAGGTGAGAAATTGCTTCCGGTAATGGTTACTTCTTCAATACCTGCCAAACCTTGATTTGCCGGTGCTAATGATGTAATAACCGGAGCCGGTAGAGGTGTAGTATAATCACCATTCCAGAGACTGGTTATTTTATCTTCCTCGTTACAACCGGATAAAATAACCATCGCAAAAAGAGCGGCAAAAATAAATTTTGGTATTGTAAAATGATTAGAATTTGAATGTCTTTTTATTTTCATAACATTTGCCATTTTAATTAAACTTATAATATTTTTCATTGTTTTAATTATGATTAGAATCCAAAATGGAGACTGAATTTATGCACGCTAGAAAAAGTTGTCCATGGTACATAAGCATAATCGATACCGAGATTAAAATCATCGATTGACTTTTGAAAACCTACTCCCGCCGTAAAATTATGTTCATCATTAGGAGCTGACCAACCGGCTCTAAGTGCAAGTAAATTCATAAATTTATACTCTACACCAGCATTAATCTGTTCTGCAAAATCTCGCGGGTGAACAGCTTCAACTGTTAATTGAATAGAATGTTCATTTTTATCAAGGTCAAAAAGATCAGCAGCGTTGTAAGCAACACCAACTTTAAATATTAATGGAAGTTGGAAGCCTTCTCCCTCGAGTTTCATTTCCTTAGAAAAATTTCTTACAACTGCACCGAATGAAAGGCTTTGAAATCCGGTATGATATAACATTCCAAAATCAAATACCAGTACGTTTGGTTTATATTCCTTCTTAGTGTAAGAGCCTGTGGAAACATCCACAGCAGTTACCGAAGCATCCAAATCTTGAACAGCATATTTTAGATTTCCACCGATTGAGAATTTATCATTTAAAGCTTTCGAATAAGTAACTCCAAAATAATATGCTTTTGGATTATAAATACCCATATCAATATAACCCGCATCATTACTGGCTCTAATTGTTTCTAGGAAATCACCATAATCAACATAAACCATTGACAATCCAAGGACACCATAATTACCATCATAAGGAGCAAATGATGCAGCACCATAATAGTAATTAATATCGGCAATCCATTTAACCTGCCCGAGTGAAACATCAGAAAAAGCTGTTTGTCTTGCCAAACCAGCCGGATTGAAGAATAAAGAAGATACATCTCCCTCAAGTGCAGTAACTGCATCACCAAGTGCCGAAGCTCTCGCATCGGGACTAACAAGCAAGAACTTCATCCCGGTTTGTGCAAGTTTTTGTTGACTAAAACTTAATTGTCCTACCGATAATATTATCAATAAACAAAGAGCAGAAATTTTATAAATATTTTTCATGTTTTATTACTCTCTTTCGGTATTAACGTATTACGACGAATTTAAGAATTTTTTGATCGCCGGTGTTATTATCTTTCACAACCGCTATATAAATACCGCTTACAATTACCTGGTTAGATGAAGTTGTACAATCCCAATATTCATCACCACTACCGTTTGTGTGTTCAATAGTTTTAATCAATTCACCATATTCGGTATAAATTTTTATGTTTGCATTTCCCGGAAGATTGAAGAAGAACATTCTATCACTTCTTTCAGGGAAACGAAGATTATTTGGATCTGATGCTAAGTTAAGCGGGTTAGGTACTATTCTCACATTATCCAAATTTAGAGAAGCTTCTTTTTTCAGGAATGTCGGGTCAAATGTTTGAGTATAATAACGGCTGCTGACTAAATTTCCTGCAGGTATATTTAATGTAGGATCGGCGGTAATTGGTTTACCAACAGACTGTAAGAAATAATAACAATTAACACCACGCGGAACTTCAGTATCATTATATGAGCGGGCACTTACCGGTAAATCTGCTATCATATTATAAGTACTGTCAACACTTCCGATTGCACGGTAAACTCTGTATCCGGTTATATCAGGATCAGCATCATTGTAAGGTTTCCACTTAAGAGAGATTCTATCTCCTAAACCATCAACATATAATTCTTGTGGAGGTAATGGACTTTTTTCAAAATTCCAATTATTCTGAAATGCATTTTGTATTCTCCTGAAAGTTTGGAATAATGAATCTCTACCGGTGAAGAATGCTGTATTTTTAGATAAAGCATCTTTATCAGCTTTATATTTTCTGCCGACTTCTATTGCCCTTTCTCTGCTAATTCCGGCAACAGCTTCAACCATAACAATTCTAATACTATCTCCGGGACCTAAATTATACGGTCCATAACCATTACCGGCTGAGAAACCTCCGTTAGTTCCAACAGCCGGATCTTTTGTTGGCTGAATAGGATTAGTTTCACCAATTTTTGTCATGTGACGATTTTCGTTTCCGGCATTGATGAAAGCATACTCATCCGCCATTTTGCCGGCATTAAATGCATCATTTCCGGATTGAAGTGGTCCATCTGAATCAAAGGTTTTAGTTGTTGATGGTTGACCGGGATCATCAGTTTTATCTGATGCAGATTTATCGGCATGAACAGTAACAATTCCAGCAAACTGAGGAGCACCTAATCTTCCTGAAGTATCAGTAGCAGGAACATATAAAGCAGAATTCCAAATTGGTCCACCGAGATTATCATATTGTGTAAAACTAGGATACCTACCATGCCATGCAAACTGAGCTCTGAATTGTTCATTTGGAGGGTCAACTAATTTACCGTCACCTCTTGTATCATAAGTGGTATTCATCCCCCATCCTGTTGGGTTTCCAATAACATAACGGGTTTGTTCACAAGGAGCTAATCTCCATTGAAAGAAAAAGACTACATCTTTTAAGTTTTGAGTCGGTAGTTCAATATCTGAATCACCATTCACATTGCCGGTATTTTTAAAGGTGTATTCGTTCACAATATAGTTATCATGATATTGTTGAGAAAACTGAAAAACTCTCCTCGTCATCGTAATACCAAGTTGAGAATTTACGATAGTTTCAATTTCTCTATCCCATTGCATAGTTGGATCAATTTCATCAACATCAACCGACTTTCCTTCCGAAAGACTTCCGTCTACAAATACAACCGGTTTTTCGGATTTACTTTTCATCGCATGTTTAATCGGGAAAAACTCACCACCACCTGAAACACGTGGACCAACATGAACAACTTTTACCGGAAAGAATCTTCCCTGTTCATCTGTAAAATCCTTTGTACCAATCCACATTGCTTTCCATGCTTGAATATTTTGATAATCATATATAGCAGGCCATTGCATTCCGTATTGTTGACGTTTGACGAATCCTTCTTCAATTTCACTTCCGATTGCAGAGAACCAGTTGTGAAGTGAGCCGACTGACATCCATTTAACATCAAATTGAGCAAATAAATTTGACTGCCCCATCAATAGGAATAGAACAATTGTGATAAGTTTTGAAAATTTTCTGAATGATTTATTTTGAATCATTGTACATTTTCCTGTTTGTGTTTTCACTTCAATTGCTTTATTTAATTATCTAAAAGAGTTCGAGAGAAAATCTTAAACCCCAGTAGACATTTCTAATATTTACGAATGATAAAAATGATTGATTTGGCATATCGATATATGCTTTCTCATCAAGAATTTTACTCATTTTGCCATTATCAACTTCATTCCAGCCATTCCCGTCATTCTGGAAATATTTTTTGGAGTTAGCTTCATAGTAGATTGCAGTAGGCACCGGAGTTCCGACACCTGTTAAAGCAGCAACTGCAACAATCGGGACGTAAGCTACGTTCGACTCTCGATAATCACCCGGTCTATCTTCGCCGGGAACGTTTACATAACCAAAGCGGCTGTCAACTATACCATCAGGCAGATGAAGTGATTTCATATAGTTATCATTATCATTTCCATCTATGAATCCATATCGGCTCATATATCTTATATTAAATATGTTGCTGATATCACAGAAGATTTGGAAATTTGCCGGACCAAACTTAAAATTCTTGCTGAATCTTAAATCGATACTCCAGTAGTCATTCCATTGTACATTATTTAGAACTCCCGGTATGGCAGAGCTTCCGCCACCAGCCCAGGTGAAATAACTACCTGAACTCCAGTTCCCGAGTACGTTGATTCTCCAATCCGTTAACAAACCAATTCCGGCAAATTCAGGACCAAAATCTTTGGTTGGTGTGAAGAAGTCAACATTCGCTCTTGCATAAGGTTGAGGTACCGGTTTTTGTTGATAATTTTCTCTGGTAAGTCTTTCGAATCTTTTTTGTTCAGCCGAATTTTGATAGTAGGTACTAAAATTAAAATAACCCGAGGTTTCAACTGAATAAGTATAATTCAAAAATCCTTGAACCCAATCACCACGATTCTTTGTTAAGGTAATTTCAAAACCACGAATATCTTCATATGAATCCGGTCTTGGAGTAGAATAACTAACCTTATTATCACGGCTTATAAAAGTAACTAATCTTGGTTGATTAGATACATCTTTATAATAACCTGCTATTCTTATCAAATATTCTTCCATTAAACTTTGTTCATAACCTAATTCATACGCAACCGTTTTTTGTAATGGAAGATTAGGATCAGCAATTTCAGAAATTTTATTTGAGTATGACTCTCTTCTTAACATATATAAATTACGCGGGTTTGGTAATTGTCTGAAATGTCCATAATTAAAATAGAGTTTACTTGATTCAGTAATCGGGAACGCAACACCAATACGTGGACTAATCATCAGATGAGCTTTAGCAGGTTCTTTTTTTAATATTTCATCAATAAAAGATGATTTTTCACCTGAGAAGGCTAAATCATAAGGATTCTCAATTACATACCACTCTTCATTTGCATTTGAATAATCAAATCGCAAACCGAGATTTGCAATCATTCCTTCATATTCAATTTTGTCTTGAACATATAATGCACCACTTAATGGAGTAGTCTTCCATAGATATCTAGTATTTGCAGATGGCAAATATTTATCATAAATACCATAATTAACATCATTAGTTGTTAATGTAATTTCGAAACCAGCTTTAATATTATTAAACTTATCAATCTGGCTGTTGATGTCAAAACGCCCATTTAAAACTGTAGTTTTACTACTGTCTCTTCCTTGTGACATACCAACACCCATTCTCATATTACTTCCGATTCCTGATGAAGAGCTATCTTCAAAACCGAATGGTGCTTCATCTGCATAGTAATAACCTGGGACAATAGCATAAATCCTTGCATTATTTCGAGGTGTTCCGGGATTTGTACTATATTCTGATAAGAAAGCACTTACCTGTGCTTCATAAAATGTGGTATTTGATATTACGTTAGAAAATTTTGCACCGTACATACTTCTGTTAATGGTTGATGGTGCCCAATAGTCGGAAGAAAAAACTCTGCTATCTCCATAACTCGTTCTCGAGTTTTGAAGAAGTGTACCAATTGTTACGGCACTCGCAATAATTCCACCTGTACCGGTATTATTACTTGCGGTTGCATCTGACTGGCTTAACAATCCTTCAACAGTAATCTTCATGGTAGAAGTAATATCGGCGGTTAGTTTTAATTGTCCCGTGTAGTCCTGATAACTATCTGTTGCAAGAGGAATAATATACATATTTCGATTAGCTCTAAAAGAAGCTAAGAATCTTAAATTACCCCAAAGTTTATTAAGGAATGGAACCGGACCGGCTAAACTTGCATCAACATCATAATCAGCTTTTAAAATTCGCGCATCTTTACGATGTTCCCATAAGAATAATCGCTGCGCAGCTTCAGGAGAGAGGTCATTTGTGGGGTCATCATCTGACATTAATTTTTCAGAAATTGAATTCCAACCCTGAAATTCCTGATATTGACGTTGTGTAAATTCATCCCATGCGCCATTTTTGGTTCCAGTCCATGCAACAGAATTATCTACATAAGGTCTTATCCAATAAGCGTCGGGAGAAGTTGGACCATCGCCATAATATTTTTTTCCTGGGGGTCTTATGCGGCTAAAGAAGCTAAAACTATATCGATCATTTTTTCCTTCTTTTGTAACAACATTTACAACACCGGAACGTATATTTCCATACTCTGCATTAAAACCACCGGTTTGGATTTGCACTTCATCTACTGAAGTAAAACTTACGGCTGTAAATGGAGAATTATCTCTACCATCACGTAAAGTTAATCCATTAACCATGAATGCCGTTTGATTGCTTGCCCCACCCCTTATTTCCAATCCGGCCGATCCAGAACGAATACCGGCTTGAAGTCCAACAACTGTTGAAACATTTGCAATGGGAAGATTTTCAAATTGACTTGATTGTAGGTTGACAGTACTTGCAGAAACGTCTTTTTGAACTACCGGAGTTTTTGCAGTAACTACAACTTCCTCAGTTTGAAAAGTTTGAGGTAATAATCTGAAATCAATTTCTGTAGTTTGACCAATGTTTACACGGACATCTGTTACGTTTGAGGCACCATATCCAATCATTGATGCACGTAAACTATAATTTCCAGGCGGAACATTAAGAATTACATAGTAACCTTCTAAATCTGTAGCAGCACCAAGATTAGTACCTGCTACAATAATATTGGCTCCAATTAAAGCTTCATTTGTGTTTGCATCTTTGATCATACCGGAGATTTTTCCGGATTGCGGATAGACTGTCGTAATGAGAAGGATGGCTATTAGAAATGTAAAGGTAAAAACCGATCTCATACTTTAGCTCCTAATTTATCGGATGATTGTTTTCTAATTTATTTAACAGTAAGATTTTTAATCTTGTATTAAAAACTATGTATTATTTTTAATAGAGTCAATTTTTAAAAGCCTAATGATGAATGACAATTGCATCAAGAACTTATAAATTCACAATGCAACTCCTCCTCAAAGCGTAAATAAAAAGTTTTGCTTGACTTTGCAGGTAAATCAAAATAATTTTGAATATCTATTTTACATAATTGTAAGGGACCCCTCATAATGAAAAGAATACTTTTCTCGATATTCGCATCTATTATAATAATAACTTCAGGTTGTACAGATAATATAACTACAACAATTGTTACTGAGCCGGATGGAACACTTTCAATCTCATTGAATAATTTACCTCTACTTTCAGATTCTACCCATTTTGCTGTTTGGGTCTTCGGAAAGGATTCCGTTAAATTAGATAATTTCAAAGTTTCTAATATCGGCGATTCTTATTCTAAAACTTATGATGTAAAATTAGGACACATTCAAGGAGCCAAATATTTAGCTGTTACAATTGAGCATGATACAAGTTCGTTAAATGACTCCATTTCAAAAGGTAGAAGATTTCTTGCGGGAATTTTCTCAGCAAATAAAGTTAATTTAAGTGTTAAAACTGATATTGCATTTAATAATGATTTTTCGGCAGCTGCGGGTAAATATACATTATTCACTCCAACAGATACAGTTAACACGGTTTTGAAAAGCGGTATTTGGTTTGTTAAAAATGTTGATGCTCCTCCAATTCTTCCGGCATTAGTTTTACCTTCTCTTCCGGCTGGATGGGAGTATAATGCATGGATTTATGTTGATGGAGTTGCACTCAAGACCGGCGGATTTAGAAGTGCCTCTATTAAAGATAACGACTCAACCTATTGCGGTCCTCTTTCAATTCCAAATTATCCTGGTGAAGATTTTCTTAATAATGCTCCAACCGGAGTAACTTTCCCATTGGATTTATCAGGAAAAACGGTTTTCATTACAATACAACCAACCGATTGGAAATTAGACAGATCATTTAATTTAGAAATATTAAAAGCAAACATACCGGCAAATGCAACAGAATTTATATCATACGATTTTGAGAAGAATTTAGTTTTACCATCCGGAAGTGGTGTTGTAATATTTTAATCTTTGAATAAGTATTTGCATTCCATTAAAGAAAAGACGGGTTTACCCCCGTCTTTTCTGCTTTAAAACATTTTTATTGTTTGTACAACACCGCTTCAGCGTTCCTCTCACCATAAGTTTATATATTAGACACTCCAATAACTTTACATCAACCATTTTTATTTATTCGAACATTTTTGCCTATAAGCAAAATAAACAGCTGTTATTTTTGCTTATAGGCAAATAAAACAGAATCTATGAAAAAAATCTTAAAACTTTCAAAGAACCCGATATTTAGAAATTGAATTGTCGATGACTTTAAAAAACGATGGTCCGAGTTGATGAAATGTAATATCGGCAAGTAAATTTTTAAGCGCACTTGTTTAGTTTGAACAGAATGTTCGACTTTATGTAATGTATAATTATTGCATTTCTAATTGCAATAATTTTGAATTCAATTGCAGTTCACTTTAGTGAACTGATTGTGAGATTGAAAAAAAATATTTGGCTTTAGCCACATAATTGGATATTGAAAATATCTAACAAAAAAGGGAGTTTTTCAACTCCCTTTTTTGTTATAAATCAACAAGTAATTTTCCATCTTTCATTAATAATTTTCCATCAAGATAAACGGTCGGTTTTTTAACAACTCCATCTAAGTGAATTGGAACATTAACACTTCCCCCCATCGATTTATTGTTACCAAGTGCAATGTGAATTGTTCCCATAACTTTTTCATCTTCCAAAAGAACACCGCTAAGTTTTGCACTTGGATTTGTTCCAATTCCAAACTCTGCAATGTTGCGGGCATCTTTGCCAACTTCATCAAGCATCTTATTCAGTTTTGATGCAATTGAACCACCGGTTATTTTGGTAGCATAACCATCTTTAACTTCAATTTTGAGATTAACATTTTTCATTAAACCAAGTCCTGCCATTGAACCATCAACAATAAACACGCCGTTAGATGTCCCTTCAACAGGAGCTAAAAAAGTTTCACCGGTGGGTAAGTTACCGCTTTCCCCTTTTTTATGGAACAATCCTTTTGAAGCATAAGATGTTCTGCCTACAATTGAGAAAGATAAATCTGTTCCAAGTGTTGTTGTTATTTTTACAAACTTTCCTTTTTCTAAAATCTTTTTCAATTTGATTGATAATTTAGAAATGTAATTATAATCAGCATTCAAGCCTCTAATCATTACATCTTTTGTGATACCGGGAAAAGTAGCAATTCTCACCCCTTGTGCAGAGGCTTCTCTTCTGGCATCAGTGTGTGTAAGTGATTTTGTTGTCGGACAAAAGACAACATCAAACTTTTTCATTAATTCTGCAATTTGCTGTGAAGGTTCTTCCCCGTTGATTCTTCCGGGTTTCATTTCTACATAAAGTGATTCATACCCGAGCCGCAACGCATTTGTGAATAATGAATAACCGATTTCTCTTTTATTGGTGTCTGATATCACTAAGATTTTTTCCTTCTTTTTAACCCCCATGCAATTTATAATTGCAATTTCTGAAGCACGATCCAACTTTGACATTTTCATATAAAACTCCTCTATAATGGAAAACTTAAATTCAATTGAATAATTCCGCTTAAACCGCCGGCTTTAATAAATTTCTCCATTGGAACATCAGATGATTCACGATACGTTAAGTATGAATTATTCTCGCTGTTTTTCATTCGTCCAACTTCAAAAAATGTAAAACCTATTGAGCCTTCAAGACTAATATAATCTGATACAATTTTTAAAATAAATCCACTCCCGAGTGTATAACCGATTGCAATTTTTTCTGCACTGTAGTTATCAATTTGGGAAGATTGGTTAGGGCTGTTTCTTGTTCTAGTTAATTTAGTTCTATTAAGAATGAGTGCTGCATCAATAACTTTCCAATCTAATAACGAAGAAATTGACGTTCCAAAATCAACACCAATCGCAAAATTCTGGAGTTGAAGATCATAGGAATGTGTAAAAGTTAAATTATTACTTAAAAAAGCAGCATTGTTTTTTTGATTGAGACTTGAAAAAGAACTTTTAAGAGTAATCAATAATCCGTTATAATTATGTCTGAAAAAATTTATTCCAAACCGAAAACCTTTTGCATCACCAAAAGAATCCAATTGTTGACTTAATGTATCTTTACGAGTCTCATTAAAATCAGATACATAATTATTAAAATCATTTGGTTTGAAAGCCGATGATTCAAATCCTACAAATCCACCAACAAATCCCAAACATCCAAAACCAAATTCTTGTGAATAACTATTTTTGGTAGTTACTATTAAAAATAGAGCTATTGTTACGATTACATATTTTTGTTTGAAAATTTTCATAACTAAAATTTTTTAAATTAAAAATTTAAGAACTCACAGTTGATGCCTTCTCAGCTTTATGTAATAAGAAACTGAATAACACTCCAAAAAAACCGAGCGAAGAGAAAATCCACATTCCAAGAGCATAACCGCCCGGATTAGAAGCTGATGCACCTGAATAATCATTCGCAAACCCGATTAAAATATTAAAACCGAAAAGTCCAATATTTTGAATCATAGTCATTAATCCATATGCCGTACCAAGTTTTTCCGATTTTACTATTAATGATACAAATGGCCACATCACTGCCGGTATCATTGAAAATGCAATTCCCATCATCGACATCGGAAGTATTAAGTATTTTGGAATTGAAGCACTTATATCAAAAAAACTTATTGTTAGATTAAAGAAATCGCCTTCGGTTAAAACTTCAGGACGACCGAATTTGTAAGTCATCATTAAATAAACAGGGATTATCAACAAAGAACCAATCATCATAAATATAGCTCTTTTACCAATCTTATCGGAAAGTAAACCAAACAGAGGTGTGAAAAACATTGCAGCTAATGTGAGAATGCTTGAAAGGTTTCCACCGACTTCCCTGCTGGTTCCATGAGCTTCCTGAAAATATTTAATAGCAAAAGTTTGGAATGGAAACATTGCCGAATAAAATGTCACACACAAAGCTGTTATCAACCAAAAAGATTTTCCGAATTTAAAAATTTCTTTAATTTCAATTTTATCCTGTTTCCCCTCTTTAGGTAGTGAGTATTTTTTAGTTGCGTAAGCATCTACAGCAAAATAGATTAATGCACATAACAGCGCAAATACACCTGCCCCGACTGTAAGCCATAATGGTGACTGCCAGTAACCATATAAACTTTTACCCCAGGTTGGTGAATTTAATGCTAAGAACGAACCAAGACGGGCGACCGTAAGATTAAGTCCGAAAGCAAAAGATAATTCCTTCCCTTTAAACCAGCGTGCAATTACGGTCGTAATAGCAACTATCATTGATTCAGCACCTAGTCCAAAAACTAATCTACCGGTTGCCATAATATATAATTCACCAGAAACAGCTGTGATAAATGCACCAAGAGTAATTAGAAAAGTAAAAATTAGTACTGATTTCCGCGTCCCAATTCTGTCGATAATAATACCACCGACTAAAACCATTAAAATATTTGGGAAGCTATAAATCGCATTTAACCAGCCTATATTTGAATCTGAAAACCCAAGTTGAGATTTTAATAAATCCGCTAATGGACTTACACTATCATAAATATAATAGTTACCGAACATAGCAAAACTAATGAAGAATAATACTGCCCACCGAAATATGGGATGAGGTAAAGTCTTTTCCAGAGTTGTGTCCTCCTAAATCAATTGAAAGATTGTTTCAAAAAAAATCTGAGGTTATCGAATTCGACAACCTCAGAAAATTATACTTACCTTAATTAAAATGCAAAACTACTTTGAAGCAACATTTTCTAAAACTTCGGTTAGAAGTTTATAGAATGGTTCTACTGTATCAATTTTTAATCGTTCATCAGGTGAATGGACTCCGAACATAGTTGGACCAAATGAAATCATATCCATACCCGGATATTTTTCACCGATAATTCCGCATTCCAAGCCTGCATGAATTGCTTTAACTTCAGGTTCTTTTCCGAAAAGTTTCTTATAGCTGTCTTTGAATAAAATTAAAATCTCTGAATGAATATTTGGTTTCCATCCCGGATAACCATCACCATGTGTAACTTTAGCTTGAGCCAAATAAAATACGGAAGTTACCATATCAACAGAATCTCTGATTTCGGATGCAACCGAACTTCTTTGACTTGTTACGATTTGTACGTCTGTTCCTTTAGTATCAATAATTGCAAGATTTGTTGATGTTTCTACTAAACCTTCGATGTCAGGTGACATTTTTAATACGCCATGAGGAATTGCATAAAGAGCATCAATCAAGTTACGATGCGTTTTAATATCCATTACTTCTGTTGGCAATTCGCATTTTTCAACAGTTACAGAAAGATTTGGATCTTTTGTAACATTTTCATCTTTAACAATTTTATTAAACTCTGTAACATAAGCTAAGAAATCTGCTTCATGTGATTGTGGAATTGTTATCGTTGCAAATGCTTCACGTGGAATGGCATTATGTTTATTTCCGCCATCTATTTTAGCAATTCGAAGTGTCTGATGTTTTGTTGAATGCCAGATTAACCTATTAATAATTTTAACAGCGTTACCAAATCCTGATTGAATTTCAAGACCGGAGTGACCGCCTGTCAATCCTAACACTTTTATTTCATATGCAACCGAGTCTGCAGGAACCGGTTCAGCAGAAAAAGTAAAATTTGCCATCGTTGTTTTTCCGCCCGAGCAGCCAATATAAAGTGAACCTTCTTCTTCGGAATCCATATTCAATAAGATATCTGCTTTTAGAAGTGTCGTATCTAAACTTGAAGCCCCTGTTAATCCGGTTTCTTCATCTAATGTAAAAAGAAATTCAAGCGGACCATGTTTTAGAGTTTTATCTTCAAGCACAGCAAGAGCAGCAGCAACACCAATTCCGTTATCCGCTCCTAATGTTGTTCCTTTAGCTTTAATCCATTCACCATCGATGTAAGGATGAATTGGATCGTTATCAAAATCGTGTTCAACGCCTCTGTTTTTCTCGCAAACCATATCAATATGACCTTGCATCACTACAGTTTTTCTATTTTCAAAACCCGGTGTTGCCGGTTTGTAAACAATAATATTTCCAAAATCATCTTTAACTGTTTTTAAGTTATTTCTCTCCCCAACCGAAACAACATATTCTGCTATTTTTTCTTCTTGTTTTGAAGGACGGGGGTATTTACAAATTTCTTCGAAATGATTAAATACTGATTCGGGTTTTAGGTGACCTAATATAGTTCCCATAGTTAACTCCTATTCGTTTATTTCATTAAATGAGATCAAATTTTTATCATACAATTGAAAAATATATTTACTTATTCGCTCGTCAGCCGGATGAATCTCTTCACCAAACTCTTTTTCGACTAAATCAATTATTTCCCCAACGTTTTTCTTCCCATCCATAAGAAGCCAAACTGCAGAACCGAATTTTTCAAGTTTAACTTTAAAGTCTGCACTCTTCATTTTTGAAGGAATGAATGCTTTTGCAATTTTATTTTTAAACTTTGGAATCAGCACTGTAACAATTTTCTCACCTGAAACTTCTTCAGGATATAATTTAACCGGGGTTAAATCGAGAGTATTTACGTTCTGGAAAATTTCTTTTCGTCTTTTTAAAGATAAAGTCATATTAAAGTCCGTGATGGCATAAAGCCGAAGTAAAAACTTGTGCCTTAGTGCTTTTGAAGCAAAATATTTTTGCCGTTAAGTCACTAAGACACAATTAAAAATTAAACAAGTTCTCTAAAAAAAATTACATTGAAACTTGCGGAGGTGCCGGATCGTTCGGATTACCTGCATTCTTTACAGGAATCTGAATTAGTAACCAGGCAACAACTGCAAACACTATCATACTTATAATAAATGTTGGCTGTGCAAAGAATTCGAACAATTCTTGTTCGAAGAACGCCACTCCGGCAAAGAGCAATCCAATCAACGCTTCCCCAGCTATTAATCCGGCAGCAATCAAGATACCATTATTTTCAACACGTGATTTTTGTGCATCATTGAATTTTTTCTTTTCATTAACTCTTTCAACTACACCTTTAATTAATCCACCGACGAAGATAGCGAAAGTGGTTCCTAAAGGTAAATACATACCAACGCTGACAAGCATCGGGCTTTTTACATTCATAAGGATGAAACCGACACCCATTAACATACCTGTGAATATAAGAATCCATTCCATATCACCGGCAACAATTCCTTTTGAAAGAATTGCCATCAAACTAGCTTGAGGAGCAGGAAGTGCGTTACCACCAAAACCGGTTCCTCCCATTTTGATATCACCTTCGTGCAAAATTAAAAGTGGAATAAACATAATTGCTGCTGAAACAACAACACCAATAATATCACCAAGCTGCATTTTCCAGGGAGTACCTCCGAGTATATGTCCCGCTTTAAGATCTTGTAACATTTCACCGGCTACTGCTGCAGCTACGCAAACAACTGCTGCAACTCCAAGTACCGCTGCAACTCCCGGAATTCCTTCCATACCCAATGCAACCATTAAAATTGCCGCTACAACTAATGTTGATAATGTTAAACCGCTTATTGGATTGTTACTTGATCCGATAATTCCGACAAGATAACCTGAAACTGCTGCAAAGAAAAATCCCGCAACAATCATAACGATTGTGGCAACTAAAGCTGCAACAACATTTTGAGCGAAATAATTATAGATGAAAAATGTTGCTACTGCTGAACCGAGAATACCTATCATAATCCATTTAAAACTAATATCTTGATCCGTTCTATCAGTTTTAACATCAGTACCTGATGCAGCTTTTTTTACATCACCTACTGAACGGGCAATTCCGGTTGCAAGACTTTTTCTCATTTTCCATAATGTAAAACTTGCGCCAACTAACATACCACCGATTGCGATTGGTCTAACATAATCTTTCCAAACTTGAACCATAGTAGACGTCCAATCAATATCAGCAGGTGTATCACCGTTTACATATTTAAAGTAAGCGATAATTGGAGCTAACAAACCCCATGCAAGAACACCGCCGCTAAAATTTAATGCGGCAAGTTTGGGGCCGATGATATAACCAACGCCCATGTATGCAGGACTAACATCAGGTGAACGGAAAAGTAAATGTCCTTTACCAAGTGTAATTAATGATGACCATGAAGTTGCAAATAATTTAAAAGTTCCGAGAGCTTGAATGACTGCCCCAATTCCCATTGCACTAAATAAAAACTTTGAGCCTCCACCGCCATGTCTTCCTGCTTTATGAATTTCTGCGGCTGCAACTGATTCCGGAAAAGGAAGTTCAACATCCTCAACCATTACTCTTCTTAAAAGTGCAACAAACATGATTCCGAGAATACCACCCACGGTCATAATTGCCGCAGAGATCATGTAGTTGCCCGGTGTAAAGAATGGATCCCAGATACCGGCGATAAAAAATGCCGGCAAAGTAAAAATTGCTCCGGCAGCAATTGATTCACCTATTGAACCAACGGTTCTAGTAAAGTTTTCTTCGAGTACAGTCCCTTTTAATAATTTGATTAATGCCATCCCGATTACGGCAGCAGGATAAGTAGCGGCAATAGTCATACCGGCTTTTAAGCCAAGATATGCGTTAGCGGCACCAAGTACTACTGCTAATACTAAGCCGATAATTAATGCGCGTACAGTGAATTCTGCCATGTTGGACTCAGGTGAGACAAAAGGAATGAACTTTTTCGATTCAGCCATTATATGCTCCTTTTATGCGTAGAGTTTATTTTGATAATTAATTAATTATGAATAATCGTTCAAATATAAAGAGGAATCATAAGCCATTCAACAAAATTCGAGAAATTTTTATTTACGATTTATTTGGAATGAAAAATTTTTATTTTGGTTTGATTCAACTCGATTTCGAAACCGATTTTAAAATTTCGAAGGTAAAATTTTTAAAGACGGGTTGGATTTCAATTTATTTGGTTTCGATTTTACTTTTTTGTGAAACTAAAAAAAATATTTCAAGACCATTTGAGGACTACAACTTCAAGAAGTCGATAAGTTTATCAAAATCTTTCTTGGCTATCCAATTAAAATTTATTGCGTGCTTGGCGTAAAAATCTCTTATGGATTGATACTTTATCTCACCTTTATTTTCAGACATAAAAATTGCTAAGGTTAGGTTAGCGAAGAGAAGATGAATAATTTCCGGTCGAAATTCTTTATTCGGGTGGACAGACCGATTTCTATAAATATTTAAAATATATCCAAATTTGAATTTTTCGTCTATAGTAAAGGCTGCTAATTTTCTTAAAAAGGATTGTCTGCTGGTGAACTCTCGATCGTTAGCCGGTTTTCCAAAATCCGCGACCCATTTGAAGGCTGCTTCTTTATTTGAATCCGATATTTTTACAATTTCCTCCTCAGTTTTATCTCCTGCAATAAAAACCTCTAACGATCTATGATATAGTTGTAAGATTAATCTGAAAAGAATGATATCGGCATTAAAATTCTTCCTTTTCAATAACAACATTGTAATTGTTTCGAAGTTGGATGCTATCTCTTCTTTAATTGAGAGTTCCCTGAATGGATCACTACAAATTTTGATTTTATTCAAATTCAAATTGTTTAATATCAATTTGTGATTAAGCCACAAATCTTTTAAAAAGGCTTGCTCATTAATTTCTGTCACTATTTTTTCAAGATTTTCATTTAACCACTTTTGACTTCCCCCTTCACCATGAGATTTATCCATCGTTCTGACAATCAAACCGTTCTGTTTTAAATCTTCATACTTATCCCAAAGGTCTTTTGCATGAAATTGTCCCGAATGAGTTACAATTGCAGTTATCGGACAGACTTCAAATGCCCTTTCAATAAGCTCGAAACCCGAATCTCTTTTACCTCCTTTACCATCCTCTGTAAAATCAATATCAGCAAAGAATATATCAAAGTAGTTGTTATCCGTTCCCGATTCTATAATTTTTTGAAGTGCTTTAGAATAACTTTCAGCTTTAACTATTTCAATTTCATTTTTTCCACTCAAATTAGCTTGTGAATATTCTTCAATTCCTTCTACTAATATGTCTCGAGCTACTTTTGTATCCTCGGCTACTAAGATTCTAATTTTGCGCATAAATTATCTCTTTCGGAAAAATTATTTTAGTCAGTGTCGAGTTTGTTTCATAATTAGGGATAAAAGAAGTATTAATTTTTAGCAACTCCGTCCACATTTTAATAACTCTTAATCCGACTTTTGAAGATTTTGAAATCCCGTCAGGTTCGTTTGTAGGTGTGCCGTTAAACCACTCCGCATAATCCTTTGAGATTGCCCTATTGTTAAAAATTGTTACCTCAACAAATCTTTCAGTTTCTTGAAGATTAATCGAAACCACCGGTTTTTCCTCATCAGTGTTTTTCATAGCATTTCTGAGGAAGTCCTTTAATATTAAAGGGATACTCTCTTTAATCTCTTTATTAATTGAAACATTGACCGCACCTTCAATTGAAATAGCTAAATCAAGCTTTGCCAACAATTCTTCATGGTCATCACCGGATATTCTTAATGTTGTAATACCTGATTTAATCGTTTCCAATTGTTCGGAAATAATTTCATTTAAGTTTAGAATTACCATTTCATTAGAAAGAGGGAGATTATTGCGCTTGATATACCACATTAATAGATTTGTAAGTTCACGGATTTGACGAATATGAAAATATGCTTTTTCTACTCGCGGGATATCTCTATGTTTTTCCAGATTTGAAACTGCAACATAAACATCCGTATTAATTGAGTGAGCCATTTCATCAATTATTTTTTGCCATGTTGAAGCTTCGGCTTTGAATTCTTGCTCGCGAAGTAAAAATTTTTGTTTTTGCTCATAACTTAGAAGGGCTTCTCTCACTAAACTGTTATACTGTTTTTCTTTTTCTCTTTCATAGGTACGAAGATCATCGTACTTTTTTAATAATTCCTTGTAAGCAACCTGAAGTTTTTCTAAGGAGTTAAAATCACTTTGGTTCATCTATATTTTTCTTCCCTTCTAAGTATGCATTTAGTTTATCTTCAAGGGTAATTCTAAATAAATTTCCAGGGTTCCCTTCTAAATTTAGGAGAGGTGAAAGATCTTTAATGATTCTTCGTTCTAAATAAATTAACCCACTATCAGTTGGTTCAAAATATTCTTCATAAAAAGAAATTTTTATGTTCTCTTCAACCCACACTTCTAAATTTTTTTCACCGATTATCGCAGAAAGTGTTAAAAGAAATTCCGAGTCATCTATTTTATTAAAATCAAAAAGTTTCTTGAAGTCAGTGTAGAGTGAATAAGTTCTAGTAATGAAAATAATATTTCTGAGCTTCACATATTCACTTGCCTCTGTTAATCGGAAATTTGGTCCCGTGTAAGCTAAACTAAGGATTCCACTACTTCCTAACCTATGTGATTGCACAAAGTCTTGGAATTTTAAAAACTCAAGAGAATTACTTTGAAGTATTTTTTTTATCCGAACCAAATCATTTTTAACAATAACTTTTCCTCCTTCTTTATCGAAGGAATATATATCCGACCTAATTTCTAACTGCGAGATTACATATTCCATTGAAATAGGTTTAGTTATATCGAGTTCGAGAGGAGATCGGTTTATTCGAAAATCTAAATTTTTAAGATCGAGAGACTCTCGTTTACTTTTACGAAAATTGTATAAAATTGAATATTCAAATCTTGAGTATTGCGGGTAGAAAATTTGGGTTCCCCATTTATTTAACCCAACCAAATCATTATAGTTAGATTTTTGTGGAGACACAATTTTATAAAACAAATGATTGTTCTGACTGATTATACTTTGAATTTTGTCATAAGGTTCAAATAAATGAAACCCGATATTACCATAGAACCCATCAAACCCAGGTTTCTCAAAATTGAAATAGTTGCAGAAACTTTTTTCTAACTGCTCAATAATATCTTCAATGGATATAGGTCGATTTTCATCATCAAGAATAATTCCTATTTCGCTTTTATAAAATTCATTTACAGCCAAATCATTCATATAATATCTAGATTCATACGTTACTGACTCTTCTGGACTATAACTAAATAAAGTACCCACCAAATGATCTTTTAATAATCTTCGAATTTTGTCATGAGGATCAAATAAATGAAACCCGCTATTACCATAAAACTCATCAAACCCCGGTTTCTTAAAATTGAAATAGTTGCAGAAACTTTTTTCTAACTGCTCAGTAATATCTTCAACTGATATAGGTCGATTTTCATCATCAAGAATAATTCCTAATTCGCTTTTATAAAATTCATTTACAGCCAAATCATCCATATAATATCTAGATTCATACGTTACTGGGTCTTCTGGACTATAACTAAATAAAGTACCCACCAAATGATCTTTTAATAATCTTTGCACTACCTCGCTCGAAATATTGAACTGCTTTTGTAATCCCAATTCTTCAATGGGCAATTTTTCTAAACTCAAAAAATTTAAAAGTTTGTCAAGCATTCCATTGTCTTTTATTTCGTTTGGTGTATTCATTTTGTTCGTTTCTGTTCTTTTATTATTTGTTAATAATTACAACACAAATATATGTAAATCTTCAACCCGATATAATTCCGCAACGTTGCGGCAACGGTTTTATTCGATTATGATTTTTTCAGCAGGAATATTTAGCCCATATAGCTTTGCGTGGCGTTTTCCGGTTATCGATATTTCAAATAATTTTGAGATTGCATCACTAGCTAAAGTTTGCCTAAATTTTTTATTAGTTTTAGATATGTTCCCTCTAACAGTTGTTAAAGAGAGAGGAAAATTCTTTTTAATCATACTCTCTAGTTCAACCCGAAATAAATCCGATTCAGGAAAACTTTTTTTGTGGTAATAAATTATCTTTTCTAGAAATTCTTTTGGTGCAGATAATCCCGATAATCTAATTGGAGAAGAACTTTTAATTAATAAATCACAAAAATAACGATAGTAAGAAAACTCAATCGGTGAGAGTGGAATTATCACATTACCGATTGAGACAGTTCCTTTGCTCAGATTCAGATTAAGTGTCGGTATTAATGCTTCTTTTTCTTGTTTTAGTAAATTAATCTCATTTTCCATACTAATAATTTTGGGGAGTGCAGTCGCAAGTTTAACTTCCTTTGTATAAGGTTTTCCGAATTTCGGTTCTCTAACTCTAATTAATTTTAGTGGATACTCTTTAGAAAACTCTCCTGATTCAGAAAGCAATATCCAACAGACTTGCATTGATGGAGTTCCGGAAGAAATTGCAGCGGTATATTTATGATTATCATCCTTTTGAAGTTGGTCGCAAAAAATCTTCAAAGGACTATAAATCTCATTGTGATCAGTAACATCAGTAATTAAAAGTTTAACAGTCTCGACCTTGCGGGCTAAATTTCTATTAAGGATTTCGGATTTAAGATAGTCAGCAATCTGGCTAAAACTAATATCTTTTGAATTCGACTCATTCCAGAGCAGATAACAGATATCCGCTTTAACTTCTTTCAGAGCAGTTAAAATGGCTCCTTCGGAATTCCCTTTAAGTTTACCGGCATCGTTCACACCGACAAAAGAAAGAAGTATGTTTATTTGTTTTTGTTTTCCCATTGGATAAAAATATTATAATTCGGTTATAACATAATAAAGAATTTGCAGATTTTTCATTATAATAGACTTTATTCCGGTCTTAAAACACAATTCTCTTATCATTCTTCAGTTACTTCAATCCAATATATTCTTTGCTGAGTTTTCCTTGCCCAAACAAGATAACCTGTCTGGATTTCTTTTGGTTGAAGGAACTAAATATTTGGCTGTTTCCAAACAATTAACTCTATGGTTCTCCTCAATTCCAAAGAACAGTAGATTAAACTAACTTCATCAGAATTATATAACCTCAAATCCGATATAGAAGCAGATGTAGCGAGGAAAATTAGCAAAAAGTGGCTCGACCTTGAAAAAATTATTCGGGCTATAGTTCTTATACTTGTTTTCATTATTTTCCGGCAATCTCTGACCTTATTTAGTGGGATTTG
>JAUXVN010000026.1 GCA_030684555.1 Ignavibacteria bacterium
ATATATAATTTTTAAAAGGGAAATTATCGTATCCAAGTTTTCCCTTTGTTTCGAGAACATGAGTATAATTAAAACCTGCATCTAATCTAAATGATTCCGTTAAAATGTAACCCAAATTTATTCCGCCGTAAATAACAAACGGATTTCCCTGTTTCGGAGGAGCAAAATTTCTGAACTTATACTGAAACACATATCCGATTTGTTCATAGTATTTTGACCATTCTTCTTCAAGGAACATTCTTCTTGTATAAAAGATAATTCCGCCCCCGATAGAAGGTTGAACAAATAAATTCTCGAAAAAAATAAAATCTCCGTTTACAGTTAAAATAATCGGTATTAAATCCATTTTTTGAATAGAGTTAAATTTTGCCTTTAATGTTGAATCAGTTAAATCAGCATTAACATTTCCGCGATAGCGGTTATCCCAAAAATTCCATTTCCATTGGATTAAACCTGAATCTTGTTGAACACTATAGAGTTGATATCCACCGATTATGCTAATAGAAAAATTTTCAATCATTTTGAAATCAACTTTTAAAGTGCCTCCGACAGCATCTGCTTTTGTTACAGCTAATCTTTTCCCGCCGCTTAGAGAAAAATCTGGAGAAATTGAGATTGAATTCAATTGTGCAAAAGTATCTGCTCTAAAGAATAAGAAAAAGATTGATAAAATCAGATAAGCAGTTGATTTATTTATATTGTTTTTCATAACGGTTATCAATTAACTCCCAACTGTAATGAAAAACGAGAAATTTTACCGAGTCTGCCATAATCTGAATAGGAAAAATCCAGAGTTAAAAGTAGAGCCAATTGTGGATTTACACCAAAACCGATACTATACGATTCTTCATCATAAAAGAATTTATATCCAAGTCGTAGAGAGACTATTTCGAGCCAAGCGATTTCCAAACCTGTATTTAATTTTTCGTCCGCATCATTTGGATGAAGTGCTTCAACAAGCGCAGTTACCCGATAATCAGAATTTTCGGAACCGATAATTTCTCCCGCAAGCCCCAACCTCAACAACGCCGGCATTTTGAAGGGATCGTTAATATATTTAGCATCAACACCAAAGTTTTGAATTGTAGCGGCTATTCTTAAGCTCCCAAGTCCTGTGTAATAAAGAATTCCACCGTCAAACAAAAAATTATCGACCGTATAAATATCAATTCCTTCTTTTACATATTTTACACCGACTCCGAAAGAAAATCTATCGGTTAATTTTCTTGAGTAAGTTAAACCTATAGCCAAAGCATTAGCATCAAAAGAACCTATAACTTCATAAACACGCTGCCCGGCTATTTTTTTCGTTTTGGGCATTGAGCCATAATCAACGCCTATGAAACCAATCCCGAAAACACCTATTGCTGTGTTAAATGTATAGGACGAAGCCATATGTTTGATATCGGCAATCCATGGTGAATAAGAAGCAAAGAATGAATGTGATAATTCACTAAAGCCAGTTGCAGCAATGTTAGTAAAAACTCCAGCGGAATTAACATCAGATAATGTAATTGATGTTTCACCCAAAGCTGCTCCTCTCGCCGTTACGGGGAGTTCAAGGAAAACAAATCCTGCTGTTGCATTCTTCTTAAATTCTTGCTGCGAAAAAACAAGAGTAGTAAAAAAAAGCATTGTTAATAATAATTTCAATTTCATTTTGTTTTATGTAAGATTAATAATTATCTGACTATTGCAAACTTTCCAAGTTTATTTCCGAACTGAGATTCAACATGGAAAATGTAAACACCGCTGACAACAAATTGTCCGAAATCCGTAACTTGATCCCATGTTACAATTCCGCCTACATCATCAGCAACATTTATTGTTTTCACAAGATCACCGCGAACAGTATAAATTCTAATTATACATGGATTAGGTACATTTACAAACTGGATATCACTCCCCTCACCCGGTCTGGAAAATCCTTCACCAATAACAAATGGATTTGGCACAACCAAAACTTCATTAACTTGATTTTTAGCAGGAAGTGTAGCAAGAAAAGGTTCACTCATTCTATTTGCGAATATGGATGATTCCATTGGCGGAACTACATTCGAATTAGTTTCCGGAAATCTCGCTGAAGGATTTATTGGCCAGCTTGCTTTTCCGGTATCAAAAGCAGTTATTGAATAATAATACGATCTGCCGATTTCGACAGCAGAATCGACATATGAATATTTACTGTTTGATAAATCAAAAAACAATGGATCAGCTTTGGTTATTGTTGCGATTTTATCCCATGGTCCGTAAGGAAGAAAATCGGAACGATAAATATTATAGCCAGCTAAATCCAAAGTTCCATCATCAGGGTCAGGTAATGATTCGGTTTCATTTCCCCATGAAATCACATTAGCAGCAAGTTGCGTAGCTCCTTTATAAAAATCCAATGTAAATTTAGGAGCAGCCGGTGGATCAGGATGATTAAGATTATTATCAAAAGTAAATTTAGCTCTATTATATGAATCTGTGAATGCTTTATTACTGGCTGCAAACAGTGCATTTTGAGTAAGATTTTTGTCGAATAAAAATTTAGCATCCATACCATTTACAATTTCAGCAATAACGATTCGGATTGAATCACCCGGAAATAAATTCCAGGGACCCAATGACATAAGCGACCACATACGGTTTTTCAACATATAAGTTGTATCAGCAAAACTTGTTATAAATCGGTAGGCGTTGGAAGGATTTTGTAAAACACTATATTTTCCTTCGTTCGTTCCCGAGACACCTGTAAACGGTCCACTTAAATCAAGAGAGTTCTCTGCTGCAGACCAACCAACTTTTCCTGCTCCTACTCTGGTAGCTTGCCCGGTAGAATCAGGAGAAGAGTATAAAAGAGAAACACCTACAAAACCAGGAGCTAAATATTCACCGGTTGGTTGCCCATCAACTATTCTACCAAGTGAATTTGAGAAACCATAACTTTCATCAATCCCTTGTGTTGTTTTATAATCGGCAGACCGTCCCCAAATCATTTTCTTTACCGGATCATAGAAGAACCATGTATTACGGGCACCGGGTGTTTCTTGTCTGAATAAAACATTCCAGGAACGGGAATTGGATTGAAGTCCGTAATTCAATAATGTATATAATTTGTAAAGTGAATCAACAATCACACGGTTCGGATTTATGGCAAGAATTTCATTAGCTATGTTTTTGAAAACATATTCATAGATAATATAGTTTTCATCTTTCAAAGAACCATTCCATTGATGAACTTTTCTGGTTACTCTTAATGGAAGTTGTCGTTCTAAATCATTTTCTCTGAAATAATTTATGTTATACTCCCAGATAGTTTCAATGACTTCTTCTCCGACGTTTGGATTTGTTTTCAGCCAATGATTCTCACCATTTTTATATAAATGTCCATGTTTTCTTACAATATATTTTGAACCAGGTTCATCCGTTACAGTTCCGGCATACATCGACCAATCTTCAACAACAAGGACTGAATCATTCGATTTTTTTGCGCCAATCCAGAACCCACCTGCAACCATATGAGAAGGTGAGCCGCCAATATCATCACGAATCCATGATTCATCAAATGCAGGCCAATCCAAACTGGGACCTGTTTTTCTCCAGTTATTGTAAGTTGGACCAACTTTACCATACTGAACACTCTGCCATAATGAACCGCGATTAAAAAACTGAAGAGAGGACTCAACCTGGGCAAATTGAATATCCGTAAATACAAATAGAACTAATACTGGTATCAGTTTAATTGACATCGATATTTTCATAAGTATATTATTTTTTCTGAATCTCATAATTAAAAACCAAATCCAAGTGTAAAGAATATTTGTCTTGGTATATTTCTATATGCTTTAAAAGGAGCGTTTATATAAGTTTTTCTTAATTGATCATCCGGAATTCTTAGATTACCGGGATCTTCCATAGTATAGCCATATTCAACCCATCTAATAATATCATCGGATGATTCACTTCCCGGCATTGGAGTTAACCATTTATTATCAAATAAATTCATAACTCTCACTCCGACAATAATTCTATATCCGCTGAAAATAATATTTTTCACAAAGTTAAAATCAAAACTTTGTTCAAGTGGATAGCGGCGGTTATTAACTGCATCTTTAAGATCAAATGAAGTAACGTAAGTAAAAGGTGCTCCTGACATTGCTTTATAAGTTAAACTCCATGTTGAATTTTCAAAAAGTCTAAATCCAAGTATTGATAATCCTTCTTCATTTTTAATATTGTACTGAAGAAGACCGCTAAAATTATGAGTTCTATCATTTCCTGAGAGAAATTCACCAGTGTAATTTCTTCTGGCATAATTTCTGGAATTATCGGGGAAAAGGACTTGAGGACCGTAATTGCCTTCGGTTGTTTGCGATAAACTATAACTTAAACGATAAGTCCAATTCTCTAAAGCAATTTTTTCAAAAGTAACATCAATACCTACAGTCGCACCGAATGTATTATTCGCAAATGTTGTATAAGTGTATAACTTTTCGTTATCATCAGTATAGCCTGCCGGTTCTCTTGATTGTGTTCCGGTATATGAAGCGATTCTTTGCAGCCCTATCTGAGTAACACGATCATTATAGTAGAGCGCAACATCTAAACGATGTTTCTCATCAACCATTTGTTGTAGACCAAATTCATATTGAATCGTTTTCTTTGGTTCAAGATTTGGATTACCGTATCCCGCCCAACCGGATTGTGTTCTTTTCGATAAACCATGTGAGAAGATCGGCATTGAAGCAAAATGACCATACTGAATTCTGAATGCCGTTGATTCTCCGATTGGGAAAGAAACTCCAATTCGAGGTAAAAGAATAAACTGAGTTTTTGAAGGAACTGTTTCAGGATTACCAAGAGCAGGACCCGACCTTCCTTGATAAAAAATATTATAAGGATCAGCAGGAAAATTTGATTGAAAATTATAAGCTTCAGCCCGTAAACCGATATTGGCAATCATTCCGGAATATTCCATTTTATCTTGCACATAAATAGCTGCATTGTAAGGATAAGCTCTATAATACTCGGCGAAACCTGCACGTACTAAAAATGAATTTGCCTGATAACTTGAGTTCACACCGTTATTAAACATATCCCAATAATAAAATCTTACACCTGCCTTAAGCAAGTTAGTAGAAATTATCTGGTTAGTATAATCCGCACTCAAACTCCAATGCTCGGTTCTTGTATCTTGATAATAGAGGGTACTAACGGCATCCGGTGGTCTGAAATATTGATTTGATTCCCACCACGAACCTGATCTCAAAACGGTACCGTTTGCATCATAGAGACTATCAAGAACATCCCTTTGTTGAGTATAACCGGGGAGATATTCATAAGGAAGTTCATACTTCTCTTGCTGATGTGTTACGGTTGCTTCAATAAAAGAATTAGTACTAATTGTATAAACCATGTTTAGACTTTGAGCAACCGTTCTCTCCAGTCTAACCGGATCAATTTTTACATAATACTTTGATGATAATCCCGGAGGTGAAAATGCAATACCTGACCATCTAATATCTTCTGAACCTGACCAGATTCCCCCTTTATAATCTTGATAACTCAACATAGTTTTAATTTTTAATGGAGTTATTGGTTGATAAGTAATATTCAAGATATAGTTTTGGTAAATCTGATTTTTTTCAGAAGTAGGAAGTCTTGTTGGATTCTTTTTATACTCTCCTGAAAAATAGAACTTTAACAAATTAGCATCTCGTCCCAACGGACCTCCAAAACCAATCATATAACGGGTATAAGCATATTGTCGATAATCGTAAACCCCAAGTGGATTATCATCACTTGGTGAATGATTTTTAACCCACATATTGTATGCCCAATCGATTTCACGATTTTCAATCATTGAACGATATGCGGAATCTTCAGGAGTTGCAGTGTTGGCAGCAAATTTATCATATAACCATTTATATCGATTAGGGATATTCAATTCATTAATAACAGAATTTCTATTATTTAACCAGTGTTCTTTATTTCCCCATTTTTGCCATTCGTAATTTGATTTATCATATAAATACTGACCGAAATGATATTGTCCTGCCGGTCGATATTCTGTTCTAAACTCACCACTAAATTTTGGACTTCCATCTTTAAGAATAACTTTGACAACACCAGCTTGTGCATTTCCATACTCCGAAGAAAAGCCGCCTGTAATTAATTGCAGTTGTTGTACACCCAATGGATTAACATCGTATTTCCAGGAGTTATTGGCTTTTTCAGTTCCGAAAGTACCCGGTCCGCTTGTGGCTGAGTTGGTCTGCTCAACTCCATTAATTTGAAAATTCAATTCGTAAGAACCTGAACCTCTAACAGAATAATTTCCTGTAGCTGATTTTTGAAATCCCGCTGCTAAATCTAATGCTCCTCGTAAACCTTCAATAGGAGCTGCTTTTAGTTGAGATTCATTTAAGGTAGATGAAGAGGATGTTTGATCTCTTATTATTTTTGGCTTTTCTGCAACAACTACTACTTGTTCAAGCTGAACTGATGCATCTTTAAGCGTAAAATTTAATGTGGTAGTTCGGTCAACAATTATTTCAACTTCTTGAGCTATAATCTTTGCGTAACCTAATGAACTTACCTGCACTGAATAAGTGCCGGGAGGAATATTTAGAATTACAAAACGTCCATCTAAATCTGATGCTGCACCGATGTTTGTTCCAAGTATTAATACATTTGCACCAATTAACGGTTCTTTAGTCACTTCATCTTTTACAATGCCGGTTAGCTTACCTCTTTGCCCCTGAGCATTTGAAAACATAGGTAATGAAATGAAAATCAATGTAGATAATAAAAGGGTTTTTATAAGTTGAGACCGCAGCAATTTTTTCATAAATCGTTTGAAAAAAATTAGTAAAACTTTTTACATATCAAACATAAAATAAAAACTTTGAAAAAAAAATTACATTTGATGTCATTTGCTCAATAGGAATAAATTCTATAGTTTAGAAGTTGATAATAAGATAACTGAAAACAATGTAAATCTATTTTGGAATATTTAATATGAAAAATTATACCGTAATAATAGTTAAAACTGATCCTTTTGAACCCGAAATTTTATCTAGTTTTCTTTGGGATGCAGAACCTTCCGGCATAGAAGAACTTGATAATTCACTTAAAGTTTTTTTTGAATCGAACGATCAATTGAAATCTGAACTTATAAAAAAGATTCTTGAAGAAATTAAAGAGGATAAAATAATTTCAGAATATTCAATTGAATCAAATACTTTTGAAGATCAGAACTGGAATGAAGAATGGGAAAAAGGAATTCAGGTCATTCAAGTTACAGATAAGATTGTTATCAAGCCGACTTTCAGAGAATATACTCCACACCCCGATGAATTAGTAATCACAATCGATCCAAAAATGTCATTCGGAACGGGTGAACATCAGACGACTAAACTTATTTTAGCATTGCTCCAAAAATATGTTTCACACGGGATTAAAATTTTGGATGTTGGTTCAGGAACTGCTGTACTTGCAATTGCGGCAATAAAATTGGGAGCATCGTCCGGAACTGCAATAGATAACGATCTCTGGTGTCTGGACAATGGGAAGGAAAACGCCGTCTTAAATAATGTTCAAGAACAACTTGACGTTCGACTTGGAGAAATAAAAAATATTGAAGAAATTGATTTTGATTTGGTATTAGCAAATATTCAGAGAAATATTTTAATTCCACTTGCCGGTGAAATCTCTTCCAGAGTTAAAGTTAATGGAGTTATAATACTATCAGGATTATTAAAGGATGATGAGAAATCAATTGTTGATGAATATACCAAATACAATTGCAGATTAGTTGATAAATCGGTAATGGATGAATGGATAGCTTTGGTATTCAGGAAAATTGAATACTGAATTCTATCTTAATAAGAGCAACTTTTTAGCGGTAACAAACTTTTCGCTGGTTAAGACATAATAATAAATCCCGCTTGACAAGCTGATTCCACTTTCTGAAATTGAAGTGAATGTGACCCGGTGAATACCCGCCCGAAATTCACCATCAGCTAAAGTTGTAATTTTTCTTCCGAGTACATCATAAACTGAAAGATTTATATTTCTCCGTTCCGGAATTCTAAAATCTATTATCGTACTTCCATTAAAAGGATTCGGATAATTATCTAATAATTCAATTGTTGAAGGAATTGCTGAATCAGTAATTCCACTTTGAATATTGTTTGTCAAAATGAAGATTTTTCCGGATCTCGTTCCAATGTAAATATCTTTATTTTTGCGATTTGTACCATCTTCAGCAATAACTGAAATTTCCAGACCAAGAGTATTTTCATTATACCCGGGTATTGTATATTTTTTTAATGACTGCCGAATATCTGTAGCTTTTAAATCAAAGTGAAAAACTGTTCCATTATAAAATCCATAAATTAAACTGTCGTTCCCCTCAAGTAATTGTGGTACATATCCGCTCTCTGTATTTGGAGCGCCACACCATAGGTGAAAGAATTGTCCATAAAATGTTGAGTTAATAGTATCGGTAGGGGGAAAGTAATTATTACTATAATTAATTTGCGAAGTATTATACACCCATAAATGATGACAATCAGCCAATAAAATTGTTTGTGAATCTTTTGTACATAAAACTGCTGTCGGATAAAAATATAATGCTGAATTATGATTAGTTTCTATTTGTATTATTGGGTCAGATGATGTTTGATTTCTGTTTACATCAAACACAAATACACGATTGTCATCAACTGTTCCGTAAAAGCGATGTTTGTCTGCCATGGGTAGATAACTTAATGAAGTAGCATACTGTCCCCCATCTGCCTTTGCTACTATTCTTGGTGGGTTATTCTCAGATAAATC
>JAUXVN010000033.1 GCA_030684555.1 Ignavibacteria bacterium
CATTTAATTTCTTTTATTTATTACTATCGTAAAAATACAACTTTGCGATTTCTCTTCCTTTCTTTCTTTTACTTTTTATTAACTCTTGGGTGAGTTTTTAGAGATGCCCTTAAGTAACTGTTAAAACAACAAACAGAATTATTCACGCGTCCAAAATATACAGAAAAAAAAATAAACGCAAATATTTTCTTAATAAATAGTAAATATATTTTTGCATTATTTCTTATGTTTTTTACTGTATTAGCATTTTATTAACAATAATAACCGAAATAATGGTGGGGAAATGGATACACTTACTCTACTCAAAAGGCTGTTACTATTGGTTGGGATGAATATTTACATGTACAATCAGCAAAAATAGATGCGTTCCCAAAATCTTCTCAAGGGTAAAGTCGAACTTACAAACAATTTGTCGTTATTCATATAATCATTAACCTTCGAGGTTTTGAAAACCTCGAAGGTTTTTTGGGTTTTATCAACAACTTCAACAGTAGTTTTTGGGTGGATTTATACTCATTTGAGCTTAGTTCATACAAATATACACCGCTTGAGAGCAATTGTAAAATATTCTTCATGTTTTTGTATAAGCAGAGACGGGAGCCGCTAAACTCCCGCCTTTAAAGTCTGTTTATATTATTTGATTAGAATCATTTTGCGGATTAATGATTGCTTTCCTTTATTCTCTGAATTCAGTTCAAGTCGGTACAAATAAACACCACTCGCAATTGGTGAATGACTACCGGATTGATAAGAGACAGTATATTTTCCGGGAGATTTAAATTCATTAATTAATTGAGCAACTTCATTTCCAAGAACATCAAATATCTTCAAATTAACTATTCCTTCGGTTGGTAAAGTGAAGCTTATATTTGTTTCAGGGTTAAATGGATTTGGATAATTTTGAAACAAGCTAAACTGCTGCGGGAGAATATTATCAATTTCAACTATATTACTATATGTAAATGATCCATCGAAATCGATCTGCTTTAAACGATAATTAAAAGTTCCATAATCATTTAGTTCATCATTAAATTGGTATGATTTAAATTCTAATGTGGTTCCATTACCCTGTACAAAACCAATTTTTTTCCATTGATTAGAAGATTTTTTTACAACATCAATAGATGATAACTCACTTAGGGATCGTTCAATTTCAAACCCTGCGTTGTTTAATTCTGATGCGGTTGACCAATTAAGGAGAACTGCATTACCGTTGAGTGCAGCCTTAAAAGAAGTTAACTCTACCGGCACAACATCAGGATTAACCCATTTTATGGTGGTTCCCGAACTGCCGACAACCCACGCATGTGAAGCATTTGGAGTCATATAGATATCATCAAAAGTATTAATAGTCAATCTTGGTTCAGGTACCCAATTAGCACCACCATCAATACTTTTATAAACATAACCGCTGGCGCATGCGGTCATAGCAATTGTACCATTAAGACTACGTGCTATATGAATTCCCCAAACCGATTGCCCTGGTTTTGTAGTTGACGGTGTCCATGTAATTCCTCCATCAGTTGTTTTTAGTATCATTCCATAAAAGCCGACAATCCATCCAACATTTTCATTAATAAAGAAAACATCATACTTTGTGGTATCGGGAGCGTTTGTTTGCTGAGTCCAATTCAAGCCGCCATTAGTAGATTTCACTATTCGTACTTGACCGCTGCCAATAGCTCCTACTGCCCATCCAACATTTTCATTCAGAAAATAACAGGCGCGGTAAATTCCATCTAAAGGAAAAGGAAGAACCTGCCACGTAGCACCTCCATCGTGAGTTAATACCGCCTCACCTTGAGCTGATACAGTTATAAATCTATCCGGACTTGGTGCCGATCCAATATAAGTATTATTCGCGGTAGGATGTGGATTCAATGAAATCCATTGACCATTTAAAGTAATGACTGAAAGAATAGAGAATAGGAAAGAGAAGCACAATTTCATAAGCACCTCCTTATAAATATATTTGTGGGTAATAATGTTATGAAAAAGTCTTTACTATTCCAACCGTAATTATAGAAATATGGAGATGCGATTTGTATTAATTTGTTGCTATCGAGAAGGTAAAACGATATTCAGGAGAAGAAACTTGCGTGAGGCGCGCGGAAAGGTCAAAGCGAAAAAATAGAAGTAACCGATTAATTGCGATACCAGCTTCATAATAATATTGTTCTGTTGTTTCTTTGGTGCTTAGAAGGTTTCGGTTTAATGTTTTAACTTGGTCAATATTATTGAATTTTGTAAAACCAATATTCCCATTGATAATAAACTCTACACCGAATGAAGCTACATTTGGAATTCTAAAAATCCCCGGAATAACCTCGCCAAAATTATGTTCAAGAAAGAGAGTTATATATTCGTCGCCATAAAATTCTTTCAACTTCACACCTCTAAAGGCACCCTTTTGAGCAATTGATGAAGCTGATGACTCAACGCTGAAATAACGCTGAGGGGGTAGTTGTCCAAACGATTTGCCAACAGCGAGCCTCACATCAAGGGTCCATAATGGAAGAGTTGATGTTCGCAAACTTACAATTGATTTAATATTGCTGAAATCAAATTCACTCTTGAGTAATCGTTTTGAAGAATATTCATATGATATTTGAAAACCAAAATCAGACATCCTTCTTAACGGGGAATAATCATAGTTTATTTCTGTATACAAAGAGCGGAGTCTTCCATTTATAACTGATGGATTTTCTCTTAAATGTTTTCTTCTTCCGAAAATTGCAAAATCGGTATTTGCCATTGCAGTAAGGTGCGTTTCATCTTTAAAACCAATTTTAATTACATAGGGTCTTTCAAAGATTTCTCTTCTAATAAATCTAAGTTGTCCAAATCCTACTTTGAATTCAATATTGTATCCCGAGGAATAGTAATAATCTCCATAATCACTTTTGAAAAGAAGCGAAAGCAGTGTAATTGATCTTTCCCCAAAAAAAGAGGGGTCATCACGTCTGTTCAATTTGTTATAGAGAGTGAAATTAATTGCATATTTTTTAAATTCATCAAGATAATACTCACCAAATATTTCTCCTTTAATTTTCTCATCCGCAAAAGAATAACCTGTTTTTATGTATGACCTATAATCATCATTATCAAACATTATGAAACCACCTCCAATGTAAATTCCTTCAACCCTGTTAAAGCGAAAAAAATCATCAAACCCGGTAAATGGTGATCGATCAAACTTGACTATCTCGCGAGTAACGGGACCAATATATCTATCAACAAAAGAAGTTTGAAAAAGTGAATCTGGATTTTCTCGAGCATCTTTTATTTCATCGTATGCTTTTGCTTCTTTTTCGGTTAATGGAAGAATTGCATTCTCATCCCACAATAAAGGATCTATTACATCGGCAGATTTATCGGCTTCTACTCTTCGCTGTTCGAAAATTTTTTCATCAATCGGAATGTTAAATATGTAATCATATGCTACATTATTAATTTGAATATCGAGCCTTGCATCGAACAACCAGTATATATCTATAGGGATATTTGATTTGATCTGCAGATTTGTAGGGACAATTATATTTTGAAATTCTGTAAAGGATTGCCTGTATGATAATGAAGCATTAAACGGAAGTTTGACCGCTTCTGACGGAGTAAGAGTGATTTCGAGAGGAATTAATTTATATCCATCAACATAAACGTACCCTGAAAAAAGTTTTCTCAGAATTGTTTTAGGAGTAATTTTTATAACTGCAATATTTGTAATACTATCGGGAGATGTCCACCTTTCTAATTTAAAATCATAATAATCAATTGCATCAGGATGAAACGGTGTAGCTATCTCTTCGTTAATTATAGTGATATAGTTATCGAATGCATTTATATTCGTCCCGAAAGTTACAAAGTTTGCTTGGGGCGGAATATTAACACTCTGTCTCCTCTGAATTATCTTATTAAAATATTTGTCGGGCTTTTTGTAATAACCTTCAGAATAGGATTCGAAAATTGAAAAAATAGTTGTATCTCCATCTTTGGATGACCGACCCGCAGTTAAAGTATCCGTGCTTACAAAAAACTTTGTATAAAGTTTATACTTGTATGTTTGAAGATTCTTAACCTGTTCCATTTTCCGCTCAATCATTCTGCGCATAATTAATGAGCCCGGGTCTTCCCCTGTAACAACTATTTCTGGGATTTCATAAAACGCCGGGTCAAGAGAAATATCCATAATTATTTCTTTTCCTGAAATAACTATTTTCTCTTTTTTACTCTTATATCCAATCATTGAGTAATTAATTTCACATTCACCAAAAGGAAGTTTAAGAATGTAATTCCCATTTTCATCCGTTGTTGTTCCGTTGGTTGTACCGGTTATAAAAATATTAACAAAAGAGAGAGGGTTTGAGGTCTCAGAATCTGTAATCCTCCCCTTGATTGTTCCGTTTGCGGAAAAGATGAATGAATTCGAAAAAAGTATTATGTAGAGAAGATATTTAATTTCTTAATTCCTATTTTTAAGCTAAACAATGATTTTTGTTTAGTAGTTTCATTAGTAAGATAGTTAACTTGTTCAATTTTACAAGAAAGATATTATGAGTTCCGAAACCGTTAATCGTGCCGATCTTCCATTCGACACCTCTTTCTTCAAAAAAGAAAAAGCTAATAATAAAACCTATACCACGGAAGAAGTTTTTCAAATGATTTATAAAACCAATCATTGGAAAGATGAATTTTCAGCCTCCGGAAACGGATCTAACGATATTCAAACAAAAACAATTAAAAAGGCACTTCCCAAATTACTAAATGAGTATTCCATAAAAACCATGCTTGACTTACCTTGCGGCGATTTTTATTGGTTGAGCAGGCTTAACCTTGGAATTGAAAAATATATCGGCGGCGATATTGTTAAGGAAATTATTGAAAAAAATACTTCATTATACGGAGATGAAAACAAAGAGTTCATGATTATGAATCTTATCTCTGATGACCTCCCATCAGCCGATATTATTTTTTGCCGGGATTGCCTTGTTCATCTCTCTCACGAAGATATAATAAAATCAATTCGAAATATTAAAAGAACAAAAATTAAATTTCTACTCACAACAACATTCACGAACCGTACTGTGAATGAAGATATTATTACCGGAGACTGGAGAATTCTTAACCTTGAAAAAGCTCCATTTAATTTCCCAAAGCCCATCATAATAATTAATGAAAACTGTAATGAAGGAAACGGCTCTTATTCTGATAAGAGTTTGGGATTATGGTCAGTCTCTCAAATTGATTTATAGAATCCTCTTCATCGATAATTAAGTTTAACATTAAAATTTCTACTTAACTTTAGGTAAATGTGATTAGGAATAACATTCGCAAAAAAATATATTGTATTGTTGAAAAAGAATGTTTTCACAAAAGTTGTGAATCGGAGGTGACTGTTTAATAATTTATTTCCCTCCCTAATAAACTCGGCAACATTTTGATTAGTTATAAATTTAATTTGATAGTTTTATGGATAAGAAAAGAATATTATTAGTTGAAGATGACCAGCTTAACTCGGGCGTGATAAAAGTTTTTCTATCATCGGTTTTTGAGGTTGACCATGCCGATAATGGACAAACTGCGATTGACCTATCTGAACAATTTAACTACAGTGCTTTTTTGATGGATATTAATCTTGGAAGAGGACTAAACGGTTTAGAAGTTGCGCAACATCTAAAGAATCAGAATAAGTATAAAAACACACCCATTATAGCAATTACCGCATACGCTATGGAGAGTGATAAACGTGAATTCCTTCAAAAAGGATGCACACATTATTTATCAAAACCATTTTTCAAAAAAGACATTCTCGCATTGATAAACCGGGCACTTGACGAGGCTGAAGTAATTTAGAGAATCAGTTTTCAAATCGATTTTACTTACCTTAATTACTTTAAATGTTTTTTTAATCTTTCTATTTCATCTCGTAAAGAAGCAGCTCTTTCAAACTCGAGGTCTTTTGCTGCTTTATACATCTCTTCTGTAAGCTGATTTAATAAATCTACACGCTGCTCCTGACTCATATATTTAATAACCGGCTCAGCAGCTTTTGAAAACGAAGCATCAATAGTTCCAATATCTTTTCTCCGAACATCTGCAATGGATGTTGAAGAAAGTATTTCCTCTATACTTTTGTGAATTGTTGTAGGAGAAATATTATTTGCACGATTATACTCAACCTGAAGAATTCTTCTTCGCTTAGTTTCTTCAATAGTCTTTCTCATAGATTCGGTAATTTTATCTGCATACATAATAACCAAACCATTCTGATTTCGTGCGGTTCGACCTGCTGTTTGCATAAGAGAACGTTCACTTCTTAAAAAACCCTCTTTATCGGCATCAATAATAGCAACAAGCGAAACCTCGGGAAGATCAAGTCCTTCACGCAAAAGGTTTACGCCGACAAGAACATCAAAATCACCAAGCCGCAAGTCACGCAAAATTTCTACTCTTTCGAGTGCATCAATATCACTGTGAATATATCTAACTCTGATACTAAGTTTATCAAGATAATCTGCAAGATCTTCAGCCATTTTTTTTGTCAGAGTGGTAACAAGAATTCGTTCTTTCTTTTCAACCCGGATATGAATCTCGCCAAGCAAATCGTCAATTTGTCCTTTTATTGGGCGCACTTCAATTTGTGGATCAAGCAAGCCTGTTGGACGAATAATTTGTTCAACATAAATTCCTTCGCTATGAAAAAGTTCAAAATCGGCAGGAGTAGCACTAACGAATATTGTCTGATTTAACATCGATTCAAATTCGTTAAATGTCATTGGTCTGTTATCAAGTGCGGAAGGAAGTCTGAAACCATAATCGACAAGAGTGGTTTTTCTTGCACGATCACCATTGTACATTCCTCTAATTTGTGGAACGCTTACATGCGATTCATCAACAATAAGCAGAAAATCTTTCGGGAAATAATCGAATAAACAGTAAGGGCGGGAGCCCGGCGGACGCTGATCAATATGGCGCGAATAATTTTCAATCCCGGAACAATATCCAACTTCTTTCATCATTTCAATGTCGAATTTTGTCCGTTGTTCAATTCTTTGAGCTTCAATGTATTTTTCTTGAGAGCGGAAAAACTCCAATCTTTCTTCAAGTTCCTTTTCGATGGTCTTTATTGCCCGTTGCAAACTTTCGCGGTCTGACACATAATATTTTGCAGGATAAACGGCTGTTGATTCAATTTCCTTTAATGTCTCTCCGGTTACTGCATCAATAATAGAAAGTTTTTCAATTTCATCATCAAAGTATTGAACGCGAATGGCTTCTTCATATTGATAAGCCGGTATGATATCAACTACATCACCTCTCGCACGAAAATTACCACGGGTAAGTTCAACATCATTTCTAACATAATAGATATCGGTAAGTTTGCGTAATAATTTTTTCTTCGGAAGGATCTCTCCCTTTTTTAAAAATAATATTTGATTGATATATTCCTGGGGCGCACCGATACCATAAATACAACTTACGCTCGCTACAATAATAACATCGCTTCGCCCTTCAACAAGAGCGGTTGTTGCTTTTAATCTTAACCGATCAATTTCATCATTTACAGCAAAATCTTTTTCTATAAATAGATCACTTGAAACTACATAAGCTTCAGGCTGATAATAATCATAATAACTGATAAAAAACTCAACTGCATTTTCAGGAAAGAAAGTTTTAAACTCCGAATAAAGTTGTGCGGCAAGAGTTTTGTTGTGAGAAATTATAAGAGTCGGTTTATTTATTTTTTCAATTACATTTGATATTGTAAAAGTTTTACCGCTTCCCGTAACCCCGAGAAGCGTTTGAAATTTATCGCCACGCTCAATCCCTTCAATAAGCTGTTTAATTGCTTCCGGTTGATCTCCCGATGGCTTATAGTTAGATACAAGTTTGAACTTTTCCAAGAATTATATACCTTCTTACTAATTCACCACAACTTCAGCTGCATGAAAATATTCTTTGTGCAAATGTCCGCGTAAAGTAACTACATTATTCATTTCGAAAGATGGAGGAAGCATTAACGGAGCTTGAATTAAAACTTCCATTCCGTTTTTATCTCTTGCATAAAAAACTGTGGCGCCGTTAACTTCATCTTTATTAATCCCGCGTTCTGTAACAATCTCAACTCTAATTTCTTTATTGGCATTATTGTTAGTATCGAAATCTGAAAAGGAGCCTAATCCTTCTTTCTTTGAAAAATAGGTCAGATAAACAACAGCTAATACAACGATTATCATAACCGGCACAAATAATTTTTTCACCATTTTTTATTCCTTTTGTTTTTATTTTAATTGATAAAGATACGATTTTATTTCTTTCTGTTTCAAGGTAAACAGGTTATGATTTATTACTTCAGCTAACCTTATTGCAATTACAAGGGGAGGGGAGGAGTAAATCGGATAGATTGGATTTATCATCAATTCAAAAATTTTGTGGTTTTAACAACCACGTTAGAAATGAAGTATTTATAAAATTTCACCTAAACTTGAATACTTGTTTCGGCTACTTCTAACTTAACACCGAAAAGCTCTGAAATTTCTCTTGAAAACTTTATTAAAAACTTTAACATTCTTTCCGGAGTATCGAATCTATTTTCCATTACAAGCTTGAGCGATTCTTTTTGCTGATTCAGTTTAATTTTCTCTTTATAATTATCAGTTATGTAGCGCATCATTTCCATAAATTTATATTTATAATAATCTTCTTTAGCTCCTTGCGGTAAAATCAACATGATATTTTTTCGTTGTATGATAAGTCGTTCAAATAATGCACGGGAAGCATATAAACGGAGTGTTGCTGAAAGAAGTAATCGTTCAACCGTAACAGGCAAAGCACCGAAACGATCTTTTAACTCTTCACGAATATCTTCAAGCTGGGTTAAGGTTGATATTGAATATAGAGTAGTGTAAAAACTAAGTCTATCCATTTGATCCGGAATGTAAGTTTTTGGAATTCCGATTTCAAAATAAGTGTCTATTTGTGGATCGGTTCTTTCTTCCTGTTTCGGAAGTTTATTAAAGACGTCTTTAAACTCTTCATATTTAAGTTCTTCTACAGCTTCGTTAATCAGCTTAAGATAAAGATCAAAACCAACTTCGTTTATAAATCCGCTTTGTGCCGTTCCAAGAAGATTTCCCGCTCCTCTAATTTCAAGGTCACGCATTGCCAGATTAAATCCCGCACCAAGTTCAGTAAATTCTTCAATCGCTTGAAGTCTTCTTACGGTATTTTTTTGAAGTGAGTTCATAGATGGAACAATAAAATAAGCGTACGCTTGTTTATCAGATCTACCTACACGACCGCGTAATTGATGCAGCTCGGCAAGACCGAATCTATCAGCGCGATTAATAATTATCGTGTTCACATTCGGAATATCAATTCCCGATTCAATTATTTTTGTTGATATAAGAATATCAAATTGTCTGTTCATAAATCCGTGAAAAACATCTTCTAATTGAGCCGGTTTCATTTGTCCGTGTGCAATTGCTAATCTAACATTTGGAAGATATTTCTGTACGTACGCAGCAAATTTATCGATGGATTGAATTCTATCGTGAACAATATAAACTTGGCCATTTCTATTTAATTCACTTGAAATCCAATCTCTAATTTTCAGAATATCAAAAACTTCTACTTTCGTATGGATAGGTTGACGATTAGGCGGCGGTGTTGCAATAATTGAAAGATCACGTGCACCGAGAAGTGATAAATTCAATGTTCTCGGTATAGGTGTTGCTGAAAGGGTTAAAGTATCAACATTTAATTTAAATGAGCGGAGTTTTTCTTTTGCCATTACTCCAAAACGATGTTCTTCATCAATAATCAGTAAACCCAATTCTTTAAATTTAACATCGTTGGAAATAATACGGTGAGTTCCGATTACAATATCTACTCTTCCTTCTGAAAGATTTTTAACGACTTCTTTTTGCGCGACTTTTGTTTGAAAGCGTGAAAGGGCTGCTATCTTTACCGGAAATTGTGACAGCCTATCCTTAAATGTGTTAAAATGCTGTTCGGCTAAAATCGTAGTTGGAACTAATAATGCGACTTGCTTCCCGTCCTGAACCGCTTTGAATGAGGCTCGGACAGCAATTTCGGTTTTACCAAATCCAACATCACCGCAGACAAGTCTATCCATTGGATTAAGAGCTTCCATATCAACTTTTACTTCATCCGTAACTTTTGATTGATCGGGTGTATCTTCATAAATAAAAGATGCTTCCAATTCTTTTTGCCAGACTGTGTCAGGTGAAAAGGCATAACCTTCAGCTCCTTTTCTTTTTGCATAAAGAAGAATTAATTCTCGCGCAGCCTCTTTAATTCTCTTCTTTGTTCTCTTTTTGGTATTTACCCATTCAGCAGATCCGAGAGTAGCGAGATTCGGTTTAACACCTTCTTTAGCCGAATATTTTTTTACAAGATGTAGATAGTTAAGATTTACATAAACAACTCCGCCATCGTTGTAAATAAGTTTCATCGACTCTTGATTTGTTTCGCCGATTTTAATTGTTTCAAGTCCTGAGTATTTAGCGATTCCATAATCTTCATGAACTACATAATCACCAATATTTATAGACGCAAGCTCTTTATTGCTTGATCGCTTTTTCTTTTTAAACGGAAGTTTTGTTCGGTACGGTTTGTTAAATATTTGATAATCTGTTAAAGTTAAAAGTTTCTCTTCCTTTAAGTAGAAACCTTCTTTCAGCGGAAGTGAAACAACCTTCACTATTCCCGTTTCAAGCAGATCTGACAACTCTTTTTTAAAATCAGATAATAAATCAGTTAATCTTTGCGACTGAAATTCGTTATCGGTAGTAATGTAGATTTTATTGTCCGAAGCAGCATATTGAATAATAACATTAAAAAGACGTTCATAATTAGAATGGATGGATGGGGGTTCTGTAATTCCAAGTTTAATAATCGAATCATCATTAATAAAATTTTCTTCAATTAACCATCTTCCGTTTGAAGAAGCAATTATCTGTTCAATAGTTTCGTTGTTTTTATTTTCCGATTTAACTTCGTTAAGTATTTCAGAAATTGAAACTTCAGGAAATTCATCATCATACAGATTTTCAACATTATCAACTTTAATCTCTTCGGGACTCTCTTCAAAAGGATTTATCTCGCTCCATTTTACTTCGTTTAACTCAACCCGTACTGTAATAAAAACCGGATTAGTTAAATAATCGAATATTTTTGTGGTTACTGTTTTCTCCCCTTCCTCTTCCAGAGCAATGAGAGGAGCCGCTATTGTAGCGGTTGATATGGTTTCTGTTGATCTTTGACTCTCGGGATCAAAGTAACGAATTGATTCAATAAAGTCACCATCATACTCAACCCGCGCCGGCATTTTTTCACTGTATGACCAAAAATCAATTATTGAACCGCGTTGTGAATAATCCCCCGGTGATTCAACAAATTTTTCTTTCTGATAATTTATAAGATTTAAATACTCTATTAAATCATTATAACCGAGCGATGTTCCCGATTGAAGTGTTGTGGTATTTTCATTTAATACTTCTTTTGCAGGAAGTTTTGTTTCTAAAATTTGATATGTAGAGATAAGAATGAATTTTTCTCTTCCGCTCAAACCGGTCAATCGTTCTTGTAAAAGCTGTGGAGAAAGTTCGTCTACAACAATTAGATATTCTTCCAAACCTAAAAACCGGAGTTCAACTTCAAATTCATTTACTTGTTGTTGATTTGCAGTTAGAAGAATTATTTGATTTTCTTTTTCGATAAGATCAAGCAGAAGCAGTGTTTTAGCGCTTCCATGCAGCCTTGATACTTTAATTATCTTTTCATTTGAACCGAGTTGTTGATATAGTTTATCAAATAACTTTAAGTTTTTGTAGTGATTTAAAATCGTTTGATTTTTTGAAGGTGTCATTTGTTAAAGTAGAATAATAATGCTTACAAGATTTTTATTTGATGGTACTATTGAAATATTTTCTTTTTCTCCCAAAGCATTTTTTCCAACAAACTTTCCAATAAAATAACCGATTAACCCGCCGCTAACAACATCAGAAAACCAATGGACGTTGTTATAAATTCGTGCTGCTCCAACCAAAACTGCAGCAGAATATAAACCGATTTTCAGCGGTACAGATTCAGTCTGTTCAGCAAGTGCAGTTGAAATTGCAAAACTTAAAGTTGTGTGCCCCGATGGAAAAGCTGTTTCATGCGCCGTAAAATTTATCGGATGAAAATCAGATTTCCCTTTATCTACATATGGTCTACTTCTTCCGAATGCCGATTTTATTATCGATGTTACTAAACCTGAATATATTGCTGCTTCTGCGGTAATTAGAGCTGTTTTACGAAATCCTTCTTCTCGACTCAATAAACCTACGCCATACGCTGCTCCGATTGTAATTAATGTCCATTTTGATCCGTAATAATCATCAACTGAGAAAAGAATATCTCCAAATTTTGATTTGTTCGATTGCGAATAATTCTTCAAATGTTCATCAGCAAGGTATGCTGAACCAATTAATAGGAATGAGGTCGCAAGTGTTATGTTAGTTTCAGAGTCAAAACGAGTGAATGAATTCCAAAGACCTTTACCTGAATTCCCGAAATGATTTAGATCTGATTTTATATCATTTGTAATTTGGGGGAAAAGGTGAATCTGAAAAAACAGAAAGAGAAAACATACATTAATGGATTTTTTTATCATTCGTAGTTTTTAAAATAGTATCTTTTACAGCTAAGGATTTAGTTGTCGCTAAGCTTCACTAATAACATTTAACGTTTTTTGAAATATTTTAATTATTTTTTTCTATTGCTTTCCGCACAAAACCGTCGGCAAGTTTTAATCGCTTTTTAGCTTCTTCTGCACTTACTTGAGCCTTAATCATTACTAATGCGGTCTTAACATGTCCTTTCGCTTGTAAAAGATAATCACCGGCTTCTTCGTAGGAAAGTCCGGTTATAGTCATTACAATCCGTTTCGATCTTTCGACTAATTTTTTATTAGTCATTTGAAGATCTATCATCATATTTTCATAAACTTTTCCGAGTCGAATCATTGAAGTTGTAGTCAGCATATTTAATACAAGCTTTTGTGCAGTTCCGCTCTTCATTCTTGTTGAACCCATAATAACTTCAGGACCAACATATGGACACATTGCAACATCAACTTCATCAATATTAAAATTTTCGCGCGGATTACATGTAATGTATAAAGTTTTTGCACCGATTTCTTTGGCTTTTTTTACTGCCCCGACAACATATGGAGTTCTTCTGCTTGCGGCTATTCCACAAACAACATCTTTATCTGTTACCTTTGCAGCGAGAACATCTTTTGCCCCATTTTCTTCATGATCTTCAGCCCCCTCTTGTGCACGGAACATAGCCTCTCTTCCACCGGCAATAAATCCGTCTATCATTCCGAATGGTGTTCCGAATGTTGGCGGACATTCAGAAGCATCAACTACACCGAGTCTTCCGCTTGTGCCGGCACCAAAGTATAATAATCTGCCACCATTTTTTAGCGCATGAACTATAATTTCAACAGCTTCAGCGATGTATGGAATTTCCTTTTCAACTGCAAAAGGGACTTTTTTATCTTCATTATTAATAATAGTTAAAATTTCAGAAGTTGTTCGAGCATCAATATCCATTGAGTTAGGATTTCTTTGCTCAGTAGTCAGTCCGGATATTTCTTTAAAAAGTTCTTTATTCTGCCCTGCTGTAGTTATCATTTAATTAACTCCAACAGAACAAGCTTTTTCCCTTTTATATTTCTCAAATTTGATGGTTTATAATGAAGCTCGTAAACGGTCGATTTTTTAATATTTGATTTATATTTTAATTCTACTTTTTCAAATTCATCAGTTAAATCCCCCCCTTTAATTGCCATGAGATATGCTTTATCTTTCATTAAAGGAAGAATATAACGTAGGAGAATTATTAGAGGTTCAGTTCCCCTTGTAACAAAGAGGTCAAAACTGTTTTTATATTTTTCGATAAACTCAGGATCTTCAACCCTCATATTTTCAACAGATGTATTGCTAAGCATTAATTTATCGACAAACTCTTTAACTGCATCCGTCTTTTTTCCGATTGAATCAACCAAAACACTGCCAAGGTCGGGGCGCATTACAGCAATAGGAATTCCCGGAAAACCGCCGCCGGTTCCGATATCTAAAAAGCGGGTACATCTTTCAGGAATATATTTTGTAATATATGCAGATATAAATACATGATTCTCGATAATGAATTCAGTATCTTTTCTTGAAACTAAATTTAAGTCTTCGTTTTTATTTGCAACCAAATCTGCAAAGTGTGCTAAACGTTCCATGTGAGTAATTTCGGGATTATATCCGTTTTCCCAATAGAAGTTTGTGATTTCTCTCAAATATTTTAATTTACTATCTGGCAATTCGTTCACCCATTTAATAATGAAAAAAATTACTTCTTCAAATATACCAATAAAATAGAAATATCTGAAGGGGTTACACCTGATATCCTTGAAGCCTGTCCAATAGAGCGGGGTTTTACATGCTGAAGTTTTTCCCGCCCTTCAGTAGAAAGAGCTTTTAAGTTTGAATAATTTAAACTTAAAGGAATATTTATGTCATCATACTTCTCCATCCGGTTGACGGCTTCGTATTGACGTTTAATATATCCTTCATACTTTAATTCGATTTCAATTTGTTCTTTTATAATTTCATCTTCGACAATTTCTTTAATCTCCAAGTTCCCGTTGAAGTTTACAAAACCGAGTAAATCATGAAGGTTGATTTCTGGACGTTTAACTAATTTAGAAATTGACTCGGATGATTCTAACCCCGCACTCCCCTTCGATTCAAGAACCGGATTAATTATTTGCGGAGTAATTTTTGTGGTATTACAAAAATCAATTCCTGCCGTCACAAATTTTTCTTTCTGTTCAACTTGATTAAACCATTCTTTCGAAATTAATCCAAACTCATATCCATATTTTGCCAAACGTCTGTCTGCATTATCCTGCCGCAAAAGTAACCGATGTTCTGCACGAGATGTAAACATGCGATAAGGTTCATCTGTGGATTTATTCACAAGATCATCAATCAACACAGCGATGTAAGCTTCACTTCTTTTTAGTACAAATTCCGGTTTCCCTTGAATTTTTAATACTGCATTAATTCCGGCTATTAGTCCTTGAGCGGCTGCTTCTTCATAACCACTTGTCCCATTTATTTGTCCGGCGAAGTATAATCCGTTAATAAGTTTAGTTTCTAAAGTTAGATCAACTTGATGAGGCGGAAAGAAATCATACTCAACAGCATATCCGGGACGAATCATTTCGGCTTCTTCTAATCCTTTAATATTATGGATTGCCTTTAATTGAACCTCAGCCGGTAGAGATGTAGAAAAACCATTAAGATAAATAAGCTCCGAATCGAGTCCCTCCGGCTCCAAAAATAATTGATGTTGAAGCTTTTCTGAGAAACGGACAATTTTATCTTCAATTGAAGGACAATAGCGTGGGCCAACACCTTTAATAAGTCCGGTATACATTGGCGACTGACTGAAACCAGTTTCAAGAATTTTATGAACATTTAAATCAGTATAAGTTATTGAACAACTTATTTGAGGTTGGAAAGGAAATGAGTTTTTATCTGTCCGATAAGAAAATGGTTGAGGATTTTCGTCTCCGGGCTGCTCTTGCAAAACTTTCCAGTTTATGGAGTCTTTGTGTAAACGAGGCGGGGTTCCGGTTTTCAATCTGCCTGATTCAAATCCTTTTTGTAAAAGTGATTCAGTTATTCCAAGAGCTGGTTTCTCTCCAAACCTTCCTCCGGAAGTTGCTTTTAATCCGGTATGCATTAATCCATTAAGAAAAGTTCCGGAACAAAGAATAACAGCTTTTCCCGGGATAAACACTCCTTTATCACTTAGAACTCCAACCACATTCCCATTTTCAGCTTCAATTGATATAATAGACTCAGCGATTATTGTAATATTTTTATGAGATTCAACAACTTCAAGAGCTATTTCAGAATAAATTTTCCTATCGTTTTGACTTCGTGGTGACCAAACTGCAGGACCTTTCGAACGATTTAACATTCGGAACTGAATTCCGCTTTTATCTGCAATTTCCCCCATTACGCCCCCAAGAGCATCAATTTCTCTAACGAGATGCCCTTTTGCTGTTCCACCAATAGCCGGATTACACGAAAGCCGTCCCATCGCAAATTTGTCCATCGAAACCAAAGCAACTTTACATCCCATTTTCGAAGCAGCACAAGCGGCTTCAACGCCCGCATGTCCACCGCCGATTACAATTACATCAAAATCTTTCATAAACCTCTTTTTCACGTGAAACACTTTCGTAAACAAATTCCAACAACGGTTCATCTAATAGTGTGTTACAATATTTTTTCTCGCTAAATCCAAAATACTTAAATCCACATTTTTCGAGTACCTTAATAGAGCCGACATTAGATTCAAAAACAATCGCTTTTAATTTTTTTAATTTCAATTCCCTCATGCAGAAATTAATCATTACCATTATGGCGTCCGTAGCAAAACCACATCCCCAATACTTTTTTCCGATCCAGTAGCCGGTCTCAGCCACCTTAAAATCCAGATCGACATCCTTTAAACCTATTGCCCCGATAAAATTACCTGTAGCTCTATCAACAATTGCAAAATGAAACGTCTTTTTTTCTTCGGTTTCTTTATTAGCAAATTCAATGAACGCATATGCGTGCTCAATATTATAGGGTTGTGGTAACTCGGCAAGATATTTTACCAAATCATATTCTTGCATAAATTCATAAATAATAGGAGCATCTGCCCAGACTAATCTCCGTAAATGAACTTTTTCGCCGATTAAATCTTCTTGTTTCACGTGAAACTCTGTGTCTGTTTATTATTTGCCAATACAAAACTTCATAAAAATGTTGTTCAGAATATCATCAGAGGTTACTTCCCCTATGATTTCACCAAGTGCCGATTCTGCATTCCTAAGATCAACCGCAATAAATTCTCCGCTTAAGCCATTTTGAGCCGTCTCAACAGAAGATTGCAGAAAATCTCTCGTCCGCTTTAGGTTGTCATAATGGCGCATATTTGTCACTATCGCGGATTTTTCCGTATAATGAGAGAGACCAAGAGCTTTTTCTTTTAGTTTAGCAAACAATTGCTCCATCCCTTGTCCGGTTTTTGCCGAAATATAGGCATCGGCAAATACATCTTTAGGATGTTTCAAATCTATTTTATTGATAACTGTCAATATTTGCTCTTGTTTAGTAAGAGCTTGTAATTCATTATACAAATCACTTGAAATTTCTTGATTTACATCATTAAGGAAAAGAATTAAATCGGCATTTTTTACAGCTTCACGACTTCGCAAGACTCCTTCAATCTCAATTGAGTCTACAGATGTTCTTATTCCCGCTGTATCAAAAATGCGAAATAAAATTCCGTCAATAAACATTTCTTCGCGAATAATATCTCGTGTCGTTCCGGGAATCGAGCTGACAATTGCTCTTGCTTCCTTCAAAAAATAATTTAATAATGAAGATTTCCCTACGTTTGGTACACCAACCAATGCAACATTTACTCCATCGCGAATTACTCTTCCAAAAGAATATGTTGATAGCAGTTCATCTATTTCGTTAATAATGGATATAACCATTTTAATTAGTTGATCAAGTTGAACAAACTCAATATCTTCCTCTGCAAAATCAAGTTCAAGTTCAATTAGTGAAGATGAATTTACTAATTTTGTACGAAGCTCATTTACTTTTTGAGAAAGAAGTCCGTCAAGTTGATTGCGCGCTCCCTTTAATGAGACTTCAGAGCGGGCGTTGATTACTTCTGCAACCGCTTCTGCTTGGGCCAAGTCTATTTTTCCGTTAAGAAAAGCGCGTTTAGTAAACTCACCAGGTTCTGCTAATCTGATGTTCTGTTTTAATAACTGACTAATAATTTTTTGGGTGATTAACGGATTCCCGTGTGTGCTAATTTCAACACTCTCTTCGCCGGTATATGAATTTGGTTTTTTGAAGATTGAAACTAAAACATCATCAATTACTTCATTTTCCGCAGTAATAATTTTACCATAATGTATTGTATGCGATGCCGCTGTGGTTAAATCACTTTTTCCATAAAACACTTTAGAGGCAGCAATAACAGCCTCCTCCCCGCTTATTCGAATAACGGAAATGGCTCCAACTCCGGCAGGAGTGGCAATTGCAGCAATGGTATCTTCTTGAAAATTCATAAGTTGTAAAAATACATAAGCGAATAAGGAATAACAATCCAGAAAAACTTATAACTCTGCTCTGATTATTTTTTAAATAAGCTTTTTAAAAATAAAAACCCGAACCACATCGTGATTCGGGTTAATTTTGAAAAACCATTTTTCCTATTTCAGCATCAACATCTTTTTTGTGGCTGTAAATTTTTCTGTTTCAAGTTTATATAGATAAACACCGGAAGAAATCATAACCCCGCTATTTGCAATTCCATTCCAGGTATATTTATAATTTCCCGGTTTTTGAACTGAGTTTACCAATTCTGCAATTTCTCTTCCCAGTATATCGTATACCTTTAACGTGACTTTTTGTTCAAAAGGAATTTGATATTGAATTACCGTTGAAGGATTAAATGGATTAGGATAATTTTGTGAGAGCGAAAATTCCTCCGGAATAAAATTATTATTGTGTTGTAAACCGACTATTACATCAGTTCCACCGGAGAACGCCATAACTTTTCCGTCTCGTGTGCCCACAAAAAATTCAAGAGAACCATTTTTATCTACATCATCCATTTCCCAAATTATTTCAGGGACATAGTCGTTGCCGGAACCAATTGTAATATTAAAAATTGGTAAACCTGTTTTTGATTCAAATACATGAAGCTGATTATTAAGAGATGCCGTTCCAATCTCAGGATGCCCATCTGCATTAAGATCTCCAAGCACTGCCGCCCCTAATATATTTCCCCCGGTTCCGGATGACCAGATTAAATTTCCGGTTGATCCTTCAAGAATAAAAACCGTAGGGGTGATTGCACTAATTAATATATCGTCAACCCCCGAATCATTTAAATCCGGGACAGAATAAATATCTTCTATAAAAACATTTCCGAGATAACTGTTCCAGATCAGTTTACCGGAATCTGCAGTCACTGCATAAACATATCCACCTACATCGCCCGCAATAATATCTTTATTTCCATTTCCGTTGATATCATTTATTTCAGTTAATCCCCACACTGACCTTTGTGTTGGATGAGTCCAAACAATATTTCCCTGTCTGTCAAAACCGGTAATTTCACCCGCTGTGCCTCCGGAAGTTTTCGAGCCTACCGCGCCACCGAAATCGGTTGACGTAATTGCGTCTTTCAATTTCTTTTGTGCACTCTGATCTATTCGCCAAATTTGTTCTCCTGTTGAACCGTTAAGGAGGTAAACTGAGAATCTTCCTTCTCCATTAAATTCGTTACCGCTTGCAGAGACAAGAATATCCGGAATCCCGTCTCCTGTAAAATCTCGCTTGACGTCTAATCCGTTAATGTCACCATTTCCATAATTAATCGAATCACCAAATTCCCAAATTTTCTTTCCTGAAATTCCGTCTAATGCATACACAAATTCATTACCTCCGCCGGTGCCAATTATGACATCGCTGTAACCATCTCCGTTAATATCCGAAATAACCTGAATCCCTTGTTGCCTCATAACCGAACCGGTGTTATTGTTATTTGGAGAAGATGCGAACGTCCATAACACATCATCGTTTCCAGAGCTGTTGCCGTTGTAAGCGACTGTGAGATAATTTTCTGCCGCTACAATTAGATCACCAATACCGTCACCGGAAATGTCGCTTATTCTTTTAACAAACTTTGCCGACTTATCATAGTTTGATACTGACGGATTATCCGGTATTTCACCTTCCCAAACTTTATTACCAAGCGTGGAATCGAAAGGTGTGCCCATTCCAACTATAGTTACAGGTGTTACTGTACCGTTGACTGCATTCGAATAAATTTTCAAAGTGTCTTTAAACATTGAATATTTATCGGGATTAAACCAAATACGAAAAGATGACATTTTTACCGAGTCAATAGTTGCATTGAAACCAATCATTTCGGTAAAATAATTTTCTGTAGATAAAATCACAGAATCTATTTCTAATTGTCCGGAGCCTTTATTTTCAATAGTTAGTAATTGGTAAGTTGTACTGTTTACTCTTTTATTTCCGTAATTGAATTGATTAAATGAAAGTGACATATATGGAAGGGTGCTTATTCCATTCCCTTTCAAATTAGTTTTGCTATAAATAAAATTTGGATCGTTGTGGAAGAAGAGAATCGAATCAACATACGGACTTATGTGAGTAGGTGTAAATGAAATTTTTAATGCAGCGGTGCTATCGGGTTTAATTTGAATTGGTAAAGATTGTTCAAATTGAAACACCGAATTATTAATATATACAGAATCAATAACAAGTTGAGCTGTACCATAATTATTTATATAAATGTAAGTAAAACGAGTTGAATCTACCTGAACATTATCAAAATCTATATTTTTAGTTAGAACATTTATACCTGCAGTACCGCTTCCGCCAAGATCATATTTAAATAACATTCTTCCCGATGAGGCGCCTATAGGCTCAGCCATTAACCAAAATGTTTTTCCATCCCAGGCAAGCCCGCGCGGGTTTTGTCTCAATCCCGGTTGTTCGGGAACGTTAAAACTAAAAAGGGTATCTTTAGTACTTAGACTGACAGCATAAAGTTTATCAACTCCCTGAAATCCATCATTTGCATAAAACAGAGTATCCCCTTTAATTGTAACACCGGTTGGCTGCAGCCCAAGTGATGGTATTGAGTCTATAATAGTTTTAGCAGTAACATCTATTTTATAAATCCCGGCTTTTGCATCGGGGTAATAGAGAGAAACCCACAATCCGGTTCCATCCCACGCTGCACCTCCCAAGTACCAAGAAGTTGTTCCACCGGCAGATGCAATAGGTATAGAATCTAATATAACCCCTTCTCTTGATATTTTGAAAAGATCACAACGTGCGGTCTTTCTTTCAACATACCAAAAGTTAGTTCCATCGTATGTAAGCCCTTGAGATTCCCGTAGAGCGGGATAATTTACTACAACAACAGAGTCGACCAACGCACCTGTTGAATCAACAGCAAATAATTTTCCTTGCCCGGATGTTGACGAAGCAGATGATATCCAATAATTTCCGCTCGCATAGACCAAGCCATATCCCGAACTCCAAAAAGTTCCGGTGGGAAGATTTACCGAGCCAACTATTGTTTGAGATTGGATATTATAACCAGCTAACAAAAGGAAAATAAAAAGGAACCTGAACTTTTTCATAATTTACTCCATTTAATACGAAAAATAAAAAAGGCAGGAATAGTAGCTCCCTGCCTTCAAGATTTTGAAATTGTTTAGGAAGTCAACTCTTCCGAAACTAACGAATTATTTAACTAATTCTTCCCCTATTAAATTAATAACTTATTTAACAAGAAGCATCTTTTTAGTCTGATGAAAATCTTTAGCTGTAATTGTGTAAAAATAAATTCCGCTGGAAAGGTTACTGCCATCGAAGTTGACTCTATGTTCTCCTGCCGGTTGCTCTTCCTTTATTAATACAGCAACCTCTTTCCCTAACACATCATACACTCTTATTGACACCAAACCGTTTTCTTTTATACTATACTTGATTTGGGTTATTGGGTTAAATGGGTTTGGATAATTTTGATCAATGGTATAATTTAATTCAGCCATATTAGAAGTACCTTTTTTACCTGCTTTATTAACCCAGTAATCAATTACATTTGAAGGATCTGATTCTACTATACTCGACTCATTTTCTATAATTGCAGTTATATAATATTCTGCTTCTTTTTGGTTTTCATTTGCTTCCGGGTTATAAATTTCATAATCTTCGTCAATAAACTCAAGGGTTGATATATCAACGAGTGATATTAATTCAAAATTACTGGACTCCCATTTTCTATAAATCTTGTACCCCTCTATCAATGATGGGATTCCAGGATATGCTCCCCAGATTAATTTTGGGTGATTATCTTCTTCGCTTCTGAATAGCGCTTTTTGCCAGTCATTAATCAGAAGACTATAATTACTGGAAACAGTATATATATATCCGTCTCCCGTTATAAAACCGTTATGTTTAAAGTTTACTACTGCACGGTGATCAAGAGTTATGGAATTCACTAAAGGAACTGTTATTTCACCAGTGACAAGGTTTGTTCCCGTCAATGTTAAATTATCTGTAATCGCTTGCTTACCCCAGGCTATCGTTGTAAGAGGATCACCTACAACTACGCTTTGCCAGGCTAAATATTGCATGCCCATATATGCAGCATCTATAAATGGATAACCTACCTGATATGAAGGAAACATAATACTGTTGGAAACTACACCAGTTGTAATTGGTTCGTAAGCATGCGCTACACCAAGAGTACCACCCTCAAGAAAAAACTCAACCACCTGTCCCATTGGTGTAGATGCCCTGGTTATACTGCTTAATCTCCAGGCATTATAACTTTCTGCACTGTTAAAGATTGCCCCAGGTGAATAATTAAAATTAAGCTGCGATTGAATATAATCGGGGTGTAATGTTTCTCCCTCGCCAGTCAGCGGCGGCTTTGTTGTATGAACGCCATTAGAACTGTAAGACATAATTGGTTTATTATGATAAATGACAGTATCATTATCAGTATTAAAACTATAATTAGTGAAGCCAACAGAACTTAAATTTGATGCTGTGGAATTTGCAAAGCTAACCATAATATTTTCTCCGTGACAAGGATCTGGATCAGCATCAATAAACCAATCATAATTATCTGAGTTAATTGCTGAAACAGATTTGTCTATTCTTCAACTTATTTTCCCATTTTTTAACTGTACTGAAATATAAGCCCTTTGTTCTTAAATAACTCCCTATTTCCCCTCCTGCCTCACGTAGTTCAGATACATGGGCTACCACTTCTTGTTTATAATTTTCGGTATGTCTGGGACGTTTTATTGGCACTCTTACTTCTGAATCCGGGACATCTGTTTTTTGCGTAGAAACATCTGTAACTCCAGTCGCCCTACGGGCTCCTTCCGTTACAGATGTTTCAGTTATACCATTATAATTATTCATTCTATGCTCCTGTGCCCTCTGGGTTATTCTGTCTTATATTTTTGTCTCACTAATATAGGCAAGGAGGG
>JAUXVN010000038.1 GCA_030684555.1 Ignavibacteria bacterium
AGATTTCGTTTTATGTAGGAATAATCGTGCCATTCAAAATTTTCTTTAATCTTGCAAATTTTACAAAATTTTAATCGGTAGAAGAATGGATTCGGTAAAATTGCATAGTATTGCATTACTGGTCAAATATAGCCATACTCGCTTAAATTAGCGGCAGCCCTTGCTGTGTTATTTATTATCGTTTTTCTTTTTATTTTTTATTCCTACAGCAGAAAAAGAAAGGACAACGTCGTTCTCCTCGACTTCGAGAAACAAACCAATTTTTAGTTTGTTCTGACTGTTGTTTTTTTTTAAATTTGTTTGTGCAATATGTTTCCATAATTTGAAACATTTCTCCGTTAAATAAATTGCCGGAAAAGGTAATTCTTTTTATAAAAACGAATATTTTTATTGGAGTTTGATATTGAAATTCAGTTTGCTTTCTTTGCATTTTTTAATTCTTACTTCTGTACTATTTCCTCAAGAAGAACTTTTTGATGATCCGCAGCAAACCAGTTACGGTTTTGAACTTGCGCCCCAAACTAAATATCTTTGGCGCGGATTATCTCTTGATGACGGATTTGTAGTTCAGCCCGATGCTTGGATTTCATGGAATAATCTCACATTTGAAATTTGGGGAAACATTGCTGTCTTCGATAAAAGCACATATGATACCACAAAAAACCACGAGTTAGATATTTATCTTTATTACACTTATCAGCCTGGCGACCAAATTTCAATTACACCGGCGTTGAATTTCTACAGTTATCCTAATCAAGAAGAATCTCCGGCAACAATTGAGCTTTCCCTTAAAGCAGAGCTTGCTCTCGGTAAGTATTTCAATTTTGTTAATGACATAAGTGCAGATATTTGGAATTATAAAGGACTTGCTTACGGTTTGCACTTACTAGAATTTTCCAACACACTTTTTGAAGAAACCGAATACAAGATTACCGCGGGATTCGGTTGGGCAAACAAAAAATTTAATGAAGATTTAATCGGTATCTCGAAAATGTCGGTTAATTATTTCCATTTCGGTGCAGAGGTTTCAATTCCCTACAAAGAAAATTTCGAACTTGTACCGTTTACGGAATATCAACTTATTGCACCAAAAGATTTCCGCAATATCATTGGCAGCAACTTTTTTAACATAGGATTGAAACTTCAAGCGGCATTTTAATATGAAACATCGCATTGTATATAGAATAACTTTTGTAATCGGAATTTTAATTATTCTGTTTTTGTTTGGGATTAATAAATTAAGAGAAAATCAGCAAGAATACTCGTTGAGCCTCTCCAAAGAGGGTAAGAAAAGAACCGAAACCTTATTAAAAAATAATATTGATTTGCTTAGTCAAAATATCCTTTCCTATACTTTTGACTATACTTATTGGGATGAGATGGTCAAGTTCGTTGAAAAACGAGATCTGACATGGGCAGAAGTAAATATTGTTGCAACGCTCCCTAATTTCAAAATTAATTGCGTTTGGGTTTTAGATAATAGATTTAAGCAATTCTATTCTTACAATACTCTTGAAGAAAAAAGACATGACCAGTTCCCGATTAATTCTGAAACGGTCAAAGAAATTTTTTTAAAAGAAAAATTTCCACATTTTTTTTTGAAATCCGGCCAACACTTATTTGAAATTGCCGGTGCGCCTATCCAATACTCAGCCGATCTGGAGCGGAAGGGTGTTCCGAAAGGATACTTTTTTACTGCGCGAATTTGGGATAAAAAATATCTTGATGCAATCGGCAAAAATAATTTTACCACTATTTCCCTTTATGAGCCGTCTGAATATTCTAAAATTTAAAAAAACGAATTAGACCTTGATCACCCTGAAATTATGTTTGTTAAAACCCCCTTACGGGGTTACAATGGTAATGTTGTTTATTATTTGTGTTCACGACATATTGACAAAGCTATAGAAAGGATGATAAGATCCTATCAACAACAATTACCTTTATGGTTCTCAATTGGCGCCGTCGTTCTTTTTGCAATTGCCCTTTTATTAGTCCTTTGGGTTATTATTCCAATAAAGATTCTTTCTAAAGGTTTGGTCTTATTCGGAGAAACCGAAAAATTAAAACATCTGGCAAAGAACAAAACGGAGTTCGGCAGCTTTGCTAAATTGTTAATTGAGTTTTTTCATCAGAAAGAATCGCTTGAGAAAGAGATTAAAATTCGCAAACAAACAGACGAGGAATTGCGTAAATCAGAATCTAAATTGCATGCAATTTTTTCTGCAATGACAGATATAATTTTAATTTTAGATGATAAGGGGCGATACTTAGAAATTGCTCCCTCAAACCCATCATTGCTTTACAGACCATCTAATGAGATTTTGGGAAAGACGATGCATGAAGTTTTTCCTAAAGAACAAGCCGATTTTTTCCTCTCTCGTGTTACGGAATGTTTAAATTCCATGCAAACGGTAAGTATGGAATATTTTTTAGAAATTGATCGGAAAAAACTTTGGTTTTCGGCTATTCTATCTCCGTTAAATTCTAATTCTGTTCTTTTTGTAGCTCGTGATATTACGGAAACAAAATTAGCAGAAGAAAATTTGAAAATAAGCGATACAACTTTTCGTGGAATTCTTAACACGATTAATGATGCTATTTACATTCAAGATAAAGACGGAACTTTCCTGGATGTAAACGAAGGGGCGGTGCAAATGTATGGATACAGCCGCGAAGAGCTCATCGGAAAAAATCCTCTTTTTGTAGCTGCTGAAGGGAAAAATGATCTCCAAAAAGTTGTTGAACAGGTTCACCTGGCATTTGAAGGAACGCCGCAAGAGCTTGAGTTTTGGGGAAAGAGAAAAAATGGTCAAATCTTTCCGAAACATGTGAGGCTTTACAAAGGTATCTATTTTGAAAAAGAAGTGGTTGTTGCGGTTTCACAAGATATTACCGAAAGTAAACGGGCGGAAGATAAATTAAAAGAAAATGAAGAAATGTTCCGCAATCTTGTTGAGAACATAACCGATGTATTTTACATTGCAGATGTGCGGGGGAAAATGAAATACTGCAGCCCAAATTTCTTTTTATTTACAGGATTTACTCCTCAGGAAATTCTAAACCACCCTTATGTGCGCGTTGTCGCTCCGGTAGATCAAAGACGGGTAGTTGAACATTATATCGGTGCAGAAAGAAGCGGCATACTCGACACGAGAATAGAACTAAGAGTAAAGAGAAAAGACGGCATAATTTTTTGGGCTGAGCAAAACACCCGCTTTGTTCGTGATGAAAATGGGAATATTCTTGAATATAGGACGGTTGCACGCGATATTTCCGAACGGAAACATGCGGAGGAAGCATTAAAGAAAAGCGAGGAATGGTTCAGAAATCTTTTTGAAAAAGCAAGTGATGGAATATTTCATCTTTCGCTCCGGGGTGAGCTCTTAGCGGTAAATAAGGCGTTTGCCATGATGCATGGATACACGGTTGAGGAAATGCAGAAAATGAGCATCAATGATCTTGATACGCCGCAAACCTCAATACTATTTCCGGAACGCATGCGCAGGGTTCTGGCAGGTGAAAACTTAACATTCGAGGTCGAACATTATCATAAAAATGGTCATACATTTCAACTTGAAGTAACGGCAAGTATGATCACTGTGGGTAATGAGAAATTTGTCATAGCATTTCACCGTGATATTTCCGAACGGAAAAAAGCGGAAGAAACTATACGTGCAAGCGAAGAACGATTCAGAACCATATCTTATTTAACCTCCGATTATATCTTTTCAACAAAGATATGCAGCGATGGAAAAGTTGAGCCTGATTGGGTTATGGGCGCTTTTGAAAAAATTACCGGTTACACATTCGAAGAATATAAAGCAATTGGCGGCTGGTATGCGTTGCTTCATCCGGACGACCGCAAAAAAGATGCTGATGACTTTCAAAAACTTTTGAACAACGAAAAAGTGATTAGCGAAGTGCAAATCTATAGTAAAAATGGATCCATTATTTGGCTCAGAACTTATGCGCAGCCAATTTGGGATGAGAGTAGTGATCGGATTTCATACGTCCACGGTGCGGTACAGGACATTACCGAAAGAAAATATTCCGAGTCATTGATCAGTGAATCGGAAGAGAAATTCCGTAAAATTGCCGAGGGCACAAAAGCAATTCTTTTCAATACAAATACGCGAGGACAGCTAACCTATGCCAATCGTGCAGCATGCGCTATGCTCGGTTTAGATGAAGAAAATCTCATGGGAAAATTTTATTTATCGTTTGTTCACCCGGATGATAGAAAAAAGGTTCATTCATATTTTCTTAGTCAACTTAAAAATAATGAACAAGCTCGAAGTTTAGATTTTCGATATGTTAGCACAGCCGGCAATATTGGCTGGCTCAGTTTTTTAGTTAATATACTTTACAAAGACGAAAAAATTGTCGGACTCACTGGAGTTGCACAGGATATTTCCGAACGGAAACAATCCGAAGAAGCATTAAAAAGATCGGAATACCAGTACCGCAATCTTTTTGAAACCGCTAACGATGCAATTATAATATTTGAACCTGAAACAGAAATAATTCTCGAAGCAAATCCAAAAGCTTGCGAAGTTTACGGATTTTCTAAAAATGAACTTATTGGATTAAGCTTAAAAACTTTATCTATAAATGTAGAAGCCGGCGAAAAACAAATTCAGCAGACTTTAAATCTTAAGAGTTTTAAGAATTTTGAAACTCAACATATCAATCGCGGCGGGCGGATAATAAGTTTTCTAATTAATGCATCCTTTATTGAATTTGAAGGTAAGCCTGCAATCCTTTCAATAAATCACGATATAACCGATAGAAAAATTGCTGAAGAGAAATTGTATAACTCTGAACTGCAATTTCGCACAGTTTGGGAAAACTCTGCCGATGGGATGAGGCTTACAAATTCAGACGGTATAATATTGATGGTAAACAAAGCCTTCTGCAAACTTGTTGACATGCAAAAATCTGAACTTGAAGGGAAAGCGTTTGAAGTTGTTTATAGAATTGATACAAGAGAACATATTTCACAAAGTCACAAAAAAAGTTTTTCTCTTAAAGATGTCGAATCGAATTTTGAACGGGAATTATTACTCTGGAACGACAAAAGATATTGGTTCGAGGTTACTAATTCCTTCATTGAAATTGAAAACCAGCCGGCAATGCTGTTGAGTATATTTAGAGACGTTACTCAAAGAAAATTAGCCGAGTTTGAATTGAGAAAACTTTCGGAAGCTGTTGAACAAAGCCCGGCATCAATAGTTATTACAAACCTTGATGGGAATATTCAATATGTAAATAAGTCTTTTAGGGAAATTACCGGATATAGCCTTGATGAGGTGACAGGTAAAAATATGAGAATTATATCATCGGGGAAGATGTCAAAGGAAAAATATAAAGATCTTTGGGAAACCATTTTATCCGGAAATGAATGGCGGGGAGAATTTTTAAATAAAAAGAAAAATGGTGAGTTGTACTGGGAAGATTCAATAATAAAACCTATAAAAGATAAAACCGGTAAGATTATTAGCCTTCTCGGTGTACAGGAAGATATTACTTTAAAGAAGCAAGCGGAGCAGAAAATTCAGTTGTTAGCCCATTCACTCGAAAGTATAGGCGAGTGTGTCTCTATCACCGACACAGAAAATCATTTGCTTTTTGTTAATGAAGCATTTATCAAAACTTATGGTTACACAAAGGACGAATTATTCGGACAGAACATCAGCATCGTTCGCCCTGACGAAGGCTTGCAGGATAATATTCTACAAATCCTCTCAAGTACATTGGATGGCGGGTGGAAAGGCGAAGTGCTAAATAAAAGGAAGGACGGAACAATATTTCCAGTTTCCTTATCTACTTCAGTGGTTAGGGACAATGACGGTAATCCTATAGCACTCATTGGAGTTGCATCCGATATAACCGATATGAAAAAATCGAGAGAAGAATTAATCCTTGCAAAAGAAAAAGCTGAGGAGATGAATAGGTTAAAATCGAATTTCCTTGCTAATATGAGTCACGAGCTAAGAACCCCGCTAAATGGTATTCTCGGTTTTGCTTCCATTCTTTCTTCATCTATAGATAATCCTGAATATAATATAATGGCTCAAAGTATTTTCACTTCCGGTAAACGGTTGAGTGAGACACTAAACCTAATTCTAGATTTATCAAAAGCAGAAACTGAAGATATTGTACTCCATAGCAAAAACATAAATATTACTCATGTAGTCAATAGAGTAGTAGAATTATTCTCTGAATCCGCAGCCCAAAAAAATCTACTGTTGGAAACCGTTATTGCTAATGAAAATCTTTATGCCAAATTGGATGAAAATCTTTTTGAACGAACCATTAATAATCTTGTAAGCAACGCAATTAAGTTTACAGACAATGGAAAAATATCTGTTAAAGCCGGAAAAGAAACGACCGAAGGGAAAGATTGGATTTACATTCAAGTGAAGGATACGGGCATAGGAATACCTGAAGACAAAATCGATCTTATATGGGAAGAATTTCGTCAAGTGAGTGAAGGGATTTCACGAAGTTTTGAAGGAACAGGTTTAGGACTTACCATTTCAAAAAGAATAGTAGAGTTGATGAACGGAGTAATAACCGTTGAAAGCAAAGTTGGAGAAGGCTCGGTATTCACGGTTAAATTCTTAGCATCAGATTATATAGCGGAGGTTGTCGAAGTTAAACCGGAACAAGAAGTGTTGGCTGCTAATCCTGTCGAAAAGAAAATGGATTTAACATCTTTACATTCTGTTTTATATGTCGAAGATGATTTAATCAATCAAAATATTGTGAAATTCTATTTAAGAAATTTTTGCAGGGTGGAAACTGCGAAAGACGGAAAATCCGCCCTTCAATTAGTTGCCGAAAAAAAATATGATCTTCTCTTGATGGATATTAATCTCGGCACCGGGATGGATGGAATGGCAGTAACAAAAGAAATAAGAAAGATGCCTCAATATGCAGAAACACCAATAGTAGCGGTAACAGCTTATGCGATGGATAGTGATAGGGAAGAGTTTCTATCGGGTGGATGTTCGCATTATCTTTCTAAACCGTTTGAGAAACAGGAGCTTCTTGAATTAATAGCGAGTATTGTAATAAAATAAATTCATGTATAATTATTAGACATGGAATCTTAGCGACCATTTATCACAATCATTATTACATCTTCTGAAATGCATGGAACGGTCGCGACCGTTCCCTACATTATTATAGTAATTTATTTTCCGATTAAAAAATTAACTAAAATAGCAATGAAGACCAACCGCTTTAGAATTAAACTATTTTCCTAATAGATTCGTCCGTTTTGATTGTGACTTACTTTGATTATTAATAACAAATCTACCAACCATCTCTTGAAGATTATTAGTTAATTTATTCAAGTCTTCTGCTGCTGTTGCAATTTGCTGGAGACCTGAAGTAGTTTCATTAGTTACATTACTTATCCCTTCAATGTTCTTACTTATCTGTTCTGAAGCTGCTGATTGTTCTTCGCTGGCAGCCGCGACTTGATCAATTTCAGATGCAACTAATTGTGCACTCTCGTTAATTTTCATCAAGGCGTTTTCGACATTGATATTAAGTTCGATACCCCTGGTAACAAAACCACCGGCAATTTTCATAGAGTCATCAGCTTGTTTAGCCTCTTTTTGGATATCCTTAATAGTTTCAGCAATTTCTTTTGTTGCCTTAGTTGTGCGTTCTGCAAGTTTCCTAACTTCGTCAGCAACCACTGCAAAACCTCTCCCTTGTTCACCTGCTCTGGCAGCTTCGATTGCTGCATTAAGTGCTAAAAGATTGGTTTGATCGGCGATATCATCAATTACCTGCGCAATCTCTCCAATCTGATCTGTTTTACTGGCCAAAGAATTAATTATTTTACCTGTAGATTGAGCCGATACAATTATTTCGTTCATTCCATTTTTAGCTTCTGAAATTTTTTCAACACCAATTTTCGCTTGTGAACTTGCATTTTTAGCATTAACAGAGGCAGTACTTGCATTTTTTGTTGTCTCAAATATAGTTTTGCTCATTTCTTCTACAGCGCCGGCTATTTCTGTTGTTTGAGCTGATTGTTCTTGGGCACCGGCTGCCATTTCTTCACTGCTTGAAGATATTTGTGCGCTTGCGCTTGCAGTAGCCTGAACTGCGAAAGCAACTTGCTCTATCATTCTTTTCATATTCAAAACCACTTTATTGAATCCATCAAAGAGAGCCCCGATGACATCGTCTTTTTCTTTTTCAATTTGAACAGTTAAATCACCATTAGCGAGGTTATCCATTTCAACCAGCAGTTTTCCGGTGTTTCTCTCTAAATAATTTCTTTGCTCTTCCGATTCCTTAACTGCATCTTTTACTTTTTGTTCGATGGAAGCTTTTTCAGAAAGTAATTCAGTGTTTGCTAACTTTAATTTTCCAACCATTTCCGTAAAAGTTTTTGCAAGCCCTCCAAGTTCATCATTGCTGGTCACTTCTACTTTCACATCATAATTTCCGTTTGCAAATTCCCGTGATTTGTTGTCTAATTCTTTAACCGGCACTGTAATGCTTTTTGTTGTAAAGTAGCTGACAAAAGAAACAAAGCCAATGCTTATTACTAAAATCCAGGTTATTGTTGATTCAAGGTTAGCGCTGCTTGCTTTAATTAATTTATTATCTGCAGCTAAAAGTTCTTCTTGACTTGCAACCAATTCTTTCAGCAAATCTTTTATTTTGAAAGCCGTTGGAGCTGCTTTGGCAACAAGAATTTCTTTAGCAAGATCAAGGTTTGAAAGAGTATTAGTTTCAGCTTCCGATTGATAGCTTTTAAAATTAGCTAACAAACTAATTATGTTTTCCAACCTCCTTCTGTTTTCTTCGGCTGTCCAGTTAACAGAAAGGTTTTTCATTTTTTCAAGAGAAGGGGTAATTCCTTTTTCCCAGGCAGATGCTCGTTCGTCTTTAAATTTGTCGGAAGAAGTGAGCATATAACCGCGTAACCCGGCAAGTGATTGATCTAAACCCGCGAGTAATTGTAAGCTTGTAGTAATTGTCGGTTGTCTTAGTTCAATTATTCTGGTCGAATAACCTAACCTGGACAAGCCAGAACCAAAAAGGAAAAAATCAGTAAATTTGGGATATGAAAATATTAACGGAAACCTACAAAGAAAAAATAAGCTTAACGCTTTCCTGTTATGACAGGTTACTTATTTCCGGGAGTTTGCCCG
>JAUXVN010000039.1 GCA_030684555.1 Ignavibacteria bacterium
CGGGCAAACTCCCGGAAAATAGTAACCTGTCATAACAGGAAAGCGTTAAGCTTATTTTTTCTTTGTATGATTCTGTTAGTATTTTCATGTCCCAAATTTAACACTTTTTCCCTTTTTGGTTCTGGCTTGTCCAGGTTGGGAGTTAGAAGACAGAATTTTGTTTGAATAAGCATTTAATAATTTCCCTACTTCTTCTGCCAATTCATTTTCCTGGTCTGTACTTGCATATCCTAAATCTTTAGTTAGTATTAAATAATATTTACATTCCTCAAGTGAGCCTTCTGATATATTAAAGAACCTCACCTTATCAGCTTTACCTCTTTTTCTATATCCCTCAGCAATATTAGCCGGAACAGAAATAGCAGCTCTTCTGAATTGCGAGGATAATCCAAATAATTCTTCTTTGGGAAACGACTTAGTCATTTTGTAAACAGCCAAAACAAATTGATGAGCCTTTTGCCAAACGATTAACTCTTTAAAAGATTGAGATTTCATTTTTATTTCCTATTTAATTTATTAATAAATATTTACTTAAACTTTTATCCAGAGATTTTCTGTCTTCTGTCTTCTAACTTCTAACTTCTAACTTCTGTCTTCTAACTCTTCAATAAACTTTCCTACCAATTGACTTCTCAAGCCTTACTTTTACTATCTGAAAATCAGCCTCTGTAGTTTTTAAGTTTGTTTCTGCTTGCAGTTTCAAAGTTTCCGCATCAATTAAGTCTGTGCTTGTTGCTAACTGAACGTTGTATTTCTCCGAAGTGATGCGGTAATTTTCAATAACTTGTTCGAGCGCCTCTTTGTTTACTTTTACTTTCTCTTCAGTTTTAATTAGGTTAAGATAATTTGAGTAAACTTCCACTTGAATATTTTCTTTCAGTTGGTCAAAATTTGTTTCAAGTTGAAATTTAGCCTGCTTGGCTTGCGAAACTTGTGAAGAGGTCAAACCCCAATTCCAAACATCCCAACTTAATGTAACACCAACATCCCAGTTGGAATTAAATTCATCTTTTGCCGGCTGAAATCTTGGGTTCGGGTTGCTGTAATAATAATTTCCTGTTAGATAAAGAGAAGGAAACCAATTTGAGTTGGCTGCGTTTACAGCTTCTTTACTAGCTTCAAAACGATATGCCAATGATTTCAGTTCTTTTCGGTTGCCGATCGCTTCATCAATTATATCAGCAAGCTGGTACTTCTCATAATTTAACGACTGCTCGCCTGCCGCAACTTTGGTCTGTGATGTAAGTTCAATCCCGATAGCTTTATTAAAAGCGATTCTTGCAAGCTCTAAATTATTCTTAGCTTCGATAAGCATAAGTTTTGTGTTGGAATATTGAACTTCTAATTTCAACATATCATTCTTTGATATCAGTCCGTTCTCGAAAAAACTTTTTGTGTCCTTCAAATGATTTTCCATTTGTTGAAGCGACTGCGCGATAACTTTGCTAATCTCATCGGTTTTGTAATAATTCCAATAAGCGCTGTAAATATTAAATGCTGCTTCATTGCCTTCTCTTGAATAATCCTGCTCTGAGGCACTTAGATTTAGTTTGGCAGAACTTTTTAACGATGATAACTTAAATCCTGTAAACAGCGGTTGACTAAATCCAAGTTTGAACGTGTAGTTGTTTAGTATCGGTTCCGAAATTCTAATTGGAGTTGGAGAGAAGGGCATTGTTACCTCAAACGGAGGAATATTATCACTTAGCTTTGTATAGTTTCCAAACAATTTGAACTGCGGCAAGAATTGACTGCTGACTTCACTCAACTTTGAATCGGCATAGTTTAATTTGGACATTGAGATCTTTAAATCCTTGCTATTCTTCAAACCAATTTCTAAACTTTCGCTAAGAGATAATATTTTCTCCTGAGCAAACAACGAACCCGAAATCAGAAGGATAATTAATAGTTCTTTCATTTTATTTCCTTTTCAATTTTCATCAAATGTCACTTACTCATATAATGGATAAAGACATTTTCCAGCGACGGTGTAATTGTTCTTTTGTCTATTTCCGTAATTGAGTTTTCTTCAAATAGTTTTTTAATACGAGGATAATCCTCTTCATATTTTGATACCGCAATGTTCAGCCTGTCGCCATACATTTGAACTTCAAAATCTGTAGCCGACCTTATAAGATTATATGCTTTTCTTACCGGCGTACAAACAATCTCAAGCACCTGCATGTTCATTGATTCTTTCACATTATTCGGCGTGTCGCAGCTAATGATTTTCCCTTTGTCCATCAGCGCAACTCTGTTACATCTTTCGGCTTCATCGAGATAGGGCGTGGACATAAATATTGTAATGCCTTCTTTTAATAGATTAGATAGGATCTTCCAGAAATCTCTTCTTGAAACCGGATCTACTCCGGTTGTTGGTTCATCCAGAAATATTATTTTCGGTTTATGGATGAGTGTGCAGGCAAGCGCAAGTTTTTGTTTCATACCGCCTGAAAGTTTATCGGCAAGCCTATCTCTGAAGGGCGTAAGTCTGGTAAACTCCAGAAGTTCATCACGTCGATTTTTAAAATGTTTAACTCCATGAATATCAGCAAAGAATTCGATGTTTTCATCAACCGTTAAATCGCCGTAAAGCGAGAACTTCTGGGAGAGATAACCTATTTCATTTTTTATTAATTTTATTTGCGAAAGAAGATCATATCCAAGAACTTCTGCCGAGCCGCTATCGGGTTTTAGTAAGCCGACCAACATTCTCATTGTAGTTGTTTTCCCGGCGCCATCCGGTCCTACAAGTCCAAACATTTCACCGCGGTTCACGTGGTAGTTTACACCATCAACGGCTAATACCGAACTGTAACTTTTTTTCAAATCAGTTATTTTTATTGCTGCTTCCATTATTTACTCAAATCTTTATAGTATTATTTTCGCATCCGCAGGCATGCCGGGTTTAAGTTCAAAATTTTTGTTTGGTATTTCAATTTTAACAGCAAACACTAACTTGGTACGTTCATCTTTGGTCTGAATATTTTTGGGTGTAAACTCTGCTTCGGGTGAAATAAAAGTTACTTTGCCTTCATATATTTTATCGGGATAAGTATCAATTGTTATCTCTGCTTTTTGTCCGAGTTTTATTTTTCCTAAATCCACTTCAGAAATATAAATTATCAGGTTCACGCTTGATAGGTTTGAAATTTTTACGAGCGAAGACATTGGCGAAACTGTTTCTCCTGCTTCTACAAATTTTTTAACAACAAATCCATTCAGCGGGGATATTAAATAACTATCCCTAATATTCTTTTCTAAAAGACCGACGGACGCTTGCGCTTTTTTCAAGCCGGCTCTTGCTTGTTCAATTTCCTCCGGTCGAAATAATTTTTTCACCTTCTCAAAATTTTCTTTTGCCGCAGAAAATTGAGTCAACGATATTTGGTATCGTGCAGTCATATCTTCATATTGTTTGCGCGTTATTGATTTACTATCAAACAATTTTGTATATCGTTCAAAATCATTTTTTGCCTGATTGAAATTAATCTCCGTTTGTTTCATCATTTCTTCAGCTTGCTTTATATCCTCTGATCTCGCGCCTTTAAGCATCAACTTAAGCTGTGCTTCAGATATTTGTTCTGCCGCAGATGCTTGTTCAAGTTGGAAACCAAGCGCTTCATGGTCGATTATTAGAATGGTGTCACCGGTATTAACCTTTGCGCCCTCATCTAAAAGAATTGATTTTATTTCACCCGCATTCTTTGAACTTATCGTTACGTTTGTTGATTCAATCGTTCCCGTTGCTTCGATTTTTGAACCGTCATTATCTCCGCCGCATCCATAAATTGATAGAAGCAGAATTAACGATATGATGATTTTGATTGTTTTCATTTTTATCCTTTGATTTATTGCCAATATTTTCTTCCTTCTTTAGTAAGCATTCATTTTAGAAGCATCATAAAGAGGTCAGTTAAGCTGATGAAGTATTGCTTTGCAGCTAATTAAAAATATTTAATTACTCGCTTTAGCGATTGAACTATTAAAAAGATTTTTTATCCATTCAGTAAAGTAAATGTGAATCATTTTGTGTTTCTTAAAGAATTTTACTTTGTCTTGAATCCTTTCAAATTGTTTTATTGATGACAAGTTCAGCTGTATTCAGGTTGCTATTTTTTTGTTTCCGGTATTCATAATTGTATGAAGAAGATATTCGTTTATAAATTCTTGATTTTCCGGCCGCATATTTTTAATTCTTATTAACATAGTTAGTTAGTCTTCACTAACGGCATGATTAAAAATAATATCTTCATCTTATAAAAATTAATTTTCCAACAGTCTCAGCGATCTTTGTACCCCGTTGGGAGAGGGGATAAGCAAACTCACTTAATCTCCATTCAAGAACAGCGAGACGGATGACACCGAGGATTACCGTTAGAATTTCATCGGATTTCAAATCTATCACTTGATTGTTCAATTTTGCTTCATCAATAATGGCTCTAAGAATTCTTTTCCTTTTTTCAATTATCGACAAAACCTTCTCTCTAATTAAACTACTCTGATTAAATATATCTTCGGCGAACACAATAGATGTCATTCCAGGCTTTTTTTCAAGAAAATTAAAATGATACTGTATAAAGCATTCAATTTTCTCTAAAGGTTTTTCTTTAAGTTTTACTTCGTTAAAGAGTTTTGCATCAAACTCGCCAAACCTTCCCAAAATGCCAAGGACAATGTCTTCCTTGTTTAAGAAATGTCGATAAAGCGCCGGTTCGCTAATTCCTACCCTTGAAGCTAACTCTCTGATTGAAAAAGATTGATATCCCATTTCATGAATAATCTTGATTGCTTCATCAATAATTGAAGCCTGTCTTTCTTCTGTACTTATACGAGCCAATTGTTAATTCCTTATAAATTAGTTAACATTCACTAACAAACATAATGCTTAATAATACATTTGTCAAGTAAAATTTTTAAAACAGAGTTCATTTAAGTGAAATCGCCCAATATTTACAATTTTAAAATCTTTTTAGGTCCTTCGGGAAAAAGTGTGTCCATAACGTTCACACAAGGTATAAACAAATATTTATTGATGCCCACTTCAAAAAGTAAGGTGATTAACTAAATTGAGTGTATTCGTATAGTGTTTATGAGTAACTATTATAACCTGTGAAATGAAAATATTCCCCGTGTGATAACCGGCACTTGACACGAGCCCATTTTTTTTTATTTGTAACAACAATCTTGATCACTCCTCACTTAATTAATCTTTCCATTTTTTATTTGAGGGTTTATTTGAGTTATTTCTTACCACTTTCATTTTCTATATTTTTAGAGGTATAAAGAAATCTAAACTCTCTTTAAAAGAAAAGATAAGAGCTATGAATAAATTTGAATTTGTGTCACTAAACGAGAAGCCGAAAAAATTTCTTATTGAGAAAGGGGTGTTTGATTAACGGGGAAATTTAAGCAATTGTTTGTGACAAAATATGGGAGTATGATATAGATGAAAGAAAAATTCAAATTTCATTATAATGATACAAGTGGAATAATGTATAAATGTAATTATTGTTCAATTTGATGATTTTAAGAAATATTGCCAATTGATTTACTTAGAATCCCCTTTATTTTAGCGGTTATAATTCAAGTGGTCACATCAATCTCTTAAAAAATTATCTTCCCCCCTTTTTTACTAAACTAATTTTCGCTCTATTCGATAATGTGACAGGAACAGGACGTTAGATCTAGTATAATCATTTTTCAAGAATTAGCATTAAGTTAATAAATCAAATTTACCTTTCGTCTGTGCATTTTCTTTTAAGGGTTCAAAATTTTGCAGATTGTAAGTAAGACAGTAAGAATATAGAGAAAATATAAATCATAAGTGAGTTAGAGTCTCCTTAATCTAATCTAATGTTAAGGGATAACTGTAACTAATTTTCAATTCAACTAAAATAAAAATAGTAAGGTAATTAATATGAACAGAATTTTACTAATATTAATATTTGGGACAACATTACTTACTGCTCAAAGCAGCGGTGATAAAGCGGGGTTCGGAATAAGCTGGGGTGGATTTGTGAAAACAGATGTTTTGTTTGACAGCAGACAAAACGTAACAATCCGCGAAGGACATTTCTTGTTATATCCCGAGAATAAGAATCTAGATGTTGATAACAAAGATATTAACGGAGAGTCGAGTTTTAATATGCTATCGATTCAAACCAGACTGACGGGAAAAATAACTGCACCGGATGTATTAGGAGCTAAAACCAGCGGTGTTCTTGAAGGGGCGTTTTTTGGACATACAAATCCGGATATAAACGGGTTTAGATTGAGATTAGCATTTGTAAAACTTCAATGGGAGAATTCAAGTTTTTTAGCCGGACAATATTGGCATCCATTATTTATAACTGATGTATTTGCAAATGTAGTATCATTCAATACCGGAGTTCCGTTCCAACCTTTTTCACGTAATCCGCAGTTACGTTATACATATAAAACCGGAGGGACAAGTATAATTGCTACAGCTTATAGTCAGAGAGATTTCTCTAGTACCGGACCAAACGGAATATCTTCAGAATATTTGAGAAATGGTGTTATACCCGGGCTTAATCTTAATACGATGTTTGAGTTTCCAAATCTTTTATTTGGAATTAGCGGAGATATGAAAACACTGCGTCCCAAATTAGTGAGTGAAGCAAAATATTTAAGTAATGAGAAGATTACGAGTTTTGCAGGAATGGTTTACGGGAAATATTTCAAAGATGAATTTTCAATAAAGATGGAAGGTGTTTACGGAAGTAATCTTTATGATTTAACTCTGCTCGGCGGATATGCATCGTACGAAAAGGATGTTATTACAAAAATTGAGAAGTATACAAACGTAAATGTTTTTTCTGCATGGACTGACATTGCTTACGGAAAGTCAACAGAGTTCGGATTGTTTGCCGGCTACACTAAAAATCTTGGTTCAGAAAAAGCTATATTGACCAACTTCAGCCGGGGTACAAACATAGCATATGTTTACCGAATTTCACCACGTGTGATATTTAACATTGGGAAATTCAGATTAGCAGGAGAAGTTGAATATACTGTCGCAGGATATGGGACAGCAGATTCAAACGGAAAGGTAACAAATACAGAGGAAGTTGCAAACCTTAGATTGTTAACAGCATTTTATCTGTTTTTCTAATTGATCAAAAGAGGAAGCGAAGGAGAATATGAATTTACTTAAAATCGATAACTTGAAAATCTTTTATAAGGTAGTGATTTTATCCCTATCAATACTGGCTATAGTATTTGTAGTATTTTTTCTCTTCTTAATGCCATATATAAGTGATGCAATGTATCATGATAAAAAAGAGAATGTTAAAAACACTGTAGAAGTTGCCTATAACATTATAGATAATTACTACAAAATGTTTAGATCAGGTGAATTAACAGAAGATGTCGCAAAAACAACAGCTGCTGAGATGGTAAAGAAAATTAGGTATAGCGGAAGTGAATATTTTTGGATTAATGACTATTATCCAAGAATGATAATGCACCCGATAAATACCGCATTAGACGGAAAAGATTTGAGAGAGTATAAGGATTCAGACGGTGAATTTTTGTTTGTGACTTTTGTTAATATTGTAAAAAAAGGGGGTGAGGGATTTCACGAATACAAATGGGCTAAGCCGGGGTTTGATAAACCGGTTCCGAAAATCTCTTACGTAAAAGGATTAAAGGAGTGGGAGTGGCTTATAGGTAGCGGTTTATATATGGATGATGTTGAGGCTGAGATCAGTGAAATAAAATCTAAGTTTACATATATACTTCTCCTTACATCCCTTGCTGCAATGGTTTTGGGATTATTTGTGGCAAGAAAAATCTCTGTTCCGGTCAAACAATTGAGTGAAGCTGCGGAGAAGGTTGCTTCGGGAGATGTGAATGTTAGCGTTAATCTAAATTCTGAAGATGAACTCGGTCAGCTTGGGAAAAGTTTTAATCAGATGGTGGGAAATATAAAGCAGTCAATCGAAGAAGTTGAATTAAAGAGTAAAGAAGCGGGACGTGCAGCGGATGAAGCGAACAAAGCAAAGCATGAAGTTCTTCAACATCAGGAATATTTAGCCCGAAACACAAAAGTATTACTTGATGAAATGAAAAAGTTTGCTGAAGGAGATTTAACTGTAAGATTAACACCGGAAAAAGAGAATGATGATATTGGGAAATTGTTTTTAGGTTTTAATAGTGCGGTAACAAATATCCATGAAATGATAATTGGTGTAACAGAAGCCGTTGAAGCTACTGCGAGTGCATCTAATCAAATTTCATCGAGTACTGAAGAGATGGCAGCAGGTTCACAAGAGCAATCGGCACAAACAACAGAGATTGCAAGTGCGGTTGAAGAAATGAGTAAAACAATTTTCGAAACTACAAAGAATGCAAGTACCGCTTCGGTTAATGCTAAGAGTGCAAGTACTCAAGCAAAAATTGGTGTTGATAAAATTGCCGAAGCTAAAAAGGGAATGGAGGAGATTATATCCTCTGCTCAATCGACCGGAAAGATAATTAATTCGCTTGCAAATAAAACAGATCAGATCGGTGAAATTGCTCAAGTTATTGATGACATTGCAGACCAGACTAATCTACTTGCATTAAACGCAGCTATTGAAGCCGCCCGGGCAGGTGAACAGGGACGCGGTTTTGCTGTAGTTGCAGATGAAGTCCGGAAACTTGCCGAGAGAACTACAAAAGCAACTAAGGAGATTGCTGAGACTATCAAAGCAATTCAGAAGGAAGCAAAAGAGGCGGATGATTCAATGGGTGTAGCCGGTAAGGTTGTAATGAAAGGGATTGAACTTAATGCGAATGTAGAAGAAGTTCTTGTAGGGATTAATAAAAGTGCACATTTAGTGTCAGCAGAAATCGATCAGGTTGCAGCCGCCAGTGAAGAACAATCAGCCGCTTCAGAACAGATCAGCAAAAATGTTGAAGGAATAAGTAATGTAACAAATGAAACTTCTACAGGTATTCAGCAGATTGCCAATGCAGCAGAAGATTTAAATAGATTAACATTGAAACTACAGGAATTAGTTTCTCGTTTTCACGTTGAAAACTCCGAGAGGAATTATTTAAAAGCCCCGAACAAAGGAGCTTTAACGAGACGTAAATAAAGAATAATTTCAGATAAAAATGTGCGGTCATAAATCCCCCGAAATCACGGGGGATTTTTTTTGTGTGATAGTCAGCACTTGACAGTTTTCGTAATATTGTTTTAATTGTATCAACAAAATTAAAGTCACTTTACTTTACTAATTTTTGCCACTTTTTTCTTAAAGGGGTTTGCTTGGGTTACTTCTTCTCAACTTCCACCGGAAACGGATTTACATATCGGGGTAGGATAACCACATCGTGTGGTTGTGAAATTGGGGGGTGGTTTCTTGCGATTGCTACAAAGAATAAAAACACTCAAAATATAAATAATAAGATTAACGGAATAGTGGACTTGCCACTGTAGTATAATAGAGTAATATTAACTGGTTAATAAATGGTTAGAGTACCTATTTATATATGTCTAAAATAAAGTACAAAGATTTAACATCATTGAATTATACTCCTTCTAAAGGAATAAAAATATTTCATTACTGTAATAAAAAAACATTTTGGTCAATATGTAAAAATAAATCTATCTGGCTATCAAGCATTTTTTCGATGAATGATTCAAAGGAATTATCTTGGGGACGTGATATTTTAACGGAAGTCTTAAAAAAACATAGAGATGAATTTCAACAAGAATTTAGGATACAGTTAATATTTATCGTTTTTTCAATAGAAAAGAATCTTTTACCATTAATTGCATCTTTTTCGGGTGATGGTGATTTATTAAGTCAATGGCGAGCTTACGCTGATGATGGTAAAGGATTTTCTATAGGACTAGATGCATCTTATATCAATGACTATTTCCCAGTTAGATTGAAAAAGGTATTGTACAACCAGAAGGAACAAAAGAGATTATTGTTTTATTCCTTAAAAACATTTCACAAGTATTGGATTTTAAATAATAATAAGTTTAGTGGAGCTTTGTTGGAAGTGTTAATTGAGTTCTCGGTAGACATTGCTTCGTTAAAAAATCCAACTTTCTTTGAAGAAAAAGAAATAAGGTTAATTCATCTATTACACAAAGAAAACGGTAATTGGGTTGATTCTGGCGGACATAATTCCCAAAAGGATGTTATTCCAAGTGAATCGGTTTTATATAGAAAGAGTAGAAGCAATAACCCTGATGTGCCTTATATAAATGTTTCATTTTCGTACTGCAAAAATAATATTGTCAAAGAAGTAATTATCGGACCTAAAAACAAAATGTCAGAGCACGAACTGAATAAGAGATTAAAATCATTAGATATTTCAGAAATAATTATTAATAAATCACAATCATCTTATAGATAAATTTTAATATAGTACCCTAACCAGTTTTTCGATCAGACTGCGTTTTGAATAAAGTGTTGTTTTGGTCTTGATCTTAAGTAATTGTTGCAGAAAATTTGTACGATATAATCAATCAGTTAGAAATTTGTGGTTTAACCGTTCATTTGGATTTAGCTGTACTTGGCGGACTGGGTTGATAGCCACCTGCATTCAAATTAGGTTTTCACATTGATTTGTAGGGTAAATTTTTTGAAAATATATTACTGTTATCACAATTAGTAAAATGAAAATAATTTTAACATTCTTTTTAGTATCAATTTTACAATTCGCTGCTTTAGCTCAACATCCAAAACCCGCTAATCCGGAGGATGATTTTGGGTGGTTTACGATTGGCTTTGGAGTTGGGAGTAAGTATGATTTTGCATCTGTGTTAAGTGCAAACTTTGGTCGGGAGGATTTTTTGCAATTTGCACTTCATGCCAATTCTGATTTTTTTTCAGTTGGTGTTTCTTCAATTTCGGTTTGTTATGGTAAATCTATAGTGGGCGACCTTTCCAGAGTTGCATTCTCAGTTGGTCCGTCATTAGTTTCCGACAACGATAATAGTGTTGTCCGATTTAGAACATTCGGGGTTTTAGGTAGTTTGCAATTAATATATACACCGGTTAAAGAGTTGGGTTTAGGATTAGATCTTTTTTACAATCTGAACTTTAAGCAAAATATTGCGGGTGTTTCTTTAACATATGTATTCGAAGGGAATAAGTAATTATTTAACAATAATCGAAAATACGATAGACCCAACTGCACTTGATAACATCACAACATTTTGAACAAATACTTTATCAATGGTGCTACAAGAAAATAATTAATAAAAAGAGCTATCTATCGAAAAACAAATCGAACAGGAAAAATCAGAAATGAAAAGTATGTCCCGTTATAAATCAACTGCAATTATTTTATTTATTGTGGGATTAATTTTATTAATCCCCTTTATAGCAATGCAACAAACAAATGAAGTAAACTGGACTCTATCCGATTTTGTTGTTGCGGGTTTTCTTCTCACCGGTACAGGAATAGCCTTTGATATTATCTCAAGAAAATCCTCAAAGATTTCATACCGATTTGCTTCTGCAATAGCTATTTGTACTGCACTATTTATGGTTTGGTCAAATCTTGCTGTGGGTATAATCGGGAGTGAAAATAATTCGGCAAATTTAATGTATCCCGGAGTTCTAACGATTGGAATTGTCGGGGGATTTATTGTTAAATTTCGTCCTCTGGGGATGTCATTCGCACTGATTGCAACTGCAATTGCTCAAGTAATCGTTACGGCGATTGCAGTTTTTCTGGATTTGGGTGCTCCATACAACAGCTCGACGCAGCTTATAATTTTTAACGGATTTTTCATCGAACTATGGCTTGTTTCAGCATGGTTTTTCGCTAAAGCATCGAAGGTAAGTTAGATAGTTTAAATTAATATAGTACTGAACAAATTCTATCCTTTATAAAAAATTTTTGTAATTACTTAGGGAGATAAAAATTAGGTTGGGAAATTAAATGATCACGAAAATTGTTAGAATAGGAAATTCGAGAGGAATAAGAATACCAAAATCGATCTTTGATCAAAGTGGAATTAAGGATGAAGTGGAACTCGAAGTTAAAGACAAAAAGATAATTATTAAAAACGTTTCTGAAGTTAGGAAGAATTGGGATTTAGCTTTCAAAAAAATGTCAAAAAATAGTGATGATATTTTGTTAAATGAACAATCTCTTTCTGATCTATCCTCATGGGATAAAGATGAGTGGACCTGGTAATGGTCTTACGTAGATATGAAGTTTACCTGGTGAATTTAGATCCAACAATCGGAAGTGAAATTAGGAAGACGAGACCTTGCGTAATTATTTCACTCAAAGTCATGGAGCAAAATATTTCACCTAATAAATAAGGACTCAGTATTACTCAACAATCTCTTTCAACTTTTCCAATGCTTTCGGCCAATGTTCATCAAAGTAGTTGACGTATTCTTCGATGGTATCTGTTTCAACTGAAACTATTGTAACTCCGTTTATTTCTTCAAATGAATAATTTTCAAGTCCGCCTGCCCATTTATCAACTTCGGGACCTTCAGTGATTTCCTTCTCGCCTTGTAAAACACCACAATGTCTTATTGAAACAAATTTATTCGGAATATTTTCTGCAATTTCCGAAACCATTCCTCCGGTGTTTCCATTTTCATCTGTCCCGATGAAGAGAATCTTAGAACCCTTTTCCCAATTTCCTTTGTAAGTCGAACTTGGATTAAACACAGCCGTCCATTGTTGATAAGTTTCGATGTTATTTATTCCCAACATCGTGTTATAAACTTTTTCAGCAGGGGCATTAATTTCAATTTTGTATTGAAGTTTTTTCATTTAGACATTCCTCCAAAATTTGTTAGTATTGAAGTCGGTTACAAGTTTACGATAGTTTTTAAAAGAGACATACACACTTATCTCAGTGCAAAGATGTAATTATTTTAAATAAAATCCTATGACTCCGGTTTCCACAAAATGAATTTGGCATAAGGAAGTATTTCTTTTTTCATAATTAAAAAGTCTGGATTAGTCAAAACAGCACTTCAAAAACTGTTGTTGATATTAGCGCGTCACTTCTTTAATTTTTGACATCATAAAAAGGATTATAAATGAATTTATCAAATGAGTTCTGGGATCCTACAGTAATCTGGTTTGCAGTCGGTCTATTAATACTTGTTTTGGAGCTAGCCGTTCCGGGTTTAATTTTATTCTTCTTCGGCATTGGGGCGTGGCTGGTAGCTTTACTGACTCTTCTATTCGACATCAATATTAATATACAGCTTCTAATATTTTTCATCTCATCTGTTATACTTCTTTTCTCTTTACGTCAATGGGTGCGTCAACTTTTTACGGGTAAAATGGGTATTTCGAAAAATGATGAAGAGAGTAGTGGAGATTTGGTTGGTGAAAGAGCTACTGTAGTTGAAGCTATTATACCACCGTCAAATGGACGAGTAGAAATTCATGGAACAAATTGGACAGCAGAGTCCGACATTGAAATTAAAGCCGGTGATATTGTAGAAATTATCGGGATGAAAAATTTAACATTAAAAGTTAAAAAAATTAATTAAGAACGGAGTTTTTATGGAACCGATTACAATAATACTAATTGGTCTGATAATTTTTGTATTTCTTGTTTTTGTAAATACAATTAGAATTGTTCCCCAACGTTCAGCATTTATTGTTGAACGGCTCGGTAAATATAATGCAACATTGGAAGCCGGTTTTCATATGTTGATTCCTTTCACCGATAAAGTATCTTATAAACTTACTTTAAAAGAACAGGCTCTTGACGTACCTTCACAGGTTTGTATTACTAAAGATAATATTTCTGTGGAAGTTGATGGGATTCTCTATCTTCAAGTGATTGACCCAATGAAAGCATCTTATGGAATCAACAATTATCAGTTTGCAGCAGCACAATTAGCTCAAACAACTATGAGAAGCGTTATTGGAAAGCTTGACCTTGACAGAACTTTCGAAGAACGAGATACAATAAATACTGCAATAGTTGATGCGGTTGATAAAGCATCAGAGCCATGGGGAGTAAAAGTTACACGATATGAAGTAAAAAACATTGTTCCGCCTCAAAGTATCAAAGATGCAATGGAAAAACAGATGCGTGCTGAACGTGAAAAACGAGCATTGATTGCAGAATCTGAAGGGGACAAGCAGGCGAAAATAAATCGTGCCGAAGGGGATAAACAGGAAATGATTGCTAAGTCGGAAGGCGAAATGCAAAAACGGATTAATGAGGCAGAGGGACGCGGACAAGAAATTGAAAGAGTTGCAACTGCTACAGCAATGGGAATCCGCGAGATTGCAAAAGCCATTAATGAAGAAGGGGGAATGAATGCAGTTAATTTAAGAGTGGCTGAACAATATCTCGGTGCTTTTAGCAATCTTGCAAAAACTAATAACACAATTATTCTTCCAAATAATTTAACGGATGTTGCCGGTATGATTGCAACTGCAATGTCAGTAATTAAGAATGAATCAAAGAAATAAATTAAAGTAAAAATGGTGATTCTATAAGGGGAGGTTTGAGTTGAATCCGTAGAGGAATCTAATTAATTAGAAACTCTACGGATTTTTTGTACTTTTTGGACAATCACTAATTCCTCTGCTCTAACAGTGAATTCAAGCTATCTCTTAAATTCATTCTTCATTAGAAAATTTTGTGTTTAATTGATTAACTCTCCAAAATTGTGGAAATTTATATTAGAGATTAAAATTTATAATGAAAAACTTATTACGAAAACAAATCAGACCAATATGAAATTTTCCCCTCGTAAATATCCTATCAAAAAACATTCAGAAAAATTAAGGTGAAGAAATGACATCCCGATCAAACAAATTTATGCTTATCTCTTTTATAGCGACAATAGTTTTTATAATAACCGGATGCAGCAATAGGGAAAAGATTACCAATCTTTCGCAACTTGACGGGAAAGAGTTTGCAGTTCCAACTGGGACAGTTGCCGATAAACTTGTTTTATCAAAATTTCCGAATGCTAAATTTAAGTATTTTAATAGCGTACTTGATGCAAGTATGGCTGTAAAAGCCGGTAAAGCGGATGCCGCCGCATATGATGAACCGATCTTAAAAAATATTGCCGCAAAAAATCCCGGGTTAAAAGTTCTTTCTGAAATGATCACAGTTGACAATTACGGTTTTGCAGTGAATCTTGAAAATAGTGAGCTAAAAAATTCTATTGATAGTGTGGTTGCCCAATTAAAATCAACCGGTAAATATGATGAACTATTAACCCGCTGGCTCCCTAAAGCCGGCTCCCCCGGCACATTACCTCAAATTCAATTGACAGGAAAAAACGGTACACTGAAATTTGGTACGTCGGCAGTAACTGAACCATTCGCATTTATAGACGGGACACAAAAAGTCACCGGTTTTGATATTGAAATAGCTTATTACATAGCTCAAAAACTTGATATGCAGCTTGAAATTATTAATATGGATTTCGGTGCGATGATACCTGCATTAATTTCAAAAAAAGTTGATATGATTGGCGCTTGTATTACTATTACAGAAGAGCGTTCAAAGAGTGTGTTATTTTCAGTCCCATATTATACCGGTGGTATTGCTGCATTAATTAAAGAATAACGGAAATCAATAATGAAAAAAAATATTGTCGTTTGGTTTGTTTATTCAATTCTTATTTTACTGCTGACAAGCTGTAGTGATACAAAAACATCAATTACTAAATTAGAAGATATAAAGAATATCTCTATTGGTGCGATGACCGGTACCACCGGTGAACAAATTGCCATTACAAGATTTCCTGAAGCCAAAACAAAAAGTTTTGACGATATCATGGATGCTATTGCTGCATTGAAGTCAAATCAAATTGAAGCAGTTATTACGGCATTTCCAACAGCATTAAATGTTACAAAGCATAATCAAGATTTAACAATCCTTTCTGAAGCCGTTGATTTTGAGAATACCTGTATTGCAGTAAAAAAGGGGAATGACGAGTTTCTTTCAACTCTTAATAATATAATTACTGAGCTTGAGAATGACGGCACATTAGCCGATATGAAACGGAGATGGTTAAAAAATGATTTGTCCCCTTACGATGAACCAAATATTTTACTTCCAGAAAAAGGAAAACTGCTAAAGATTGGTACAAGCGCTACAAGAGAACCATTCTGTTTTGTCGATGGAAATCAAAGAGTAACGGGACACGATGGTGAATTTGCAAGGAGAGTAGCTGCAAAACTAAATAGACAGATGCAGTTTGTTGATATGAAGTTCTCTGCATTGATTCCTGCACTGCAATCAGGTAAGGTTGATATTATTGTAGCCGGAATGAGTTCAACCGAGGAGCGCGCAAAATCGGTCGATTTTAGTAAATCATATTTTAGAAACTCACAAGTTTTAATAGTTAAAAAGAGTGATGTATCAGACAATGTAATAGCAACAACACCGCTACTCCGAACTCCTTCGGATCTAAAAGATAAAAAAATAGGTGTGCTGCTTGGTTCTGTTCATGATACTTACGCAATAAAAAATTATCCCGAAGCTGCATTACTCCAATATAAAAGTCCGCCGGAATTAGTTCTTGGCGTAAAGTCAGGTAAAATTGATGCTGCCCTTTATACAACCGAAACATTACTCGAAATTCTCCGTTTGGATAATGAATTGCAAATGCTTGGCGATACACTCTTCACAATCCCTATAGGTATGGGGTTTAATAAAGGGAATAGTCAACTCAGGGAGAAATTTAATCAATTTCTAAAAGATATTAAGAGTGATGGTACTTTTGATGACATGAAAAATCGCTGGGTATTAAAGGGTGAAACCATAATGCCGGAGATTAAAAATTCTAAAAGAAACGGAACGCTTATTGTCGGGACTGTAAGCGATAAAGGATTACCATTCACTATTGTTAAAGATAATCGAATGATAGGATTCGATATTGAAATATCTGAAAGATTTGCAGCCTATCTCGGAAAAGAATTAAAACTCGTTGATATGGAGTTCGGAAGTTTGATTATTTCGGCGGTTACAAACAAAATCGAAATGATCTCAAGCACGTTGATGATCACAGATGAGCGGAAAAAGCAAATTGACTTTTCCGATGAATATATGCGGCTTGGTGCAAGTGTTTTTGTTTTGGGAAAAAATCTTCAAACAAAAAATGTAATCGGGGAAAGTTCAGAGAAAACTGAATCAATTATAACCAATTCATTTTTGTACTCACTTAAAGAGAGTTTCTATAACAATATAGTTTTAGAAAATCGTTATCTATTGATTTTAGATGGTCTTCAGACAACAATAATTATTTCAATACTTGCAACAATATTTGGAACGCTGCTCGGTGGACTGATTTGTTTTATGCGAATGTCTAAAAACAAAATTTTATTAATACCGGCGAAGATTTATATATCAATTTTACGCGGTACGCCTGTTCTTGTAATTTTGATGATAATCTTTTATGTCGTGTTTGCATCTGTAGATATAGAACCTGTTATTGTTGCAGTGATTGCATTCGGACTCAATTTTGCCGCATACGTTTCTGAAATGTATAGAACCGGAATTGAAGGCGTGGATAAAGGGCAAACTGAAGCAGGTATCGCAATGGGTTTTACCAAGGTAACTACTTTTATTTATATCATTCTTCCTCAAGCTGTGAAAAGAATTTTGCCTGTTTACAAAGGAGAAGTTATTTCACTTGTTAAAATGACATCGATAGTCGGATATATAGCAGTTCAGGATTTAACCAAAGCAAGTGATATTATTCGTAGTCGTACATTCGATGCATTTTTTCCTTTAATCATGGTTGCAGTTTTATATTTTATTATCTCATGGCTTCTTATGTTTTCACTTGGATATGTTGAACGAATGACGACTCCGAAGCCTAAATTGAAGAGGGGAGTGTAACATGATCAGAGTAGAAAATTTGTCGAAGAAATTCGGTGAACTTACGGTATTGAAAGAAATCAATATTGAAATTCATAAGGGAGAAGTGATTTCTATTATTGGTCCCTCCGGTACGGGGAAAAGTACATTTTTACGCTGTCTTAATTTGTTGGAAACCCCAAGCGGCGGAAAAATATTTATCGATGAAATCGATATATTGGATAAGAGTACTGATGTTCCCAAGATTCGTCAAAAAATGGGAATGGTTTTTCAATCTTTTAATCTTTTCAGCCATCTCACGGTTATGGAAAATTTGACGATCGGACAAATTAAATTACTTGGCCGCAAGAAAGAAGAAGCCGAACAGAAAGCAATGGATTTACTTAAGTTAGTAGGACTTGCAGAAAAAGCTGACAGTTTTGCCGATGAACTTTCGGGTGGGCAAAAACAGAGAGTTGCTATCGCCCGCTGTTTATCAATGGATCCGGAGATTATTCTTTTTGATGAACCGACTTCTGCCCTTGATCCAACTATGGTTAGTGAAGTTCTTGCGGTTATTCGCCGGCTGGCAAAGGAAGGAATGACATTAGCAATAGTTACTCATGAAATGGATTTTTCACGGGATGTTTCCAACAGAGTTTTTTACATGGACGAAGGTTTGATTTATGAAGATGGTTCGCCTCAACAGATATTTGAAAATCCACAAAGGGAAAAAACGAGAGCATTCATCAATAGAATCAGAAGTTTTAATTATAAAATAGACAGTCCCGATTTTGATCTCTACGCAATGAATGCTGAAATCGAACGTTTTTGTGAGAAGCATGTTCTCCCCAAAAAAATGATAAATAATGTGCTGCTTATTCTCGAAGAACTTATGATGATTAATAAATCTGTATCAAAAGAAATTGATGTGAATCTAACTTTGTCATACTCTGAAAAACGGGATACACTCGAAATCATTTTCGAAAGCGGTGGTGATGAAGGAAATATCCTTGAAAAAATTGATCAGGACGAGATAGGTTTAATGATAATTAATAATCTGACCGAGAGCATTGAATATTCAAGTCTTAACAATAGGAACAAATTAAATATGTTCTTAAAGAAAGGTTGAAACGTAATGAAAAGTACTTTCATCTTTATCGTGTTGTTAAGCTTTGTGTTTGTTTCATGTTCAAAGAAGAATGAAAAAATAAACGATATCTCACAACTATCTGATAAAAAGATTTGTGTCCTCACGGGTTCAGCAGGTGATATCGCTGCAAGAAAGTTTTTCCCTAATGCAAAATTTCTTGATATGGTTTCGGCTGCGGATGCCGCTTTAACAGTAAAAACCGGTAAAGCAGATGCATTTATTCATAATAAAAGTGTATTGCTAAATATAATAGATAAGGAAAGCGAATTAATTATTCTCGATAAACCTATCTCTGAAGTACTGATTGCAGGGGCGGTAAGAAAAAATAATGAAACCTTACTTAATGAAATAAATAAAGCTTTAAATAAATTGAAAGCTGAAGGTATTTTATACGAGATGAAAAGAAAATGGATAAGCCCAAAATATCAATCGGTACCGGAGCTGCCGTTGCTGCAAACCAATAATCAAAATAGTATTCTCAAGATGGGGACATGTGCAAGAGCCGAGCCGTTATCATTTTTATATAATAATATTATTACGGGGTTCGATATAGAATTGGCTCTCAGAATCGGTGAAATAATTGGTAAAAAAATAGAAATAACTGATATGACGTTCGAGAGTTTAATCCCTGCACTGCAATTGGGGAAAATTGATTTTGCATTCTCAAATTTTAATGTAACCGAAGAGCGTAAAAAGTTTGTTGATTTTTCGGAAGAGTATCTTTCAAACGATATTTCTGTTTTGGTAAAGAAATAATTCAGGAAATAATTTACTCTATTTCTTAATCCATAAGTAAAAATCGAAATTATTTCTTGTTTTCTTCAATAGACATAATTATTTTAGAGCCTAAAATATTTTCGATTTATGGGACAAAAAAATAATCAACTCAAAGAAGCAGAACATTTTGCAGAGCTAATCTGTGATTTAATGCGCACATGCAATATCAGTGAAGAATTTTTCGCTTCAAGTTTTAATATATCACCTGCGGAGTTTAGACTTTTAAAAGTTTTCTTCTTTACGGAATCTATTTCAGTAAAAGCGTTGTGTGAAAAACTTAATCTATCTCCCGGCAGAATAACTCAAATAGTTAAAAATTTAGAAGAAAAGAAGTTCGTTAAAAGATCTTCTGATATATCTGATAAAAGAAATACTATCGTAACTCTTACTACCAAAAGTAAACCATTTATAACAAATCTTTATGACAGCCACATCAAAATACATCAAAATCTCTTAAATCAATTAGATCAAGAAAAACGTGATGCATTAGCCCATCTTTTGGAAATATTAATTCAGGACTTCAAAAAAAGAATTTCAAAATAATACTTTAGAGACTAAAACAATCGTAATAATTAATCAATAAAACAAAAATGAAAAAAATAGTTACCGTACTTGTACTCATCGGATTTGTGATAACACTGGCTGTAATCTTTTTGAAGCCGGTTGAAATTGAACAGTCTGATGTAAATCTATTAAAAGCAAAATATACCAAAGAAAAAAAATCAACTGTGGATCATTCAAAGTTTGCAGTTTTACAGAAAACTTTTTCCAAACCACAACAAGTTACCGAAGCATGTATCGGGTGCCATACTGAACGGCACAAAGAAGTTATGGCTTCAAATCATTGGAACTGGGAGCGGGAAGAATATGTTGAGGGTCGTGGAATAATTTATGTCGGGAAGAAAAATGCAATAAATAATTTCTGTATCGGTGTCGATGGGAATGAACAGAGTTGTGCTAAATGCCATGTCGGATTCGGAATGACCGATCAATTAACGGCTTTTACTGATCAAACTAATATCGACTGCCTTGTTTGTCATGACCAAACCGAGACATATACAAAAGCCTCTGAAAAAGGGGGCGCTCCTGATATGACAATTGATTTTAATAAAATTGCACAAAATGTCGGAACACCAAAACGTTCCAATTGCGGTGTCTGTCATTTCTTTGGCGGCGGCGGAAATAATGTTAAACATGGTGATCTTGAAAAATCAATGTTCGAGCCTCTAAAAGAAGTTGATGTACACATGGGAATTGATGGCGTCAATATGAATTGCGTAAGCTGCCATACCAGTGAAAATCATATGATGCTTGGAAGAGTTTATTCTTTATCATCAATGAATAGAAACAGATCTACCTGCGAACAATGCCATGGTAATAATCCGCATGAAGATGGTATTCTGAATGAACATACAATCAAAGTTGCATGTCAATCATGTCATATCCCGATTTATGCAAAAGTAAATGCAACAAAAACTTATTGGGATTGGTCAACCGCCGGTAAATTAAAAAATGGTGAACCATACGAGGAAGATGATGCAGATGGTAATCATACTTATCTCTCAATAAAAGGTACATTTGAATGGGGAAAGAATCTTAAACCTGAATATATTTGGTTTAACGGAACCGCCGATCATTACTTACTTGGTGATTTAGTAAACGATACTTCAAATCCATTAAAGATTAATAATCTCAAAGGCTCGTATAATGATAAGGAGTCTAAAATAATTCCGGTAAAAATTCATCGTGCACGGCAGCCGTTTGATCCAATAAACAAAATGCTAATTCAACCAAAATTATTTTCTGATAAATATGGTGAAGGGGCATTATGGAAAGATTTTGATTGGAGTCGTGCCTCTGAAGTTGGAATGAAAGATGTGAATCTTCCTTATAGCGGGCGGTATACTTTTATCAATACAGAAATGACCTGGCCTATAAACCATATGGTATCCACAAAAGAAAAAACTGTTGATTGTATTGAATGCCATACGCGTAATGAAAGTCGCCTTGCCGGATTGGACGACTTTTATATGCCCAGCAGAGATTATTCTCCTATTGTTGAAACTACAGGAAAACTAATTATTCTGCTTACTCTGTTAGGAGTATTATTACATTTTGTTGTTAGAATATATGCGTCACGCAAACTGAATGGAAGAAGGAAATGATGAAAAAACAAGTTTATATTTATCGCTCGTTCGAAAGATTCTGGCATTGGACTCAATCATTTCTAATCTTTTTTCTTGCAGCAACCGGATTTGAAATACATGGTTCGTTTCAATTTTTTGGTTATCAGAACGCAGTTAAGTACCACAACATTGCCGCTTATTCTTTTATCATACTAATAGCTTTTGCAATCTTCTGGCATTTTTCAACAGGAGAATGGAGACAATATCTCCCAACTCTTTCTAATATAAGAGCACAGATAAATTTTTATCTGATTGGAATTTTTAAAAACTCACCTCATCCAACAAAAAAGACTGTCTTAAGCAAACTCAATCCACTCCAAAGGTTAGTCTACCTTGGGTTAAAGATTTTGGTTATACCGGTGATGGTTATCTCGGGATTACTATACATGTTTTATCGTTATCCGCAAAAAGGAACTATTCAAGCATTGAATGTTGAATCATTAGAATTGATTGCATTAGCTCACACTCTTGGAGCATTTTTTCTGATTGCATTTATCATCGCACATCTCTATTTAATTACAACTGGAGAAACCATCACATCGAATATTAAAGCAATGATAACGGGATATGAAGACCTTGAGTCGCACGATGAACAAAAAGAAATTGAACCAACAGAAGTAAAAATTGAAAAAGAAATTTAGAATTGAGGTTTAAATGGAACAGACAAAATATATGAATCCTTACATAGCAGGTGTGTTACTTGGACTATTATTACTCGTAACAATTTTTATTACGGGACGAGGATTAGGGGCAAGCGGAGCAGTTAAAAGTGGTGTTGTTGCCGCTGTAAGTACAATCGCTCCTCAACATTCGGCTGACTCGAAGTATTATAGCGATTATCTAACTGAACATGAAAATAATCCTTTAAAAAATTGGCTCGTGTTTGAGGTAATTGGAGTTATCATCGGAGCTTTTATCTCAGGGTTAGTTTCAAATAGACTCAACTTCACCTTAGAGAAATCTAAAAATGTTACATCGCGAGTTAGAATGATTACAGCCCTTCTTGGTGGTGCTTTATTCGGATTAGGTGCTCAGCTCGGAAGAGGCTGTACAAGTGGTTCAGCTTTAAGTGGAATGGCTGTTCTCTCTTTCGGCGGTATTATCACTATGATGGCTATTTTCGGCGGCGCTTATGCATTTGCTTATTTTTTCAGAAAACTTTGGATTTAAAGAAGGAATTGAATTATGGGACCATTAGTACCCGATATAATTTCAAACGAATTAAATTTTGTTGTAGCTATTCTTATAGGAATAGCTTTTGGTTATATACTTGAACAAGCCGGATTTTCAACATCAAAAAAGTTAGTCGGACTTTTTTACGGATATGACTTCACAGTGTTACGCGTCTTCTTTACTGCCGGAATTACGGCAATGATAGGGGTTATTGCTTTTGCACATTTCGGTATTTTAGATATAAGCCTTATCTATATTAATCCAACATTTTTGTACTCAGCTTTAGTTGGCGGTTTGATAATGGGATTGGGATTTGTAGTTGGAGGATTTTGTCCGGGAACAAGTGTATGCGCCGCCGCAATTGGTAAAATTGATGCGATGATATTTGTTGCCGGTTCATTTATCGGAGTTTGGATTTTTGCAGAAGCATATCCTTTATTTGAAGGGCTTTATCTCGCAGAGAATTGGGGAAACATAACAATATTTGAAATACTTGGTACATCTCAGTCAGTATTGGCAGTACTCATGACCACTATGGCAGTCGGTGCATTTATTTTTACGAGATGGGTAGAGCAAAAGGTAACCGGAAAACCTAATGAAGATGTACCTATTGCAAAATATTTTTATGGATTTGTTTCAGTTATGATGATTTTCGGTTTAACAGCATTTTTGTTACCGGTTAAGAAAGATGTTGTGATGCAAAAAATAAATGATGAAACTTTAATTAATTCATTTCAATACAATACTATAACTTCGGATGAACTTGCTTTTCGATTAATTGATAATGATAAGAGAGTTCAAATATTTGATTTCCGAACGGCAGAAGATTTTAATCAAATAAAACTTCCGCAGTCTGTAAATATGACATTTGATGAATTGTTTACAAAAGATGGCGGTAGAATGCTGAATATGAAAAATAATGTTAATGTATTTCTTGCCAATGATGAATTAACCGCAAAAAAAGCAGCTCTAATCGCCTCGGAATTAGGACATAATAATATCCGTATTCTTAAAGGAGGATTGAATCAATTTAAAACAGATATAATCAATTTTGAAAATCCTCAAATAATAGCAACAAGACAGGAAGCGAATACTTTCCGCTTTAGAACCAAAGCAAAAGAAGTAATTCCGGTTTTAATTGAAAAAAGCAAAAACACAATCGTTGTGAAAAGAGAATCCAAACGGATAGTTGGCGGCTGTTAAACGTTGAAGTGTTTTAGAGTAGTTGCTGATCTTTTTTTTGTAAGTCATATAATTTGAAATAGAAGAATTTATTCTTGTTTAAATCCGATTTATAAAGATTGCTTTTTTAGTTAGTTAGCTTTAGTTTTGTGCTACTTCATTGAATAACGGAGATTAAATTGACAACAAGTGTTTCTGCAACTACGGATGCTGAATTAATGCATAGAGTAGCTAATAGCGATTCAAGGGCTTTAGAAAGCCTTTATAATCGGTATTCCCCAATTCTTTATACACTCATAAAAAAAATAGTAGGTGATGTAAAAATTGCCGAAGAAGTTCTTATGGATGTATTTGTGATTATTTGGAGAAAGATCGGTTACTATGATGTTAAAACCGGTAATGCATATTGCTGGTTGGTTGGACTTGCCAGAAACAAGGCTATTGATATTGTACGTAGAAAGCGATATGATATTCTTGCGCAAACTCCTTATGACGATGAATACGAAAACTCATTTATCATACCTAGAATGTCAACTATTATTGATGATCTAGATCTTAAAACTGCTTTGAGTATAAAAGGTAATATAGAAGGAGCTTTGAAAGATTTGACCGATGCTCAGCAATATGTTTTGTATCTTGCTTATTATGAAGGTTATACTCAAGTAGAAATAGCACAAAAATTAAAAATTCCTCTCCCTACTGTTCGATCAAAAGTTCAAATAGCTTTGACTAATTTGAGAGATAATCTTTTGAAAGGGGAAGAGTAAGATGAGTGATATACAGAAAGATTTAGCCGTTCATTTATATCCTTTCGCCCTTGGTTGCCTTGACAATGAAGATTTTGTTAAAGTTTTAAATCATATACGCGCTGGTGAAGAATTCCCTTATCAGGAGCTGGGGGAATATCAAAACTTAGCTTCACTACTCCCTTCTTTTCTGGAAATAGAAATGCCCGATCAATCTGTAAAAGATAAAGTAGCAAGAAAACTTTACAGATTAAAAGAACAAAAACGACCTGATCGAACAACAAAAATTGAATCTCCATCAGATGATTATGAGCAGATAAAAGAAGAACCTACAATTGAGGAGAGTCCGGTTAAAAAAGATCCATTTTCTGGTAATATTGATGAAGATAAAATTAGAGCTGAATTCCTTGAATCATCCGAAGTAGAAGAAACAACAACAACATTTGAATCTTACAAACCCGAGTCAGAACCCGAGCCTGAAATTGTTATGGAAACAGAAGCCATTGAAGAGGAAGAGGTTGAGGAAGAGGTTGAGGAAGAAGAAACATTCAAACCGGTAACACCTTTCTCAAGAAGATCACCGGAGTTGAATAGACCAAAACAAGAGACGCAAGTTTCTTCACGTGAAAAACAAGATAAGCCTGAACGGGATAAATACGAAGAAGAACAAAATAAATTCTCATTCCCTAACTCTGATAATGAAAGTCTTGATCCTTACCAATCATTTACCTCAGATGGAAAAGCTAGCGTTGATGCTACAATGGAATCAGCTCTTCCTTCATTTGATCAAAAAGATGAAAGCAGCGAGAATAGCTTTTCCTCAAGTTATGTAGCAGATTCTTACTCAACAGAAAATAATTATTCATCAAATTATCAAACTCCTCCACTAGAACAGTTCAGTAGTCCTAGATTTCAATCAATTAATCCTTCTCATGCTGCTCCTGTACCTGAAAAAATTATTGAAGAAAAAATTGTTGAGAAAATTGTTTATCAGCCTTCTAAATCTGTTTCACCTGCTTTATTTATTTTCTTCATATTATTATTGGGAGCGGGGATTGCAACAGTTTATTATTTTCTGAATAAAGAAATTAAAACTATGAGTAATTCTCATGCCGAACAGCTTGAAAAACTTATTACGGCAAATCAATCCTCATTGGACTATAAACCGTTATTGGACTTGATTGCTGTAAAAGCAACTCAAACAGTAACTTTAATTAGTGCAGATAAAAACTCAAATAGTTTTGCAAGGATATTCTATAATCCAAAAACTGAAAAAGGATTGGTAAGAATAGATAACCTTGAAGTGCTTGATTCTGAACAAGTATATCATTTATGGGTAAGTGTTTACAGAAGTGTAACTTCATTGGGAACAATAAAATTTAATGGCGTGAATGAATTTTATCCGGTTCAAAATTTTCCGGATATTTTCAGTCTAAAAGAAGCAACTTTCTTTATAACTATTGAACTAGTTTCAGGATCACAAAATCCGACATCTGCCCCAATACTTACGGGCTTATTTAAGAATTAATTTTAAGAGTCTGCAGGTTTAGTTTTTCGTTTGTCTAAAAGATAGATTGTAAAAGCTAAACCTGCTAACAAAATAAAAAGCCAAAACTCTTCTGTAATTTCAATAAAAGAATCATATAAATTAATAATGCCAAAACTATCCTGATTAAAAATCAAAATTAGAGTAGTAAAGATTAGACCAACTGCGGCATATAGAAATGTTTTAGCAGAAACTTCATTCCAAAATAAAAACAAAAACCCGAACCCGACAGAGAGTAAAAAAGCAGGTAAATAAATATTACTAACATTATTGAATAAAAATTTCTCGGTAAGAGAAATAAATATTCCGGCAAAAAATAGTTGAGTTCCCAGGAATAAAGCCAATCTTCTATCTGAATTAAAAGCGAGGAAAACAATTCCGAGTCCGCTTAATAATAAAACGAAAGAAAAAATCACAGAATAACTTAAACTTATAAATCCGAACAGTTTTAAAACTATCGGAAGTATAAGGAATAAAGATATGTAAGGGAAAAATCCTTTGGTTAAATTCATTTGTTAAATAGCGATTATAAAATTCTTTGTCCCATACTCGATGCAACTAAATCCACAGTAAATTCAGCAGTAGAATTTTTTGTATCAAGTATAGGGTTAACTTCTGTAATTTCAAGTGATGACATACAGCCGCAATCTGCTATTGTTTCCATTAGTAAATGTGCTTCTCTATAACTAAGTCCACCGGAAACCGGAGTTCCCACACCAGGAGCAATTGCAGGTTCAATGCTGTCAACATCAAAACTTACATGAATATGATCAACATTAGATTTGAACTGTTTAAGCACTCGAGAAATTATTCTATGGATTCCTAATTTATCAACATCGGTCATTGTATAAACGGGAACATTTAGTTTTCTTATGTTATCTCTTTCGAGAGAGTCAATACTTCGTGCACCGATAATGACACAGTTTTCTGGTTTTAGTTTAGGAGAAAATCCTAAAAAATCAGTCAAACGTGAATCTCCGAGTCCAAGTGAAGCAGCTAAAGGCATCCCATGAATATTTCCGGATGGAGTTGTTTCGGGAGTATTCATATCCGCATGTGCATCGATCCATATTACACCGAGTCTCAAATTATTCGTTTTACAATGCGAAGCTATTCCGGCTATTGTTCCAATAGCCATCGAATGATCACCCCCCAGTACTAAAGGGAAATTATTATTCCCCAATGTTTTCAGAACTTTTTTTGCAAGTAATTCATTTGTTTTAACGATTTCTTTTAAGTAGCGAAGTTTTGGGTTCCCAACTTTTTGTTTTTCGATTATCTGAATTGAAATGTCACCATGATCAATAACTTTATAACCTAATCCCTCTAACTTTTCACCAAGGTGAGCAATACGTATCGCAGATGGACCCATATCAACACCGCGTCTTCCCGACCCCAAATCAACAGGAAAACCAATTATTTCAACAGTTTTAGATTGAACTATTTTCATTACTCCTCAAAAAATAATATAGCAAATTGTAGATGAACCAAATTAAAAAGATTCAACTTAATAAACCATGAAGATTTCACTTCAGTTTTGTAACTTTACATATAGAATTTATAAATACAAAACAGAAACTATACTTCGAGAATTACATGCAAGAACCTATTTTACGTGTCGGAATTCTATCTGCTCCCAAAATAAAATTTGAATTAAATGGTGATTTCATTTTAAGCGGTCACACTGATTTGTTCAGTGGAGTTTTTTCAGCCGAAATAAAAGAGAATAAAATTGTTATAAACGGGAACGGTAAGAAAATTATTTTTGACCAAACTGTTACAATGCAGCCGAATGAACCTGAAACCGAATTCTTTACATTAAGAGATGTTATGATTGGGGTTAGATTTCATTGGGAGAGATTAGAGAAACAGAGCTTTAAGGGGTCACTTCAATTAATTATTGATGGCGCAAAAATTACTGCGATAAATCTTATAACTGCAGAGGAGTATTTAATGAGCGTCATTTCTTCAGAAATGAGTTCCAAGTCAACACTTGATTTACTTAAAGCACATGCAGTTATTTCACGAAGTTGGACTTTTGCGCAAATTGAGAAAGCAAAAATTTTGCAATTAACAGAAAAAGAGCAGCATCCTCAAACAGCTACTGAAGATGAAATAATCAGATGGTACGACAGGGAAGATCATACCCTTTTTGATGTTTGTGCCGATGATCATTGTCAACGGTATCAAGGCATTACAAAAATATTTACCGATATTTCAAAACAAGCCGTTCAAGAAACGCGTGGATTAGTGTTAATGTTTGATGATACGATTTGTGATACACGTTTTTCAAAATCATGCGGAGGTATTTCGGAATATTTTGAAAATCTATGGGAACCGGTTCACTATCCATATTTAATTCCGGTTATTGATTACAAATATGAACCTGATAATTTTAATTTCGATTTCACCAAAGAGAGTAATGCTGAAAAATGGATCAAGGGAAATCCACCATCATTCTGTAATACTACCGATAAAATTATTTTATCACAAATACTTTTAGATTACGATCAGGAGACAACTGATTTTTACAGATGGAAAGTTCATTATACTCAGGAAGAAGTTACCAATTTACTGAAAGAAAAATTAGGGATCGATTTTGGAGATGTTGTCGATTTCATCCCGATTGAAAGAGGAGCTTCAGCAAGACTAATTAAATTAAAGATTATAGGAACTAAGAAAACAGTAACTATCGGGAAAGAGTTAGAAATTAGAAGAGCCTTATCAAAAACTCATTTATATAGTTCGGCAATAATTTTTGAAAAGAAAGAACCTTTAGTTGATGGGGTGCCAAGCGGATTTATTTTGCACGGTGCCGGATGGGGACATGGCGCAGGGTTATGTCAAATAGGTGCAGCAGTTATGGCGGCAATGGGTTATCGATTTGATGAAATTCTGTTACACTACTATAAAAATGCTATTATGAAGAAAATTTATTCCTAAGATTAATTAGCGATTAATAATGAAACTACTTTTTTCATGTTTATCGAGAAGTTGGGGTGGAATGGAGATGTACACATTAACTTCACTTCTTGCTCTGAAAAATAATGAAATCGAAGTTGATTTGTTATGTTATCCGGACTCAAAACTTCACCTTGAAGCGATAAAAAATTCAGTAAATGTAGTAACCATTAAAGCTAAAAGTTATTTCCATCCTTTACAGATAAATAAAGTTAAAAATACCATCCACAAAAACCATTATGACATAGTGCATACTCACGCTTCAAAGGATTTGTGGATACTTGTTCCAGCGTTGTCTTATATCAAAAAAAGAATTCCCTTAGCCTTGACAAAACACGTCGGGTCATTCATTGTTAAAAAAGATTTTCTACATAGATGGATTTATTCAAGAGTTGATCTAATCTTTGCAATAAGCGGAATCATTAAAAAAAATCTTTTAGATACATGTCCGGTTAATGAAAGAACTATTTCCATCTTATACGATGGTATTGATACAGAAAGATTTAAAAGATCTGATTCAACTTCATCTTCTGTGAGAAATGAATTTAATATTAGTGAAAATGAAATTGTGATTGGAATGACCGGAAGATTTAGCCCGGGGAAAGGACAATTAGATTTTCTAAGCTGTGCTGAAGTTCTTAACAAAAAATTTAATAATCTAAAGTTTCTTATAGTTGGAGAAGCAAGTTTCAGTGAAGATGATTATGCATCAGAAGTTCTACTAAAAGGGAAATTTATACATAATGTAATTTTTACCGGTTTCAGATCTGACATTCCTGATGTACTGGCAGCTATGGATATTTTTGTTTTTCCTTCACATGCAGAGGCATTCGGAATGGCGTTGGTCGAAGCAATGTCTATGGAACTTCCCTCCGTTGCTACACGTTCGGATGGAGTGCTTGATATTATTGATGATCAGCATGACGGCTTATTTTTTGAAAATAAAAATAATATTGATCTTGCAGACAAAATATCATTATTGATTACGGATCAAGGACTTCGTTTGAGATTAGGAAAAGCTGCAAGAGGAAAAGTTTTAAGTAAGTTTGAATTGAAAAAAGTAACAGAGCTATTAATTAATTATTATTCGAATATCATAAACTGAAAAGATTAATGAAAGAATTTAAGGAATTCGCCAAAGTATTAGCTGATGCCAGCGGGGTTATCATTAAAAACTATTTTCGTACAAAAGTAAGTGTAGATTCCAAGAGTGATGATTCCCCCGTAACTATCGCTGATAAAAAAGCTGAAGAAATAATGCGTGAAATGATAATGAAGACTTTTCCCGAGCACGGTATTATTGGGGAAGAGTTCGGAATGTATCAGACTGAAGCGGAATATCAATGGATTATTGATCCAATTGACGGGACAAAAAGTTTTATTTCAGGAGCAATAACATTTGGAACACTTATAGCTTTATCGAAGAATGGAAAACCAGTTCTTGGAGTCATCAATCAACCGGTAATGAATGAATATTTAATCGGGGATAATGAATCAGCCTTTATTAACGGGGTTAAAACTTTGGTTAGAAATGTAAACTCTTTAAGCGATGCAACTCTTCTTACAACTGATCATCTTAATATTGCGATGTATCAAGACAGAGAGAAGTTTAACGCTTTATTGCGCCGGGTTAAATTATATAGAAATTGGGGTGATTGTTACGGTTACTATTTGTTAGCCACAGGTTTTGCCGATATTATGATTGACCCAATCATGAACATTTGGGATACTATGGCGTTAATCCCTATTATTAATGGTGCAGGAGGTATCATTACAGATTATCAGGGTAATTCTGCAGAAACGGGTGATTCGATAATTGCTTCAACTCCAATGATTCACGCACATGTCATTGAACTTCTTAATAATTAAACTGATGGATCTTAATGTAGAATAATCGATAAAATTAAAGTTATTAAACTTGTCACTAATCCCCATGTTTTAGGATTAGCCGATCTAAAAATTATTACGCCAAAGAGTGTCCATATTAAGAAATAACTGAAACTACCAATAGTAAATAGTTCTATAGGATTTGCAAACTGACTGCCGACCATATTCAGTTCAAAAGTTTTATATACCGGAAAAACAAAAAATCCATATAATGCAAACGGAATAATTGTAAATAGCGTTAACTTTTTTGTATGTGGATGTTCATTAAAATATTCCAATCCGGTTCTGACTGACAATAACAGCCCAAAGAAAAATGTGATGAATAAAAGCACCTTCATAGTTATAGGGACTTTCCCCATAAAAATAATTTCTTCTTCCTTTTTGGTTGGGATGAAATATTTCTTCCCATTTTTTTCAAGTTCAACTTTATAAAAGATTTTTTTTAGTGGACCAGGATACGGTATTTCGCCGACGAGTAATCTATTCTGATTTGATAGTAAAATTGTGTCCCATGAGTTATTGGAATTTACTTTTGAAAATAGAACTATTCCTTTTACTGAGTCAATATCACATCTGATACTGATTTTGAAACTACTACTGTCCCGGATAATCTTTTCAAAGTAATAAGTAACTTTTTTACCATCTATACCGATTGTTCCGCTTACCGGAAATTCGGGACCGGTCACGTTTTTCGTATATCCGGCTAAAAGTGTAATAAATAAAGCTGCGGTCCAAAGAATAATAGTTTGTTTCATTCTGTTCATTTTGTTAAAAAGTATGGTTGCTCAAAAATACAAATTTTTTGGTGAATCGTTTTTTATTTTCATAATTAGTAAATAAATTAATCACCCACTAATTGAAAAGCTATTGTGTAATTAAATATTAATTGATTAATGCCAAAACCGTTATTTATAACTAAAGATGTTCAGGGGAAAAGATTCTTAAGATCGGGGAGAGACAAAATTGTAGGTGATGTAATCTATCATCGAGAGCAATCGTATTCACATCTCAATCATAAACGGGATATTATTGTATGGCTGCCTCCTTCATACAAAATAGATCGTACCAAGCATTATCCTGTTTTATACATGCACGACGGTCAGAACATTATGGATCCCAAAACCGCCTATATTGGAGTTGATTGGCGTGTTGATGAAACGGTTTCAAAATTGATTAAATCCAATTTAATGAATGAAGTTATTATTGTCGGAATTTATAATTCACCCGATAGACTTGAAGAATACAGCGATTCAGTAAAAGGGCATCATTACCTTAAATATCTCGCTACAGAATTAAAAGAATTTATTGATTCAAATTACAGAACATTAACAGATAGGGAAAATACATCCGTTATGGGTTCCTCAATGGGAGGATTAATTTCTTTTCTATTAGTTTGGATTTATCCGAATGTGTTTTCAAAAACCGCATGTTTATCAAGCGCATTCTATTTTGATAATAATAAAGTTTTCCGGATGATTGAAAAATATGAGGGATTAAAGAAACATATTAAGATTTATATTGATAGCGGCGAAGACGGAAAAAGAGACGCACAAAAAATGTTTTCACTTCTTACAAGCAAAGGTTATATAATAGGGGAAGATCTGGATTATTATTATGATAAAGGAGCACTTCACACTGAAAAAGCATGGGGAGATAGATTAGAAAGACCGCTGCTATTTTTTTTGGGGAAGAAATCTGATGGCTATTAGGTTAACCGCAAGTGAAAGTTCAATTCAATCTGTTTAATGAAAAGAGAAATTTTATTGTTATTTTAGAACACTTTATTTTTGGAAATTTAATTGACACGTTTTTTTTCTAAGCTCGGCAGAATTGCAATAAATCTTTTTCAAGAGATTGGACAAGTTTCACAACTGTTTTTCGGTATTTTAAAAAATCTCCACAAAATACCAAAGAATAGAAAACTTGTTCTTTTTCAAATGGAACACATAGGGGTGAATTCTCTTCCATTAGTTTTGATTATTGCGACATTCACCGGAGCTGTTGCTGCATGGCAGGCGGCTTATCAATTAAAGGGAATTGCTCCAATATCATTTCTTGGCGGCTCAACAAGCCGGGCAATAATTACCGAACTTGGACCAGTATTAACCGGTATTGTAATCGCCGGTAGAGTTGGTGCTTCTATTGCCGCTGAACTTGGAACAATGAAAGTAACCGAACAGATTGATGCTCTTGAATGTATGGCAATCAGTCCGGTACGTTATCTTGTTATGCCGCGTTTTGTTGCCGCTGTCATTATGATGCCTCTAATAGTAATTTTTGCTAATGTAATCGCAGTGATTGGAGCTTATGTAGTTAGTGATTATTTCCTTGGTGTTTCCGAAGCAGTATTTTTCCAATCTGTAAAAAGATATTTCATCTTCTTTGATTTTGTCGCCGGCGTTATTAAAACAGTTTTTTTTGGTGCTGTTACTTCATTAGTCGGCTGCCATATCGGTTTAAGAACTGAAGGGGGAGCCGAAGGTGTAGGACTTTCAACAATTAGATCATTCGTTCTTTCAGCAGCATTGATATTAATCCTCGATTATGTCCTCTGGATGTTTTTATTCTAATCGGAACAACAGATCTCTTTTAATCTAAGACAGATTCATTATTATTAAGAATAGTCAGTTTGATTGAACTGCATTTCATTGCATTTACTCACTCAAATCCTTAAGTTTTCACATCGGTTTTTATTTAATTTTTATTCAAAATAACTCAACGAATTTTCAGGAGAACCCAAATGAAAATCTCTAAGAATGAAGCTCTTGAGTATCACAGTCAGGGAAGAAAAGGAAAAATCGAAGTCATTCCGTCAAAACCCTGTCTAACTCAACGTGACCTCTCTTTAGCATACACTCCGGGCGTAGCAGATCCATGCCTCGAAATCGAAAAAGATCCTTCACTTGCTTATGAATACACCGCAAAAGGGAATTTGGTTGCTGTAATTTCAAACGGTACTGCTGTTTTGGGATTAGGTAACATAGGTGCATTAGCAGGTAAACCTGTAATGGAAGGGAAAGGTGTATTATTTAAAAGATTTGCAGATATAGATGTTTTTGATATCGAACTTAATACAGAAGATAGTCAAGAAATTATTCGTACATGTCAAATTCTTGAACCGACATTCGGCGGAATTAATTTAGAAGACATTAAAGCTCCGGAATGTTTTTACATAGAAGAAGAACTAAAACGCACTATGAACATCCCGGTTTTTCATGATGATCAACATGGGACAGCAATTATAAGTGGTGCCGCATTGATTAACGCCTGTCATGTTGCCAATAAAAAACTTAACGAGATTTTGATTGTTTTCAGCGGTGCGGGTGCATCAGCTATAGCATGTGCAAACTTATATTTGCTTCTCGGTGTCAAACGTGAAAATATTATGATGTGCGATTCCTCAGGTGTTATTTATAAAGGTCGACCTAAAAACATGAATGAGTTCAAAGAAAAGTATGCTGTTGATACTGACAAAAGAACTATCACCGATGCTTTGAAGGGGGCAAATGTTTTCGTAGGGTTATCTTCAGGCGGTAAAGTATCTCAGGATATGATACGTTCTATGGCACCGAATCCTATTGTGTTCGCACTCGCTAATCCAAATCCCGAAATTTCTTACGATGATGCCAAAGCAGCAAGAGAAGATATTATAATTGCTACAGGCAGATCAGATTATCCGAATCAAGTTAATAACGTGTTAGGTTTCCCCTTTATTTTCAGAGGGGCACTTGATGTAAGAGCAAGCCAAATAAATGATGAAATGAAATTAGCTGCATCTCACGCTCTTGCAGAGTTAGCAAAAGAAGAAGTTCCAGATGCTGTTAAAAGAGCTTATGGCGGACTTGAATTGACGTTTGGTCGCGAGTATATTATCCCTAAACCATTTGACCCCCGAGTTTTAACATCAGTTGCTCCGGCTGTTGCTAAAGCCGCTATGGAAACTAAAGTTGCTAGAAAGGAAATAACTGACTGGGATGCATACAAAGAAGAACTTTTAGAACATCTTGGAATCTCACGTGAAGTTGTAAGAAGAACTGTTGAAAAAGCAAAAGGTAATCCGCGAAGAATAGTATTCCCCGAAGGAGAAGAATATAAAATATTAAAAGCAGCTCAACAGCTTGTTGATGATAATATTGCCTCACCAATACTTTTAGGTGACGAGGAAGTAATCAGAAAACAACTCGAAATTCATCATATAAGTCCTGATGGTTTGACTTTTGTCGATCCGTTTAAGGATTCAAAATTTAATTCTTACGTAGATGAGTTTTATAAACTTCGTCAACGTAGAGGAGTTTCAAGATTAGAAGCTAAAAATTTAATTAAACAACCAAATTACTTTGGCTCAATGATGGTTAGGATGGGGGATGCAGATGGATTAATATCAGGACTAACTTCCTTCTATCCTGAAACAATTCGACCAGCATTACAAATTGTTGAGCTTGCTGAAGGAGTTAACCGTGTTTCGGGTATGTACGTGGTTCACGTCAATAAAAAAGTATATTTCTTTGCCGATACTACGGTTAATGTAGATCCTACTGCCGAAGAACTTGTCGAAATTGCTTACTTATCCGCTCAGACGGTTAAACGTTTCAGCATGGTTCCAAAGATTGCGTTGCTTTCATTTAGCAATTTCGGTAGTGCTCAATATCCTCAATCAATTAAGGTTAGAGAAGCGGTAGAGATGCTTAAAGTTAAATATCCTGATTTAATGGTTGACGGAGAAATGCAAGCTGATACTGCAGTAGCTCCTGAAATAATTAACGAATATTTCTCATTCTCTGATCTAAAGGAACGCGCGAATGTATTGATCTTCCCAGATCTTAATTCCGGAAACATTGCTTATAAACTGTTATGGCGCATGGCTAATGCTGACGTAATCGGTCCTATTTTGATGGGGATGAGTAAACCGGTTCACGTTCTCCAAAAAGGAGCTGATATTAATGATATCGTTAACATGGCTGCAATGGCAGTTGTAGAAGCTAACGAAAACAAATAGTTAATTTTAACTGTGAAGGCTGCCGTGGTTATTATCATGACAGCCTTTTCTATTTTAAATTAATTGAACGATAACCTCAGCGTTTCGGAGAGTGTTTTAAATTCATCGGAATTTATAAATACTTCATTAAAAATCTCTGTGATGTTTTCTCTATTTATTTTCTTGAAATCACTCTGACGCGGTGTAATGCAAACTCCTCCTATATCAACAGCAGCGGGACTTAATAAAATCTGTTTCTCACCTTGCTCAAAAAAATGTGAAGGTCTATGCTTTTCTCTAAGAAATATTACAACTCTCCAACGAAGTTCACTCAAATCATACGATGAAAGAATATTCATCATCGGTTCTTCTTTAGTCTTTTTGAAATCTTTATAGAGATTTAGAAACTTCTTAAATGAAGCTGCAATATTGGTCTTATCACTTCCTTCAATAGAGAGAAATTTTCTCAACCCATCATCAATTGTTGTAATTTCAATTTCATTAGTGTGTAAAATTCGAGTACCATATTTTTCTTTTATTACCGAAAAGTCAGTATCCATGGTAATAAAACCTTTTTCCCCGGCTTGAAAATGAAGATGATCGGGAGCAGAAGCGCCGCATTTTGGACCATTATAAAAAACCATGTACCTTTCACCTAAATCTTTACTGAACTCAAGCAAAGTTTCAAATGAAGTCTCTATCTGTTGAGGTTGATGAAGTAACGAAGGCAAGGTAAAATGTTCATTAAATATCGGGAAGGGATTTACAAGGATTTGAAAATCATTATTATATTTTATTCCATTTTGAGGAGTTGGGAGGTTATCGATGCAAAGAAAACATTTTCTTTCTTTGATTGAAGTTGAATCTACTTTTGCCGATGTCGAAACTATTCTTCCAGGATTACATTGCACCTTAATTGTATAACCATCAAAATGAAATTCTTTAACTTCAACTGTGGATAATGTTCGATAGCCTGATTGGCACATCTCCCAATCTTTAATCTGATTCCTTAACAATTCCTTAGCGGCTTCGGAGAAGGAAATATTTCTATCTTTTTCAAAAAGTCCCAATTGTTAATCCTCGTAATAGTAAAAAAAATACCCGTATTAATACGGGTATTTAAAATTGATATTTTATTTATTCATCCGTAAACGAGATGTCAACTCAATTGTTCTTACTTTATCTTTATAAAAATTATGATTGTTCTGTTGAACAATATTAAGCGATGCATCTGAATTCCCTTCCCAACGTCTGCAGAAATAAACCGGTTCGTATATTCTTCCGATTTGGTATTCTCGAGAGATAGCAAGTCCAACAGCATAATCTTCACCATAAGAGACATTAGGAATTTTAATACTGCGTAAAACCGGAGTATAAAAAGCACGTGGAGCGCCTAAACCGTTGATTCTTAAAGCATTATTACGCCCATTTTCAGGTGTCCATTCTTTATGATCGATAACACCGGGAGGTATCTCCTCAAGTTTAAAGTTAGTCATTTGATATGAACCGATAACCATAGCACACTTTTCGGAATAAAAAGCATCAACAATTTTTTGTAACGTGTTTTCGGAATTGTACATATCATCGCTGTCAAGTTGGACTGCAAATTTTCCACATTTGGGATGATGAACTGCTTCGTTCCAACAGCCGCCAATACCAAGATCTTTTCTTTCAGGGATTAAATGAATTAATCTTTCATCTTTTGAAGCGAATTCCTTAATTATTTCTGAAGTCCCGTCATCGCTATAATTATCAACTACTATCAAGTTAAATTTAAAATTCGGTTTCTGTTTTAAGACCGAACTAATAGCGTCGGTAATAGTGCTTACACGATTCTTTATAGGAATAATTACTGAAGCTTCAAACTCAAATTCGTTTTCATTAAAATTAACATCTTTAAAAGTGGGTGGAAGATAAGCCCCAATTGATTTCAGATGTTCTGTGCAGGCAAGTTCCATTTCGATTTGAACAGAACGATTTCTTGGGTCAACATAATCAAATAGTTTTTCGCCAGATTTGCGTGTGTCAGTTTCTACAGTTGAGTAAAGAAATTCACCAACTCGAAATAATGGAAATTTTTGCGAAACTTTTAATCTCAAATCATAAAGTCCGGCAAAATTATATTTACCGTTTGGTTTTGAAGCAGCATAATCAAGCGCTTCTTTACTAAAAAGAAGAAGGAAACCAAAATTAAAATCGTCACGTAAAGCACCAGATTGATATTCAATAACAGGATGATTAGTTCTAACATCCTCTTTAATTTCATAATAGTCAGAATAAGTTAAGCCCCCTCCTGTATCCGATGCTATCTGCATCATTCTTTCTAAACCAAACTGTCCGATTTCGATTTTTGTGTCCTGTTTAAGAAGAAGTGCAAATTCTGTATCCGTTTTTTCTATTATTGTTGAGATTGCTTCACTTGAAAAAGTAGATTCAGAATAAACCATTTCGCAATTCTCAATCTTTGGAAGATTTTTTTGCGATATTATTAAATAAATTTTTTCTACGCACTTTGTGGCTAATAAATTCTCAATAGTTTCTTTTGTGTGCTCTAATCCGTTATATGGTAAAAAAGCTGTTATTTTCTTAGACATTACTGCTCCGTTTCAAATGTTAAATGCCGGAAATTTTCTTGAAGATGAAAATTAACCTGACAGATTAATGTTTTTTTCTAATTAAGATTTATCGTTAAATTGAAATTCAAATTTAGCAAATGTATCACTAATTCTAAAGTTTAAGATTATGCAGCAAATAGTTACTTATTTAGCAATCGGATTGGCAGCCGGAATGCTTAGCGGTTTTTTAGGCATTGGCGGCGGATTATTAATAGTTCCGGCATTGGTTCTATTAGTCGGATTTTCTCAACATCAGGCACAGGGAACCTCACTTGCCCTTTTATCTTTTCCTATTGGTCTCGTTGCTCTGATAAATTATCATAAAGCGGGAATGGTAAATTATAAAGCCGCAATTTTTATGTTAATCACATTCCTCATAGGTAGTTATTTCGCCTCAAAAGTAGCTGTTACATTACCGGAAACAATTGTTAAAAAAGTTTTTGCTGTTCTTCTACTTGCATATTCTATTAAGCTGTTTACGGATAAATAAGAACTATTCTAAATGAATATAAAATTTTACATATTCTTCATTTTACTTATTCCAACTCTATTAGCTCAGCAAGCCAATCTTCAAAATAAATTTATGCTTGCTCAAAGTTATGAACAGATGGGGGAACTTGAACGTGCAACTGAAGTTTATGAAGAAGTTTATAAAACTCAGCCGGAAAACTATCAATTCTTTTTTGCACTTAATAGAATTTATATTCAGATTAAAGAATATGATAAATCAATTCAAATTACTGAGGCGAGATTAAAATCTCAACCAAACGATTATAATTTAGTTGGAATGCTCGGTGTTACCCTTTATCTAAAAGGGGAAGAGAAAAAAACTTATGAACTTTGGGATAAACTTCTGGAGCAGGCAGGAGGTAATCAAAATGTTTATAGAATCCTCTCAAACTATGCAATAGAATTAAGAACTTTTGACAAGGCAATTGAAATTTTAGTAAAAGGAAAAAACGCTTCTCCAAACAAGACCATCTACTCTTACGATTTAGCAAACTTATACTCACTTCGTATGCAGTATGCTGAAGCAATAAATGAATATTGCTTATTGATTGATACTGATCCGAATCAGATTAAGCAAATAGAGGGAAGAATTTACCCGCTTCTTGCACGCCCCGAAGCGCTGCCGATAATTATTGAAACACTTGAAAAAAAGAACCCGCATATTAATACGAATTATGCCCCGTTACTTATTAATGCTTATCTCGAAAATCTTTCTTTTGAAAAAGCATTAAATCTTAACTTTGAGCTGGATAGAAAACTAAATAAAAACGGCACAGAAGTATTCAGTCTTGCTCAAAGATTATATTCACTAAAGGAATATTCATTTGCTTCAACTGCATTTGAATATTTATTGAATAACTATCCGTCATCGGCTTATGTATCGCAGATAAAACTCGGTTTTGCTAAAACATTTGAGGCTTCATTAGAGGAGAAAATTCAAAGTAGTTTGGCTTTGTGGAAACCTTATAATATGCCTAAAGTATTGCTTAAAGCCGATTATGAAAAAAGTATTGATGCATATAAAGAAATAATAAAAAGTTATCCAAATTCTGAAGTCGCTGTTGAAGCATATTACAGAATCGGCGTTATCTATGAAAAACGACTATTGCAAATTGATAAGGCAAAAGAATCATATAACTTTATTGCGCAAAACTATAAAATGTCAAATCTCTATTCAATTTCATGTGAAGCTATCTCAAGGATAGCACTTCTTCAAAATGAAATGGATATTGCAAAAGAATATCTTGATGTTATTTTAGCTTTCCCAAGAAGTCAGCCTGTTGAGAAGAATCTTGCGAAATTTAGGAAAGCGGAACTTCTATATTTTTCCGGTGATTTTGAAGAATCACGCTCATTGGTTAATGAAGTAGTGAGCTTCTTTAAAGATAATATAGCAAATGATGCCCTTGAACTCTCAATATTGTTAAATACATCAATTAATGATTCATTGTTGTTAACAAGATTTGCAGTAGCTGAATTATTCATTTTCAAAAAAAAGTTTTCAGATGCAATTGTGATTTTAGAAGAAATCGAAACAAACGAACAAGCAATCTTTTTAAGTAATTATGCGTCTATTACTAAAATGGAATGTGAAATAGCACTCGATAATTTCCCAACAGCATTAAAAATTGGTGAAAAAATCGTATCTAAAGAAAATTTAAACCTTTTTGGTGATAAAGCGTTATTTTTGTCTGCACAAATTTATCAATTTGGGATTGGCTCGGATAAAAACGCAATTGAACTTTATGAACAATTATTAGCTAAATACCCAAATTCGCTTTATCTCGATAAAGCTCGAGAAGAAATTAATCATTTAAGAAAAAAAGTAAGTTAGATTATTTATGGCAAAAAAAAGCAACAGCAGAATAGTTAGATGTTCTTTCTGCGGTAAAGACGGTAGTGAAGTCGGAAGTTTAATAGCAGGACCCGATGTTTATATTTGTGATATGTGTATAGGAAGCAGCGTTGATATACTTCGTAACAACCTTGCAGCATACAATGGCAATAAACCTAAAAAATCACACGACCTTTCACCCGATGTTATCAAGAAAACTCTTGATGAGCATGTAATAGGACAGGAACGGGCAAAAAAAGTTTTGTCAGTTGCTGTCTATAATCACTATAAAAGAATTAATACTAAAACAAATTTTATTGAACTTGATGATGTTGAAATTGAGAAGAGTAATATTCTTCTAATCGGTTCAACAGGAGTCGGTAAAACTTTACTCGCACAAACACTCTCTAAAATTTTGGATGTTCCGTTCGCAATAGCTGATGCAACTACAATAACAGAAGCCGGTTATGTAGGTGATGACGTTGAAACTGTTCTTGTTCATTTGCTGCAAGCCTCAGATTATAATGTTGAACGTGCACAGCGTGGAATAGTTTACATTGATGAAATTGATAAAATTGCCCGCAAAAGTGATGGCGCATCAATAACGCGTGATGTTTCGGGTGAAGGTGTTCAGCAGGCGTTGTTGAAAATCCTTGAAGGAACTGTCGCAGGTGTTCCACCAAAAGGGGGAAGAAAACATCCCGAACAAAACTTGATTAACGTCAATACTAAAAATATTTTATTCATTGTAGGCGGCGCTTTCGAAGGAATAGAAAAAATTATTGCTTCAAGAATCAATATGAGTAAAATGGGTTTTGGTGCTGATTTAAGTGTTCAACACCACTATACTGATGATGAACTTATTTCGATGGTGCAGCCTGAAGATTTATTAAGATTTGGTTTAATCCCCGAATTGATAGGTCGAATTCCGGTATTTGCTCCACTTCATTCTTTAAGTGAAGAAGCTCTTAAGAATATCCTTACAAAACCGAAAAACGCAATCATTAAACAATATAAGAAATTGTTTTCTATGGAAGGGGTTAAACTTGAGTTTGATCCATTTGCGTTAGATGCGGTTGTAAAAAAAGCAATGGCAAGAAAAACCGGCGCCCGTGCACTCCGCTCTATTATTGAAGATTTTATGATTGATGTTATGTATGACCTTCCATCAAAAACAAATGTAGATAAGTGTATTATAACAAGAGATGTTGTAGAGGAAAGAGCCGATCCGATTTATATTGAATCAGATCGAAAATCGGCATAGCTTTGATAAAATTTTTATGTAGAATTTATCAAGTTTATGAATAATAGAATTTTTTTGTTTTTGCTGTTTGTATCATTTCTAACTATACAATTAGTGGCACAAGATAAAATCCTAATTCCAATGGATTTGCGACAGACCGATCACCTAAAAGCATACGGAATAACTTTTCACGCACTCGAGAATGGTTTGAAAGCTGATTGGCTTTTAAATTATCGGGGTGGTTCCTTTATGATTGATTATTCTAATCAGGTTTTATCTGAGTGTAGGATTGAAGGTGTTTTCTTTCAGGAACTTTCAGCATCTCAATCAGCAGATATTTATTCGTTTGTGCAAAGTGAAGATCAGAATATGGAACTGATGCGGTTGGAGAAAGCCCCCAAAGTTGCAGTCTTTGTCCCACCGGGATTTCAACCCTGGGATGACGCTGTAACCCTTGCTTTAGAGTATTCAAAAATCCCTTACGAAAAAGTTTTTAATGAAGAAATCCTTCGAGGTGATCTCGAAAAATATGATTGGCTTCACCTTCACCATGAAGACTTTACCGGGCAGTATGGTAAATTTTACGCAAGTTTTAGTAATGCTCAATGGTATATCGACCAACAAATACGATATGAAAATGAAGCAAAAAAACTTGGATTCAAAAAAGTATCGGAGATGATGCGGGCAGTTTCTTTAACAATAAAAAAATTTATAGGGCAGGGAGGATTCATGTTTGCGATGTGTTCGGCAACAGATTCCTATGATATTGCTCTTGCTGCGCATCAAGTAGATATTTGCGATAGAATGTATGATGGTGATTCTCCCGATCCACAAGCGCAAAGTAAACTTGATTATACAAATACACTTGCGTTCGATAAGTTTAATCTGGAGAATAATCCCTTTGTTTATGAATATAGCGATATTGATATTCAGCCTACAGAAATATTGAATCAGGAAAATGATTACTTTACCCTTTTCGAATTTTCAGCAAAATATGACCCCGTGCCGACAATGCTTACACAAAACCATGCAAATGTAATTCGTGGTTTTATGGGACAAACAACAATGTTCAGAAAAGAATTAATTAAAAGTTCTGTAATTATTATGGGTGAACGTCAAGGGATAAATCAGGTGAAATATATTCACGGAAATTTTGGACGCGGTACTTTTACTTTTTACGGTGGTCATGATCCTGAAGATTATCAACACGCAGTTGGTGATCCACCTACGGAATTAACGCTCTACAAAAACTCTCCGGGTTACAGATTAATTCTTAATAATGTCCTCTTCCCGGCGGCTAAGAAGAAAAAACAAAAAACGTAGATTATCTGTTAAGTAACGAAAGTGCTCTTCGAATTAAATCTTCAATAGTAATTTTACTATCGGCGGTTAGCAAATCACGCGTAATTTTTTCTGCGGTTTTCAGATTATAACCTAAAGTTGTTAGTGCTGCAATTGCTTCACCCCGAATACTGCTCGAAATACTTCCACTTTCAATTCCGGATAATGAATCAACTTTACTGCGTAATTCAACAACCAATCTTTCGGCTGTTTTTCTTCCTATGCCCGGGACAGCAACAATTCGTGTAATATCAGAAGATTGTATTGCCTGGCGAAGTTCATCTACTTGAATTCCTGAGAGAATACTTTGAGCTAATTTGGGACCGATTCCATTTACACTAATTAAAAGTTCAAACATCTCTTTTTCATTTTCAGAAAAGAAACCAAATAGAGTGATTGCATCTTCACGTACACTTGTGTAGATGAAAAGAGAGACTTCCTTTAAATCAGTAATTTTTTCAAATGTTGTTATCGAAATGTTAACTAAATAGCCTACACCATTTACATCGATAATAATCTTAGTCGGTTTTGCAGATAATAATTTACCTGATAAATAACCAATCATCCTATAATCCTTTCGGGAAATGCTTCTACAAATGATTTCCAACTGACATTTTTTTGTGCAACCGATTTAAATCTGAATGCATGACACAAAGCTATTGCGAGAGCATCTGTCTCATCAAATTTTTTTTTATCTGTCTGAATTTTTAGAAAAGAAGAAACCATATACTGAATTTGTTCTTTTGATGCGGCTCCGGTTCCAACAACAGCCTTTTTTACCTCGCGTGGCGAGTATTCGGTAATATGTAAATCACTGTGAACAGCTGCAAGTAATGCAACTCCACGTGCGTAACCAATTTTCATAGCGGACTGAATATTCTTACCATAAAAAGCAGTCTCAATTGCAAATTCATTAGGTGAATAATCTTGAATCAACTCTTCAATTTTATCGTAAATTATTTTGAGTTTTTGAGGAAGTTCTTTTTCTTTTGTAAGATTAATTACGCCGGAATTGATATAGAGGGGGGTGGTTTTTTTTAATTCGATAATTCCATAACCACAAAAAAGAGTTCCCGGATCTACTCCTAAAATAATCACTTAGTTAAACTTCCTAATCAATAAGAAAAAAATAATTTCTCAAATTTATAAAGATTATGAATGATTATCATTTCTAATTTTTATGTCTTTAATTTTTAATTGTGGAAATGATTTCCCATCACGTGTCATTTGATCAACAGAGAAGACCATATCAAAAGTGGTTCGCGGTACAATTAATTTAGATAGAAAATTTCCAAGATCAAATCCGATGGAATCAAAAACTTTGTCACATCCTTTTTGTCTAACTGACATGAGTAGATGATTATTTCCAACAATCCGTGGAGTGTTTGAAACTTCAACTTCTTCTGCCAAAAAAGATGGACGCATATTACCCGGACCAAACGGTGCAAATTGATTAACGATTCTTAAAAATTTTGGTGTAAATTCAGCAAAGCGTGCTTTGGAATCAATTTCAATCTCCGGAAATAATTCGTTATGATTTATTTTTTCTTTAACAATACGATTGAATGTTTCTTTGAATTCTTCGAATTTATCTAATTCAACTGCTAACCCGGCTGCAGCTTCATGACCACCGAAATGGATAAGCAAATCCTCGCATTCTTTAAGTGCTTCGTAAATATTGAAATTTGTTATACTTCTTGCAGATCCTTTGGCAACCCCGTCAATTGTAGTTAACATGATGGTTGGTCGATAATATTTTTCTACTAAGCGTGAAGCAACAATTCCGATTACACCGGGATGCCAGTTATCACCGTGTAAAACTATAGCAAGTTCTTCATCAAAATTAATAGTTGAATTTACTTTACTGATTGCTTCAGCTAAAGTATCCTCATCTATTTTTCTACGTTCAAAATTATCTGATTCAAGTACGGAAGCAAGTTCAGTTGCTCTTTTTTCATCTTGAGTTGTCATTAACTCAACTGCAACTTTAGCATCACCTAATCTACCAACGGCATTAATTCTCGGAGCTAAAGTAAACACGATTTGAACTGAAGATAAATTTCCGGCGGAAACATGACTGGTTTTCAATAATGCTTTAACACCGGCTCTCGGATTTTCATTGATTAATCTCAATCCTTCCATCACTAAAATTCGGTTCTCGTCAATTATAGGTACAATATCGGCGGCTCCGGCAAGGGCAACAAGATCGAGATATTTTAATGGAAGTTCACGTCTGCCGATTCTTTCACTTATTCCTTGAGCTAATTTAAAAGCAACACCTGCTCCGGATAAAAATTTGAACGGATAATTGCATTCGGGTTTAATAGGGTCAAGTACAGCATATGCATCGGGGAGAATGTCTTTTGCCTGATGATGATCGCATATTATTAAATCAACACCTAAATTTTTAGCATAATCAGCTTCATGAACTGCAGTTATACCGCAGTCAACTGATATCATCAATTTCGTGTTAATACTTTTTGCATAGTCGATTCCGAGTTCAGAAATTCCATATCCTTCTTTTAAGCGGCTGGGGATGTAATATTCAACATCAGCACCAAGCTCTTTTAAGAACATATACATCAATGCGGTTGAGCAAGTACCGTCAACATCATAGTCACCATAAACCATAATTTTTTCATTATTGGTGAGGGATTCTATTACCCTTGTAGTGGCAATGTCCATACCATGCATTTTGAATGGATCGTAAAGTGAATCTATTGTGGGGCGGAAAAATTTTTTTGCTTGAGCAAAGGATCGTACATCCCGAAGGATTAATAATTTTGCTAAAACCTCGGAAATATTAAGAGAGTCAGCGAGCGACTTTACTTCAAAATCATCTTGGGCCGGTTTGAGTTTCCAACGTTTGTCCAACATACAATATTTTATATAAAAACTGATGAGCGTAAAATTGGAATGCAAGTCTGTAAGCCGAATTCTGTAATCCCTAAAAAGGGACGGCAGTTATTTATCTAGAATATGGTTTACACCAAATCTTAATCAGTCTACCCGAAAGCCATTCAAAGCGAACAACTCTGTTCCGTTTTACCGGAAAGACTTTCCTATTTGACCTTTCTCCGGATGGGGTTTACCTTGTTATCCTCATTAAAGAGAATAATCCTTTCAGACCTCTGAAATTACTTCCAAAGCGGTAGGCTCTTACCCTGCCATTTCACCCTTACCCACCAAAGGCGGGCGGTATATTTTCTGTGGCACTATCCGTAATTGTTAGATTGCTCAAAACAACTCCCGGGTGTTACCCGGCATCCTGTTCTATGGAGTTCGGACTTTCCTCGCTACCAAAGCATTTGGCAACGCAACTGCCCGACTTGCACCATTCTTAGCTCAATCAATTAATTACAACTTCCTAATAAGTTGAGAATTTATTTATTTAATGATGGAATATAATAAATTTACTCTGATTTGTCATTAGATATGAACCGAGTATCCTCTTTTAATCAATCAAATTTGTGCGAGGTTAGATTTTGCAGCATAAACGCATATTTATTTTTATCCTTTTTACAAATTGGAAGAAATAATTCGATTAAATTTTATTATTCTCATTGCTGACCACAAATCGGAGCATTCATTTTATGAATCTATTCTCAATTTCTTTCATCATACGCTCATAACAATTAAAAATTTAGGAGATAAAATGTTACGAACTAATTTAACTCACATAACATCTGAGGAAGATTTTAGCAAACAAATAAATGATAATGAAAACGTAATGGTCTGTTGCGGAAGGATGGGACCTATGTGTATTCCTGTTTATGGAATAATGGAAGAAATTGAACCGCAATACTCAAATGTAAAATTTTTTGATCTCGAATTCGATGCACCACATTCACATGTGATTCGCAACTTGCCTGAATGCCGTGGATTTTACGGAATACCTTTTACTATCTATTTTAAAAATGGTAAGGTTGTGAAAGCAACAAGCAGTATCCAGAGCATGGAACAAGTAACATCAATTTTAGATGAACAATTTAAATAATATTAGAATTTTGGGACTGAAATGAACAATATGGATTATGATGGATTATGATGTAATAGTTATCGGTGGTGGTGCTGCAGGACTTACCGCAGGTATTTATCTTTCCCGTGCAAAAGTTAAAACTCTTATTCTAAACGAAGGAACTATTGGCGGGCAGATGGTTTTAACTCACGAGATAGCAAATTATCCCGGTGTTGAAAATGTCAGCGGTTATGAATTGTCGAATATTATGAAAAAGCAGGCGAAGAGTTTTGGCTGTGAAATCAAAGCAAACCTTCGAGTTACTAATCTGCAATTACAAGATGAAATAAAATCCGTTGAGGTGAATTCAAAAGATGTTTATACCGCAAACGCAGTTATAATTGCAACCGGTGGAAAGTCCAGAACTTTGGGAGTACCGGGAGAGAACATTTTCAAAGGAAAGGGAATTTCTTATTGTGCAACATGTGACGGAGATTTTTTCCAGGATAAAGAAATTATTGTTGTTGGGGGTGGAAACTCGGCGCTTGAAGAAGCTGTTTCATTAACGAAGTACGCATCAAAGGTAACAATTGTTCATCAGTTTGATCACTTTCAAGCAGTCGAACATGCAATTTTAGAAGCTCAAAACAATCCTAAAATTGACTTTATTATGGAATCAACCATTTCTCATTTTTATGGTGATGAGAAACTTCACGAGGTGGATATTAAAAACCTTACCACCGGTGAGATTACTCCAAAAGAAATCGACGGTGTTTTTGTCTTCATAGGTTATGTTCCAAACACAGAAAAATTAAAAGATACTATTCGACTTAATTCCTTTGGTGAGATTATAGTTAATCAGAATTATGAAACGAATATCAAAGGAGTTTTTGCTGCCGGAGATTCGATACAAAAAAAATATCGTCAAATAACGACAGCAGTTGCAGATGGTACAATTGCCGCTCTCAACGTTATTGAGTATGTTAACATTCAAAAAAAAGAACTGACCGAAGTATAGTATTTTTAGGTTAGTTATTTCACAACGGACAATCAAGAATTTGGTTGTCCGCTTTTATTTTAAAATATAGGACTAAGGTCATTACTCAATTCTTGATGAAATTAACCTTCCCTAAACTTTATAAAAAAATTAATTATTCTTGCATTTTAATAAGTGTATAAATAATTTAGTTGCGTTCCTATCCAATCTTACGGGCATTTTTTTTTGATTATATAAGAAGGAGTTTTTCAATTATGGAAAAAAGAATTTACTTCCAATTTCTTATTCTTCTTTTTCTCTCTATCACATCTCTACAAGCACAAGTATTTGACTGGGAATGGCAAAATCCTAAGCCCACGGGTGCCGATCATAATGATGCAATAATACTCACACCATCCAAATTTTTACTATTAGGGAATGGTGGTTCTGTTCTTATATCTGAGGATGCCGGATCTACATGGACAAGACAAAACATCGACACATCCTATCGTGATATCTATGCTGTCAGTTTTGTAGATCAGCAAATAGGATATGTTTGTGGAACGGGTGGGCTTATAATGAAAACAACCAACGGAGGGACTGATTGGCAATTCCTCAACTCAGGTGTTACCGTTGTACTCTGGGATATTGAATTCATTGATGCGAATAAGGGATTTGCAGTAGGGGCAGCAGGTAATATTCTCTCAACAATAAATGGTGGAGAGACCTGGACTTCGAGTACAATAGGAACTACAACTATTTATAAGTTACATTTCGTTAATGATACTCTGGGGTATATGGGTTCTGCTTCAGCTACAACTGGCAGATTATTTCAAACTACAGACGGAGGCACAACCTGGGTTAATATTTCAGCAAATATTACTGGTCTTGATGGAACTGTTAGAGGAATTTATTTTACAGATATAAATACAGGTTTTATCTCAAATAGCACAGGAAAAATTTACAAAACCACTGACGGTGGTGCAACAGGAGTTGTTGTATACAATATCGGAGCGACCACCGTTTCTATTTATGAGGTAAAGTTTATCGATCCTTTAAAAGGTATAGCTATTACATCTGCAGGGCGGATAATCACTACAGCAGACGGAGGAACAACGTGGAATCTTATTCAAACCGATGCGACTAAAAATTTGTTTGGTTTGGGAATTCTTACTACTCCATCTAAAGCAAATGCAAGCATTATCGTAGGTGGAGATGCCGGCACAATAGTAAAAAGTTTTGATGGTGGAATTACCTGGGAATTGGGTTATGAAGCTGCTTCCCAACAACAATTGCAACGTGCCTCGTTTCCATCAGAAAATGTTGGTTATGTTGTCGGAGGAAGTATTACAACTGGAAATACTTTCGGTGATATTTTGAAGACAACAGACGCGGGTGAAACATGGACAAAATTACCTTTTCAAACGGATACAAGAATATATTCAGTATTTTTTATTAATGATAATCTTGGATATATCGGATCAGTGGGACCAACAGGAGTTTACAAAACGACTGATGGCGGGCTAAACTGGACTTCATTAAATACGGGTACCGGAGTTGCCAGCAGTATTATTTATGATATTGATTTCGTAGATGAGAACAAAGGCTTTGCAATTTATTCCAGCGGTTCAGTTGCCAAAACCACTGATGGAGGAACCAGTTGGACTCCAATTTCATCAGGTTGGACAGGTGCAGCGATATATGATATGTTTATTGTCAATCAGAATGTTATGTATTTATGCGGGCCCGGGGGCAGAATTAGCCGCTCTATAGATGGTGGTTCTATTTTTGTCCAATTGACATCTTTAGGAACTGCTACTCTATATTCACTTCACTTTTTTAGCACAACAAGCGGATATATTGCAGCCAGTGGTGGAAGAATATTTAAAACCACAGATGGATTGTCTTTTAGTGAAATACCTTCGCCTGTTCTTACTACTATTACTTTATACGCAATTCGATTTGTAAATGAGACAGACGGCTGGTTTGGAGCTTCAGGAGGAGATGTTTATTATACTGAAGACGGAGGAATAAGCTGGACAGAATCAAACATTTCACTCGGTACTTCTCAATCAACAAGAGATATACAATTTGCAGGAAACAGAATGTTTGTGATTGGAACAGACGGTATGATTATCCGCGGATATTCTGATGTAAACATTCCTGTTGAATTGACTTCTTTCAATGCAGATATAGTGGGAACTAAAGTTGCACTCAATTGGACAACTGCCTCTGAAGTAAACAATTCCGGATTTTCGATTGAAAGGAAAACAGAATTAAATGACTTTGTACCACTTTCTTTCATCAAGGGAAACGGAACAGTAACCGGTAAAAGCAATTATTCGTTTATTGATGATTCACCTGTTAATGGAACTTCTTTTTATAGATTAAAACAGATTGATTTTGATGGTTCATTCGAGTTTTCAAAAGAGATTCAAGTTGATTTTTCAGGTGATTTAACTTTTAATCTTGGACAAAATTATCCAAATCCATTTAATCCGACAACTAATATCAAATACACAATTCCTTCAACCCGGAACGTTTCTTTAAAAGTATTTGATATACTAGGTAATGAAGTTGCTACATTAATTAATGAACAACAAAGTGCGGGTTCATATAATGTTGTTTTTGATACGAGGAGTTTAGGTGATAATGGAAAGTCTCTGTCAAGCGGAATTTATTTCTATCAATTAAAATCGGGCGAACTTACTTCTGTAAAAAAACTTATACTAATTAAATAGTTTTATTAGTATAAAATTGTATCAATTTATTTGAAATAAAACCCTGCTGATGCAGCAGGGTTTTATATTTTATTGATTTCTTAAACTAAATATTTATGGCATCTATCTAAACAAGAAAGATAGATAAAAAAAACTATTCTCCGGCTGCTTCAGCAATTTCAGAAGAAACTAAAATTCTACCACAATATTCACAATTAAATAATTTATTATTTCTTCTGATTTCTAATTGACGTTGCGATGGAACAATGTTTTGACATCCTGAACAAGCAGAACGTTTTATAGTGACAACACCTTTCCCTCTTTTTGCTTTACGAATTCTCATATAAGCAGAGTAGTCACCTTTTTTAACTAATTCTTCGACTTTTTTTCTCTCTTCGCGAAGTTTCACTTCTTCTTTTTCGTGAGTTCTTACTATTTGGTCGAGGTCAGATTTTTTCTCGTCTGAATCTTTTTTTAATTCGTTTAGAAGTGGAGTGATTTCTTCAATTTCGACGGATAATTTTTTACTTGAATCTGCAAGAGCATCATTTTCCATCATAAGACGTTTTACAACTTCATCAGAATGATCGATTTCTTTAGTAAGCGCATCATACTCTTTATTATTTCTAACCGAAAAAAGCTGAGCTTTAAATCTCTTTTGATTTTCTAAGATACGTTCTATTTCTTTTTCGTTTTTATCCCGCTTATCAATTGATTCATTCTGTTCGCTCTCTTTTTCAGAAATTGTACGGGCAATATCATTCATCCTGCTTTCAAGGTTTTGAACCGCCAGTGGAAGATCACCGCGCATTTCTTCTAATTCATCAAGTTGATCATCAATTAGTTGTAGTTTGTAAAGTGAGGTTAATCTATTTATCAATTTAAGGACTCCTTGTTTGTTTTTAAATATTCTATTGGATTTGTTCTCTTTTCCGACAACAGTACTTGTGAATTGGACTGATGTGATAAAAGAAAATAATCAATTCTGTTTTTTACTTCTTGAAGAACCGGAACTTCTGTTTCGAAATGTCCGGCATCTATTAGACAAATTTTTCCTTCGGCATCTTGAAATGTATGATACTTTACATCTGCTGTAATGAATGCATCGGCTTTTTGATTTATTGCTGTTGAAAGCAAATCACTCCCCGAGCCGCCACAGACAGCAACTTTTTTAATTTTTTCTCCCGAACCTTTGGTGAATCTTAAATTGGAGAGAGAAAGGTCGTTAGTTATTTTCAATAAAAAATCGTTCTCGTCCAACTCTTCTTTGAGCAAACCAATTGCTCCGGCGCCATATTGAAAGTTAGGGTTATCGATTTCGTAAACTTCAAATGCCGGTTCTTCGTAAGGATGAACTTCTTTAATAGTTTTGATAGCGTTGTTAATATTCCATTCATCAAAAATTACCTCAAGACGAATTTCATCAACAGTTTCAAAATTCCCTTTTTGACCGATCACCGGATTACTTAATTCACTTCCGAGAAAAGTTCCTTTAATATTTATTTGGTTACTGCATTTAGAATAATCGCCTATACTACCGCCGCCCATCTTAAATAAAGCCTCCGCAACAACCTCCACTGAGTTCAACGGAACATAAACAACAACTTTTTTTCTTTTAGTTGAAGAAGGGGAGAGGAATTCAATGTTTGTAAGACCGATTCTTTTTGCAAGTTGAAAACTAACCCCGTCTTTAGTGAAATCAAGATTTGTATGATACGAAAGGAGAGTAATATCGTGTTTAATTAATTTTTCTATTATTTGAGACCGTGAGTCATTATCGAAGTTTAATTTTTTTATGGGAAAAAAGAGAAGTGGGTGGTGAGAAATGATGAGGTTGCAATTTTTGGTAAGGGCTTCGTCGACAATTTCAGCAGTTACGTCAAGAGTTAAAAGTATGTTCTTTATTTCTCTTTCTAATTTACCTGCCTGAAGTCCGACATTGTCCTTGTTCCAAGCGGCACCAAGCGGCGCCCATTCCTCAAGATGTTTTGATATTAGTTTACAATTCATAACAAAAAAAAATGCACTTCTTTTATTAGAAGTGCATTTTTGAAATTTTATTTCCTATTCTTTTGTAATAATTTTTTTGCACTAAGTCTATTTTTTACTAACCGGATACTACATTCTTTTTTCATATTGCTAAAATAAACTATTGATATATAATTATCAACAATTAAGCCAATTTTTTTTATTGAACAGTTTCCACCCATCTTCCATCCTCTTTAATCAGTTCAATTAACTCGTTTACTGCATTTTCAGATTCGATATTTCTTCTAACAATATCTTTACTTCGGTAAAGGGTAATTTTTCCCGGACCCGAACCAACGTATCCGTAATCTGCATCAGCCATTTCACCGGGACCGTTAACGATGCATCCCATAATTGCAATTTTTACTCCTTTTAACTGTTCGGTTCGTTTTCGGATTTTATCTGTTGTTTCCATTAAGTCGAATAGAGTTCTACCACACGAAGGACAAGCAATGTATTCAGTCTTTGAGATTCGCACTCTTGATGCTTGAAGTATTCCGAATGAAATTCTGTTAACATCTTTTAAAGTAAATTGTTCAGATTCACCCTTAATAAAAACTGCATCTCCAAATCCATCAATCAACAAAGAGCCGATATCGGTTGCTGACTGTAACATAAAGTTTTCTAAGCTGAGGTTTGTGTAATCCCTTTTTATTACAACCGGATTTTTGATTTCATTAAAAATAAGTTCGAAGAAAAAACGGCGCTGTTCTGCCATTCCATGCAGATTGTCCGTTTCAATAATTAAAATTACGGAAGAATCATTTTGTAATAGATTAAGATTCTCTTTATCTAAATCATCAATTGAACATTTTATAAAATTAAATATTGATGTGGATTCAGAATTTGTTTTATATTCTTCAAAAGTGAAGAGAGGAAAGCCTATTTCCTTTTTCGCAAGCTCCTTCCAAAAATTAAAATCATAAACTGCTCGAAGACCATTTGGAATATCAAACGTAATTTGATTTTTGCCAAGATAAATAAAATCAGCAGCCATATCATTCATCGACCATTTATCAGTTTTGGCATCATAAAAATAACCAACTCGGGCTAAATCAGAATATTCACTTACGCCGGACTTGCTAAAATCAATAAAAACTCGTGGCACATTTGAGCCGCCAATACCAAGTGCTTCGAAGGATTCTCTTCTTCTATATTCAAAAGGATTTGAAGGATGTTTTTCTATAGCTTTTATTTCTTTATGTGAGCTTCTGTTCTGATATCGAGATGCGAGAGCAATTGCAACCGGAGGTTCGAATTCAGGATCTTCTGTTAATGAGACACGAATTGTATCTCCGATTCCATCTTCAAGTAGAGAACCAATTCCAACAGCCGATTTTATTCTTCCGTCTTCACCGTCTCCGGCTTCTGTAACGCCAAGATGAAGAGGATAATTCATTCCCTCTTCTTCCATTTTTTGAATGAGAAGTCTGTAAGCTTGCACCATAACTTGAGTATTACTTGCTTTCATCGAAAGGACAATATTATGATAATCTAAATCTTCGCAGATACGTAAAAATTCTAATGCTGATTCAACCATTCCAAGCGGACTATCGCCGTAACGGCTCATAATTCTATCTGAAAGAGATCCGTGATTTGTCCCGATTCTCATAGCTGTGCCGTATTCTTTGCATATTTTAACAAGTGGTGAAAATCTCTCACGTATTCTTTCAATTTCGGCTTCATATTGCAAATCTGAATACTCTATCACTTCAAATTTTTTCTTGTCAACATAATTTCCAGGATTGATTCTAACTTTTTCTACAATACGAGCAGCAAGTTCCGCTGCATTTGGAGTGAAATGAATATCCGCAATTAATGGAGTCTTGTAACCTCTTTTGCGAAGTTCGTTTTTGATTTCTTGAAGATTTTTTGCTTCATTAATACTCGGGGCTGTTATTCGAATATATTCGCTTCCTGCTTCAATCATTCTAATAGATTGCTCCACTGTAGCAATTGTATTCATTGTGTCAGTAGTTGTCATTGATTGGATGCGAATCGGGTTATTTCCGCCTAATGGAATATCACCGATTTTAACTTCTCTTGTTTTATATCGTTTATAAGTTGTTAAACTTTCGCAATATCTTTTTATTTTTTTTATTTCGTTTTCCATAGAATTCTAAGTTATAAATATTGATTTAGACTGTTTTCAATTGCCTTTGCAAAATCTAAACTAACACTTGATGAATTGGCGGTGATGATTCTTCCCTCAGAGACAACCGGTTTATCAGTGAAATTAATTCCTAATCTAATAAGTTCCATTTTATTGTCTGCAAAACATGTTGCAATTTTTCCGGATAGAATTCCGGCTTTTGCAAGTATTACAGGAGCGGCACAAATTGCTGCAATTATTCTTTTCTTTGTCGAAAATTTTTGAATGATTTTATGTAAGCTATTATTATCCCAGTAATCTCTAATTCCGGAACCGCCGATGATTATGATAACAGCAAAACTATTTTCGTTGATATTAAAAAATTGAACATCATTCCTAACTTTAAAACCGGATGTTCCTATGCAGTAAGAAGCTGCATCGGAGGAAATAAATATGCTATAACCCTTTTTTTCAAGATAAGTTCTTACCGTAAGATATTCTTCTTCGTTGAAGTTTATTTTAGGCAGAAAAATAAGAATGCTTTTTTTTATATGATGATTTGTGATTTTATAAACCTTTTGAATTTCGATTCAAATATAATGAATGATGTATAAACGGGAAAGAGAATGAAAAATCAATTCTACCTTACAATCAATTGTTTTGATTATCTTTGTACGTTTTCAAATTATTAAACTTAGAACTGAATGAGAATCCCTGAACAAAAAGTAGAAGAAATATTACATTCGGCTGATATTGTCGATATGATTGGACAGCATGTACAATTGCGAAAACGCGGAAAAAACTATGTTGGGTTATGTCCATTTCATAACGAAAAAACTCCATCATTTACAGTAAATCAGGATAAGCAGATTTTTTATTGTTTCGGATGCCAGGAAGGAGGAAATATTTATAAATTCTTAATGAATTATAAAAAAATCTCCTATGTTGAAGCAATTCAGGAAGTCGCTGCCGATCTTGGAATTACAATCGATTATGAAGAAAACCGGAGCGGGGTTTTATCAGAAACGGAAATTCTTTACGAGATTAATGAAGAAGCTGCCCGTTTCTTTTCAAATAATTTATTAAAGAATGCTGAAGGAGAAAGGGCAAAAATTTATTTTGATTCGCGTAAAATAAAAATTGCAACAATCCGTTCATTCGGATTGGGTTACGCTTTAACTAAACGTGACGCTTTGGTTGATTATTTTGTGGCGAAGAAAATTGATATAAATAAAGCAATTGAACTTGGTTTAATCGGGCGAAGCGAAAAAGGGGCTCTTTATGATAGGTTTTATAACCGATTAATCTTTCCGATATTTTCTCCGAACGGTCGTGTAATCGCTTTTGCTGGAAGAGTATTTGAGACTTCTGAAAATATGGCGAAGTATCTGAATTCTCCCGAATCAAAAGTTTATTTCAAAGGGAGAATTTTATATGGATTATCTCATTCAAAAGAAGAAATACGTAAGTTAAATTCTGCTATTCTTGTTGAAGGATATATGGATTTAATTTCACTTCATCAATACGGTGTTAAAAATGTAGTTGCTGTTTCGGGGACTTCACTTACAGATGATCAAGTTCAACTTCTTTCAAGATATACTAAAAATGTAGTCCTCTTGTTTGATGCTGATAATGCGGGTGTTAAAGCCTCAATGAGAAGTATTGAGATTTTATTAAAACAAGATATGAATATCAAAATTGTTTCGCTTCCGTCGGGGGAGGATCCGGATTCATTTGTTCAAAAATTTGGGAAGGATGAGTTTGTTAATCAAATCAATCGTGCACAAAATTTCATGGAGTTTCAATTCTCTATTTATGAAGCACAAGGGAAATTTGCTGATCCGGTAACATCCGCTGAAACAATCCGTGAGCTGATTAAACCTATTGGTTTAATAACGGATGAGTTAAAAAGAAGCATGTTAATAAAATCGCTTGCGGAAAAATTTAATTTACGCGAAAAACTGCTTGAAACTGAAACTGAAAAAATCTTAAAGAAAATTGAAATAGATGCTAAGCGTACAAATACATCACCGAATACAAAAGCAGCGTTGGAATTGATTGAACAGGATGTTTCTAAAAGGGAAAAAGAACTTAAACCCGTTATAAGAGTCGAGAAGGAACTGATTCAATTTTTACTTGATGGCAATCCAAAAGTTATTGATTATATTTTCAGTCAAATTGATCTTGACGATTTTTATTTGTTAGAACATCATAAAATAGCAGCTTTAATTTATGATATTTATAAAGAAGAAAATTATTTCAATGTGAACTCACTTCTTTCTAAACTCGAGGAAGATAATCTTCAAAAATATTGTTTAGAATTAAGTATTGAAAAATACCGTGTAAGCGACAAATGGGATTCTAAACATGTTGTAGAAAAAGATAAAAACTCATTAAAGCATTTGAATGACGTTATTAAGAAGTTCAAGCTATTTCCTCTTGAACAAAGGATGAAAGAAGTATTAGCAGAAATGAAACAGACTGCGGATGAAAAAAGTCAACTTGATTTGATGAAAGAGAATACAGAACTCTCAAAAGAAAAAAAACTAATCGAACAGAAATATTCATAGTATAAATAATTATGGAATTCAGACAAGCAAAAACCGGTAAATTGATGATTGAGATACTTCCCAACAAATGTGATTTTTGCGGATGTTGCGTTGGCGTTTGCCCTGAAGATGCAATTGAATTGAAAGAAGCTGAAATTTCGATAATTGACGAGCGTTGTACAAACTGTTCAAAGTGTATATGGAGTTGTCCGATTGAGGTAATTGTTTTTAATAAAACCGGGGTTTTATTTCAACGATAAAATATTCAATTAGCAGGCTGGTAAATAGATAGTTATGTTTTCTTTAAAGAAAAAACGCATAAAATATTTAAATGATAATTGGGGAAAGTCATCAGACAAACATAGAAATTTTGACTTAATATCATCTTATCATAATATTTTAAATTCATATAACGATGTGAATTTTGTTGATGAAAAAACATGGAATGACTTACAGTTTGATTCTATTTTTTCAAAGTTAGACAGAAATATTTCGGGGATAGGACAACAGTATCTTTATCATATTATGCACAGATATGAAGGAGATGAAAATCGACTCCAAAAACGTTTTAAAATGATTAAGCACTTAAAGGGGAATCAGCAATTAAGAGAAAAAATTCAAATTAGTCTTTTTGGACTTACCGGTATTTCATCTTATTTCATTGCGAACCTTATCCTGAATAAAGAGTTACCGGGAACAAAATATTATCCGCTCTTTTATCTTTGTTCGGCTTTGACATTTGCTTCTTTGTTGTTGATTGCAGTAAACGGTAATTTTCTTTTTATTTCACTTGCTTTGCTTCTGACAAACCTAGTAATAAATAAAATGTTTTCTAACAGGGTCTATGAATACTTTACGGGCTTTTCAAGTCTTAATTCTTTAATAATTTCTGCAATTTCAATAGGAAAGCTTAATCCAGATTTACTGATTGATGAAATCGAAAGACTGAAAAAGCAAAGACATCTTCTAATCTCACTCAAAAAAAAATTAGGTTATCTTGTTATTGATAAAGAAGCACTTTCCGAATTTGGAATCGTATTAATTGAATATCTTAACATGTTTTTCCTATTTGATATAATCGCATATTATAGATCAGTAAACACATTGTTCAAACATCAGGATGAAATACATGAAACATTTAAATGTGTTGGCGGACTTGATGCCTACATATCAGTAGCTTCATATCTTCAGGAAAATCCAGCATATTCGATTCCGATATTCAATAATTCAGGTATAATAGAATTTTCAAATTTATATCATCCCTTATTAAAGGGTGCTGTTTCAAATTCATTGCAAAATTTTGAAAAATCAGCTTTGATTACTGGCTCCAACATGTCAGGAAAAACTACATTTATTAAAACTGTGGGGATTAATTTTATTCTGTCACAAACTCTATATTTTAGTTTGTCATCAGAGTTAAATATTCCAAAACTAATAGTTAAGTCAGCTATTCATAGAAATGAAGATTTGGAAATCGGTAAAAGTTACTTCTTTGTTGAAATAGAAACCATAAATAATTTCATAAAACTTGGGGACAATAGGGGTGACTATTTATTCCTTATTGATGAGATATTTAGGGGTACAAATACGATTGAGCGATTGGCATCTTCGACAGCAGTATTGAAGCACCTTGATAAAAGGAATAAAGTATTGGTAACAACACACGATATTGAACTTCAAGAATTACTAAATAATAATTTTAATATGTATCATTTTAGTGAACAAGTTGCATTTGAAAAATACTTTTTCGACTACAAAATTAAAGAAGGACCATGTTCATCTGGAAATGCAATTAAACTCTTAGAAATAATGGGATATCCAATTTCTATTATTAATGATGCAAACTTATTGGTAAGGGATTTTTTATTAAAAAATAAATCGCTATTCACAACTCTTTTTAAGAACTGAATTTATTGGAGTAAATTGAAAAAAGAATATGACATAATTGTTGTTGGTGCAGGACCCGCCGGTTCAATGGCAGCTCGATATGCCGCTGATAAAGGGGTTTCTGTTTTGATGCTTGAAAAAGACAGAGATGTTGGTTATCCGGTTAGGTGCGGGGAAGCTATCAGTAAAGCCGGAGTCGAAGAGTTCATAAATATCGATCAAAAGTGGATAGCTGCAACGATTAGCAAATTTGGATTTGTAGCTCCCGATGGCTCGGAAGTTTTTATAGATTTTGGCGAAGCAGGCTACGTTCTCGAAAGAAGAATTTTCGATTATGCGTTAGCAGAAAGTGCTGCAAAAGCCGGTGCTGAAATTCTCACACGAGCTTACGTTAATGGTTTAATAATCGAAAATGATATTGTTAAGGGGGTTAAATATGAGTTCCGTGGAGAACAGCTTGAGGTTCGCGCAAAAATTGTAATTGCTGCTGACGGAGTAGAATCGCGTGTCGGACGATGGGCGGGATTAAAAACTCATATTGATTTTCGAGATATGGAAGCGGCTGCACAAATTACTGCCGCCAATATTCCAATAGATCAAAACACACTCTATTTTTATTTTGGAAAAGATGTTGCTCCAAACGGATATTTTTGGGTTTTTCCGAAAGGGAATAATAAAGCAAATATTGGACTTGGTGTAAGTGGAATAACAGGGAAGAAAAAATCTGCTCTTTCTTATTTAAATGAGTTTATGGAAAAACATTACCCCGATGCGCCGATTCTTACTTCTATAGCTGGCGGAGTTCCGTGCAGTATCACTTTAGATAAAATTTCAGCACCGGGGATTATGCTTGTTGGAGACGCAGCGCGTCAAGTTAATCCACTTAGCGGGGGCGGTATTGCAAGTGGTATGATCGGTGGAAGTATTGCCGGAACTATTGCAGGAGATGCAATTAAACAAAATAACCTTTCCCATATCTTAACATACGATAAAGCATGGGCTGACCGGCTTGGAAAACGTCATGAAATATTTAATAGAATTAAAAACGGTATTTATAATTTTTCGGATGAAAAGTTTAATGCAATTGCTCATTCATTCTTAAAAGTACCTGAAGAAAAAAGAGGATTAGGGAATTTATTTGTAACTGCATTGATGAATCAACCTTCATTGTTGGTTGATGTTGCAAAGGTTTTTTTCGTCAAATAGAGTTCATAAAAGATTTATCAATTCATATTTAAAATTAAAAAGGTCGGAATCTTTTAATAAATCTCCGACCTTAATAAACTATAAAAATGTTTGGTTAGTTAAGCTGGAATAACTTCTATTGCTGAATTCACATCTTTTTTTAGCAAACTTTCAATAGCTGTTAGTGTGCCGCGAATTGAAGTTGGACAACTTCCGCAAGCACCTTGATATCTGATTTTCAATGTATATCCGTCTAACCCGAGGACTTCCAAACCACCGCCATCGTATGCTAACGCCGGTCTAACTTTTTGATTTAATATTTCATTAATTTTTCTGTAAAGTTGGGTAGCATCTTCATCAAGACCTTTTAGTTCTTGCTCTGCCGGAATTGTAGACACATCAAATGATTTTAATAAGCTAACAAGAGGACGTTGAATTTGCCCCCATTGTGATTCTTTCGTCTTTTCGACAGTAATAAATTTATCCATATAAAAAACCGAAACAACACCTTCTAAATCAAAAATTAATTTAGCCAGTGGATCAGAGTTCGCTTCATCTTTATTTTGAAATTGCCGTGTCTCATATTTTAATATTTTTTCATTAAGAATAAATTTTAGTGCTTGAGGATTTGGTGTTAATTCCACATCAATTACTTGTATCATATATATCTCCTAAATTTGAGTTAACAAACATAGCTAACTGATCAAATTTGGTCAAGGGAAAAAGAGTTGAGACACAATTTGAAGATGAATGAATTGTCTTCCTAACACCGTGTGATGAAGTTCATTTCAAATTAGGGTGGATGTTACTATTTTACGGTTTAAATTTTGAAGATTAATTTATGCTAAAAGTCTCTTTAATGCTCCTGTTTCTTTCGACTGTAGTGTTCAGCCAAAAAATAGAAACAATAGTGGTTGGAACCGGTTTTTATCCTCCATTCTCATTTAATAACGAGAAAGGGGAATTGGACGGTTACGACTATGAGCTTGGAAATAAAATTGCAAAAGAATTGGGAAAGAAAATTGAGTGGAAACAACTTCCGTTCAAATCACTTTTTAGTTCATTAGATGAAGGTAAACTCGATTTAATTATTGCTGCTATTCACATTACTGATGAACGTAAAAAGAAATATCTATTCAGCACTCCTTATACAAACACCGGACTTGTATTTATAATTTCAGCAGAGAGAAGAAAAGAATTTGAAAAAATTGATGATTTTTACTCCAAGAAAATAGCCGCTAAGGAGAAGTCAACCGGTTTGGAGTTTGTTATGAATAATAAAGAAAAATATAAGTTTATTATTGAAGAATGTGCAGAGACGGATTTGTGTTTTGTTGCATTGGAAAATTCTCGTGTTGACGCAATTGTAAGTGATTATTTATCATCAAGACTATACCTCAAAAACGAATCAAAGTTTGTAATTGCAACACCTCCGTTTAATCTATGCGGAATTGGAATTGTTGCAAAAAAGAAAGATGCTCAATTAATGAAATCCATTAATGATGTACTCTATAAACTTCAAAAAAGTAATTATTTAAAGAATTTATATATCAAATGGTTGTTGTAATTTGAAATTTACGGTAAAATTTAGGTTGATGGTCTTTTTATTAATGACCATTATTTTCGGAGTTCTCTTTTATGTTCAAGGTATAATTCACGATAAATCAATTTCAGCCGAACTTTCAGACCGTGCGGCTACGGTGGCAGCGGTTTTAGCTTCTTCGGTGCAAAAAGCTTTTGTGGAAAATAAATTTGATGAGTTGAATCATTCAGTCGAAAATGTTGGTAATCAAAAGGAAATTGTTTTAATTGGAGTTTTTGATAATGTGGGAACTCTTATTTCAATATATCAAGATACCCTTCTTCTACCATATAATTATAGAGAAATACTTTTTGAAAAACAGGATATCATTGATTTACAACTTGATAATCTAAAATTAAACAGTCTCAAAATACCGATTACTGATGACGGACATTTATGGGGAAATATTTTCCTTATTTTTGATCAAACTTCCATTCGGAATCAACTTGATGTCTATAGAATTTATAGTTTTATTTTATTCGGAATAGGAATTATAGCCGTTATTATTGCTACCTGGTTTTTAACCCGATATATAAGTAAACCACTTGAAGAATTACAAACAGGAGCAATTAAAATTTCAGAAGGCGACTTTGCCTATAAACTATCTGTTAATAGGAGTGATGAAATTGGGCAGCTTGCAACAGCTTTTAATAAAATGTCGCAGTCTATAAGTGAAATGATTAATGAACTTTCAAATAAAAACAAAGAGCTAAGCTACGCTACATCCCGTCTCAGATGGTTAAGTCAAATTGCTTCACAGATTGGTGAGGGGGTAATTGTAACCGATTTAGGCGGACTGATTACATTCGTAAACAACGCATGGTTATTAATTCATGGATACTCTATAAATGACTTTGTGGGGAAACATATTAGTCTCTTTTTTACTCGTGACCAGTTTGAAAAGCAATTAATTCCTCTACTTGAAAAAGTAATTGAAGAAGAACAATTCAGCAGTGAAATCGGACATGTAAAATCTGATGGAACAATTTTCCCGACTGAATCAACTGCTACTTTATTGAAGAATAAAAATGGTGATAAAATCGGAATCATTCAAATTGCAATAGACATCACTCAAATAAAAGAAAATGAAAAGCAGTTAATTGAACAACGTGAAAAAGCTGAAGAGGCAAGCAGGTTAAAGTCATCTTTTCTCGCTAACATGAGTCATGAACTTAGAACCCCGATGTTCGGAATTTTAGGGTATTCCGAAATCTTAAAAGAATTAGAAAAGAATGCCGATAAAAAAGTAATGATTGAAACAATTTCCCAAAGTGGAACACGGCTGCTTGAAACGCTGAACTTGATTCTTGATCTTTCAAAAATTGAAGCTGATAAAATAGAAATAAAATTTGTTGATGTTGATATTGTAAAGACAATAAATGAAACTATTCTACTATTTTCTAAAGCAGCCGGAAATAAAAATTTACAACTTAACTGTGAAAAATCAGTCGATTCTCTTATTCTGAAAATTGACGAAAGACTTTTGCGGGAAGCTCTTAATAATCTTGTTAATAATGCTATAAAATATACTCAAGAGGGATCTGTAAAAGTTTTACTTGATGTCGAAAACCAATCTTCCGGCAAATTTGCGGTGATCAAAGTTGTTGATACCGGCATCGGTATTGATGAAAAGAATAAATCACTAATTTTTGAAGAATTCCGTCAGGTTAGTGAAGGATTTAACCGTAGTTTTGAGGGAGCAGGACTAGGATTATCAATTACAAAAAAATTCATAGAAAAAATGAATGGACAAATTTTTGTTGAGAGTGAATTGAATGTCGGCTCAACATTTGTTTTGCGATTCCCATTAAAGGAAGAAGCAATCAGAAAAGTCTTTAAACAAACCCCGGTAACTGAAAAAGATTCGATAATAATAACTCCTCCGACAGAAATTCAACCTTCCATTTTAGTTGTTGAAAATGATGAAATAAATCAGAATATTATAACTTTGTACCTGAAAAATCGTTACACCGTAGATATAGTTTCAACTGGCGAACAAGCAATTGACGCCATTGAAAACAAACAATATTCAGCATTGCTAATGGATATTAATCTTGGTAGAGGGATGAATGGACTCGAAGCAACTCAAATTATTCGCAAGAATTCTAATTATAAAGAGATACCGATTATTGCAGTTACAGCATTTGCAATGTCGGGAGACAGATTAGAATTTCTATCAAAAGGATGCAGCCATTATATCGCAAAGCCATTCGGGAAAGAAGAAATTCTACAGCTGTTACAGAAAGTAGTTAAACTGAATAATTGAAATGCGAACCGCAGCTCGCATTTCAATTTAAAAAAAATTATCTAATCAAAATCATTTTTCTTGTCTGTACAAATTTACCGCTCTGAAGTTTATAGAAATAAACTCCGCTCGATAATTTTGAGGCATCAAAATCAGCATTATAAATTCCGGCTTCTTTTTCTTCATCAACTAAAGTTGCAACTTCGGTTCCAAGAATATCATAAACTCGCAATGAAACTCTACCACTGTTTTCTAATTGGTAATTTATAACTGTACTCGGATTAAACGGATTCGGATAATTTTGTTTCAGTTCGAATGTAAAATTATTAAGTTCTTCTTTAACATCAGTTGGACTGGCATTAATCTGGAAGCTATATATTTGTCCGGCTATTGCTGTAAATGAATGATTGAAAACAGTCAGCATATTAATGTTTCCGGTTACAGTTGAACCTGTCAAATTAAAGCGATATTCATTTCTAACTGATTCCGGAATGTTGGATAAAATGTTATCCCAGTTTAGTAAAACTGTTCCCGCATTTTTTGACATTACTTTAAAAGCCCAACTTTTACCCGACAATGGATTTGACATTGGAGCTTTAATATCCGCAGCAAATTTTGTAATAAAACTACTCCAGCCTTGGTTCTCGAAGTAAGTTTCGACACTGTTTGGAGAAGGTGAAACAGGAGGTTTTGCCAAGTCAAATTTAACATCAAATCCGTCAGTTGCATCCACATTAACTCCAAAACTTAAAAGATTATCAGTTATACCGTTTATTGAAGCAAAAATGGGAACCGACCAGTTATTTATCTCTGATTCGGTTTCCTCTAATCTTATTTTATTTGCGGGTGAACCGCTTGTTGAATCGTGATAAAATATAGAACTTATTCCTGATTTAAGTGTCAATAACCAATAACCAAACCATTGAGACAATGTATCTTTTGAGGAATAAGAAGTTCCATCATAACCGTAATAATTATTTTGTATCCAACCTGAATCGATTGCAGAAAGAGGACTCAATGTTGAAGTTCCATCAGTAAAATATACAAGAGATTTCAAGTAAGTTCTTACAAAAGGTGAAGCTACTAAATTCCATCCTGGACTAAGTGATTTTGTTTGATTAGATGTTATCGCTGAGCCGGTTACATCAACAGTGTCAAGTGATTCAATTCCAAGCCAGTATCCATTCCCTGCATCTATAGTGTTTGAAGTTTGATAACCTGCACTACTACTATAGTTATATAAAAAGAATAAATCCAAATCATCACCCAAAACAACTGATGTTAAATTATTTTCCGGCTGTACGGGAACAGACATTAAATTCCATCCGCTGGTGAAAATCTTTGTCAATGTGGCGGCAATTCCTGTTCCGTTTAAATCTATTGATAGAGTATCAACATCATTACTTATGAATTTCATAGTTGCCGTGTATCCTTCTGCATTCAGTGGACGGAACGTCACTGTAATTGTTGCAGAATCATTTATACTAACATTATACGTAGCTCCTGATGTTACTGAAAAAACATTATTCGATACTACAATATTTGAAACAGCAAGAGTTGTGTCGCCAGTATTATAAATCTTAAAGCTTAGTGATGAATCATAGTCAACTTTAACAGTTCCAAATGATAGTGAAGCAAGACTTGCACTTATATCAGGGGTTAAAACATAACCTGTACCTGATAGAGTAAGAGATAATGTATCCGCATCATTACTAAAAATTTTTAAAGAACCCGAAAAAGTCTGTGCCGATGTCGGAGTAAATTTTACACTTAGTTGAGTAGAATCATTTACAGCTACATTGAATGGGATGGATGTGACAGAGGAAAAAACAGCATTATTAAAGTTGAGTCCATTTACAGTTAATGTAGTATCACCCTTATTTGAAACATAAAATGAAATTGTTGAATCGTTACCAACTTTGATATTTCCAAAACTTAATGATGATGTAAATGACGAAATATTTGGAGTTAATAAAACACCATCTCCATTAAGAGATACTGTTAATACCGGTGTATCAGGGTCATTACTGCTGATTGCAATTGAACCCGGGAAAGTTCCGGCTGCACGTGGAGCAAATTTTATCGGAATTTGCATTGTATCATTTTCGGAAAGAGTGTTAGAAGTTGGTCCGTTATAAGAATAAAAATCACCAGTCGGAACAATGTTTGTAATATCTAAAGCTAATTGTCCGCTATTAGTTACAACTAAAACTATGGTAGAATCTTGATTTGTTTTCAAAGTTCCGAAATTCAGATTAGAACTATTTGCACTTATATTCGGCTCAGAAAGTGCAACTCCAATTATCAACTGGAAGTTCTTAGTTCCACCAACACCTGAATTATAAACATAATTACTAAGTTTTATATTGTGTACTGAATCCGCTGAAATATCTTTTATTTTTATATTATAATTGGATGGAACAAAATCGAATAGAGAAGCGGAGAGCGTTACTTCACTATTAGTTCTATCAGTGTTAATTGTGAAATCCCATGTTTCGGTTGTTGAACTCAAATCAGACAACGCTCTGAAATCTCTTAGATAATTATTTCCAAGATTGCTTGTCCATGAAGAATGCGGGAAATAAATTTCTATATAATCCGAAACGGGGGTTGGAGGTTTGGGTAAATCAATTCCGGCATCAAGACCGTTTGTAGCATTTGAAGCCATTCCGGCATAGGAAGTCGCAGACTTTGAATTTACAGTTGCATTTAACTTAACCAACCATGAATAGTTATTTTTATGATAAGTACTATTTGGTTGAATTGAATCATAGAGGTAGTAATAATAATAAGAAGTAAAATCACCAGCGCTGACAGTATAATTTCCATCACTTAATGCATCTGAAGGATTAATAGCATAAGTCCAAGGTCCAGTTCCTTCATTAAGAAAGTAACTCACCATCTTTATATGTTTAGGAGAGTTTAATTTAGATCTTTCAATTTTAATTTCAATAAAATTGGTTTCGTTGTTGTCATAAATAGTCATATTATGTGGAGTAATAACCTCCCAATTTGAACCATCATAAAATTGTAAAGCATTATAGCCACTGGTAGTTTGTATCTGCAACATATAATCGGCTTTGAAAGGAAAATTCCAATTTTGTGTAGTGAATCCAATAGCAGTTCGAGTTCCGTTTCCGGCATCAATATTTAACTGTGGGTCTGTATCAAGATAAAAGACAATCCATTTATCATTGCTCTGACCGGAACCCACATCGCCTCCCGTATAACCTAAGTATAAATAAGTTTCATCCCACGTTATATAAGAAGTGTAACCGTTACTGCTTGTAGTAAAAGTTTCGGGTGTTGTAAAATCGTTATTCCCATCGATATTAATCGAATGGTAGCTTTGTGAAAAAAGTATGGTTGTAATAAAAAAGGAAAGAATTAGTCCACAAACAGTTCTCATAGTTCCCTCAATAAATAATTTAGTTAATATTTTAAATTCTCTTATTTACACACCGTTTACAATTTGGATATGCAAGTTTGGGCTAAAAATCGTTTTGAATTTAGCTCTTTTATATCTGAAAATGAATAGTTGATTCTTCTATAAAATTTTAAATCAATTTTCGGTGCTCACAATTTTAAGTCCGATAATACCCACAACTATTAAAAAAATAAAACCTATTCTTAATACTTCTTTTGATTCATCAAATAGAATAATTCCCAGAATTGCTGTTCCAACTGCACCGATTCCTGTCCATACTGCATAAGCTGTTCCAACCGGAAGTGTCTTTAAGGAAAAAGCAAGTAATCCCATACTAATTACCATGTTTGCAACTGTAAAAATGGAAGGAATTAACTTTGTAAATCCATTGGTGTATTTTAGTCCAATTGCCCAGGCAATTTCAAATAATCCCGCAATTAATAGAATTAACCAATTCATAAATTATCCTTTATTTAAGATATTGTTTTAAGAATTTCCCTGTCCATGAATTTTCATTTGCTGCAATTTCTTCGGGAAGTCCTGTCGCAACTACACTTCCTCCTTTATCTCCTGCATCGGGACCAAGATCAATAATATAGTCAGCGCATTTAATAACTTCCATGTTATGCTCAATTACAACAACAGAATTATTTTTATTAATTAGCATCTGAAAACATTTTAATAGTTTTGAAATGTCTGCATAATGAAGTCCGGTTGTCGGTTCATCAAAAATGAATAGAGTATGTTTATTATCTCTTACTTCGTTAAGATAAGAAGATAATTTAATCCTTTGTGCCTCACCTCCCGATAGCGTATTAGAAGGCTGCCCTAATTTAATATAACCTAAACCGACATCAGAGAGAGTCTGAAGTAGTCGCTCAATTCTTTTATTCCCTACGAAATATTCTATTGATTCATCAACCGTCATGTTTAAGACATCAATAATATTTTTTCCATGAAAAGTGATTTCACGAACTTCTTTTTTGAAGCGGGTTCCTTTACAATCTTCACACTCAAGAAAAATATCTGCAAGGAATTGCATTTCAACTTTAATAAATCCTTCCCCTTGACAGGTTTCGCATCTTCCACCTGGGACATTAAATGAAAAATAACCGGGTTTATATCCTCTTGCTTTAGCTTGATGCGTCATGGCAAACAATTCACGAATCAATTCGTATGCTTTGACATAACTTATCGGATTTGAGCGTGGACTTTTACCAATCGGAGATTGATCTACAATTTCAATTCCGTCAATATATTGTACTCCAAGAATATCATTAAACTTACCGATTCGATTTGGATTTAATCCGATATATTTTGCAATACCGCCGTAAAGAACATCATGCACAAGTGTACTTTTTCCTGAACCACTTACTCCGGTTACAACCACAAATTTGTGAAGAGGAAAATTTACATCAATATTCTTTAGATTATTTTCGGATGCGCCTTTAATTGAAATGAGCGGGGTTTTGTCAATATTTCGAATTTCAGGAATTTTAATTTCCAACTTCCCTGAAAGATATAAACCGGTTAATGAATTTTCATTTGCAATTATTTCATCATAAGTTCCCTGTGCGGTAATTGTCCCGCCATGAATTCCGGCATGAGGTCCCATATCTATAATAATATCAGCTTCACGAATCATTTCAGGATCATGTTCAACAACCAAGACTGAATTACCAATATCTCGTAAGTTCTTTAATATGTTTATCAGTTTTATATTATCACGCGGATGAAGTCCAATACTCGGTTCATCTAAAACATAAAGTGTCCCAACTAAAGAAGAGCCAAGCGCAGTAGCCAGATTAATTCGTTGTGTTTCTCCACCTGAAAGTGTAGAGCTTAATCGGTCAAGTGTCAAATAACTAAGTCCAACATCGTTTAGGAAAGTTAATCTTTTAATCAATTCTTTAATTATTCTATCCGCAACTTGAAGATCGCATTCAGAAAAGGTAAGAGACTTGAACCAGTTGAGCGTTTGTTCAATAGGCATTTGCACTACTTCAATAATAGACTTTGAATCAATTTTTACTTGAAGAGCTTCTCTTCTTAAACGTGTTCCTTTACACGCAGTGCATGCGGTGTAACCTCTGTATTTACTCAATAAAATACGATAATGCATTTTATATGTTTTACTTTCGAGGTCATCGAAGTAATGATTTAATCCTTTATATGAACCAAATCCTTTTTTTACAAGATTTAACTGTCCTTCACTTAAATCTTTGAAAGGGGTTTGCAATGGTATTTCAAATTTCTGAGCGTTCTTTATTAGCTCACGAATGTAGTGACTAAATTTTGGAGTTCTGAAAGGGGCGATAGCACCATCTGCTATTGATAAATTTGGATTTGGTATCACTAAATTCATATCAATTCCAATTACCTTACTAAAGCCTTGACATACCGGGCATGCCCCAAACGGATTATTAAAAGAAAAAAATCTCGGTTCCGGTTCTTCATATCGAATACCGCAGCATTCATAGAATTTGTTAAAAGTGAAAATTTCATTTGAATCTGCATTGATAATTGCAATTCGGCTTTCACCTTCTTTGAAAGCGATTTCAATTGTGTCTGCAAGTTTCTCGCGAATTTTACCTTTACTTATTTTAAATCTTTCTATGATTACATAAATATCTTTTTTTGATTTGGGAAGCGTATATGAATCGTTTAAATCAATAAGTTTGTTTTTAATGAATAATCTAAAAAAACCTCTTTTAATCAGAAAATCAACTTCATCTTTAATGCTGCGTCCTTCATGGTCATGAAGAGGAAAGCCGAGATAACATTTTGCTCCGTCATCAAATTTTTCGAGAGCTTCTGTAACTACTCCGGTTGTTGCTTTTTTAACTTCTTTACCACAATTGATGCAGATAGTTTTTCCAATTCGTGCAAAAAGTAGACGTAAATAATCGTAAACTTCTGTTGAAGTCCCGACAGTCGAACGGGTGTTTTTTGAACCGGTCTTTTGTTCAATTGCAACTGCAGGACTAATTCCGGTAATTAAATCAACATCAGGTTTGTTTATTCGTTCAAGAAACTGTCGTGCATAAGAAGAGAGGCTTTCTACATATCGCCTCTGTCCTTCAGCATAAATTGTATCGAAGACTAGTGAGGATTTACCGCTGCCACTAACTCCGGTAAAAACAATTAATTTATTTGCCGGAATCTGAAGATCAACGTTTTTAAGATTATGCTCACGCGCTCCTTTTACAGTGATTACTTTTTCTTTAACCAATCTTTTCAATTTTATATTGCTTTCATTTAAGAGTAAAACGACTGTTTTGAAAACTGGTTTCAAACACAACCCGAAAGTTAGTAAAAAAGAGAGTAAGCAGTAAAAACTTTTATTCAGAAAAAGGTTGAATCGAAAAGCGTGTAATAAATTCAGGGCATCTCTAAAAACTCACCCAAGAGTTAATAAAAAGTAAAAGAAAGAAAGGAAGAGAAATCGTAAAGTTGTATTTTTACGATAGTAATAAATAAAAGAAATTATATGAACCACGGAAAATACAAACACAAACAAGCAA
>JAUXVN010000041.1 GCA_030684555.1 Ignavibacteria bacterium
CGGGCAAACTCCCGGAAAATAGTAACCTGTCATAACAGGAAAGCGTTAAGCTTATTTTTTCTTTGTATGATTCTGTTAGTATTTTCATGTCCCAAATTTAACACTTTTTCCCTTTTTGGTTCTGGCTTGTCCAGGTTGGGACTAAGTCAAATGAATCCCTGAATACCACTATTAAAAAACGTCTATTAGATTCAATCGGGAAAGAAAAGGAAAAAATTTTTCGAGATGGAATTCAAACTCCATTTGAATCAGATAATCCTATTCATGCTGCTCAACATGCAACTGCCACTTGTTGTAAAAAGTGTTTGAACTATTGGTATGATATTCCGATAAATAGAAAACTAACCGATGAAGAACTTGAGTATTTTACAAAGCTTGTCTATCGATATTTAGAAATTAAAAATGATGAACCTGATGAACAGAAGGATTTATTTAATCAAGAATAAGCGCTCGTGGCGAGATGAATTATATTAATACTGAAAAATTTTCTAAAACACTTCGCGAGAAGGGATATAAAAAAGATTCTGAGGAATTTCTTATAACTAATTTCAAAGATTCTTTGCAAGAAAACGACATCACTAGGGGGGCAAACTGCAACGGGTTCGGCAGGGTTCATCATTTTCGTAGATATTTAACAAATGATTGGCCACAAAATCCACTCCCTATAGATCCTGCATGTCATGCGTTGAATATTCCAAGAACAGATTTGTTGGAAGTTCAATTGTTTCAGAATTCAATATGTAGTTGGAGATGCTGGTACTGCTTTGTTGATGAAAAGCTTTTAAATGGTGACAAACGATATGCTCGATATATGTCTGTCAATGAATTAATTCAATTGTATCTGCATGAGAAAGATTCTCCCAAAGTGATTGATATTTCCGGAGGACAGCCCGATTTAATACCGGAATGGACTCTCCATTTCCTAAAAAACCTACAAGAATTGAGGAAAAAAAAACAAATATATATATGGTCAGATGATAATTTGAGCAATGAATATCTTTGGAAATATTTAACTAAATCAGAACTTAACTACTTATGTTCGGCAGAAAATTATGGCAGAGTTGGCTGCTTTAAAGGATTTGACAAAAACTCATTCTCTTTTAACACAAGAGCCGAACCTGAACTTTTTAATAAACAATTTAAAATTATGCAAAGGCTTGTTCAAGCGGGGTTTGATGTTTATGGTTATGTAACCCTTACAACCAATAATTTAGATAATGTATTCAATCTTGTTAATAGTTTTATTGATAGGTTACAAACCGAAATACATCCGATCTTCCCTCTACGAGTTATCCCTTTGCAAATTCTCGAATTTTCTCCTACGAAATCCCGGTTAAATGAAATCACAAAATATGCACTAGAAACACAGTATGAAGTCGTTTGTTATTGGCAAGAAATTTTATCTAAAAGGTTTTCTAAGAAAGAGTTAGAAAATTCCATTCATTTACATAAATTGCACTAATGGAAACAAAAATGTTATCAACCAGTTTTAGTCGCATTTTTTTTAATAATGGGATTGACTTAAATAATAAAACACTCCACCTTGGTGTTTTTATAGAACCATTCCTTACTAAAATACTCATAGGGAAAAAAGTCTGGGAATCAAGGTTTTCAATTAATAGATGCCCTCCCTACCAACGAGTTAATGATGGAGATATTTTATTGATAAAAAAATCTGGTGGACCAATACTTGGTTATTCCGAGATTGAGAATGTAATATATTTAGAACTTGACACTCTGTCGTTTGACGACCTGAAGCAGGAATATTCAGAATTGTTATGTATTGAAGATCCATTATTTTGGGAAACAAAAAGATTAGCATCATATATGACTATCATGAAATTATCAAAATTTCAAAAAATCTCGCCGATTGATATTGTTAAGAGAGATAGAAGAGGGTGGGTTGTGCTAAAGCCTGAATTAGAACAATTTAAGCTTGCATTTTAGAACGATTAGATATGATTATAGGGATTTCAGGTAGAATTAACAGTGGAAAAACTACATTAGCCAAATATTTGAGTAAATCTTTTGAGTGGAAATGTGTTGGTTTTGGTGACTATATTCGATATATAATTAAAGAAAAGAATGTAACTGAAACACGAGAAAATTTACAAAAATTTGGACAATCTCTGGTAGATAATCATTTAGATAGTTTTTGTAGAGGTATCCTTAACTTTATTGAATGGGATGGTAAAGAGAATCTAATTATTGAAGGAATTCGACATACTTCTGTATTAAATAAAATAAAAGAGCTAAGTGGGGATGAAGAATTTCTTTTTGTCTATATTTCAACATCCAATAATCAGTTGATGAGTCGAAAGAATCAACTCTCAACTAAGCAATTAGGTGAAAAATATGAGCAACATAAAATGGAAATAGAGACAATATTTGAGTTGCCAAAACTTGCAGATGTATTAATTGATGGAGAAAGTAGCATCGAAGAGAGTTTTAAAATTATATCTGTTAGATTAACTTCACATAATTAAAAATATTAAAGCGAGTCCTGGCTATCATACTTCAGGAGTAACGAATCTTAAAAAATCTTTTTATAAAAAACCCCGTTAATCCTCCAAGTAAGAACATCCCTCCAAGCAAATACACATCCGGTAATTCGACTCTGGATTCTGCGGCGTCGGTGTAGATCTGGTCTATGGTGGTGAGGCTGAGGCTGTCGGTGTTGGTTGCGGTGAATTCGAACGAAACGGCAAAAAAATAGTGATGATAGCAACTACAAATAAAACTACACAAAATGTGGATAAAAAATTAACTACTCTAATTGAGTCGATAGGAAAATATGAATATGAATATGAATTCTAACACCAAACCAACATTCGAAGAATTACTAAATGAAGCGGAAGAACTTCTCGTCTTTAAAACAAAAGAAGAAAAAACAGGATTTGATAAAGATGTTCTTCAACTTGAAATAATGCATGAAGTACAAAAATTAATGGATAATGAAGGGCTTTCGAGAAAAGAATTGGCAGAGAAACTTGGTAAATCGAAAAGTTTTGTATCTCAACTTTTTAGCTGCGATAAAAAATTGCATTTCGGATTGCTAACGCAATTTCAAGAAATATTTAAAGGCAAATTTAAGTTTTCATTTATTCCTTTTTCTGATTACAACCCGAAAATGGTAATAGATGATTACAAGGATGGTTTAGAAGAGCGATGTTCATTTGCTATTACGCAGAAAACAAATTAATGTGATTTTGACTTAACAAAATCTAACCTAATCAACACTTCAATTTTTCCCTGCAAAGATAAAATATGATTTTGATAGCCTGAAGTTTGTTAATGATCTACGGAACTAAGATTATCATCACAGCGGGTTTTTAAAATTCAATTTGTAATAATAAGTGGAGAGTGTTTAAAGTCTTCTTCGCTTTAACTTTATTACATTAATAAATCTACTTATAATTTTAATAAAATCAGGAAGCTGTTTCTGATAACCTGAAGCAAAAATCAACTAAAATCAATTGTTTACGTTATAAATCGTCGTGGTATTATTTTTGCAGTTATACTCGTGCTAAAAAGCCGGCAATTATCAAAACCTAAAAATTATACAAACATTAATAACGGAAACCAAAGCATGAAACAGTTTTCTTACATCTTTTTGATATTGATTTTTTTCTTAGTTTCAAAAGGAAACTCCCAGGTCGCTTCACTTGAAGCCACATTTCTTACACCAAAAGTCGATGGTATTACAGTTCCGTATCAAAACGGAATACCGGTTCCTTCTTTTGAAAAACAGGAAAGAGAAACAATCGATCTTAAAGGGACATGGAAGAAGCAGCGTTTTGTGGCAAGTGATATAATCACTCTTGCCAAGCGTGATGAAACGGGGTATAATAACCTTGTAAATGAAGCGCAAAACCGTCATCTCCCTTCTTACGATGATGCAGCATGGCAAACTAAACAAATCCCGGGTGTTGAAAATAATATGAACCCGTTTCCAACAGTTCCTGAATATTACGAGGATGGTGTTTGGTACAGATATAAATTTGATGTAGCCGATTTGTTAAATAGTAAATTCATTAAACTGATGTTTTATTCTGTGAATTATGTAGCTGATGTTTGGCTTAACGGAAATTATCTTGGTTATCACGAAGGGGGTTATACTCCTTTTGCATTTGATGTTAGCAATAAACTTAATTACGGAACTGAAAATGTAATTGCTGTTAGAGTTGATAACCCCGCATGGGGCAGCCGCAATGATATTGTCCCTTATACGCGTGTAGATTGGTTTAATTATACGGGAATTATTCATGATGTTTATCTTGAAGTTTCAAATAAAGTTTCGGTGATTCGGGCAGATGTGGTTCCTTTAACTATTAATGGAGAAATTCAGACAACAGTTACTCTTTACAATAAAAGTGGAAATAGTAAAAATGTTGATGTTCAAATAGAAATATTTAATGCAGATATAAATGAAGGGAATATTCAGAGTGATAAAGCGTCTTCGTTGATAGGAAATGTTGCAGCATTTAGCGGAACTTCCCAATCAACATTAAATGTTTTAAATGATTCGGTAAATGTTTGGCGCACAAATTTAACAGTAGATAATCCTCGTCTTTGGTCGCCTAAATTTCCAAATCTGTATATTATGAAAGTGACTGTTAAAGAGAGCGGAAATGTTATTGATGAATATTATACTCAATTCGGAATTAGGACTATAGAAACTGTAGAAGATAAAGTCTATTTGAATAATACACCGGTTTTCTTCACCGGAGTAGCCCGACATGAGGATCATCCTGTTTATGGAAGAAGCATTCCAATTAATGTTATCTACGATGATCTTATAAAAGTTAAAGATGTAAATGCAAATATGCTTCGTACTGCACACTATCCGAATCATCTTTATACTTATCAAATTGCAGATAGACTTGGAATTGCAATAGTTGAAGAAATTCCGGTTTGGTGGTTCGATGATCAGATGCCATGGGTGATCCAGAATAGTATTCGCCATATTCATGAACAGATGTTCAAAGAAATGGTCTTTAAAGATTATAATCGTCCCTCAGTCTTGCTTTGGAGTGCGACTAATGAATGTCTTGATGTTACTAATAGAAAAACATTTATAACTAAAGTTAAGCAGGACATTAATTTTAATTATCCGGATGGAAGATTAATTACACAATCAGCCGCAGCAGATAGACCCGGTCCAAATGATCCATCTCAAGCAGCGTGTGATGTTGCCGGTTGGACGATGTACTTCGGAATATTCCATGGCGGAACTTATTATGATGGAACCCGACGTTTTCTTACAGATGCAAATTATGAATATCCTTTCAAACCTGTGCTTGATACGGAATTCGGTTATTGGTCTGGTGAACTTAATGCCCCTGGTGGACAATCGGCTCAAGTAACAGTATTTAAGGAAACTTTTTCTGCTTTCACATTCAGAGCTGCAACGATAAAGCCAAACGGTGCATTTTACGAAGGGGGTTATTTAATGGGAATTACCTGGTGGTGTATTTTCGATTGGTATTCGCATCAACATCCGCAGGGATTTCAAAGTATGGGACTTTACCGAATGGGCAGAGATACTGCCAAAACTGTTAGCGATACACTCAAAACTTATTATGCCCCTTATTTCAATCTTGGTGGTATGCCCACTTCTGTTGAAAATGAAAGTGAACATCTTATTCCCGATGAATATTTAGTAAAACAAAATTATCCAAATCCATTTAATCCGGAAACCACGATTGAGTATCAAATTCCATCAACCGGTATGGTTGAGCTTAAAGTGTATAATGTTTTAGGTGAGGAAGTAACTACAGTAGTAAATGAATTCAAAAATGCCGGGACGTATAAAGTTAATTTTAATGGAAGTGAATTATCGAGTGGAGTCTACTTTTACGAATTACGAGCGGATAATTTTAAGGAAATTAAAAAACTTATTATTCTCAAGTAGGTAGTTTAATTCTAAATGAATAACTCACCTTTCGCAAAAGAAATGTAAAAAACACTATTCGTCATTGTGTTAGCCAGGGAGAATTGTTTCTGAATCTGTTTTCCCATAATATTTAGATGCTGAAATGAATTCAGCATGACAATTTTTCCATATATGTCATCCCGAACTCGTTTCGGGATCTCCCTTCTTATGGACAGATGCTGAAATGATTTTCCGCGGCGAACATCATGACATCTGCTTAAGGTGAGTGAATAAATAATAACTCTTTTATTTTATGAAGATTCTAAATTTTAAACAACGATTGACAAATATTAATTATCTTCATATTTTGTTAAGTCAAATTAATTGACAGTTAAAAAATATTTAACACTAACAACTATTAACGAAAGGGGGAGCAGTGAAAAAATATTACTCACTACTTCTAATTTTATTACTTGCAGTTTTAATTTCTGCTTGTAAAGAGACGATCAATGAAGTCGAAAAACCAACCGATTACGATAAGGCGGATGGTATTAATGGTGGAATTCGATACGACAAATTCTGGTCTACAGAAGCTGACTATTCCAAAAAAGGTGATACTGATATTTTGGCTAAATTAAATGCCAAAGCCGATTTTTTTCGATGCAAACAATGTCATGGATGGGATTTAGTTGGTACAAAAGGTTCTTATGTTAGTCGTGGTCCAAATGCAAACAGACCAAATATTTCTGGTATGGACTTAGTAACTCTTGCAAAAACAAAAACTGGTCAAGAACTATTTGATGCCATCAAAAAAACCGCTGGCAGAAGAGATATTAGTTTTGATTTAACAACTTATGATCCTTCCACCAACGCTACTGAAGGCGATAAAATGCCTAATTATACTCAACTCTTAACTGATGCAGAAATTTGGGATATTGTTAAATTTTTGAAAGTTGAAGCTTTAGATTTAACTCAGCTTTATGATTTGACATTAACCGGTACCTACCCAACAGGTCGTGCAACTTTCTCAAATATTGGTAAAGACGGTGATGCCCCTGTAGGTAAAACCTATTTTGATTCAAAATGTGCATCATGCCACGGTGCAGATGGAACACAATTACAAATGGAATCAATGACATTAGGAAAATTTTTGCGATCCAAAGCAAACGAATCACAACACAAAATTAAATTTGGTCAATTAGGTTCAGCTATGACTGCATTTAAAACTGGTTTGCAGGATATGAAGAATTTATACAAAGCTGTTTCAGATACAGTTGCCTTTCCAAATTAATTCTTCATCGATTATTGTTAAAAGCTGCCGGAATTGGCAGCTTTTTTTTTGCTGAAAATCTTTACACATCAAAATTGGTTATTAAAATAATAAACAGATTTATCATAATAATAAATGAACCCGCAATTCTACAATTCAGATTACCATTTAAGTCAAAAATCATCATTTTAATTCAATAAAACTCCTGGCACTTTTTGTGCTGTTATCTTCAGGTTAAATAAATTTAAAATGGAATGACTCACAATTTCGGAACATTTGACGGAATAATTTTAATCAGTTACCTGATCGGGGTAATGATACTCGGATTTTACTATTCGCGGAAAAGTAATAAAACGATGAATGATTATTTCCTCACCGGGAGAAATTTAACCTGGCTCGGTGTCGGTATGTCCCTCTTTGCTACAAATATTTCGAGTGAACATTTTATTGGTCTTGCAGGTTCAGGGGCAAGCAGCGGTTTGGCAGTCGGACAATTCGAGTTGATGGCGATTTTTATACTGATAATTCTAGGTTGGTTTTTAGCTCCGATTTATATTAAATCAGGCGTTATAACAATGCCTGAGTTCATCGAAAAAAGGTATGACGCAAGAAGCCGCAAAATATTTACATTCATCTCCATAGTAGTTTACCTTTTTACAAAAATATCTGTCACCCTTTTTGCGGGTGGAATTTTATTTTACAAAATATTCGGTTTGAACATTTATGCTTCTGCAATCATTATCGTACTTATGACCGGTATTTATAGCGTTGTCGGTGGTTCTTATGCAGTTATGAAAACCCAGATAGTCCAAGGTTTTATGATGTTAGCAGGAGCATTATTGTTAACGATTTTCGGGTTGAATGAAGTAGGTGGGTTTGCCGCATTACAAGAAAAACTTCCGGTTGATTATTTTACAATGTTCAAACCAATGGATCATCCCGATTTCCCATGGACTGGGATTATCTTCGGTGCTCCAATAATTGCTTTTTGGTATTGGTGCGCTGATCAATATATAGTTCAGCGTGTTCTTTCAGCCCGCTCAATTGATGATGCTCGACGCGGTTCACTCCTTGCAGCTTTCCTCAAAATCACACCAATTTTCATACTCGTTTTACCCGGTTTAATTGCTTATGCCCTTTTTCCAGGCTTACAGGGGGACGAAGCATATCCTGTTTTAATTGCGAGTAATATTTTACCTGTTGGTGTTAAGGGATTTGTACTTGCCGCTTTACTTGCTGCAATAATGTCATCATTGGCAAGTGTTTTTAATAGTACCGCTTCACTAATAACAAATGATTTTTATAAACCCCGGCACCCGAACGCATCTGAAGAAAAGCTTGTCTTAGTTGGAAGATTAACTACAATGATAATTGTTGTTACAGCCATTCTTGGTGTTCCGCTTGTTAAGTTAATCAGCTCTCAACTTTATTTATATATGCAAAGTATTCAAGCGAATATAAGTCCACCAATAACGGCAGTTTTTATTTTCGGACTTTTTATGAAAAAGGTAAACGCAAAAGGAGCGCTTTGGACGTTGATAATAGGGGAGAGCATAGGCATTTCAAAATTAACAGCTGACTTTTTGGTAAGATTTGATGTTGTACAAAACCCAGTTCTTGTTGCATTAGCAAACATAAATTTCCTCCATTTTGCAATATTTTCATTTATTATCAGTTCTTTATTGTTGATTGGAATAAGTTATGCTACTCAAGTAAGTTCAGAGCCAACACGCTCAAATCTGCAACTCTTGTTCTCTGAGAATCTTCAAGATATTGGATTTAACTTAAGACATTTAAAAAGTGCTGTTAAAACATATAGAGCAAACGTATTTTTTTCGATTTTCATTTTAATGATAATAATCGGTTTATGGAGTCTCTGGTTTTGATAAATAAACGAATAAATAACCAAACTAAATCTGTTAATTCAATTGTATATCAGGTGCGATTGATTGACAATTTCTTAATTAACTAAAAAGGATGGAAGTTATGAAAAAACTCATTCAACCTGTTCTCCTTGTGTTCTTCTTTTCTTTCTCTGTTGTTTATGCACAGATGATCGAAAGTTTTGACGGGGATATTTCTACAGATACCACATACACAATATCGTTAGAAGGTCCTCCCAGTTTTATGAACTTTACAACAAACACAACCGATGTTAAAGAAGGCACTGCCTCTGCTAATGTTGATGTTAATATCGGTGCATTCCATGAATGGGGCAGCTATGCTCAATTAATTAAAAGAGTCCCCGAAGGACAACCATTGATGAATTGGGCTATCAACGATTCATTAGCAATTTGGATTAAAGTTACAAAAGCTCCTTCAATTCCGGCTAATATGGTTTTCAGAATTCACATTGCTGATCGTCCAAGTGAAAATGATCCAATAGAAGAGTATATTTACGAACATGCAACTATCCTTGACACAGAATCAGGATGGGTTGAGTTAAAAATTCCTTTAACAGAGATTTCTTCAGACGGAAGCGTGATTCCGAGTGATGCAGGTTTTGTTATTTCTCCTTCTAATTGGGGTGGGTTCACTTATAATAACCGTAAACTTGATTTCGATAAAATTATCGGTTTTAATATTTCTGCTATTACATCAGGTTATACTCCCGGTGTTAATCTTCCTGCAGATTCTCTCAAATTTACAGTTGACGGTTTCAGAAGATCTGGTGTAAGAGCTATTCCCGCTATAGTTTTCAATGGTATGACGTTAGCAGGAAATTTATCTGCCTGGGCATGGGGACAATCGAGTGTTGGTGTCGAAACTGGAGTTGGTCCAATTGCCGGAACAAATGCCCTTCAATGGATTCAAGGAAATGAATGGGGAAACGGTTGGACCGGTATGGGCTTTACGGCTGATCCAACTTACAATTTAGCCGGTGCATGGCAACAAGATAGTGTGAAATTCAAAATGAAAGCTGCAGACGGTGTTGGCGCATTAAGAGTTCAATTTGAAGGTGGTTCCGGGAAAGTTGGAACAGTTTTCACTCCGGTTGCTGACAACCAATGGCATTCATATTCATTCCCATTACGTGAGATGGCTTATCAAGATGGAACCAGCGGTTTTGATTCTTCAAATGTACATGTAGTCGGAATGATGGCTGAAGCTTCAGGTGTTGCCGGAAAAGTTATTCTAATTACAGATTGGTGGACTGGTAATCCTGAGTTTGATGTTATTCCACCTGTTGCACCTACCAACGTTGTTGCATTCGCAGGTACTTTCCAAAATGTTGTTACATGGAATGATGTTCCGAATGAAACCGGTGAAAAATATGATGTTTATTATAGTGCCGAAACAATTACAGATATCACAGCTTCCGGTGTTGAAGTTGTAAAATTAGGATTAGGTGAGGGAGTTCAATTAATTGAACATTTACTTTTAGCTCCAAATACAAATCAATCAGTAACTTATTACTATGCTGTTGTTTGTAGAGATGCTGCCGGTAACTATGGACCGGTTAGTACAAGTTCACCAGCAGTTTCAAATACTGCAAAAGGTTATCCTACAGTTTCCTGGAATGCTCCTACTACAACATTCGTTGCAGACGGTAATTTCACTGAATGGACAAATATTCCTCCAATGAGAATGTTCCCTTCAGATGGTTCAGGATATATTGTTACTAATACATCAATTACAGGTGATGCAGATCTTTCTGTTAAAGCTCATATTGCAATGGATGCTAATTATCTATATGTCGGTTTAGATATTGAAGATGATGTTGTTAGTTTCAATCCTAATATCAGTTCATATTTAAATGATGCTCCCGATCTTTTCATTGGTTTGTATGATTGGCATGGAGCTCCACACTCAAGTTATAAACGTGGTGCACAGCCCGATTATCATTTTCGCTTTGCTAAAGATAGAGCAATGTTAGACGGATTTAGAGATAGTATTCTTGTCCCCGGTGTTAATTATGCATGGACAGAAAAATTCCCTACCGGTTATACTGTTGAAGCACGAATCTCTTTTGATGATTTAGCTACAAGAACCGGCGATAACAGATTTGTGCCTCTTGAAGGAATGAGACTTCCTCTTGACTTCTCAATAAATGATGCTGATGCTACAGGTGAAAGAGAAGGAATTCTTACATTCTCACCATACAATGAAGATCAATCATGGAATTCAGTTGCTCGTTGGTTACATACATGGATTGGTAATTCATGGTTTGTTGGTGTAGATGACGAAAGTGATAGACCTGCTACATATACATTGTCACAAAATTATCCTAACCCATTCAACCCAAGTACAGTTATCAATTATTCAGTTGAAAAACCGGGTATGGTTTCAATTAAAGTTTACGACGTTCTCGGAAGAGAAGTTGCTGACTTAGTTAATGAATTCAAATCAGCCGGAAGATATAATGTCTCTTTCAACGGAAGCGGATTAGCAAGTGGAATTTATTTCTATAATATTACCTCGGGCTCTTTCAATTCAGTTAGAAAAATGATGTTAGTTAAATAATCTTTTCTCGGGGTGCAGTTACTGCACCCCTTCTTTTTTCAAAAATGTATTAGTGATTTATGAGAATTAAAATACTACTTAAAAGGACAATGATGGAAAAATTAAGTAATGCAATCAAGCTAAGTTTTTTCTTTTTCATTGCAATAACAATTGGAATACAAGCCGGTACAACAGGCAAGTTGTCAGGTAAAATTACAGATTCAAATTCAGGTGAACCTGTTTTTGGTGCGAATGTGGTAATTGAAGGAACGTATTTTGGCGGTGCTGCAGATATGGATGGATATTATGTGATTAATAATATTCCTCCCGGAGAATATCGAATTATTGTAAGTGCTGTCGGTTTTGCAAAAGTTATTGTTGAAAAAGTATTAATAAGAATTGACCTTACAACAAATGTAAATGTTAAATTATCATCAACTGCTGTTGAACTTGGGCAGGAAGTTGTTGTTACTGCAGACCGACCTTTAGTAACAAAAGATTTAACATCTACATCGGCAACAATATCTGCAAACGATATTAAAATGATGCCTGTAGAAGATGTTGGTCAAATTATTAATCTACAAGCCGGTGTAGTAGGCGGTCACTTCAGAGGCGGACGCTCTAATGAAGTTGCATATTTAATTGATGGTGTATCTGTAACCGATGCATTCAATAATAGATTAAGTGTCGAAGTTGAAAATACATCAATTCGTCAAATGGAAGTTATCAGCGGTACCTTTAATGCTGAATATGGACAAGCAATGTCCGGTATCGTAAATATTGTTACTCAAGACGGTTCACAAAAGTTTGAAGGAACTATTAATGCTTACGCCGGTAACTATATTACAAGCAATACCGATTTATTTAAGAATCTTGATAAGCCCTTAAATCTTTCAACAAAAAATGTTCAGTTCAGTTTAAGCGGACCGACCGGACTTAAAGGTTTAACATTTTTTACTACCGGAAGATATTATGAGAATAATGGTTATTTGTACGGAAGAAGAGTTTATAATGTAACAGATAATGTACCGATTGAAATTGCGATTCCGGGAGAACCAACGTTAGTGATTTATAGAAATACTGGTGATAATGCTTACGTTGCGATGAACCCTGATAAGAAATTTTCTTTCAACGGAAAAGTAACTTATCAAATCCCGATGTTTAAATTTAGTTATTCACTTTTCTGGGATGATAATTATAATCGTTATTATGATCATTATTTTTCATGGACTCCTGATGGAGTGATGAACCATTACAGAACTAATACAATAAATAATTTACAGATTTCGTTTTACCCGACTCAAAGTACTTTTACAAGTTTGAAATTTGCCGTAAACAGTCATAAATATTGGGGACATTTGTATGAAGACCCTTATGATTCGAGATATGTCGAACCGCGTCAAGGTATCCCTACTTCAGGTTACACTTTCAGATCCGGTGGAAATCAGGTGGGTCGTTATACAAGAAATACAAAAACCGGTGTAGTTCAGTGGACGTTGAGTTCACAAATTTCTAAAGAACATAAAATTGGAATGGGGGCTGAGGCTCGATTCCACGATATGTTTAATCATTCTCGCGATATCGTTAACTTAACAGAAGATCAAGAAGATTCACTCGGTAACAAAATTTTTACACTTGGTTATCGTGATTTAGGAACTCTCGGAAATCAAGCTTATCGAAAAAAACCAATGGAAATTTCAGCTTATGTCCAGGATAAGATGGAATATGATATTATGATAATTAACGCTGGTATTCGCTTAGATTATTTTGATCCTAATTCTATTCTCCCTGCTGATCTACGAAATGTTACAAAAAATCCCGACTTCCCCGGAGCCGGTGAATTTGTAAAAACAAAAGCGAAATTACAACTGAGTCCCCGTTTAGGTGCTTCATTTCCAATTACTGATGAAGGAATTATTCGTTTTTCTTATGGACATTTTTTCCAGATACCAAGTTTTGAAAATTTATACACTAACTCAGATTACCTTATCACTACAGGCGGGTCGTTATCATCAGTAATGGGAAACCCTGATTTAGGTGTACAAAAAACAGTAATGTACGAAATCGGTTTACAGCAAGTTCTTTTTACTAATATGGTTTTAAATCTTACTGTTTATTATCGTGATATTCGTAATCTGCTCGGTATGGAAATTATTAATACTTATGAAGGCTTCAAGTACGCACGTTTTATTAATCGAGATTACGGAAACGTTCGAGGATTTATCTTCACCTTCGAAAGAAGATTTATAGATTACTTCGGCGCAAAAGTAGATTATACATATCAAATAGCTGAAGGTAATGCTTCAGATCCGTATGCTGTTTATAATAATAATCAAACTAAACCTCCCGTTGAAGAGACCAAAAAAGTAGTATCATTAGATTGGGATCAACGCCATACATTCAATGTTTCGCTAAACACAGGTAAACCGGGTGATTGGAATGTCGGCATTATTTTTCAATACGGTGCTGGCTTTCCGTACACTGAAGATAGAAGAGTTTCGCAAGGTGTAAGATTTGAAAACGGCGGTATAAAACCTTCAACTTTTAATCTTGATTTAAGAGCTGATAAAGTTTTTGACATCGGCGGTATTAGAGTAAATGCTTTTTTATTGGTTTATAATCTGCTTGATATTAAAAATGAATATGGTGTTTATGGCACAACCGGAAGAGCAACAAACGATCTGAATGTTAAAGATGCCGGCGAAATTATCGGCATGAACACAATCGAAGAATATGTGAATAATCCTTCAATGTATTCAACACCGCGCGAAATTCGTATCGGTTTTGGATTTGGTTTTTAAGAAATAGGAGAAAGAATAATGATTTCACGCTTTTCAAATATTTTAGTTTTATTGATTCTGATAAGTTCAATAAATCTATTTCCCCAAACTGATCCTAAAATTATTAAGTATCGAAATGATCCTTATGGTGATATTCAGTATCGTAGAGAAGGAGTGATGGACGGAAACCAAATCAGAACACTCTTTTATAATAACGGTGAAGTTGGGCAATGGCCTTATCAACCTTCCGGTGAGTGGCCTAAGGGAACCGGTCAATCGTATCTTGATGGAGTTGCACTATTAATTTCTACAGAAATTACGGCTCCCGGTAACGGGCAAGTTGTACATCCTCTCGAAACATCTTACAGAGAATGGATGGATAGAGATCCTGCAACAAATTTGATATGGGGATTAGAGCCTGTCCCCGGTTATTCAAATGCTTCTTCCGAAAACCCTGCAATAAATGTTGATAAAAACTCATGGCCTGCATTCTGGCCTAACGCACTCGATTTAACTCCGGAATGGGATGGTTACTGGTATGGTTATTTTGGCCGTGGAGTGCTTAATTCTGATTTCGAAACTTTTTATGTAATGGATGATTCAAAAGATAAAGAATTTACAAGAGTTCCATTTTCTTATTATCCGATTGCTTCTGATTCTAACAGAGGAGGACTCGGACTCCGCGTTGAAGTTAGAGGTTTCCAATGGTCACAAGTTCTTGCAGAAGATATTATTTTCTGGCATTACGATATAGTGAACATTGCCGATGTAACTTACCCTAAAACATTATTCGGTTTCTATACAGATTGCGGAGTTGGCGGAACTGATGACTCCGGAGATGATATGGCGAATTATGATAAAACATTGGACTTAGCTTATTGTTATGATTTTGATGGTTATGGTGCCCCGGTTCGTTGGATTACCGGTTATTATGGTTACGCTTATCTGGAAAGTCCCGGCAATGCAACAAATGGAATTGATGATGATGAAGATGGGATGATTGACGAAAGACGTGATGACGGATTAGATAATGACGGCGATTGGGTCTCCTATACCGATCTTAACGGAAACGGTAAATGGGATGCAGATCAAAACGAACCATTAAATAATGACGTTGGTAAAGATGGCGTTGGTCCTTTCGACCCACAATATATTGGTCCCGATGAAGGTGAAGGTGATGGCAGACCGACTGCAGGTGAACCAAATTTTGATGCTACTGATAAAGATGAATCTGATCAAATCGGTTTAACAGCTATTTCAATTTATCGTCTTGGTGATGGTGGAACCGGCGGCGGTTGGCCTAAAGATGATGAATCAATGTGGACAAGAATGAATTATGCAAACTTCGATACTGCATTGCAGCGTGCAAATATAAGTATGTGTTTTGCATCCGGTCCGTTTCCGCTTGAACAAGGAAGAAGAGAAAGATTCTCTATGGCTCTTGTTTTCGGAAATAACCTTGAAGATTTAATCTTTAACAAAGAGACAGTTCAGCAAATCTATAATGCAAATTACAATTTTGCTCGTCCACCTTATAAACCAACTGTGAGTGCAGTTGGGGGCGATGGAAAAGTCTTTCTTTATTGGGATAGAATAGCCGAAGAATCGCGTGATCCATTCCTTGGTTTTCAAGATAACGATCCGACTAAAGGATATAAAAAAGATTTTGAAGGTTATTTAATTTACCGTTCCGAAGAAGCTGAGTTTAATGATATAAAAATTATTACCGATTCTAAAGGGGAAGCCAAATATTGGAAACCGATTGCTCAGTTCGATTTAGTCGATTCAATTAAAGGACCTGATCCTGTCGGTATTAACGGTGCACATTTTTGGAGAGGTGCAAATACCGGACTGCAGCATTCCTACATCGATACTGATGTGAAAAACGGAAAAACATATTATTACGCAATTGTTTCTTATGATATGGGTGATCCTAATTTTGGTACTGCGGGATTGCAGCCGTCAGAATGTACAAAAATTATAACAGAAGATTATGCGGGTAAATTACAGTTTGTTGATATCAACTGTGCGGTAATTACCCCAAATGCTCTTTCTGCAGGTTATCAACATCCTCAAATAATTGGAGATATAAATCATGTTAAAGAAGGATTAGGTACCGGTGCTTTGCAAGTAACTATTCTTAATCCAAAAGAAATAAAAGATGGTGCAAATTATTTCTTCAACTTCAAATCATCCGGTGCAATTCCTCAATACTCAACATCCGAATATAATATTGTACGAGTTTTGAATGGAGCTGCAGATACACTCCATTCTAAAATTGATTCTACAAATTTCGGTTCAAATAAATTCAGTCCTCCATTTGACGGAATGGTTGTTTCAGTATTGAATGATACCGTTATAGCACCAATTGATTCTTCAACCGGCTGGTTAAAAGGTTCGAGCAATCTTCTTATGATGACTTTTAAGAATACAACAGGAATTGGAGTTGCCTGGCCTGCTGATTATGACATTGAATTTTTTGATTCACCTGTTGATACAGCATACATTCAGCAATTTCCATTTTACACTAAATTTCCATTGAACTTTAAAGCGACTAATCTTTATACCGGACAAAAAGCAAAAATTGCCGTAATGGATTTGGATACATCTCAAAGTTTAACACTTGGTGATGTAATTCAGATATTAGAGTTCAGAGGAGCTCAAACAATGTCCAATCTTAGGATTTCATGGCAAGTTTCGTATATGCCTCCATTCGATCCGAGCGCAACTCCAACTTATCCGCAGCCCGGCGATAAATATCAGATTAGAGTAACAAAGCCATTCATAACTGGGGATTACTTTAACTTCTCAACAAAACCTGCAACTGCAGATGCATCATTAGCAAAATCGCAGCTTGCCAAAATTGATGTTGTTCCAAACCCATATCTTGGTGCGGCAGCATGGGAAAAGAGAAATCTTAATTCTACAGGAAGAGGACAAAGGAAAATCGATTTCATAAATCTTCCTGCAAAGTGTACAATTCGTATTTATACATTAGCGGGGGCATTAGTTACCACTCTTAATAAAGATTCCGAAATTTCTGACGGAGCGCTCTCATGGAATTTAGTTTCAACTGATGGAATGGAAATCGCCTATGGTGTTTACATCTATCATGTTGATGCTGAAGGGATTGGTTCTCACATCGGAAAATTTGCGGTAATTAAATAGAGGAGTATGAAAATGAAAACTAAAATGATAACAATAGTAATTCTTCTTTTTACAACTGCATCTTTATTCGGACAGTTTGTAAGTAATGTTTCTAAAAAGGGAACAACCGCCGCATCGTTTCTCTCTATAAGCCAGGGGGCGCGTGCAACTGCAATGGGAAGCGCATTTGTTGGGCTTGCCGATGATGCGAGTTCAATTTTCTGGAATCCATCAGGAATTGCAAAAATGAATTCAGCCGGAGCAATGTTTGATTTTACCGATTGGTTTGCAGATATAAAATTCAATTATGTTGCTGTTGCTTATCCGGTTTCTGGATTTGGTACGCTTGGTTTAAGTTTTACTTCTTCAAGTATTGGCGAAATGCGTGTAACTACAATTGACGAACCGGGGGGAACTGGTGAAACCTTCAAAGCTGCAGATGTTGCAATAAGTTTGACTTATGCAATAAATCTGACCGATAATTTCAGTATCGGTTTTAATCCAAAATTCATTCAACAAACAATTTGGAAGATGAGTGCTTCTGCATTTGCAGTTGATCTTGGTGTGCAATATGTAACTCCTTTTGACGACATGGTGCTTGCAATGTCTATTTCCAATTTCGGAACAAAAATGAAGTTAGAAGGGAATTCAAATTTAGTACTCCATGATTTGAATACACAGTCAACCGGAAATAACGGAAATATTCCTGCATACTTACAAACCGATGAATGGGCTTTACCCTTGACATTTCGAGTCGGAGTCGGTTATAAGAAAGAAATATTTGAATCACACACAATTCATTTAGCCCTTGATGCGCTTCATCCAAATGATAATTATGAAAGTATAAATATCGGTTTTGAGTGGACTATGTATGATATGATTTCACTTCGCGGAGGTTATAAGTCTTTATTTTTAGAAGATTCTGAAGAGTCCTTTACACTTGGGTTTGGTGTTAAACAATATTTAATGGGGAATATCGGTTTGTCATTTGATTATGCTTATGCCGATTTTGGAAGATTAACTAATATTCAAAAGTTCTCAATAGGTTTACTTTTTTAGCATGGTGTCTCCTTTGTTGAAGCTGCGTTATCTAAATTTTTGTGATATGAGTTTGAACGATAACGCAGCTGATACTTTATAAGGCGAGAGTTTTAAGATGTATGGAGTTTTATGAAGAATTTAATATTCACTTTGTTTACAATTCTACTTATCTCACCTTTTTTAATATCAAAAGATTACAAAGGAGGGGAGTACAGAACTAAAGAATCTTTTCTTTATGGTCGATTTGAAACAAGATTAAAATCCCCGCAAAAGGAAGGAGTGCTCGCCTCGTTTTTTACTTACCACGATTTTTCTTCCGGGCTTCAGAATTGGAATGAAATTGATATTGAAATTCTTGGGCGATATAATAACGCTGTTCAGTTTAATGTTATTTCACCGGGACAAGTAAATAATGTGCGTCAGCATTTTGTAAATTTTAATCCACACCTCGATTATCATGTTTATGCTTTTGAATGGACTCCTGATTATGTTGCATGGTTTATTAATGGAGTAGAAGTTTATCGACAGACTGCAGAACACATCGCCACTATTAATAAAGCACAAAAATTAATGATGAATATTTGGAATCCGGCTTATAATAATTGGGTTGGTGAGTGGAACGCAAATATTCTTCCTGCCTTTGCTTATTATGATTGGATTAGTTACTCCTCTTACACCCCCGGAAACGGTTCTTACGGTACAAATAATAATTTCACTCCTTTATGGAGAGATGAATTAGATAGCTGGGATACAAACCGCTGGGATAAAGCTACACATACATTTGGAGGCAATAATTGCGACTTCATACACGAAAATATTGTCTTCCGCGATGGTAAGATGATTCTCTGTTTAACAGATAATGTTAATATTGGTTATGTTGATAAAAAATCTCCGACACCCCTCTGGGCAAGGGCAATTAATAACAAAGTTAGAATTATGTTTTCGGAAGAGATGGAAAAAACATCCGCTGAAACACCTTCAAATTATATTATTGTAAATGCTACAATTGAATCTGCTCTTTTATTGGAAGATGAAAGAAGTGTTGACCTTACTGTAAGCGGGCTTGATCCCTCAATCATTTCTAATTTAATTATGATGAATCTAAAAGATAAAGCTGAACCCGCAAATAATATGGGATTAAAAGCAATAACAATTCAGAATACACAGTTCCCAACTTTTCCACTTAAACTTAATGCTGGAGGAATTGGAATTAACGGATATGTAGCAGATCAAGAATTTAAACCACTAACTGAATACGGTTATCTTGATGGAACTAATGTAAGTTATTCTTCATCAATTCAAATTAACGGAACGGATGAAGATGTCATTTATCAAACCGATCGTACCGGATTAGTAAAATATTTAGTACGTGTTCCAAACGGTGTTTATGATGTTAAACTGATGTTTGCTGAAAATTATCACACAACTTCAGGGAAAAGAATTTTTGATGTTTTTGTGCAGAGTGAAATGGTTGAAAACAAACTTGATATTTTTCAGAAAGTTGGAGCTAATTCGGCTTATGAAAAACTTGTTCAAAATGTAAATGTAACTGATAATATTCTCGAAATATTTTTTGCAGCACATATTGATAATCCTTTAATAAACGGATTTGTTATAACGCAAAAATCATTAGATACAAAAGATGAAAGTTCGGTTTACCCCGATCAATTCCAACTCTACCAAAATTTCCCTAATCCCTTTAATGGACAAACTAATATCAGTTATTATCTTCATCAAAATGATGATGTAACACTTAAGATTTACAACTTGTTGGGTAATCTTATTTATGAAGAGAAAGAATCTAATCAAAGCGCCGGGTATCATTCGATTAATTGGAATGGCGAGACATCTTACGGAATAGAACTTGCATCCGGAATCTATTTCTTCTCTCTTATCGGCTCTACTTTTAAACAGACAAAAAAAATGGTGCTTCTAAATTAAATATGGAATTAATAAAATAAATCAAGGATATATAGACATGAAATCTGTTCTAATACTGTTAATTATAGCCGGAATGACTTTCGCCATACCGAATAAACCTGCTGATAAATCAGTTGAAATAGAAAAAAAAGTTAAAAAACTTTTAGCTGAAATGACGCTTGAAGAAAAAATTGGTCAGATGACTCAAGTAACTATGCAAACCATTTCTAAAACTCAAGGAACAAAATTACAATCACACGAACTTGATGAAGTTAAATTAGAAGAAGCAATTCTTAAATATCATGTCGGCTCTCTTCTTAATGTTTATGATGTTGCTCATACTGCCGAATATTGGCACGAGATAATCACCAAAATTCAAGATGTTGCAGCAAAAAAATCAAGATTAAAAATTCCTGTCTTATATGGTATTGATGCTATTCATGGTGCTACTTATACCGTTGGAGCAACTCTTTTTCCGCAAGCAATAAATATGGGAGCTTCATTCAATAAAGAGTTAGCAAAACGTTCCGGTGAAATTACTTCAATTGAAACAAGAGCTTCAGGGATTCCTTGGAATTTTTATCCGGTTATGGATCTCGGTCGTCAACCGCTTTGGCCCCGTCTTTGGGAAACATTCGGTGAGGATGTTCATTTAGCTTCCATGATTGGTTCGGAATATATTAAAGGGGCGCAGGGAGATAATATTTCTTCTGATTCAAAAGTATTAACATGTTTAAAGCATTACGTCGGTTACAGTTTTCCATTTAACGGAAAAGACAGAACTCCTGCTTATATGTCAGAACGTACTTTGCGTGAATATTTTCTTCCTCCGTTTGAAGCTGGTGTAAAAGCAGGAGCTTTATCTGTTATGGTTAATTCTGCTGAAGTTGACGGAATTCCTACTCACTCCGATTATCGACTTCTCACAGAAATTTTACGCGGTGAATTAAAATTCAAAGGAGTTGTAGTTTCTGATTGGGAAGATATTAAAAGACTTCACACACGCGATAGAGTTGCCGATACTCCAAAAGAAGCAGTTCGTATGGCTGTTATGGCCGGTGTTGATATGAGTATGGTTCCTTATGATTTCTCTTTTTATGAACTTCTTCTTGAACTTGCAAAAGAAAAAGCTGTTCCGATGAAACGAATTGATGAAGCGGTAAGCCGTATTCTAATGGTAAAATTTGAACTCGGACTTTTTGAAAATGCTTATCCTAAAAAAGAACTTCTTTCAAAAATTGCAACAGAAGAACATACAAAAGTAAATCTTGAAGCTGCCCGCGAAACTATTACTCTTGTTAAAAATGATAACAACATTCTTCCGTTAAGTAAAAAATCAAAAGTACTTGTTACCGGTCCTACGGCAAATATGCTTTCAGTAATGAACGGCGGTTGGACAATAACATGGCAGGGTGATGAAGAATCTCTCTATCCAAAAGATAAGAAAACAGTTCTTAAAGCAATTGAAGAAAAAATCGGAAAAGAAAATGTAACATATTTCGAAGGAACTTCTTTTAATGCCGATATTAATACAAAAGATGCAGTTGCAGCAGCCGAAAATGTAGATGCAATTATTTTATGTCTCGGCGAAAAAGCATATTGCGAAACACCGGGAAACATTAACGATTTTAATTTAGATCATGCACAAATTAGTTTAGCCGCTCAATTAATTAAAACAGGAAAACCTGTTATAACAATCATGTTTGAAGGAAGACCCCGTGTTATTAATTCAATTGCCGAAAAAAGTAAAGCAGTTGTTATTGCTTTTCTCCCCGGAATGGAAGGGGGAATTGCTACAGCCGATATTTTATTTGGTGATGCAAACCCAAGCGGAAAACTTCCCGTAACTTATCCTAAAGCTCAGAATGATATTGTTCATTATGATTATAAACCACTCGAGTTTTTTGATGCCAATGCTTACGCTCCACAATGGTCTTTCGGACATGGATTGAGCTATACCACATTTGAATACTCTGATTTAAAACTGAGTAAAAATGTTATCGGTAAAAATGAAGAGTTAACAGTAACAGTTAAAGTTAAAAACACCGGAAAGCGTGAAGGGAAGGAAGCTGTTCTCCTTTATTTAACTGATTTATACGGTTCAGTTTCCAGACCGAATAAGCAATTGCAAGGTTTTGAAAAAATAAACCTTAATTCCGGTGAAACAAAAGAAGTTACATTTACACTTAAACCGGAACAACTTTCATTTATCGGAAGAGATAATAAACGAATTACCGAACAGGGAGATTTTATAATTTCAGTTGAAAACCTAAAAGCCGAATTCAAACTGAAGTAATTTTATTACTCGTTAATCAAAATGCTCTGATAATTAGATTGTCAGAGCATTTTTTTATATAGGTGTTTTTCTTCACAAATCCCGAAGGGGTGATATAATGTTTTTTGGGTTTTGAATTGGTATGATGTTTATGTCACCCCTACGGGGTTCTGATTGTTGGATGGCTCCGTTTTTGCTACAAACATATCACCCCTACGGGGTTTGGAAACTGCTGGGAATATTCGGTATGTTACAATCATGTAACCCTTACGGGGGTTTGTACATACTATTTTGATATTTGTATTGATGCAGTGTTAATCCATATATGGTGTGTTTTTCTATTTGATAATTTATAATCAAAATAAAATGTTTCATATCATTGACTATTAATCCCGTAGGGATGATCTGTTTATAGAAATTGTAAACCAAAAATACCCTAAACCCCGTAGGGGTGATATGATGTTTTTGTTAAACTAATCCTAATGCTGTTTTTTATGTCACCCCTACGGGGTTCTGGTTTTTGGATGTGTCGGTTTTGCTACAAACATATCACCCCTACGGGGTTGCGGTCGTTGGATGGCTCCGGTTTTGTTACAACCATGTCACCCCTTCGGGGTTTGGAAACTGCTGGGAATATTCGGTCTGTTACAATCATATCACCCCTTACGGGGTTTGTACATACTATACAAACCTTTGACACCTTTTGATGATGTACTTGGAATAACCCAATAATCGGGAAATAATCTCCCGTTTTCTTTTCCATTGCATATATATCACTATTGTGATATCTTTCCTAAAAAAGATTTGTAAAATGATACGAACAATAATATCACTTCCAAGAGAAATAAAAGTCTGGTTAGACGATTATTCTAAAAAGATAAATAAACCGACTGCCGAAACAATCAGAGAAGCATTAAGCCAATATCGAAAAAAAGTAGAATCTGAAAAAACAGATGCACTCTCTGCCACCGCCGGAATTTGGTCTGAAAAGAAAATTGATGGTAATGATTATGTAGAAAAGTTAAGATCAGATTGGTGATAATATGAAATATCTGATAGATACAGTTATTTTAATTGATCATCTGAATGGGATTAAGAAAGCTACACAATGGCTTAAGAAAAATAAAGATTCATTTATAAGTCCGATAACAAGAGCAGAATTATTAGTTGGAGCAGAAGAAAAAGAAAAGCATTCAATAAAATTTCTTTTGGATAGTTTTGAAACATTGTCAATCAATAATGAAATAGCAGATTTGGCGGCAGAGTTGCGAAAAAAGCATAGACTTAAACTTCCGGATGCATTTCAAGCAGCAATAGCAATAATCAATGAAGTGAAATTAGTAACAAGAAACACAAAAGATTTTAAGAGAGAGATGGGATTTATTAAAATACCTTATAAGCTTTAGCTGCAAAGCGACAAATGATACAAAAATGCAAACCTATGACGCACAGCGATGATGTGCTTGGTTTAGAATAAATGGAAAGATGCCTGCCCCTAAGGGGGAAGTTGGATCCAGTGAAATATAAGAACATGCATTTCACGGGTCAGGGAAGATGTAAGTATCATTAACCCACGAATTTTTTATGCATAGCAGTACACATCAAACAAAAGCCGAAAAATAACTTCATAAAATTTGTCCCGAATATTTACTATTAAGGGGACACATCAAACCCCGAAGGGGTGATATGTTTGTAACATAACCAAACACATCCAACAACCAGAACCCCGGAGGGGTGATATGTTTGTAGCAAAACAAAATTTCCAACAACCATAACCCCGTAGGGGTGACCTAAACATCACAACAATTCCAACCCCAAAAACATTATATCATCCCTTCGGGATTTTTGAGCTTTAAGCAGAATGATTGCTGCTTTTAGGTCAATCGTTCCACCTAAAAGCTCGACAACTCGAGCTTTTTCCTCAATTGTTCGAGCTTTGACCTCAAATGATTGAGCTTTAAGCTCGGACGTTTAATCTTTAAGCTTGAAAATTGATACTTTTAGAGGCAACATTAAAGAATGTCGGTTAATATATTCGCATTTCGGTTAACCAGGTACAACAAAAAAGCCCGAACCAAAATGATTCGGGCTTGAATATTTTACTGACGTTTGAAATGTTACTTATTCAAAATCATTTTCTTTGTAGATACAAAATTGCCGCTTTCAATTCGGTAGAAATAAATTCCTGAGTTTAATTTTGAGGCATCAAATTTTATGTTCTGAATTCCGGCTGCCTGATAACTATTTACTAAAGTAGAAACTTCATTTCCAAGAACATCAAATACTTTAAGTGTTACAAAATTCCCTTCCATTAATGAGTAACTAATATTTGTACTTGGATTAAATGGATTTGGGTAATTTTGATTCAAATTAAAAGAAGTAACTAAATTAATATCTTTAACATCTGTTACCGGATTTACTGTGATTGTTTTGTTAAGTGCAAAATTCCACATATCACCGGTATTTGCTCCGTTTAGATTAACACTATTACCGTTTGCATATAAAGTAACATTTCCGGTTGTCGCGGGGGCAGTATAAGTGAATTCAAAAGTAACAACATTTGAAACCGGTGATTTTGGGGATGTATGAGTTAATTCGTCACCAACTTTTTTTAGTCCCGCACCTGCAGTTAAAGTGCCGGTTGATGCAGCAATGTTAGTTCCGCCTGCACTAAGCGTTCCGCCTGTTATCGTAACTGTGAATGATGCTGTTTCATTAACTGTCATTACATCAGGACCATTAATGGTAACTATTACACTTGTAGATAAACTGCCATGACAGTCACATCCATCTCCATTCTTCAGTGTTACCCCGGTAATTCCGGTAGAACTTGCATAAATTAAAAATGAAACAGAAACTGTAATCAATAGGAAATTTACAATGAATTTTCCACTTGTCGATTTTTTCATAGGACTCCTCATATAGATATATTAATAGAATAACCTGATAAGAAGGTAATTCTTACTTTATTAAAAAAAATTAACGGAGGGAATTAGTTAACACACACAAATAAATACTAAAAAAGAATTAGAACCTTGAACCCAGAAAATGAGGTAACATTTTGCGCCATGTAGGCCAGTCATGGGGCATATCATAACCCCAAATATCAAGTTCGTGATTAATCCCTTTACTGCTAAGTATAGAAGAGAGTAAACGTGAAGCATCGGGATCTTCAAAATCGCCCTGCCCGGAAGCGATTATTATTTTCTTATTACTCCTCATTTGGTTTAACATAAAATCATCATGCCAGTGGGGGAGATAATCCACCGGAGAATTAAAGTAAACATTATCGTCGTAATAACCTTTTGTATAATCTTTAAGATTATATGAACCGCTTAATGCAACAGTTCCCGAAAAAATATCGGGTCTTCTGAAAAAAGAATTTGCGGCATGGAATGCTCCTAATGAAGCACCTGTTGTAACAATCGGGACGTGCCCGTTGCAGTCGTTATAAATAAACGGAACAACTTCTTCAATAATGTATTTGTTATACTGCTGATGCCTTATTGCTTTATCAGCGGGGTGCATATTGTTATTTAACCAGCTTTCACTATTAATGCTGTTTATAGAATAAGCTTTAAACTTTCCCGCCTCAACCATATGTGCCAAAGTATGTACAAGATAAAATCTTTCATACTCAAGAAAATCAGCAGCGGCTGTTGGAAACATCAATAATCCGAAACCATAATGCCCGTAAACAACAAGATCCATTTCTTTGTTAAGATTCGGGCTCCACCATCGGTGTATTTCTCTTCTCATTCATCTGCTCCGGGTAAATTATTATTGTTTGCCTCGTTTCCGAAAACAAATTTATTCCAATTTGGTAAAAAGTCAAACTTATAATTTTGAATGATGAACAACTTTTTTTCATGTTACGGAGGTTAAAGAGAAAAGAGCGGCTGTTTCAAAATAATCATCTTCTGAAACAGCCGGATTAATTTAATGCTTCCATTTTAGTCTTAATTAATAATACTCATTAATCTTGTAAAATATTTCAAATCTTATTCATCATTTCATGGAAGCATCATCTAAGTAAACAAAAGAACTGAGTTTTTGCAAATCGGTATTATCAGATTCAACTGTAAATTTTTTAAGGAATTTTATCCCTTTAGGAGAATCTATTCTTAATAACGAAAGTACAGCTAATTTTTGAACTTCATCATTATTCTGATTTTTGATTATGTCAATTAAATAATCAACAGATTCATCAACCTTGTAAAGTCCCGCAAAATAAACTCCCTGCCTTTTAACTCCTTGATTTTCGGAAGTGAGACATGAAATTAGATTATCGATTGCATACTTGTTGTTGAAATTATTTTTTCCATTTTGCAAGTTATTGATCTCAGCTTCTGTTAAAGCCGGGTATATAATAATCAACGATAATAGTATTAAAGCTTTCATAACGTCTCCAAAGAATTTATTTATCTTCGGGTGTTAAAAGACGAAAAAATAATTACAATAACATTTCATTTTGTAAGTGAGGAAATAATTAATGACTTAAGGTTTATACCCGAAAGGATCGGCATTTTGATTGATGTCTTAAGATAGTCAATAATCAAAAATCAATTAAACCAAGAGAAAAATTCTCAGTCAGAATCCATCAAATCGGAGATGAACTTTAAATTTGGTGATTCTGAGTTCGAGATTATAATTTTAATAATAGCTGTTAGTGGAACAGCAAGCAGCATTCCGGCAATTCCCCAAATATATCCCCAAATTAAAACTGATAGAAGAATCATTATAGGATTAAGATCAAGCCGTCTTCCGAGCAAAATCGGTTCTGTAATATTAAAAGCAAGAGTTTGAATCAGTGCCATTATTGCTGCGATCAACACTCCGTAACCAAGTGAATCATGTTGAATAATTCCCATTAATGTAGGAAGTATTAGAGCAACCGCAGAGCCGATTGTCGGAATAAAGTTTAAGAAAAATGTTAACAATCCCCAGATAATAGGAAAATCAACATCAAGTAAAAATAGTGCAAATGCAGTGATTATACCGGTTGCGAGGTTAATAATAATTTTAGAAATAATATAATTTTGAATCTGCTTTGTAATCGCTTTAAATGTGTTATCGAGTTTTATTTCGGTTGAGTGTTTCACCGTTAATGTATGATTTTCATCAATAGTAGTATTCAATTCGTTTCCTTCAAGGGATTCATCAAAATCGCTCTCAATTTTCCCTTGGACATATCTTTTCCTTATCGCTTCAATAAAACCATGATGTCCGCCAACAATAAAAACGAAGAAGAGAAGAACGAAAAATATACTCCCTGTTATTGAAAATGCTGAAGAAAAAACTCCGCCGGCTAACTCTTTATAATCCAGTTTGGAAATTATTTTTTGAATTGAAAAACTTCTGAAGTATGGATCACGGATTTTTAAGTCAACCGCCAACTCTCTTACAATCAGATTAATCTTATCAAAATAATTTTGTAGATCGGATGAAAATCTTAGGAAAGAATCCAATAAAAATCCTCCGATGCTTAAAAAGATAATGACCACTATGGCAACGTCTATCAATATAATAAATACAGTAGGGAACTTTATTTTTTCAAAATAAAAATTAAGAGGTGAAAAAAGAAAAAATAAAAAATATGCGAATACAAACGGAATAAATATATGCGCAAGTTCACTTAAAATGAATGCGATAATAAAAATTCCTATTATTGAGACAAAAAACTTAATTACCGAATCGGCTTGAATTTTCTTTTTCATGGAAGTGAAGTTATACTTATATTTAAATGTAAACTTGATTTAATTACATATACCGGTTAATAATGAAACTTAAAACATCTACAGCAAATATATTGCATACGTTAACTACTTCGTACAAATATTTTTTTCTTTTATTGCTTTTCTTGACTTTATTCAGTTCAAATATCAAAGCTCAAGTCGTTTTTGAAGGGAATTTTGAAAGCGGTAATATAAATACGGTTTCTACAACCGATTCAATTCTTTACACGGTCACAACTAAAACCGATATTGGCGGGCGCTGGTTTTATTTCAGAATTAAAAATGTGAAAGACTGTTACGTAAGAGTTCGGGTTTCGTCCAGCGATGTTGTGAGAGCAGTCTATTCTTATGATGATAAAAATTACGAAAGATTCAGTGCTTCAGAGAGTCCCTCTGTAAATCTATTCCAAAAAACTTATTCGCGGGATACCGTTTACGTTTCCTATTACACTCCTTATAATTATTCATTTCTGCAGGAAAGAATTAATGAATGGAAAGAATCAGAATTTGCGGTAGTGGATACAATCGGAATTACATCCAGAAATCTATTAATACAAGAAATAAGAATAACCGATAAAACCGTTTCTGATTCTGGTAAAATAAGAGTTTGGATTCACGCAAGAACTCATCCGGGTGAAACACCAAGCTCGTGGCAATTTGAGGGAATTATTCAAACCCTGCTTTCCAACAATCCGGTTATACAAAAGTATCGTGAGAATATAGTTTTTCATTGTATCCCATTTACTAATCCGGAAGGTGTTTTTTACGGAAGATCGAGAACCAATTATGATGGCGTTGATGTTGAATCAAATTGGAATAAAAGTGATGCTCAAACAACGCAAGAAGTTAAATTTCTTAAACAGAGAATGAGTGCTATTAATAGTGAAAAAGTAATGTCTGTTTTTCTGAATTTACATTCACAAGCCTCTCCGTTTTGCACTTTTTGGATTCACACAGCATCATCAACAAGTGATTTCTTTTACAGACGCGAAATGCAATTCTCAAATTTAAATACCTCTGATAATCCATACTTTGTTCAAAGTGATTATCGGTTTTCAAATCTAAGTTCAACCTTTCCTGAAGGTTGGTTATGGAATAATCATGGTGATAAAGTAATGGCTCTTACGTATGAAACTCCTTATGATTTCTATTCTAACGATCAACCGGTAACAATTGAAAATCTGAATTATCTGGGTGAACGTACTGTTTATGCTGTTGCTGAATATCTGGAAATAAATCATCCGCGTCATTTTATACTTGATAATAAAAACGTTGCTAATTTTTGGAATGTTGAATCAATTGGAAACGAATTTTACAGTGATGATTATATTACCACACAAACAAGTGACGGCAGAGGTCCCATTAAATTCGAAAGTGAAATACTTGAATCCGGTAATTACGATGTTTATGCATGGTGGCCCACAAATCCAAATTTTGCTTATGATGTAAAATATCATATTGAAGGAGGAGGAAATCAACTTGACCGTCAGAAGAATTTGCGGATAAGCGGCGGACAGTGGAATTACATGGCTACTTTGGATTTGAATAATTCCGGGAAAATAGCGATAACAGTAAGTGATTCCGGTACAGGTACAGTTGCTGCAGATGCTTTTAGAATTATTTATCGTGGCGCACCCGTAAATATCAAGGATGAAATAAGTTTAAAAGATTTCGCATTGTATCAAAATTATCCTAATCCATTTAATCCCAGTACAACAATCAGGTTTAATCTTAATAAACCGAATAGAGTTAAATTGCAGATATTTAATACGCTTGGACAGGAAGTTGCATTGCTTGTTGATGAATATAGAAGTACCGGAAATCATGAAGTGATTTTTGACGCAGGCAGATATTTGATTTCAAGCGGGGTTTATTATTATAGGTTGCTTGTTGATGAAAAAGCCGAAACAAAAGGAATGGTAATTCTTAAATAATTTTATGTTTTTTTTTGAAACGTTTGGGGATGTTTCAGCATATTTGATGTTAATTGGAAATTATTTAGTTTTAACCCCATTAAATTTGTAATTGCTACCACGGGGAATGCAAAGTAACAATTGAACAACATGTAAGTTCTTCAATAATATTTACGAGAAAAAATACTTTAGGTCGAAGGCTGAATTGATATATGATGAAATTTTTACTTTTTTTAATTATTACTTCGGTTACTATCCTTCCACAAGATTCAAAAATTGAAATCTTAAGTAACTCCCATTTAATTTACTCTTACCAAAATGTCAAAATTCAGACCGACGAAAAATCTTTCGAGGTCGTCTCTGGAACTAGTTCAGTCTACTCGGAGCAGATCAAAGGTAAAAAGGTAATTTATAATTCTGAAAACGGTAGTTATCTGTTAATAACAAATTATGGTTTTAAGCCCGCAAAAGATGATTATAATATAGACTATTTCTTATTTGATGAATCTTTCAAACTAATAACAAAATATTCTGAAATTGCTCCTTTCGATTTACCTCACCCGATTGCTTCTGTAAGTGATAATGGATTTATTGTTCTGTTTGATCCGCTTTCTTATGAGTTAAAAATAATTGATGAAAAGGGAAAAACTGAAATTTCGTTACAAAAAGAAGTCCCACTTGAAATGGAACGCACAGCATTTATTCGTTGTTATGCGAATACAATAATTGTCGGAGTGAATGAAATTGCTATGAATAACAGTGTTACCGAAGCAGAAATCGATTTATTTTCAATAGACAAAACGACTAATAAAGTTTCGGCTTCAAAGTTAAATCTTTCCATATTAACCGGACTTTATATAGATGAAAACCGAATGTTCGTTTCAGGTGTTGTTTGGGACAACAGTTCTGTAAAAGGCAAATCATTTATTTACGAAACTTCTTCTGAAAAATTGATTCAAATTACAGACTTCAATTTTGATAACATTGTTAAAACTGACAACGGTTATTTAACATCAAACGGAAACCAAATTAGAAACATCTCTTCTGAAGGAATAATTTTAAACGAAACAAAAATAAACAGTTTTAGAATTTATAGTTTGGTTAAACATGATGGGAATATATTCCTAACATACTCTGCCGAATCCGGAAATTATCTTCTAATCCTAAATGAAGAAAATCTTAAACCGGAAACAGCCCCATATTTTATTTCAAACAAACAAATCTCGAATAAGCTGACCATTTCAAAAAACAATGAACTTTATTTTCAAGATATTAATTCAACTTTTATATATAGAATGAAATAATGAAACAAACTCACTACAGTTGCAGGAGGATTTCATGCACAAACTGATACATGTAAGAACTTTCTTCCTATTTTTTCTACTTCTTACTCCTATGCTCCACTCACAATCCGGTAAAATTGCGGGCGTTATTAAAGATGCCACAACCAACGAACCAATTCCCTTTGTAAATATAATAGTTGAAGAAACCACAATGGGCTCGGCTTCAAACATTGACGGGGAATATTATATTCTTAACATACCTCCCGGTATTTATTCATTAAAAGCTTCTGCTATTGGATATAACTCGGTTACAGTTAATAATATAAAAGTTCAAACCGGATTCACTACTAATCTCGATTTCAAATTGAATTCAATGGCTTATCAACTTCAGGAAGATGTTGTTGTAACAGCAACACGTCCTTTAGTTCAAAAAGATTTAACTGCATCAACATCAACTGTTGGCGCCGATATGATTTCGGAACTTCCTGTTACTGAAATTAGCGATGTACTTCAGTTGCAAGCTGGAATAGTAAGTTCAGGTGGTGATCTTCATATTCGAGGCGGACGAAAGGGTCAAATCGCTTTCCAGATTGACGGCGTTCCCGTTACAGATGCTTATGATGGCGGTACTGTAATTGAAGTAAGTGCAACTGCAGTTCAGGAACTTCAAGTAATAAGCGGTGCATTTAATGCTGAGTATGGGCAGGCAATGTCCGGTATTGTTAACCTTGTAACAAAAGACGGAAATAATAATTTTAACGGTAGTTTGACCGCATATTCGGGCGATTATGTTTCCAATAAAAGCGATAAGTTTTGGGGAATTGAAAAAGTTAGTCCATTTGCAATCAAAAGTATTGAAGGTAGTTTAAGCGGACCAATTTTAAAAGATAATCTCTTTTTCTTTACTACCGGACGTTATTTCTATAATACAGGCTACTTCTTCGGTAAAAGAACATTTTTAATTACTGATAAAGCTACTGAAGTCCCGGGTTCAGGGGGAACAAAATTTAATATCACTCAAAGTGGTGATAATGAATCTGTTGCAATGAATCCAAATGAAAGGCTTTATGGACAAGCAAAATTGACTTTTCGAGTAATGTCAGGAATGAAATTAAGTTACAACTATATTCTTGAAAGCCAGGATTATCAAGATTTCAATTCTGATAACCGTTTAACTCCTGATAACAGTCTACAAAGATTCAGAAGAGGTAATACGAACCAATTATCTTTGAATCATGCTGTTTCGAATTCAAGTTATTATAATTTTAATCTTTCTTATTATTTCAAAAGTTATCGACATTATTTATTTGAAGATATTTATACCGGTAATCCGGCTAAACCAACAAACTATGTTGATAACTATTCATTGCAAACTCCTCCATACAGTTTTAATATAGGTGGAACTGATTATAGCAGATTTTATAGAAGTTCAGGAACAATTTCTGCTAAACTTGATTGGGCAACTCAGTTTAATCAGGAAATCAATGTGCAGTTTGGTGGTGAATATAAACGTCATCAAATTTATTATGAGAACATTAACTTATTTCCGGTTTATGAGAATGGGATTTTAACAATGGGAATTCCACCAACAACTTCAAACAATAATGATCAATATTTGAGGAAGCCGACGGAGGCAGCAGCATATATACAATCCAAGTTTGAAGCATTTAACTTAATTTTTAATATCGGTGTGCGCCTTGATGTATTTGATCCGAATGGTGTTGTGTTAACTGACCCATCAGACCCTTACATCCACGATCCCAAAAGACCTTCTAACCGTTTTCATGATTTAAATGGAAATGGTGTTCAAGATCCGGGTGAAGCTACCAAAACACTTGATGAGAGATTAGCTTATTGGTATAACGATGCTACAATCAAATATCAATTTAGCCCTCGTATTGGTTTGGCTTTCCCGATTACAGATGCAGGCGTAATTCACTTTTCTTATGGACACTTTTTACAATTACCTCCGTATGAATTAATGTACGCTAATCCCGATTTTGAAATTGGTGTTGGTTCAGGTAATCAGGGTGTTTTTGGAAATGCTGACTTAAAACCACAGCAAACTGTTAAAGGAGAAATCGGTTTACAACAACAAATCGGTGAAGATATTGCTGTCGATTTCACTGTTTTCTTCGAAGATTTCAGAGATTTAACCGGAACTCAAACAGATGAAATTTTAGTATTCGGAAGAGGAAGCAGTTACAGTAAATATTCAAATACAGACTTTGGATACTCAAAAGGGTTTATTGTTAAATTTCAGAAACGATTTTCTGATGGTTTAGCAACAAGTATCGATTATACATATTCTGTTACAAAAGGAAATGCTTCAAATCCGGCAGATGCAAGAAACGCATTAGCTTCCGGCGCACTTCCTGAAACTTTTATTGCTCCATTAGATTGGGATCAAACACATACATTAAACCTATCAATTGCATATTCAAAACCGAGAGATTATAGTTTCTCGATTATCGGTAATTTTTATTCCGGTCAGCCTTATACTCCCGGTGTAAATAAAAATACAAACGTCACACAAAATGCATTTCCACGAAACAGTCAAATTAAACCGAACATTTTTAATGTTGATTTTAGAGTAGCCAAAGATTTTGATATAAGTATTGGTTATCTAACAGTTTTTATGAAAGTCTTTAATCTCTTTGATTCAGATAATCCAAGAGGAATTTTTAGCGATTCAGGTGATCCGATATTTACATTCGGCAGACTTGAAGCTGAAAAAATTAATCCGACTATCTATTATAATTCACTCGATGAACGCTTCCTAAATCCGGGATTTTTCTCGGAACCGAGGAGAGTTGAACTCGGATTATCTTATAACTTTTAAAATTCAGGAAAAAATCTATGAAACATAATACATTCCAATTATTCCTGATAGGAATATTGCTATTAAGTTTTGAAATGCTCGGACAGCGCGGTGACCCAAACTTACTCACCGTTGGGTTACACACCGGTAACCGAATCGGTATTTCATTTCATAATGATGGACAGGTTGCGGGAATTCTCTCAGGTGTGGATATCAGAGGTGAATGGCCTTATGGTTCAGGTGAAAATTACATTGGTGATTGTATCCCACTAATTGGTGTTGAATTCATCAACCGAATGGGAGATACACTACACTCAGTAATTATTTCAAGAGGTCCTCGAAACCGCCAGGCAGAAGAAAGACATCCTTATAAAAATTATTTTTGGGGATGGAATCCTTTACCCGGTTACAGAAATCCAAATTATGAATCAGTTGCAATGAGTCACTTACCAGAATCTTGGCCTATCGAAGGCTGGAATGACCCAATAGCTGCAACATGGAAAGATGATAGAGGGGGAACTCAATGGTTCGGTTATTTTGGACGGGGCATAATTAACGCCGATCAGGAAAGTTTGTTTGATGCTGATGACAATACTGATACCGAATTTAATTTTACCTGGAACTCCAGCGGAGAACCTGTTGACACTCTATTTTTACCAAATGCAAATGATCTTACCCGAAATGGAATGGGATTACGAATGAGAGTTCGTGGTTTCCAATGGTCAAACTTTTTAGCAGAAGATGCTATCTTTTGGTTATATGATATAACTAACGAAGGAACAACAATCTATAGAAAAGCCGATTTCGGAACAGTAGTTGGAACTCTCGCTGGTGGTGATGGTGACAGTGGTGATGATCTCGGTTATTTTGATATAGAAGAATCGATTACTTATTCATGGGATAGTGATGGGAGTGGAAATAAAGGACAAAAAGTCGGTTATGTCGGTTATGCATTCCTTGAATCTCCAGGAAATCCTTTTGATGGGATTGATAACGATGACGACTCAAGAGGTGGATCACCAAGATTTACTTCAACTGATTTCGATTCGGTAAAATATAATGCCGGCGATCAAGTAGTTTTAATTGATCCCGCAACTTATGAAAGAAGCCTCCATACAGTTGCAGCTACTACCGACACTGTTTATTCAATGGGTGTTATGTTTATTATTGAACCTGGTGTTTCATACTTTAGAGAAGGGCATATCGGTTCAGTAGTAAACGGCGTTTCTGTACCACATCCATCTGCGTATGATGGAATTGATAATGATCTTGATGGACTAATTGATGAAAATCAGGCTATTCATTATACAACACGTATTCTAAACGGAGCATCAGGGTTATCTTATAAAAATTACATAACAGGTGCCGGAGTTAATGATTTGATGATTGACGAACGAAGAGATAACGATATTGATGAAGATGGTGATTGGGATGTTAGATTTGATGATATTGGTATTGATGGTATAGGTCCAAACGATAACAATTATCCGGGCCCCGATTTTGGTGAAGGTAACGGTAGACCTGATCAAGGTGAACCAAATTTTGGAAGAACCGATCCTGATGAATCAGATCAAATTGGATTGACATCATTTAACTTTTTCAATTTGACAGCTTCTCCGGATATGACAAATGATTCTTTATTATGGGGAAGAATGACCCCGGGTCGTTTTGATGTTATTCCCCCAATCCCTCAAGATGGTGACTTTATTTACGCATCGGGTTACTTTCCGTTAATCCCATCAAATGGTAATCCTGATGTTAAAGAAAGATTTTCAGTAGCTTTATTATTTGGTGAAGATTTACCCGATATAGTCGGTAACAAACAAATCGTTCAACAGATATATAATGCGGGATATAAATTCCCTCAACCTCCAATTAAACCTTCAATTACAGCTACTCAAGAAGATGGAAAAGTTGTGATTTACTGGGATGGTGCTACAACTGAAGGCTCCCGCGATTTTATTACAAAGAAAAAAGATTTTCAGGGTTACAAAATTTATAGAGCTACAGATGCCAATTTTGCTGATTCACGGCAGATTACTAACGGAAGAGGTGTCCTAGCATTCGATAGACCAATTGCTCAATACGATTTAATTGATACAATCTCAGGTTATTTTTATCCCTCGTACCGATTATTGCAACAAATAGGAGGAACAACTTTCTATATGGGTGACAATACCGGAATTATCAATCGATTTGTTGATAGTAGTGTAACTCTTGGACAAACTTACTATTATGCTGTTGTTGCTTATGATGAAGGCGATGCAAGTCTAGATATATTCCCAACAGAAAATTCTAAATTTATCAGACGTTCTAATTCAGGTGAAATAATTACTGATAATAACACAGCAGTAATAACTCCAGGATTCAGACCCGCCGGTTATGAAAAAGCGAAATTAGTCGACTTTCAGAAATCAACTGGATTCATTGGAACGGGGAAAGTAGACGTTGAAATTATTGATGATAAAGCAATCAGGGATAATTTCAAATATGAAATTGCTTTTGAAGACTCCGGAATTTCTTCATATACAACTAATTGGTCACTTATAGATTTACAATCTCCCGATACAGTTCAAGTTGTATTTAATGGTGATATAACGATTGTGAACCCGTTACAAACTATTCTGCTTCCATCCGGGACTGATACAATTTATGTTAACGGATTACCTGTAAAATCAAATGGGACAAATTACACCGCTGAGTACGATTCACTTGTTTACAAATCAAATATCTATTTGGGTAATACTCCAATCCGACAAGGATTTAGAATACAGTTGTTTAATGATCAGGTGATTAAGTTAGACACAGCAAGATCAGGATTTACAGGATACAGTTCTCCTGAAAAACCTGATTATAATGTGCAGGTATTATTTGATTCAACTTATCCGGCAAACAATGGTGCCGCAGTTCCTAATGATTATCAAATTGAGTTTTTTAATACAATAGTTGATACATCAGTTGCAGATACATTACTTCCAAATATTGCAAGAAATCGTGCTCCTGCAACACCTGTTAATTTCAAAGTTACAAATTTAACAAAAGGAACAGATCTAAAATTTGCACTAAGAAAAACTGGTACAATCACTTCAGTTTATACAATTGACTTTAAAGAAGATTACCTTGGAGAACTTAGAAGAACATGGCGAGTCATTATTCGATATGCAGGTGCTAATGTGCCTCTTGAAAGTTCGGGGAAATTAATTTTTGCAACTACAAAACCTTTCAACAGGAATGATAAAATAACATTCACTATGAAAGCAGCCAAGGTTAATGCGGAATTAGCTAAAGGCGATTTGGAGAAAATTAAAGTTGTACCAAATCCTTATGTTGTTACACATGAAGCTGAAGCCCGGCTTCTGAGTACACAAACGAGCGGACGAGGAGAAAGAGAAATTCGGTTTACGCATGTTCCACCGGGATCAAAGATTTCCATATATACAGTTAGAGGTGAATTAATTAGAACTCTTTATCATGATAATTTATTCGTGGGTGATGTTTATTGGAATCTCAGAACTGAAGAAAATTTAGATGTAGCGTTCGGCGTATATGTATTTATGGTTGAAGCCGGTGACGCAGGTAAAAAAATTGGCAAATTCGCCTTAATTAAATAACGGAGGCAGTAATATGAAAAAAATTATAGTTATAGTTGTCTTGTTTTTAGGAACCGTTTTTGCACAAACAAAAGTCGGTTCATCTGCCGCTCCGTTTTTGAACATTGCGGTAGGTCCCCGCGCAATCGGGTTAGGCGGTGCATTTGTTGCAACAGCTAACGATGTCACCTCACTTTATTGGAATCCTGCAGGTGCATCGCGTTCATATACCAACGAAGCACTTTTCGCCCACTCAGTATGGTTTGCAGATATTAATTACAATTGGGCTGGTGTTATGTTAAACCTTGACGATCTTGGTACAATTGGTTTAAGCATGACCTACCTTGATTATGGTGATATCGAAGTTACCACTTTGCGAGAACCGGAAGGAACAGGAGAAAAATTTAATCCAAGTGATCTTGTGTTAGGTTTAACTTATGCTTATAACCTTACTGATAGGTTTTCAGTAGGTGGAACTGTAAAATATATAAGTCAAAGAATATGGAACACAAATGCAAGTACAATTGCGTTTGATATTGGTACATTATTTATGTCAGATATTTATGGCTTGAGAATTGGCGCTACTATTACTAACTTTGGCAGTGATTTACAATTAGATGGCAAAGATCTGTTTGTTCAGTACGATATTAACACTAATGTTTACGGAAATAACGATCAGATAATGGCAAAACTAAAAACCGATCCTTTCCCGTTGCCTTTGACATTCAGAGTTGGTATTGCAATGGATGTTTTAAGTTTAGATATGCATCGCTTTACAATTGGTGTTGATGCACTTCATCCTACAGATAATGCCGAATCAATAAATCTCGGTGCTGAATATGTATTTAATGAGAATATTGCGTTAAGAGGAGGATATAAAAATCTTCTTCTAAATAATACTGAAGAGGGATTAACCCTCGGCTTTGGTTTGAAATATGATTTAACGTCAAATTTAGGCGTCTCTATTGATTATGCTTATCAAGATTTTGGCAAACTTGATTACACACAGCATTTTTCAATGGGTGTAAGATTTTAACAAATTGCTCACTATGCTAAATGAGTAATTAAAAAACAAACAAAAACAAAGGAGAGACACAATGAAGAAAATGTTCTTTTTTATCGTTGCAGCATTCCTTGCTAATGTTACATTAGCTCAAAATATCTCGATTCAGTTCAAGGTAAATATGAGCGTTCAAGCTAAGAAAGGGTTATTCACACCCGGAACTGATGCTGTAAAATTAGCAGGAAACTTCAACGGCTGGAGTAACGGCGGAACTGTACTAACAGGTCCTGATGCCGATACGGTTTATACCGTTACTATCGATACCTTTACAGTTGGTGATGCACTTGCATTCAAATTTATCAAGGGTGCTGATGGTTGGGAAAATGATCCAAACAGAGAATTCACTGTTACCGGTGCAGGAGTATATTCAGGTTGGTTCAATAATGATAGTGTATTCAGCGCTATTTCTCCTGTAGCTGTTACATTCTCATGTAATATGGAATATGAAATTGTCTCCGGACGTTTCAATCCTGCTACAGATACACTTTCTGCAAGAGGCAGCCACAATGGCTGGTCAGGTAATGACATGATGGTTCCAAGTTCTTCGGATCCTAACTATTATGAAATAACCAGAACTTTACAAGTGGCTTTAAATGAAACCATTAACTACAAATATGCTTATTTAAGCCCGGGTGGAACTACATGGGAAAATGATCCTAATAAGACATATACAATTACTCAGGACGATATCACTGCAGGTTCAGCTTTTACTGAAAGAACCTTCAATGATTTAGGCTTGGATAATATTACTAACTATCCAGTAACAATTAAATTCACAGTTAATGTTGTCGGTGCAGTTTCTTCAGTAACCGGACAACCATTCACTTCAATTACTGATGTTCGTCTTTGCGGTGCTAATGCTCCGTTAAAATGGCCTGATGGCGGTTGGCCGGATGCAGATAGTGCAAAGACAATCAAACTTTATGATAATGGAACAAATGGTGACGTAACTGCTAATGATAATATTTGGTCACGTGATGTAGTATTCCCACAATATTCACCATTAAGAATTCAATATAAATATGGTGCTAACTGGGGTCTTCCTACAAATACAGGCAGTAATGATAACGAATCATCAATCGGAACAGATCACTTCATCAACATGCAATCGAACATGAATAGTGCCCGCGTTGCTAACCAATGGAGTGTTATGGGAGATCATGATTTATTAGACATCGTTCTTGATGTTCGTGATTTAAATTCAGGTGTTCCTTCAGTTTATGAATTAGGTCAAAATTATCCTAATCCATTTAACCCTTCAACCTCAATCCGTTTTGCAATTCCTGAAGCCGGAATGGTTACAATGAAGGTTTACAATGCACTTGGACAAGAAGTAGCAAACTTAGTTAACGAATTTAGAAATGCTGGAACTCACGTAGTTGATTTCAATGCTTCTAACTTAACAAGTGGTATCTATTTCTATTCAGTTACTTCAAATAACTTTACTTCTACAAAGAAGATGTTACTCTTGAAGTAATTCAGTTCTGTTCTTAATAAAAAAAGCCGTTCTGCGAAATCAGAACGGCTTTCTTATTTTAAATCCAAGCAGTAAGCAACTACTGTTTAATTGCCGCTCTCAATTGGTTATACAACTCAACAGCTCCCGGAAATTTGTTATCAATCTGTAAACATTTTTCAATCGAAACTAATGCAGAATTATAATCGCTTGAATTCACATAAGCACCGGTTAAATTAAAATATACTTGTGCATCCTTATTACTGAATGAAGTGCTTTGTTTTAAATACTTAATTGCTTCGCTATTATTATTTCTTGAGAGTTCTATTATACCTAACCATTTTGTAGAAAATGCATCGGAGTCAATTTTTATTCGTTTCTTTAAAAGAGTATAAACTTCATCATATCTTTTACGAACCAATAGTTCCTCAGCCATAGAATTGTAATACTCGGTTATAAAAGGATATTGATCAATCAATACATTCATTTCGTATAAATAAGAATCAAAATCATTCTGAGTTAAATAATAACTTGCTGCTTTTCTGTGAGCTTCTTCCCACGAGTATTTGCTGTCAATTACAAATAGTGCAATTGAATCAATTTCTGTTTTAGCATTGAATAGCTTGAGCATTGTCGCATTATCTTTTCGTCTGCTGAACGGCCAATCATTTTTTAAAATGATTATCCGGTATTTAGAAATGGTTGAATCAAGTTTAGAAAAATAAAAATTTTCAATAGCTCGGCTTTCTTGAGTTTCATTCGGAATTTCTAAAGAATTACCGGATGGAATTTTATTATTCTTCTGCATCGTTTCAAAGAAAACTTTTCCCATTAGCCAATAACCATCTAATGTCGGATGAAGATGATCAACCATTAGGTTGTCGCCGGTAATTTGTAATGGGCTGTGAACATTGAATGCTGAATCAACATCTGCTATCGGTATATTGAATTCATTTCCAAAATTTTTAATTATTTCATTAATCTTTTCAGAAGCACGGAATCTCAATGCATCCCGCTCTTTTGCCAAAATAAATAATGTTTTTGCTTCTGAGGGTTTTCCTTCAGTTAAGGATTTGGTTGCTTCATTAAAGATATCGGCTGCAGATTTATTTTCGTTTATTTTTTCAGGATTAAACGGAGCTTGATCTTTCAAATTACTGGTCAAAGTTCCAAGGATGACCGGAACATTTGCCTCTTTTGCCATCGTAAGAATGTCCCGCATATTGGCTTCAAATTGATTCAAACCTGCATTAAAAACATCAGAATTATATTGAATTAATTGTTCCTTTGCCATTCTTGACATAAGTGTTCCGGTTTCTCCTGTATCGGTGGAAGAAGTAAATAATGAGGTTACCGAAACAAGAAAGCCTCGCAACAATTGAGTCGTTCTATATTCATTTAAAGATAAGAGCAGATTAACAAAAAAACGAAATTGTCCGAGTGATTCAAGTGAACCAACACCGAGAGCGCCGTAATATTCGTTATGCCCGGTATAAATTAAAACTAAATCAGGATTTTGTTCAATAACACCAGGGAATAAATCGCGTAAAGTATAACTGCTTATTGCGGTTAAAGAGATATTTACAACTTCAATTGTTTTATCCGGATATAAAACCTCTAATCTCTTTTGCACATAACGTGAAAATGATCCATTCGGAGAAAAGGGATAACCAGCAGCACTACTTTCTCCCATAACAAAAACTCTAAATGAATTCGTTTTCTTTTCTGCATCAAAAGTATTTTGAACTGAATACGGAACGCTTTTAGTAGTATAAAAATATCTTCGTGCAACTTCGTTGTTCAGCATTAATTTCGTTGGCGTGGCGTTTACCCATTGCTCATAACTATCGCCGTAATTGAACAATCTCAATCCAACTTCCAACAAAAAGAAAAAGATGAAAGGAATTAAAATCAATATAATGTAAAACCAGTAAGGGGAATTCTCCGGCTTTTTTGCTTCAATTTTTGAATTGATAATCGCTTCTATTTCCTTCTTACTAACTTTATACTTTACAGCAAGCTCATCTATAGTATGAGTTGATTGAAGGCTGACTATTTCTTTACGCTTTTGTTTATTTAATGCCAATTTATTTCCTGTAAAAGGTTTGATTCTCTTTTTTGCTTTGAGTTTCTAAAGCTATTGGTTTATCTTTTAATACTTAAAATAAAGTATTTGATGACATATCAGTATAACAAATGAAAATAAAATTATCGCTCGTTTTAGCAATCTATTTATTTCATAGTGCTTCTATGATAGCCCAAGTTGTGGATAAACCTCTTGTAAAAATAGGAAATTATAAATTATCGGAAAAAGAATATATCGAACGCGTTGAGATGACACCGCTTCTCGGAAGAAAATTAAAAGGGGAAAATCGAAAAGTAAAAGAGGATTTCCTCTATTCGTTAATTGGTGAAAAACTGCTTGCAATAGGTGCACGTGATTACGGAATTGACACTCTTGAGTTAGTCAAACATTCCTTAATTGAATTTGAAAAAATGTTTGTCCGCGATGCTTTGTACAAAAGAAAAATTGTAGAACCTTCGAGAGCAGACGGAGAAGAATTATTTGACCGGTATTTGTTTTCCCCCTCAATCGTATTTACGACATTTATTCATGCTAATACGAAAAAAGAAATTGATGATATTTACAACCTGCTAAAACTTGGAACTCCATTTGATTCGCTTTACGTTGAACTTGCAGATGCTAAAACAGATACTCTCACATTCGGTATCGGAAATTTGCCTGAAAGCGATGAAGTTAAATTGTTTGGAGTGGGATTAAATGAATTTACGGAACCGATTCAACTTGATGATAAATGGTTTCTCTTTAACATTAAGAAAAAATATGATCCGGTTTTTGCCAAATCAGCAGGCTGGGAAGTTGAATTTAAACGGTTAAAAAAAGTCGCCGAAGGTCGGGCTGAAGATAAATATTATCGTGACTTTACGAAGAGTTTTTTTGCAAATAAAATCGTACAAGCGAACGGTAAAATGCTCCATTTTCTTGCGGCTCATATCGAAAATGTTTTGAAGAAAAAATACGAAAAAGTTAATCCCAAACCCGATAAACTGACACTTGAATTAATTGATCTTCTTCAGATTGAAGATAAAATATCGCCGGATACACTTAACCAACCCTATATACAACTCGAACAGAAAAATCACAGCTTAAAAGATTTTATCAGATTTTTTCGCTTTGAACAATTTTCTCTTTCGACTATTGATTATCAATCGATTGTGACTTTGCTGAATAATAAAACCAAAAAATATATCGAGTGGGAATTACTTGCCCACGAAGGTTATCGTTTGAACTTAGATAAAACTGAAGAGGTTAAATATCAGACAAATATGTGGAGGGAGAATTATCTTTTTAGCCTGATGAGAAATAAATTTATGGACTCAACTTCGGCTAATAGTGCCGATTATCAAAAGTATTATGAAGAGAATTATCGTTCTAAGAAAATCCCTTCGCAAGTCAATATTTTAGAAATATTAACTGACAGTTTAAATAACGTCTATTTCATTCTTGATGAAATTGAAAAAGGAGTCGACTTTAAAGAATTGGCTTCTAAGTATTCTAATAGAGAATGGACAAAATCAAGTCAAGGTGAATTTGGGTTTTTCCCTATAACAAATCATGGAGATATTGGAACAATAGCTTCGAGAATGGAAATTGGTGAAATCTACGGACCGCTTAAAGTTAAGGAAGGTTATTCGATATTTAAATTAGTCGGTAAAAAAGAGGAAATAGAACAGATAACCCCATTTGAAAAAGTTCAATCGGAAATTGAACAGGTTGTAAAGTTTAAAAAAATTAATGATGCAATCTCCAGTTATACCGCATCAAAAGCGGTTGAACTCGGGGTTGAAATAGATTCGGATTATTTTGAACAATTAAAAATATCGAACATTAACGCACTGGTATTTAAACATTTGGGTTTTGGCGGAAAAGTTACCGCAGTCCCATTACTCACTCCTTTTTTCGAATGGGCAACACCATGGCTTGAAAATCAGAATGTAAATCCATAAATATTTTTAAATGGTTTAACCATCTTACGTATAAATTGGATTTCAATTTATGTTCCTGTATATAACTTAGTGATTTCGTGCCTTGGTGGCGAAATTTGACTTCTTTTTTTGCCGCGAAGTCTCAAGGAAACAAAGAAACCACCGAGTGCCTAAGGTGAATGATTTAACTTTAATATTTTCCTCATAGAAAGGGGACATTGTGAAAAAAGAAATCGAATTATCTTTCCTCCCTAAAGATGCCTTCAACGACGAAGTTATAAGAAATTCAATTGCTCAAAGACTCAGAATAAATCTAAATGAAATCTCTGCACTAAATATTCTAAGGCGTTCCATTGACGCAAGAAAAAGTCAAGTTGTATATAAATTGTTGATTGAAGTTTATATAAATGAAATCCCTAATCAACTTGAAGAAAAAATTACTTATAAACATGTTGATAATGGAAGAAGAGTAATAATAGTCGGAAGCGGTCCTGCGGGAATGTTCGCCGCATTAAGATTATTAGAACTTGGTTTCAAACCAATTGTGATTGAAAGAGGTAAAGATGTTCAAACCCGAAGACGGGATATTCGAGGAATTCAACAAGAACATATTGTTAATCCCGATTCAAACTATTGCTTCGGTGAAGGGGGAGCCGGAACTTATAGCGATGGCAAACTATACACTCGTTCAACAAAAAGGGGAAATGTAAAAAAAATTCTATCTGTACTCGTTAATCATGGTGCAGTTAAAGATATTTTAATTGATGCGCATCCGCATATCGGTTCGAACAAACTTCCACAAGTCGTTACATCAATCCGCGAAACAATTTTAAGCCATGGCGGCGAAGTTCACTTTAATTCCAGGGTTACCGATTTATTGATTAGCGAAAATAAAATTAGCGGAGTGATTGTAAATGAAAGTGATGAATTTACTGCTGATGCAGTAATCCTTGCTACAGGACACTCCGCACGCGATATTTATGAACTTTTATTTAATAAAGGAGTTAGATTAGAATCTAAACCATTTGCATTGGGGGTTCGTATTGAACATCCTCAATCATTGATTGATGAAATTCAATATCATTCAAAAGAGAAAGATCCGAACCTGCCTGCCGCAAGTTATGGCTTAACCTGTCAGATTGATGGGAGAGGAGTATTTTCATTTTGTATGTGTCCGGGGGGAATTATTGTTCCCGCATCGACTGCACCGGGGGAATTAGTGGTTAACGGAATGTCCCTTTCAAAAAGGAATTCACCTTTTGCAAATTCCGGTTATGTAGTTACTATTGATAAAGAAGATGTTGCTAATTATAATTCTTACGGAGTTTTTGACGGTTTACAATTTCAAAAAGAAATCGAACAAAAAACATTTGTAGCGGGAGGAAGTTCACAAACTGCTCCTGCTCAAAAGGTGACAGATTTTCTTAACAATAGATTATCTTCAAATTTATTGAAAACCTCTTATATCCCCGGAATTATTTCTTCACCACTTCATGAATTATTGCCTGATTTTATAGTTAAACGACTTCAAAAAGGATTGATCGAATTCAATAAAAAAATGAGAGGCTATATAACTGAAGAAGCACAATTGATTGCCGTTGAATCAAGGACAAGTTCACCTGTCCGTATTCCCAGGAATCCTGAGACTTATATGCATACTGAAATTGAAGGATTATTTCCTTCCGGAGAAGGAGCCGGTTATGCAGGAGGAATTGTCTCTGCTGCAATAGATGGTGAAAATTGTGCTAACGGAGTGAACCATTATTTAAGTAGTTTAATAAAGAAATAATTGGTAAGAAATTCCATCTGTTGTCGAGAACCACTTCTCGACAGAGGATGGAGTAAAACTAAAGATTATCCATAATCGGCGGAGCGCTCATGTTAAAAAATAATGTTTATTACCAAAAACCAAATAAGAGGCAATTATGTCCTTAAACTCATTAACAAAACTATTAGTTATAATATTACTCCCGTTACTTTTTACTGCGGTGAGTTGTAATAAGCCGACAGAGCCGCCGCCTGTTGATGATAAACCAATTGTAAAAAACACAATAGT
>JAUXVN010000048.1 GCA_030684555.1 Ignavibacteria bacterium
ACTCATTTAAACTGATTTATTCATTTTACCTCACCTCCTTCCAATTATTAGAAGTGCATTCCCGAGTCCGCCACCATAACTTTTACCTACTGAAACTATTGAATTATCAGTGACAGCTAATCCATATAATCTATTATCGAGGTTATAAATTTCCTCAAACTTATGCCATGACTTTCCGTTATAATGCCAGGTCATCGCAGCATCACCAACTACAGCTATATTATTTTTACTGCTTCCTTTGATGCTATATGAATAATTTTCAAGCTCAAGAATTTTCCATCCATTCAAATAAGGTACCCACTCTCGTCTTACTATCGTTTTTTCTAACAGTGAATGCCTTAAAACCTGCCCCCCTACCAGTACAAATTCTTTGTTCCCGTTAGCCCATAAGCTGTTTAAGAGAGTTCCGCCATATATATCTAAAGTTCTGTTTGTTTGGCTATCCCATATTGATTCCACACCTGTATCACTTATTTTTACAATTGCAACCCGTCCATTCTGGCTAGTCCATCCGCAAGCCCAAATCTCTTTACTATCAGGCGTTCCACAAATATCTTTCAAATCCACATCTGTCCCGCTCTCTATCTTCTTCCAACTGCTCCCGTTCCAGTGGGCGATACTTCCAGAATTACCAACCACATATAAATCATTACTGCTGCTGCCCCACATTTTATTTATCCAACTATGGAAAATTGTATTTGGTATTTCAATCGATTGATATTTGTTTCCATCCCATGTTATGATTTGATCCAATCCAATCCATATATCATTTGCATTAAAATCAAAAATCGATTTCATAGGCGCGAGAAAGGATTGACCCTGGCTATTTATAAAATAAATTCGCTCTGGTTTCCATTCTGTACCGTTCCATTTTATTAGATTATAAAAGTTAGGGTCGGGGTTGCCATTCGAGTCATTCATATAAATCACGCCAACAGCCCAAATGTTGTTTTCATCTATTATTGCTACATCGTAAAGTACACTGCTGCTGTGCTGTCCAAACTCAAATGTCTGCCAGGTAAAGTTGTGGCTTGTGGTGTCAAGGGTGGTTATTTCTGTCTGGTTGCTTTTATGTTCGTTGTTCTTTAATTGGTATTTGTAGCTTTTCTTAGGGAGGAGGTTTTCTATTACTATTGTTGTATCTGCTTTATCTATGGTTACACTCCCTTTTTCTTCTCCGTTTTCTGTTAGTGTAAATATCTGCGGTAGTAGAGTATTAGGGGTTTTAACATCAATCCATACCTCAGTACAAGAAGCGTCGGCTGCAATTATTTCAAGGTTATACTTCTCCGGCGGCGGCTCTGTCGGTTTATTACAACTAACCGCAATAAAGAGTAACGGGAGTAATATTATAACTAATAGTTTTGTTAATGAGTTTAAGGACATAATTGCCTCTTAGCTGGTTTTGGGTAATAAACATTATTTTTTAACATGAGCACTCCGCTGATTATGTATATTCTTTAGTTTTACTGCGTCCTCTGTCGAGATGTGGTTCTCGACAGCCGGGGAGGGGAACAAATAGCTCTTTCACTTTAATTTCTCTTTTTTAAAAAAATTGTAGTTAAATCCTATTTTCAGTGATGGACCATAAAGAATATCTGCCTCTTTTGCTGCACTTTTATAAATACCAATTGCCCAAAAGAAGTTAAAACCAGATTCGTTGATAGTTTCTCTACCAATATTAAATTCTAAATAATAACCCTTTAAGGTGGGTATCTCTTCAATTTCATTATATCGTTTTTTCCATTCCCAGGGTATGGTGCTTTTTGTGTATAAAATGTATTCAAATGAGGCTGCATTAAAAAAAAAGAACGGTTTGTGATACGTTAATCTTATTCCAAATCCGCTTGCGCCATTGGGAATAAACTCTGCGCTTGAACCGATCCAAGCAGCAGAACCTTTCAGTGAAAAAGAAAAATTATCTATTACTTGATACCCTACACCTATAGAACCAAGTTCAATCCCTCCAATACTAAAAAAAAGAAAACTACTTCTAATCTTTTTATCTATTTCAGCATTACTTGTTAAGCTATTGCTATTAGTGTTACTATTTAAATTAATCTGACCAAATAAAAATTTAGCACTCAATGTGAAGACTATTAGTATTAACGATATTTGTTTCATATAAACTTCTTGATATATTTTTTAAGTTAATTTTGCAACTAGATTTTTCAGATAAAACAAGTTGTATAAAAATATTTCCGTTCCCCAGAGGTTGAGAACCATTTCTCTATCGGAGTTAATGAATTTATCTCAGCTTTGTAAACTCTTTTAATTTTCTGTATAAACATTCTTCTCTTTATTTATGTTTTGGTCTTACTCCATCCCCTGTCGAGAAGTGGTTCTCGACAGCTATGGAAAAACTTTTAGAGCATTGAGTTTGGTAACATCAATAAAAAAGGGATACTCATTTCATAATTCACTTCGTAATAGTTAAGACCTATCTGCAAGTTCCTGTAGTATGTGGTTCTGTTGTCCCAATAGTTTTTTTCTGAAGTAACAAACCAAACATTACCGCTGAGTTTCTTTGCTAAAAACCACTTTTCAATAAGTCGTGTTGCTCTACCGTTTCCGTCAACAAATGGATGGATGTTCACAAAAACAAGATGTATGAATGCAGCGTAGTAAAATATTTCCGTAGTAGTTAAATCCCTTTCTAACAATATAGAAATGTCAGAAAACAATTTTATCAACTCTTGTTTTACTAACTCTGGCTCAATTGCTAAATAGATTAACCGTCCTTCGCTTCTTACACCAACTTTCACTTTCCGAATTTTACCACGTTCCTTTTTTATCAGAATGGATTTAGTTAAAATTTCGTGAGCTTTTAATATGTTGTCGAGTGTTAAGTCATTTTCTCTTGCGAATTGATATGCGGTAATAAGGTCTTCAATTTCCTTAATTTCTTTTGTCTTTAAATGTAAGTTGAATTCACTCGCTTTTAAATATGTGTCAAAGCTGATAGTGTTCCCCTCTATATTCGAAGAATGAACTGCAGAATTTGCAAGATAAAATTTAAAATCTCCTATTTTCTGAGGCTTCTTTTTAAGGGAATTGAACTCATGCTCCACATCAACTTTAAGTTGTCTCTTATAGTCGCTGAATAAGTCTTGTCGTAATATTTTTAACTGCAAAGTCATATCAGAAAGTTACTTAAAAATGTCCTCAAAAGGAGTAAAAGTTTACAGTTTGATTTGCCGGTTGAGAGTGACTCAAAAACATTCCTAACAAGTTATAAACCATTTTATTGGAGGTTAAGCCCCATTTTTTCTTGGATGTCGAGAAGTGGTTCTCAATAACTGTCATTACTTTTTATTCACTACAATCGACTTGCAACTCCCCATCTCTAATATCCACTTCTTTTTCAATAGTTTTGCACCTTAAAAAATTGCTCAACTGCTTTCCCTAAAATGTTTTGCACCTTAAATAATTGCTCTCACAAAAGATTACGTTATTATTAATCACTCAAGTATGCAAAGCATTAATTCCCGTTAAGCAAGAAATACTGTTTGAACGAAGTGAGTTTATTTCTTGTAGGGAATTAATGCGGTACAGAAAAATCGGTTCTCTCAAATAAGCAATTATTTAAAGCGCCTGTTTCTTTTGCTACTTTTCTTTCGCAAAGAAAAGTAGAGAAACTTTGAAAAGTTGAAGTGTGCCGAAATGAATAACTACCCAAAATCAAAAAGCTGTCGAGAAGTGGTTCTCGACAACCCTGGAGTTATTTTAAGTAACAACAGTTGCTTATATAGACAAGATTATAGAAGGAATCGTACTATAATTTCAACAAAAACTTTTCCATAACTTCGTTTACTTTATCGCCTCTTTCAAACGGGGAGAGATGTCCGCAGTCCGGAATTACTTCAAAAGTTGAATTCGGAATTTTATCTGCCATTAATTTCATTACAGGGGGAGGCGTAAGGGTATCAAATTCACCACCTATCAATAAGACAGGGACTTTAATTTTGGATAGTGATTCAGTAGTATCTGTTCTGCTGAGCATTGCGAGTAAACTTCCTTTAACTCCGGTCGCATTATTCTTTTTAGCTTCTTCGAGAAAAGAAATATATTTCTCTCCTAACCGCTTTATCGATTCTTTATAAAAACAATTCTGGACGAAATCTGAAATAAATGGAATTGGACCTTCTATGTTTATTCTTTTAATTCCGGCTGAACGTTTTAATTTTCCTTCGTTTCCGTCTGCATCGCTTCGGGTATCCATTAATATTAATCCACCGAATGTGTCCGGAAATTTTTCGATGGTACGAAGTGCGATATAACCACCCATAGATAACCCGCATAAAATAGGCTTATCAAGCGGTAGCGTTGATGTAATCTCCATCAAATCATCAACAAATGATTCCATTGTAAATTGACCATCGCCAGCGGCAGAATTCCCAAGACCTCTAATATCGTATGAAACACAGCGGTAATCTTTTCCGAAATATTCTATTTGGTTTTTCCACATGTTTGAAGTGAGTGGAAATCCGTGAACAAAGAGGATAACTTTTCCATTTTGATTTCCACTATCATAAACTTTTAAATCTTTAATTTCTTTCATAAAAAATCCTTTCGTTATAAACCCAATCCGGGTTTAAAAATCACACCCTTATTTTGTTGTCCGTTTATGCGGACGGTCATTTCATTTTCAAAATAGAAATGTTTGGTGAATTGTAAAGTTTCGACCGGTGTTTCTTTTAGAAGCCAATCCCAATCAATGAAACCGCTTTTGCCCAATGAACTCACAGTAAAATAGCCGATACGAAATGAAGTTAAGTTTTGGAAAAAATGAGAACCTTGTGAAGGTGTAACATCAAAATCCTTAAACCCACTTTCAACAATAACGCTGGCTCCGGAAATTTGATCCCATGAAACCGGTATTCCGAGCCAATGATCAAGTGTTCCCCATCTGCCAACCCCAATTAAAATATAAGGGCGTCTTTGTTGAAGAAGTTTTGCGTTTAATGAAGCAACCTCAAGTGCGGTTTCTCTACTTTTTCCTCTTTCAAAAAGATGATAATCAACAGCAATAATATCATGAATGCCGCGGTATGCGCCATTACCAAGCACCTGGCAGCTTTGACAAATTAAATCTTCATGCCGCACCTTATCAACATCAAGTTCTTCTACTTCATGACTTAATACTAAAGGGCGCATTTGTAATAAACCAAATTGTTTTGGTTCCCCTTTGGGGACGTCCATGTTAACTGCAAATTCTAATTCAACATCAACTCCCATTCCCCATGAACCAATTTCCAATAACATATCCAGTACTTCAGCAAGAGGAAAAACTTTATGCTTGAGAATTGGAGCAAATGTTACGACACGTTGTCCGGAGCGGGAAATCCCATCATAAACAGCATCATTTTCAGCAGAGTAGGTTGATCCGGTATAATAAAGAGTCTGATCCTCTTCAGCTTTTGAAAGGTTATAGCTATGAACAAGCATGTCGTGTGTTTGATTTACATTATGATCTAATTTGCCATTCAGATCAAGCGCATAAAAATTCTGTTGAGCCGTTTTTATTGTTTCTTTAGCAGAAAAGAATTGTAATAAATGCCGTGGGTATTTTGGGCAGAATCTTACTGAGTTACCCCCGTCCACTACTGTTTTACCGAGTCCGAGTGCAACCATTGCAATGCCATCTGCGGCTTTCTGCGGTGCAATAGGATAAAAATTGTATGACTTTGCAACGCCGGCAAAGTCCGGATAAAATCTATCTTTATGAGCAGCCCCAACCATTGTTTGAATTACAATCGCCATCTTTTCCTCTTCCAATCTATATGTAGTTGCTTTCATATAGTCTTTTGCTTTTTGGAAGAAAGTTGAAGCATAAACACATTTTATACTTTGCAGTAATTCATTCAGGCGAACATTAATATCGGGATTATTATTCGGTATCATGTAAGTCTCATAAACACCGGCGAAGGGTTGATATTGCGAGTCTTCCAACAACGATGAAGAGCGCACTGCAAGCGGAACAGTTACAATTTCAAGTAATTCAAGAAGTTGATTTGTAATTTCTTCAGGGAAGTTTTCGGCAGCTACAAATTTTCTTGTCAACTCAACGTCATCACTTGAATTATATGCTGCATTATGTAAATGATTTTCTTCAAGGAATTGATCAAAAACTTCTGTCCCGATAACAACAGCCGAGGGAACAAATAGATGAACTCCATCAAATCTGTTAGTTAGTCCGAAATTATTTACGAGCATATTAACAAAACCCAAACCTCTTGCTTTACCACCAAGCGAGCCTCCGCCAATACGGGCGAAACTATTGTGTGGGTCAAATGTAGCTTCTTTAAAATCAGTAATAATACCACGTTGACGCAAATCGAGATAGAGATTAATCGCATTAATTAATTCTTGTCGAAGCCCTTCAAGAGTTGCAAAATCTGAAACTTTTCGGGGTCTTAAACGATGAGCTAACCAGAACTCAGTTCTTGCTTTTAACCAATTTGAGAAGTGATTTCTCTCCGCATGATATTTAATGCTTTCCTCGGGAACAGAACGGAGTTGTTCTTCAAGTTGAATAAGATTTGAAGCACGCCCAACCTCATGTAAATCAGGAGTTCTAAAAACAAAATCACCGAATCCGAAATTGTTAATCATAAACTCGGAAAGTTCATGTAACAAACGAGGCGAACCCTTTTGCAGAAATGTAGCTCCGAGATTTCTCGCACTATCTGCAAACTCGGTGCTGCTTGATTGAATTACAATCGGAATATCTTTTTGCCGTTCTAAAATATTCATTGCAAGTTTTAAACCTGCTTCTGGATCTTTTACTCCTTGATATTTGAAATTTATATCTGAAATTACTCCGAGAATTGTGCTTTCATATTTTTCGTAAAAGCTCCATGCTTCTTCATAATTTGTACAAAGAATAATTTTTGGTCGCGCACGCATTCGCAGAAATTTATGTGTTAGGTTAACCCCTTCAGCAATTAACCGCTGGGAATGTTTAAATATCTCGGCATAAATTAGCGGCAGATAAGCTGAATAAAATTTAACATTATCTTCAACAAGAATAATAGTTTGAACTTCAGCAATTTTTGTATCGTTTTCTATGTTGAGGCGGTCTTCGAGATATTTTATTATCCCGATAAGTAATTTGTAATCACCCTGCCATATAAAAATTCTTTCAAAGATTGAGGTATCATAATTTGAAACAAGTTCTTTACGTTCGCGGTTATCATAAGCAAGCAGAATTATGGGTGTATCAATTCCCGTTTGTCTTGCCATTTGTGCGAAGCGAATAACATGCATATCTTCAATGTGAAGCGTTGATATAATAAGATCGTAATGATTATTAGAAGCTAATTCAAGCGCCTCTTCACCCGTTGAAACGTGCGAAATTTCGGGGGCATGGCTAAGATTAAGACTTTGATATTCAAGCCGGATTAAATCATACAATCTTCCATCTTCTTCAAATAGATAATAATCATATAAGCTCGAGACAAGAAGTATATCGCGGATTTTAAATTTCATTAGTTTTTGAAATTTTTTTATCCTGCTTCCAAAATTATCTTCTATTTTAAAATGTTTCAGCTTATTCATAAAATTCCAATTGAGATTGCGTAATTCTTACTATATATTCAAATAGTTTTGATGGACTTCTTCGAAGGGCAAATATATAAAAAAATACTCTTTCCCCTCAAAATAAATGAAGAGAAAGAGTAAATAAGTTATTTACAAACAGAAACCTTATACCACGCCTTGATCAAGCATTGCATCGGCAACCTTTAAGAAGCCGGCTACGTTTGCACCAACCACATAATTTCCGGGGCTTCCGAATCGTTCTGATGTAACGACGCAAGTTTCATGGATACGTTTCATAATTTCATGTAAACGTGTATCAACTTCTACTGCTGACCATGGTAAACGCATACTGTTTTGTGACATTTCTAATCCTGAAGTTGCAACACCACCTGCATTAGATGCTTTACCCGGTGAGTAAAGGATTCCAGCTTTTTCGAATAATCTGTAACCTGCAAGAGTTGTAGGCATATTTGCTCCTTCGCATACACAAATACAACCATTATCAACTAATGTTTTTGCATCTTTATCATCAAGTTCATTTTGAGTAGCACAAGGCATAGCAACATCAACTTTAACGCTCCAAGGACGTTTTCCGGGGAAGAACTCGGTTTTAAATTCTTTTGCATAATCTTGAACCGCATCTTTAGCGCTTGAACGAAGTTTTAACATATAATCTATTTTTTCTCCTTTAACACCATCGGGATCGTAAATGAATCCGTCAGGACCTGAGAGAGTAACAACTTTGCCGCCAAGTTGATTGATTTTAATTACAGCACCCCATGCAACGTTACCAAAACCGGAAACAGCAAAAGTTTTTCCTTCGATATCCTGTCCGCGAGTTTTCAACATTTCTTGAGCAAAATAAACGGCACCAAAACCGGTTGCTTCGGGACGAACTAATGATCCACCCCAGTTTATACCTTTTCCGGTGAGAACGCCTGTAAATTCATTTTTTAATCTTTTATACTGACCAAATAAGAAACCGATTTCACGCGCACCAACTCCAATGTCACCTGCGGGAACATCAGTATCTGCGCCAATATGTCGATAAAGTTCAGACATAAAACTTTGACAGAAACGCATAACTTCGTTATCACTTTTTCCCTTAGGATCAAAATCAGAACCGCCTTTACCGCCGCCCATTGGAAGTGTTGTTAAACTGTTTTTGAAAACTTGTTCAAATGCTAAAAATTTAAGAATGCCAAGGTTAACTGATGGATGGAAACGTAATCCTCCTTTATAAGGACCAATAGCGCTATTCATTTCAATTCTGAATCCACGATTAACTTGAATTTCACCTTGATCATCAAGCCATGGAACGCGGAACATGATTACTCTTTCCGGTTCAACCATTCTTTCTACTATTTTTGCAGAACGATACTCGGGATGACGTTCGAGAACTACTTCGAGAGATTCTGCAACTTCTTGAACTGCTTGATGAAATTCCGGTTCGGCCGGATTTTTTGCTTTTACTTCTGCAATGATTTTATTTAGATAATCGGACATATAAACCTCTGTTTAATTTTAATTGTTAAAAATATAAGAAACATCTTTAGATAAACTAATTTCATTTTACTCAATTATGAATAACCGAAATAATGGAAGTATTGATAAAATCTATCTAATAGCGAATAGGAAAAAATATAGGAATGAAAAACCGGTAGGTCGGTTATCGAAGTTATGGAAGCCTCTTGTAAATGCATTGTTCTTTTTTCTTTACCTAAGAACACCTGAAAAATACCTTTATTTGTAAAAAGATACCTCACAAACTTAATTCTATTTGGCTGAATAAAAAAGCAAAATCGGAAGAATCATAAACGACCTTACGCTCTTCTCAACTATGAATTAATTACAAACAAATAAGTTGAAGCTGACTAAACGAGAAATCAAAATCGTCATAATTGATTAACGACATTTCGGAATAATCAATTTAAATTTATAGGTAAAATAACCTTAAGTGTTGCAAAAAAGATGTGAAAAATGGTTAAAACCTAAATTATTTTACCTTAGAAGGATTTGACCTTACGATTTGTAAATTCAGAATTAAAATTTGTTTGTGTATTCATTAACCCTACCCCATTTAACGTATCTGCCCATGTTCGGTTAGTTATCAAGTGGGCTTTTTTACTTTAAAATGTCGAATATTTTCCGTAAATATGCTTACAATATGTTTAACTATTTGGAAAGGGGAAGTCTCGTGAAAAATATTCGCTATGAACTCCTCAACCGTGAAAAAAATGTTACCCTTCCGCCTGAGTTAGGCTTCGGTCAAATATTTACCGACCACGTTTTTGAAATGGATTACTCACCTGAAAAAGGCTGGCACAATTCGGTTATTAAACCTCTCTCACAACTTTCAGTTCACCCGGCTGCAATGTTTATTCATTATGGACAAGCTGCTTTCGAGGGAATGAAAGCATTTAAAACTGAAGATAATCAAATCGTATTATTCAGACCGGAAAGACACTTTATTCGTTTAAATAATTCGGCAAAAAGATTATGTATGCCTGAATTAGATGTTGATTTTGCAATTGATGCATTAAAAGAATTAGTTTCGATCGAGAGACATTGGATACCAAATCGTAAAGGTGAATCTCTATATATCAGACCATTCATTTTTGCTGTTGACACACAGCTCGGAGTCCGTCCTTCAAATACATATAAATTTATTATTCTTCTTTCACCTGTCGGAGCTTACTACCCCGAAGGATTTAAGCCGGTTAAAATACTTGTTCAAGATGAGTATGTAAGAACCGTCCGAAAAGGAATGGGTGAATGTAAAACTCCTGGTAATTATGCTGCAAGTTTGTTAGCCGCTGAGATTGCCCGCAAAGCAGGTTTTACACAAGTGCTTTGGTTAGATGGGGTTGAACAAAAATATATTGAAGAAGTTGGAACAATGAATATCTTTATTCACTTCAAAGATGAAGTGGTTACACCTAAACTTACAGGTGGTATTTTGCATGGAGTTACCCGTGCATCTGTAATTCAGCTTTTACGTGATTGGGGTATGACAGTAAACGAAAGACTAATCAGCATTACTGAGCTAATCGAAGAATATCATAAAGGTAATGTTCGAGGTGTTTTTGGAACAGGGACCGCTGCTGTAATTTCTTCAGTAGGTGAAATTAAATATCAGAACGAATTACTTAAATTTAATAACGGCGAACCTGAAGAATTGGAAGTCCGCTTATTCGATGAAATGATTGGATTCCACTACGGGAAAATAGCTGATCGTTTCGGATGGCTTCAGCAAGTGCCGATACCCCTCGCTGTATAATATTAAATTAACAATTTCTTTACAAGAAAACTCTTCTTTTAAAAGAAGAGTTTTTTATTTTAACCATTATTTAAATTTTCATTTATGAGTAAACTATGCACAAAAAGTCCTTGATCGTAAGCATTCTATTAATTATCTCGTTTCAATTATTTGCAGAAACTCCTGTACGTCCTAAAAATATTATTATCATGATTGGCGATGGGATGGGAGTTAATTATGTTAGTACAGAAGTTTTACGTAATCCTCAATCGCCGTTTCGTGAATTCAGCAACTCCGGTTTTTCTATAACTTGTTCAGCCGACAAACTAATTACAGATTCGGCTGCGGGGGCTACAGCTTTACTTTCCGGGTACAGAACAAAAAATGGATCTGTCGGATCTGATAGCACTGGTATTCCGTTTAAATCAATTTTAGAATATTCTCAAGAAAAGAAATTTAAAACCGGAATTGTTGTCACGTGCGGTTTAACTCATGCAACCCCTGCCGCATTATATGCAAGTGTAAAATCAAGAAAGGAAGAATTTGATATTGCCGATCAATTGATTGCAAGTGATGTGGATATTTTTATCGGTGGAGGAAGAAAGTTTTTTCTTCCAATTGAAATTAATGGTATTCGAGAAGACGGTATAAATCTTCTCAAGGAGTTGAGTAAACATGGTTATAGTTATTATGATGATTATGCTTCGTTGAAAAAATCTTTATCTACAGAATCAAAGGTTGCGGGAATTATTGAAATTGATGCCCTGCCGCACGCTTCAAAAAGAGATTACTCACTTGGTGATTTAACACAAATCGCAATTAATAATCTTCAAAAAAGCGAAAATGGGTTTATAATGCTTGTCGAAGGTTCTCAAATTGATTGGGCAGGACATGACAATAAAGCAGATTATGCAATTTCTGAGATGGAGGATTTTGCTAAGGCTGTTAAAGTGTGTATCGATTTTGCAATGGAAGATAAAAACACCCTTGTTCTCGTAACCGCCGATCACGAGACTGGGGGAATGTCAATCAAAAAGGGGAGCTTGGACGGCTCAATGGAGTTAGCATTTACTCATACAAGTCATACTGCTGAAATGGTTCCTGTTTTTTCGCACGGTCCAGGAGCTGAGTTGTTTAAGGGAATTCTTGATAATTATGAAATTGGTAGAAGATTAATAAAACTTGTAAATCCTGAAGCCCTATTCAAATAAAAATTTATTCGTAATCTTTCAAAAAAAAAGAGAGCATACACCGTTAACCTTTTCACATGTACACATGAAGAAGTGACCAGTTCCCTATATCATAATCTTAAAACTGTAAGTTTTATTTTTTCTCAAACTTAAGTGAAACTGAGTTAATACAATATCTTTTTCCTGTTGGTTTTGGACCGTCATCAAAAACATGTCCGAGGTGTGCGCCGCATTTTGCACAATTTACTTCTGTACGTCTCATGAAATGGCTTAGGTCCGTTTCGGTTTTTATATTCTCTTCATTTACCGGTAAGAAAAAACTGGGCCAGCCGCTCCCCGAATCAAATTTATGTTCGGAGCTGAAGAGTTCCTTTCCGCAGCAGATGCATAAATATTTTCCAGTCTCTTCGTTTTTATAATATTTTCCGGTGAATGCCCTCTCTGTTCCTTTTTTTCTTGTAACTATAAACTCTTCTTCACTTAAAATTTCACGCCACTCTTTATCGGTTTTATTTATTTTTTCCATTTTATTCTTCCTATCATAAATTAATTAAATCAACTTTGTGAATTGGTGCCTTCACGGTTAAATGACTTTTAAAAATGATTGCCACTAAGTCACAAGGACACTAAGAAAAAAATACTCTATTATATATATAAACTTTAACTCGAATATAATAGTTTCAATATTTAAAACTACTCCTAATTCTAATATAGAATTTGTTGACTCTTTTAGTTAACTTATCAAAAACAAAACGGTGGGTTTTATGAATAGTACCGAACATAAAAATATTTATTATACAACTGTTAACCTTGGCGGTTACGATTTATTTATCTACACAACACGTGACGCTCTAATTTACATTTCTCTCAAACAGCCAAAAGAAGATTTAGATAAACACCGCTTAACAAAAGTAAAAGAAGACGATCCCTATATGTTGAACGTACCAACTCAACTTAAGGAATATTTTGCCGGACAAAGAAAAAAGTTTTCTGTTAAAGTTGATTTATCGGGTACACAATTTCAACTTCGTGTGTGGAAAGAATTAACAAAAATTCCTTACGGTAAAACTATCAGCTATAAACAACTCGCTATAAAAACCGGTGATGCAAAGGCTGTGCGTGCTGTTGGCGGAGCAAATGGAAGTAATCCTATTCCAATAATTATTCCCTGTCATAGAGTTATAAATGCAAACGGTGAACTCGGCGGCTATTCCGGCGGACTAGATATTAAATCTACTTTATTAACATTAGAAGGTGTTTTAGATCCATCGTTACTTTAGAGAATGTTCTCATTGTGTCTTCGCGACTTGGTGGCAGTTTTAATTATTGCCTAAAAATTTATAAAGTGTTTGTTCTAAAGCTTTTCCTCTAAGCTGCTCTTCGATTGCAATAATTTTCCCTTGTTGATTAACCAAGAAAGGTTTTGGAATTACAACTATTTCAAAATCTTTTGTTAGACTACTATTAAAGCCATCCGGAATAAAAACATTAATCCATGAGTTTTGCTTACTGTTTATAATATGTTTTTTTGCGTCTTCTTCTTTTTTATCAAATGAGATTGAAATAATATTTAATCCATTACTCTGGAATTTTTCAAATGCATCGTATAAATATCTTCGTTCAGCCATACAAGGTTTACACCAGACTGCCCAAAAATCAATAAGATAAACCGACCCGAGCAAATTTTCTTTTGTGTAGGTTTTTGTTGAGTCGAATAACGAAATAGTATTAAATGACGGTACCTCAACTCCTTCTTTTATTTTTCTATCGGGATTAAATTGATTTTCGATTATTTCGGTAACCGGAGAATTTTTATACTGATTTTTTAATTTATCAAAATAAAGACGTTGTAGTGGTTCGTTGTTTTTCAATTTAGCTTCGATAAATTCGTTTACAATTAAAATTAGTTTGGTGTTTTCATCACTGCTTTCACTTAAAACTTTTTCTACATATGTTATTCTATCTTCTTCAGACAGGTAAGAAATAGCTTTTGTAAGCACATAATTTTTCATCGACCAAAGATATGAGTTGTAAGGAATTTCGGTGAGTAAATATGTAAATAGAGTTGAATCTATTCCAACCACATTATATTGCTGAAGGTTTGTGTAAAGAAGAATTAAGAATTTTTTATATCGCTTATTCTCTGTGTTTGAAATTAAATTTTCTAATTCATTTTTGTATGGAGTCCAATCGAAAATAAAATCATCAGGGAAATTACCTTGTGTAACAAAGGCTGAATATTTTTTATCACGGTCATCTTTTAATCGTTCATCGATAATATATCTTTTTAAAATTTCTCTATCGAATTTTATCTGTTCATCAAGAAGAATTTTCTCTTCCGATTTCTTTCTAATTAATTTTTTAGGATCAAGTGTTATTTTTGCTTTGTTATTTTTTGTTAAGATAATTGAGCAGTAATCACTCTCTCTATCAAACTCAAATCCGATTGATTCAATTCCGTTAACGCTTCTTCCTTCTACAAGTCCGATAAACTGGTAACGTACCGAATCACCAGAATAATCAATGTTAACAGAATAAGTTCCGTTTTTATTTTTTATCATTTCCAGAGGTGCGGAAAAAGAAAAATTATTGAAGTCGCCTATAACAGCTAAATCCGAAAAATCTTTTTCATATTCGTTTAACTTCAGGGAAACATTAATTTCCAAATTTTTGTCGTCATCATTCAGAAATGGAATTTGTACTGGTTCGTGATCAACTCCGGAAAAAATTAAATAAAGAAATCCATGTTTGTCAATCGAGATTGTGTATTCACCGTTAGCTAAAACTTCCTCTGTATGAAAAACTTTTGTGCTGTTAATATTTCTGACTGAAACATTAGCAGCTTTCATAGGTTTGTTATCGTAACCTAAGAGTTTTCCTTTAATTACAGTTTCCTGTGCATGAAGAAAATTTAGAAATGAAAAAAGAAATACAAACTGAATAAGAAAAAATTTATACATAAAAATCCTTTTTGTTTGAAGATGTGAAATTTTAGTTATTCACATTCTCCACAAACATTATAATTATTTAATTTATATATTTATTTAAATATCTTAGTAATAGTAATAAGTGTGTTGATATGTTGATAAGTCAAAAAAAATAACTTTAGAAACCCTTTTGCGGTTATTTCAAGAAACCCGACTGTTAATAACTTCTTTATAAATTTGAGTTGTTACCGGTTTGTGGATAACTTAAATTTATTAACAAAAAATTATCAAGTTATTAACATATTTTCAACACTGTTAAGAACAAGCAAGCTCTATTTTATTTTTAATAATATAAACAGCATCTTTAATGTTGCTGTCGGTTATTAGAGAATTTTCAATCGACGTACAAGCATGAATAACGGTTGAATGATCTCTTCCGCCGAAATGAAGTCCGATAGTTTTTAAAGATGATTTAGTAAATTCTTTTGATAAAAACATTGCGATTTGACGGGCTAAAACTATCTCTTGTTTTCTTGTTTTATCGCGTAATTTATTTTCGTCAATTTTGTAATAATCACACACACACTTGGTGATTAAATCGATACCGATATTAACTTTTTTAGCAGTTGAAATTTCACCTACAATTGTTTTGGCAAGACCTAAAGTAATTTCTTTTGAGGTTAATGAAATATTCGCTAAAAGTTTAATCAAACAGCCTTCAAGTTCGCGGATATTTGATGTAATATTTGTTGCTATATATTCCAAAATATCCGATGAAACCGTCATCCCGAAATCGTTAGCTTTTTTATAAAGAATAGCCATGCGGGTTTCAAGATCGGGGGGCTGCATGTCGGCATTTAATCCCCAATGAAATCTTGAAATAAGCCGGTCATCCATTCCCTTTAAATCTTTCGGTGGTTTATCGCTTGAAAGTATTATTTGTTTACCCGCCTGATGAAAAGCGTTAAATATATGAAAGAATAAATCCTGAGTTTTTTCTTTACCAATTAAAAATTGGATATCGTCAACAATTAAAACATCCATACTTCTGTAAAAATTATTAAACTCATTTCCTTTATTTGATTGAAGTGAATCAATAAAATTTACAGTAAAGCGATCTGCTGAAATATATTTAACACGGTGATTCGGAAATTTATTGATGATGGCATTTCCGGCTGCTTGGATTAAGTGTGTTTTTCCAAGTCCAACACCGCCATAAATAAAAAATGGATTAAAAGAAGTCCCGCCCGGATTATCAGCAATAGCTCCGGATGCTGCGCGTGCAAGCTGATTTCCTTCCCCTTTAATAAAATTATCGAATGTATATTTGGGGTTAAGGTCAGATTGAAATTCGGGTTTATCGCTTTTAGCTGTTTCTTTGGAATTAATAATACTGATTATCGGATTGTGATATCTTGGCTCTTCAACTTCAGTTTCTTCAACAATAATATAATCGAGTTTAGCATCATCGCCCAAAGAAGATTTTAATGCTCTATTCAATAAAGCACTAAAGTGTTCATCAATCCATTCCCAAAAAAAGTTTGAAGGCAGTTGAATAGTTAAAGTATTGTTTTTTATATCAACCGGTTTTATCGGAGCGAACCAGGTATTAAAAGTCATACCGGGAACATTTTCTCTTATTACTTTAAGGCAGTCGTCCCAAATAATTTCAGATTGAGACTTAACGGGATTTTGGGGCATATCGAGCGCGATCATAAGTTATCCACAAAGCAAAACACTGTTTTTGTTAAATTTTGAAAGAAATAATTAATTATACATTAAGTTGTTAATATTTTATCAACAAGTTATTCACATTAAAAATATTTACCTAATCTATTGTGATATAATGAGTTAGCCGGGTTTTAATTAAGTTTTCCCCAAAGCGGAGAAGGTTAAATGTTCGTTATTTGTTTTTGTGGTTTGTGAAACTTTTTCACAATTAAAAGTTATCCACACATTATCAACAGATTAGCCGGCGCTCTATTAGGTCAAAAAATAGAAAGGAAAAAGGTCTTGAGCAAGTTAAATTTAACAATAATTTAATTTTGGGCAGAAAAAATTTGGCGGCAAAGAGAAATCGTGCTATTTGCCGCCTACCGTTCTTTATAAAATCGCTTTTAAAGATTCATATTGTGCTTTAATTGTTTTGTTGAGGTCTTCTCCGGTGTGAGAGAGAGAAATAAAAAAAGCTTCAAATTGAGCCGGGGCAAGATAGATTCCGCGATTCAACATTTCATGGAAAAATTTTCCGTATAATTTAGTATCTGATGTAAAAGCAGAATTAAAATCGGTTACAGGTTGTTCAGTGAAAAATAATGTTCCCATTGACCCAACCCGATTGAATGCAAACTTTTTATTTAATGATTTAAGATTTTCATTAAAACCATCTTCAAGCAATTTGGATTTTTCTTCGAGCTTGTTATAAACATCAGGATTTTCCTTTATATATGAAAGAACTGCTAAGCCGGCAGACATTGCGAGAGGATTACCACTTAAAGTTCCGGCTTGATAAACAGGTCCCTGCGGTGAAACAAACTCCATTATTTCTTTTTTTCCACCAAAAGCGCCGACCGGTAAACCGCCTCCAATAATTTTTCCGAAAGTGGATAAATCCGGTGTAATTCCTAATAATTCTTGAGCACCCCCCTTGGAAAGTCTGAAGCCGGTCATCACTTCGTCAAAGATTAGTACAATTTTTTCTTCCGAACAAATTTCTCTTAATTCACGAACAAATTCATCAGTGGAGCGGACTGTTCCCATGTTTCCGGCAACAGGTTCAATTATTACAGCAGCAATTTGATTTTTATTCTCTTTAACTAATGCTTTAATTGAATCAATGTTGTTATAATCGGCGATTAATGTATCGGCAGCGTTTCCGCTTGTTACGCCCGGACTTGTAGGAACACCGAAAGTTAAGGCTCCCGAACCCGCTTTAATTAAAAAATAATCAGCATGTCCGTGATAACAGCCTTCAAATTTTATAAACTTTTCCCGTCCGGTATAACCTCTTGCAACTCTTACCGCACTCATAGTTGCTTCAGTGCCGGAGTTGACCATTCTTACCATTTCAACCGAAGGGACCAATTCAGTAATAAGTTTAGCCATTTTTACTTCAGCTTCGGTTGGTGCGCCAAAGCTGGTTCCATTTTCTAATGATGAAAGTAAAGCGTCTTTTATAAATGAAGGATTATGCCCAAAAAGATGAGGTCCCCAACTGCCGATATAATCTACATATTCGTTTCCATCAACATCAAATAATTTTGAACCTTCTCCCCGCTGCATAAAAACAGGTGATCCGCCGACTGACTTAAATGCACGAACGGGTGAATTAACTCCGCCGGGAATATATTTTTTTGCTTCGGTAAATAAGGTTTCGCTTTTAGAAAGATTCATTTAGTCTCCATTCTTCATAATCATATAAAATTTAATCTTAAATTTAAGAATATTGAGGGAAGTTTAAATCTTATTCTTCTCTTTCTTGAAAGGAAATCCGTAGGTTTTTCTTCGTGACTTTGGAACCTTGTAGCAGAAACATTTTCGTTATAAATTAAATTACCATCTATCACTATCATACAATACGATAATCCTTTTTTGCTTTTCTGTTACATGGGAAGAGGTTATTTTTAAACTTCGATTAAATAGTTTATTAAGATTACAAAATTTGGGGTGATCTAATGTATAAAATTTTTGTTTTAATGTTCGTTATGTTATTAACGACAACTGTAAATTCATCAACCAAAGGAAACGAGAATATGGATAATCCTTTTTTTAAGAAATATTCCACGCCGCTTCAAACCCCTCCCTTTAATGAAATTAAGTTTGAACATTATCAGCCGGCGTTTGAAGAAGGAATGAAGTTGCATAAGTTGGAAGTTGATAAAATAATCATCAACACCGCAGAACCAACTTTTGAAAATACAATTGAAGCATTAGAAAAAAGCGGCGATCTTTTAACAAAGGTTGCCAATGTCTTTTTTAATCTCACATCTTCAAATACAAACGATGTTATGCAAAAGCTTTCATCCGAGATGGCTCCCAAGCTTGCTAAACATGAAGATGAGATAAGTCTTGATCTTCGGTTGTTTCAACGAATTAAGAAAATTTTTGAAAAGAGAGATAAATTAAATTTGACGGTTGAACAATACACCGTTCTTGAAAAATATTATAAAAATTTTGTAAGATCCGGAGCAGAGCTTAACGATACCCAAAAATCTGAGTTAATGAAAATTAACGAAGAATTATCTGTATTAACATTGAAGGTCGGACAAAATATTCTTAAAGAAACTAACAACTTTGAATTAGTTATCGATAACGAAAAGGATTTAGCCGGATTACCCGATAACCTTATAAAATCTGCTTCAGAAGCAGCAAAGAAAAAAGGAAAAGAAGGGAAATGGGTTTTCACTTTACACGCTCCGTCAATTTTTCCTTTCCTTACTTATGCAGAAAATCGTGAATTAAGAAAACAGATTTTAACTGCTTATGCTAATCGCGGTAACAACGATAATGAATTCGATAATAAAAAAGCATTATCAAGAATTGCAGCGCTAAGATATAAAAAAGCAACTCTTTTGGGGTATAAAACCCATGCCGATTATGTGCTTGAGATAAGCATGGCAAAAACTCCGGAGAAAGTTTTTGAGTTTCTTGATAAGCTTTGGACGCCGGCATTAAAAATTGCGAAAGAAGAAGTTTCTGAACTTCAAGCTATAATCAATAAAGAAGGGAAAGATTTTAAACTTGAAGCATGGGATTGGAGATATTATGCTGAAAAACTCAAAAAAGAAAAATATAATCTTGATGATGAAATGCTTCGTCCATATTTCAAATTAGAAAATGTTATACAGGGAGTGTTTGATGTTGCTCAAAAATTATACGGATTAAAATTTGAAAAGAGAAACGATATTCAAACGTATCATAATGAAGTTACGGTCTTTGAAGTAAAAGAAGTAGATGGAAAACATGTAGGTATTTTATATACTGATTACTTCCCGCGAGAAAGTAAACGGGGCGGTGCATGGATGAATGCTTTCCGTAAACAACAAAAAGTTGGCGGTGAAAACGTAACTCCGATTATTTGTAATGTTGGAAATTTTTCAAAACCGACTGAAGGGCAGCCCGCTTTAATCAGCTTTGAAGAGGTTAATACGTTGTTTCATGAATTTGGACATGCTTTACACGGATTATTATCAAACGGCGTTTATCCGACAGTTTCGGGAACATCTGTTCCGCGTGATTTTGTTGAACTTCCTTCACAGGTAATGGAGAATTGGGCATCTGATCCTGAAGTATTAAAGATGTATGCAAAACATTATTTAACCGGTGAAGTTATGCCGGATGAATTAATTGAAAAAATTCAATCAAGTTCAAAATATGGACAGGGTTTTGCATCAACGGAATATTTAGCAGCTTCTTATCTTGATATGTACTGGCACACTTTAACTACAGATCAAGAAAAAGAGACATTAAAATTTGAAAATGAAATAGCAGAAAAAATAAATTTAATTCCTGAAATTTTATTCAGATATAGAAGTACTTATTTTAACCATATCTTTTCTGGCGGTTATTCATCGGGTTATTACAGCTATATCTGGGCTGAAGTATTAGATGCAGATGCATTTGAAGCTTTTAAGGAAACTAATATATTTGATCAGAAAACAGCAAAATTATTCCGTGAAAATATTTTAGCAAAAGGGGGAAGCGAAGACCCGATGGTTCTTTATAAAAAATTCAGAGGAGCAGAACCAAGTGTTGAGCCTCTATTAAAGAAGCGCGGATTGGAATAATTATTCTTATTTTATAATTCTCAAAGAAACCCGGACGTTGAGCCGGGTTTCTTGTTTATAATTGATTTTCTTCTTTGTGCCCTGGAGACTTGGTGGCTAATAAGAATTAAATATCCTCGCAATAAGTGTTTTGTTTTTTATACTTAAATATCTTTTGTAATTTTGAACAATATCATCGTTACATAATTATTAAAGGTTCATTTTATGAAAAGAACAGTTTCAATATTTTCAGCTATTATACTTCTCCTCTCAACCGTTTTTACCGGGTCAACATTTTCGCAAGAATCAGAGTATTTAAGGGGAGAGTTAATCATCCAACTTAAAAATCATGTAACAGTTCAAAGCGTTGAGAATGCTTTTGAATCTGTTAGTTTAAAGGTGAAAGAGACCGTTTATGATTACATGAATGTCTACTTGTTCTCTTTCGATCCATCAAAAGAAAACGAAACAGTTTTACTTGATGCAGTAAAACAGCATTCATTTGTAAAAGCTGCACAATTTAATCACATTATGACTCTGCGAAGAGGTGTTGAAGAAAACGCAAATATCAGCCCTTCACCAGACAGATCAACTATTCCTAATGATACCAGATTCAACGAACAATGGGCGTTAAATAATACAGGGCAATCGGGCGGTGTTGTTGATGCCGATATTGATGCTGTTGAAGCATGGGATTTTACAACAGGCGGAATCACAGCTCTGGGCGATACAATAGTTGTTGCTGTTGTTGATGGCGGATTTTTATTAACCCATCCCGACTTAAATTTTTGGGTTAACCATGGTGAAATTCCGGGAAACGGAATAGACGATGACGGCAACGGATACATAGACGACGTCAACGGATGGAATGCTTATAATAGTAATGGAACAATTACATCGGATGGTCACGGGACGCATGTTTCAGGTATAGTTGGAGCGCGGGGTAATAATTCACTCGGAGTAGCCGGCGTAAATTGGAATGTAAAAGTGATGGCAATTCAAGGCTCATCTTCTTCAGAAGCAACTGTTCTTAAAGCTTATGGTTATGCACATAAAAACAGAATGTTATATAATCAAACAAATGGTCTAAAAGGAGCTTTTGTAGTTGCAACAAATGCATCGTTTGGTGTTGATTACGGAAATCCCGCAAACTTTCCTTTATGGTGTGCTTTTTATGATTCTATGGGAGTTCAAGGTATTATCAGTTTTGGTGCAACCGCAAATCTTGGTATTAATATAGATATTCAAGGTGATATACCAACAGCTTGTCCGAGTGATTATCTTGTGGCGGTTACAAACACAAACAGTTCGGATGCAAAAAACAGTGGTGCTGCATATGGTTTAACCACAATAGATTTAGGCGCTCCGGGAACGGCTATCTTAAATACATATTTAAGTAATGGTTATTCAAGTTTAACCGGAACATCAATGGCAACCCCAACCGCAGCCGGAGCTTTTGCATTAATGCTATCGGGGGCAAACGCCGGATTGATGACAGCATATAAAAATAATCCGGCAACAGGAGCTTTAACTTTCAAACAATTTCTAATGGAATCTACAGACCCGATTCCTGCATTAGCAGGAATTACCGTTACGGGGGGAAGAATAAATGCTTTCAATGCAATACTTGCTGTTGCTAATCCACCCGATACAGTAGCGCCAACTCAAGTTACAAATTTATCGGTGCTGAGTCCTTCTTCAAATTCGTTACAAATAACATGGACGGCTCCTCTTGATACTTCAACCAACGGCGTAGTTGCGTATGATTTAAGAAGATCACTTACGTCAATAAATAATTTAAACGATTTTAATAGCGCAACTCAAATTAATTTTAACCAAACACCTGCACCGGCAGGAACTTTAGAATCGTTTGATGTAACAGGTTTAGCTTTTTCAACTACATATTATTTTGCATTACGCTCATTAGATAGATGGGGAAATATTTCGGAATTATCTAATGTTGCCTTTGGCACAACATGGGGAGCTCCGAACTTTACCATTCAACCGGACAGCCTTTATTTAGTAACTGAACCGGGGTATGTTTTTGTTGATTCAATATTGTTATCGAATACATCTCCTCATAATTCAACACTTAATTATACTGTTGAGATGTTGAATAATACTTTCCCGGAAAATGTAGTTAATATATCTTTAGTTCCGGTTAATAAAGAGCTGGGAGATAAATCTGAATTCTTTAAAGATGACCCGATCGTTTATTATGGTGGTTCAATAGAAGGTTCAGGCGGACCTGACGCATTTGGTTATAAATGGATTGATAGTGATGATCCAAATGGACCGGCTTATGTCTGGAGTGATATTGCAACAACCGGCACAGCTGTTACATCATGGACTCCCACCGGAACATTTTCAGGAACAGATGAAGGTTATGCCGGACCGTTTAATATTGGATTTAACTTTAAGTTTTATGGTCAGAATAAATCTCAGATATACATCTCCTCAAACGGATTTTTAATGTTTTCTACTTTAAGTACAAACACATTTACTAATGTTTCCATTCCGAACGCAGCAATTCCAAATGAAATAATTGCTCCATTCTGGGATGACCTTGATGCTAAATCACCCGGAACAGTTCACTACAAACAAGAAGGAAACAACTTCATTATTCAATGGACCAACTATCAAAGATACTCTGGTACCGCAAGTTATACATTTCAAGTAGTGCTTCATTCAAGCGGAAAGATACTCGTATATTATAATAATATAACAGGTACGAACAACGAAGCGACAATCGGAATAGAAAACTCAACTGGAACAATTGGGTTGCAAACCGCCTACAATGCAACGTATGTGAAAAATAATCACGCATTAAAATTTGCGGCAGAACCGGACTGGCTTGCTGTTAATCATTATTCCGGTTTATTGTATAACGGAAATCAAACTTCCATTAATTTGTCTTTTAATTCTGAAGATTTGCCATCCGGTTTATACACGATGGATATAGTTGTTACCACAAATGATCCATCTCATCAAACGGTTACAGTTCCCGTGAAGATGCTTGTAACTAATCCGGTTCCGGTTGAATTAACATCATTTACAGCCGACCAAAAATTTGATGAAGTTGTTCTTGGTTGGAGTACTGCATCAGAAAGCAATAATAGAGGTTTCCAAATTGAAAGAAAAGAAACTGATAATCTTGACTGGCAAATCATCTCTTTTGTTGATGGAAAAGGGACTTCTATTGAAACAAATAATTATAACTTTAGAGATAAAAATCTGAAGCCGGGAGAATATTCTTACAGATTAAGACAAATAGATTTTGACGGAAAAATTTCTCTTTCACAGGTTGTAGATGTTGATATTACAAAACCTCAACAGTATGAACTTGGTCAGAATTATCCAAATCCATTTAACCCATCAACGGTTATAAAATATCAGTTACCGGAAAAGAGTAATGTTGTGTTAAATCTATATAATTCAATCGGTGAAGAAGTTGTGACAATTGTAAATCAATTGCAAGAAGCCGGAGTTTATAATATAGATTTCAATGCAGGAAAATCGCTTAAATCGGGTGTTTATTTTTATCGTATAAATGCGGTTTCAGTTGATGGATCAGGAAAAATATTTAACTCAACAAAGAAGATGTTAATGTTGAAATAATTTGTTAATTCATCTTACGCAAAAATTGTGATTGAATAACCACGTCCTTCAGGGGACGTGGTTTAATCATTACAAGAACATAAGGATTCCAGGATGAAAAATCTGCAAATATTAAAATACATTTTATTCATTTTAATATTCGTTAGTGCTGTATTGACAGCACAAACAAATAATGAAGAAACCGATACAACAAAACCTACCCAATACCGCCGCGGTATACCGTTACAAAATAATTATCAAACCTATGAAGAAAAATATACCGGCAAAGACTTTGAAGAAATAAAGAGAAGTTTATTTCCTTTACGAAGCACCGGTGTGTGGACAGAGTTAAACCCTGGAGTGCCGAGAGTAGATTATATCGGAATTCATTTCGTTAATAAAGATACAGGCTGGGCTTGCGGTGATCTTGGTACATTGATAAAAACAATTGATGGAGGTAATAGCTGGACAGTAAGCGAAACAAATACCACTACTCCTATTTTAAAAGTTAAAAGTTTTATTGGACAAATAGTTATTGCAAGCGGATATAATGGTTTAATATTGCGTTCTACAAATGGCGGCGAAACCTTTATTCAACTTTGAGAGTAGTAAAATAAAAATCAGGATTTATTTGACCAATTAACTGAACCACTTATAGCATTCTTCAACTTTAACTTTTCTGTTGCTGAGTTAAAGTGCTGTAAGTTTCAATAATTTATTTTACTTTTGATGTAATGATATGAATAATTTAAAACTGATTACCATCATAGTATTATTGCCTCTATTTCTAATAAATCCTCAGAGCAACATTGTTTCGGGTTTGGTGTTCGATTCCGTATCAGCTAAACCGCTGACCGGTGCGAATATAGTATTCAACACATTATATGATTCCACTACCTATGGAGCAGCTTCCGATAAAGATGGAAGATTCACATTACGATTACCACAGACAGGAAAGTATCTCTATTACATTAGTTTTATCGGATATGAAACTCTCAAAGGAGAGCTTACTTTAAAGGGGGAAAATGTCAACCTCGGTAAAATTTTGCTCCCCCCCACAACAATCGAAACCGGTGAGGTTGAAGTAGTGGGGAAAATCCTTCCGGTTCAATTCAAAGGTGATACAACAGAGTATCATACCGATGCTTTCAAAACTACTCCCGACGCAACAGCGCTTGACCTCCTGACTTCTGCCACTTTTAAGAAGTTAAAAAAAAGTTAAGAAAACAGAGCAAAAGAGGGATATTTCTCGTAATTTGTCGTACTAATCATCCAAATAAATGACAAAAACACTTAAAATACGAGAATCAAAAACATCAAGCGGTGCTACTTCAGTTCAAGTAGTTTTTTATGACAAAAGAAAAACAATAATTGCTAAACACATTGGCTGCGGCAGAAGTCAAGAAGAAATTGAATTATTATATAAACAAGGGCATGCTTGGATAGGAGCAGAAAATAGGCAGTTGGAGTTATTTGCTCAAGAGGAAAACAAAGGAGAAGATTTACAGTTTTTAGGTATTACACATCAGTTTGCTTATAAAGTTTTAGAATCAGTAGCCACTCGATGCGGACTGAATGTAAATGAACATCGATTTCTGTTTGACTTTGCCATAATGCGCTTGATAGAGCCAGCATCAAAGCTAAGAACAATAACATTGCTTGAAAGATACTTCGAAATACAATACTCGGAACGTACAGTTTACCGCAAAGTTCTGAAGCTGATAGAGAAAAAGCAACATATAGAGGAAATCGCCATCAAGAGCGCACAAGAGAGGTTATATGATGATTTAGCTCTTGTTCTATACGACGTAACGACTCTCTACTTTGAAACATTTAAATCTGATAATCTCCGGTCGGAAGGATTTTCTAAAGACAATAAACCACAACAGCCTCAGATAGTAGTCGGATTAATTGTATCCCGCCAAGGTTATCCCTTAAGCTATGAAGTGTATGCCGGAAAAACATTCGAGGGTAAGACGATGCTTGACATATTAGATAAGTTTACAAAGAGAAATGGGGTTAAACGCCCTATTGTGGTGGCAGATGCAGCGATGCTTAGTCACGATAATATTGTAGAATTGAAGGAGAGAAACTTGTCGTACATTGTAGGGGCGAGATTAGGAAACACCTCACTTAAAATAATAAAAGAGGTTCACGAAAAACTTAAAGGTAAAGATGGAAAATCAATTCGGTTAAACACTGATAATGGTGATCTGATTATTGAGTTTAGTCAGAAGAGATACAACAAAGATAAGTACGAAATGGAGAAACAAATACTTAAAGCTAAGCGGATGATTGATGAAGGAGTTGGAGTTAAACGGACAAAATTTGTAAAACAAAAAACAGATGTAAGTGACTATTCACTTAATGAAACATTAATCGAAAAAAACAAGATGCTGCTTGGCATGAAAGGATATTACACCAATCTAAGTAAAAGTATTTTGTCTGATAAAGATGTTATTGAACGATACCATGATCTTTGGCATGTTGAGCAAGCATTTAGAATAGCAAAAAGTGACTTAGCTAGTCGTCCAGTGTTTCACTATAGAGCTGATGCTGTTAGATCTCATATACTAATTTGTTTTACTGCTTTGATGTTTGCAAAATTTTTAGAGATAGAAATAAAATTATCAATAAAACAGATTGTGGATATTATTTGGTCGGTAACTTATGCTAAACTTTACAATAGAAAAACTGGAGAGACTTTTTTATTAAAATCGAAAATAACACCCCAAACGCAAATAATTCTAAATAGTTTATTCGACCATTTGTCGTACTAATTGGCAGAAGTCAGGAAAACTACTCCCGACGCAACAGCGCTTGACCTCGTGAAAAAACTGCCTGGGATTAATGTAACCGATGACAAAGTAAAATCGCAGGGAGAAGAAATCAAACAAGTGTTGGTTGACGGTAGACCTTTATTCAACGAATCACCCCAGAGCACTTTGAAAAGAATGCCCGCCGAGATGATCGAAAAAGTTCAGTTATACGATAAGAAGTCGGAGCAAGCAGAGTTCACCGGAATTGACGATGGTGAATTATCCAAAGCAATGAATCTTATCACCAGGAAAAAATACAAGAATAGCATCATAGGAAAAGCATCGGCGGGATATGGTACAAGCAAAAAATATGATACAGACTTAACTACGAATATTTTTAAGGACTATCGAAGAATCGGAATATCCAGTAAGTTTAACAATGTTAACAGCGGTTTCTTTTCAGAAGAACTATCTTCTAAAACAAGAAAAATTTTGAGTTTAATCTCTCCTACCGGTATTACTGAAGGGGGAGTAGCAAATATAAGTTACTCCGATTTATGGGGGGATAACACTGATATATACTCAGGTTATTTCTTCTCTACTTCAAAAAACATTACTGAAAGAAGCAGAGAACGTTTTTATGTTACTCCCTCTTTAGCAGGGCAAAATTATTCCGAGAACTCCAATTCGGGTAATAATGATGTGTATCATGGTATAGATCTAAAAATGGTCAGTTATCTTGATTCAACTTCGCAGCTTGTTTTAACTCCGAGTATCAAACTGAGCGATAGGGTTTCCTCCTCAAACATAAGAGGTATTACATTGTCGAATAGCTTCCTGCTAAATTCCATTTCATCCTTCTCAAACCGGGATAATTCCGGTTATAGAACAGGCAGCAATTTTCTGTACAGGAAATTATTGGCAAACCCGGGAAGAATTTTCTCGGTATCCGGTGGACTTAATTACAACGATTTCTCAGGCGAAAACAGCTTCTTTTCAGAAAATTTTTACGGAACGTTAAATGCGGACACAATCAATCAAAGCGGAACGAACAAAAACACAACTTCCAATTACACTTTATCGGTGGGACTTGTAGAACCACTTACTACGTCAACAAATATTACTTTTAAGTCTGACCTAATGATAACCAAAACCAACCCGGATAATAGAATATATAATATAGACGGGAATAAAAATCTTTTACTAGATACTATGTTAAGTAATAATTCAAAAAGCACCTCTACGATAGCAAAATTTTCTACTGCTTACAGATATAACAACGATATTTACAAATTCAATCTCGACATGTCAATCGGATATTCCGGTATTAAATATGAGCAATCTCTCCCTTACCTGTCGGAGGTTACAAAAAGATTCCTTTTGCTTCAACCCTCTTTTAATTTTTCATACTTTTTAAGCAGAGATAAGTATTTTTCATTCGATTATAGGTTAACGAGCAGAGACCCTTCGGCATCGCAGTTGGAAACAACAGTGAATAATGCAAACCCGGTCAGTTTAACTACCGGAAATTCAGACCTGAAACAGGAAACAAACCACAGTTTTAGTTTCCGATATAATTCACTAAATAAGGAGAACTTTCATTCATTGAGAGTAACAGTATTAGGCTCTCTGATGATTAATAGGATAGTTTCGTCAAGAATATTTGCAATCAATGATACTACTGTTTTGGGAAATGTCTTTTTGAAAAAAGGAAGTTATCTTACATACCCTGAAAATCAACATGGAAGTTATAACATTAGAGGATATTTAGCTTACAGCTTACCGATAGAATTTATTAAATCAAATATCGGTATTAACCTTAGCAGTGCTATTTCACGCATCCCCGTATTGATTAATAGTATCTCCTCTTTTACATTGAATAGAAGTTACGGGGCAGAGCTACAAATCAGCAGTAATATAAGCAGTAGTTTGGATTTTTCGGTCTCAAGCAGCAGTGATTATAATCAACAGGAAAACGAAGGGAGTAATTATAAAACAGATTATTTTACGCAGACAACATACGGAAACTTTAATGTTATCCTTTTTGAAAGAGTAACAATTTCGGTTAATTTAATGCACCGTTACGGTTCAAATTTACCGGAGAGTTATGATAAAAACAGTTATTTGATAAACACCGGAATAGGATTAAAACTGTTCCCTGATCGAGCAGGTGAATTACGCATTAGTGTATTTGACTTACTTGACCAAAATAAAAACATTAGGAGAAGTGCAGATGATATTTATATTGATGATGAAAGATCAAACTCGCTTGGCAGATATTTTCTCCTCTCGTTTACTTACAACTTGAAGTATTTCCCTTAAAATGACTACATAGCCCCACCGCCACTTACGAAGGTATACCTGCCGGTTTTTTCTCTAACTACACAGTTTTGTTGATGCTCCCGGGGGAGTGTTCATTAGCAAGCAATTGTAATGTACGATTCTTATCATTAATCCTAACCCTCCTTGCCTATATTAGTGAGACAAAAATATAAGACAGAATAACCCAGAGGGCACAGGAGCATAGAATGAATAAT
>JAUXVN010000083.1 GCA_030684555.1 Ignavibacteria bacterium
TACAATAAATGCCCCTATTGACCTTCAGAACGGAGGATTTATAACCGGAAACGGATATATCAAATCAGACAGTAATTTTGTGATAACCACAAATAGCTGGAGCAGAGCACTATTGAAAGGGAGAGTTGGAAATTACCCGAAGTTGTATTGGGGAAGTCACCCGACAATAAGCCAGATGAGCAGTTTCATGATTTATAGGAAGAAACAGACTCCGGGATTTGTACATATAGCTACTGTGAGCGGGACATCACGAACTTATGTAGATTCAGCAGTAACATTACAGGCAGGTCATCAAAACCAAACCACAGCAGAATATTATATAGTCGGAGTCTACGCAAATGGAATGCGTCAACAATTATTAACAGCAAGCACAGATACGATAAATTATCACCGTGTAAACGGGACTGGTTTAGAGAAAGATGGGACGGATCAAACAGAAAGAATAACCGAGTACAAATTAGAGCAGAATTATCCAAATCCGTTTAACCCAACAACCACGATAACATATCAGATTAAAGAAAAAGGGTTTACAACTTTGAAGATATATGATTTACTCGGGAAATTAGTAACCACACTTGTAAATGAAGAAAAGGAGAACGGAAAATACAGTGTTGAATTTAATGCATCAAAGCTCTCAAGCGGAGTATATTTGTATGAACTTCGCTCAAATGAGTATAAATCAACTAAGAAATTATTGTTGATGAAGTAGAAATTGCTAACCTTAAAAAACCTTCGAGATTTTCAAAATCTCGAAGGTTTGGTATTCCCAAGGCTGTCAGGAACCCAGGCTTTATGATTTATTTTTGTAGGGAACGGTCGCGACCGTTCCCTACATTTTAGAAATTGGACATTCTATAGAAAATTCACCCGAATGTCGAGAACCACTTCTCGACCTCCAGGGAAAATAAGAAAAGGCTACCTCGATGAGGTAGTCTTTTCATTTCCAAAATTTACTTCTCTAAAAAATCTGCAATAATTTTTGCGCTTCGTTTAAGTTCGCAGCCGGGGGCGAGATGTCCACAGTTGTTTTCAAGAATAGTGATTTCGCAATTCATGAGTTTCGCAATTTCAATTGATGATTGCGGATTTATTAACAAGTCAGTTTTAGAAACTATTATATGAACATCTGCTTTAATCGCTTTTGCGGCGGCATCCATCGAATTATCAAAATGGCGGTAAATATTCTGACTCATCATCGCTTTAAGTTGTGTTAGATAATTTGGGATTGTAAAGGTTTTTGATATATCCCTAAACATTGTCTTAATATAATTTGATGAACTGTCGTAAGGTATCAAGCTGTTAACTTTTTCCGGAGTGCGCCCGAATGATGCGGTGAATAAGTTTAATGCAGTTGCTATTTCTTTATCGGGAGTTCCGTATTTCAACCCGGACTCAATAATTTGTTTTTGCAAATTCATCAAAACAAGATCATAAGTCGAAAGTTTTGGTGTGCTTACATAAGGAATAGCTTTTTTCATGAATGTAGGATAAGCCACCAACCATTCGAAAACCTGCATACTTCCCATCGAACCGCCAACTATTGCATGGACTTGAGTTATTCCAAGAAACTCCATTAATTTCTTTTGCGAATTCACCATATCGCGTATTGTAATATCAGAGAAAGCATCTTGATAATTTGATGGGGAAGTAGAAACTCCATTTCCGAGAGCGTCAATAGTAATTACAAAGTATGTAGTTGAATCGATAAAACTATTTTTTCCTAATAATCTTCCCAACTGCTCTGAAATCCCACCAAACCATGATAAATAAAGAACAATATTTGAAGAATCTGAATTAAGATTTCCAAATGTTCTGTAACCAACGGAACAGTTTTTTAAATTAGAACCATTTTCAAGATATAAGTCGCCAACGTTTTTAAATTGTTGCTGAGAATGAACTTCAGTTATTACTGAGAAAAGAAGGATGAAAAAAATTAATAGCTTTATTCTCATTTGTTGTAAAACCTTCAAGTTTAAAGTTATAAATGATTAAAAATTATTTTCAAAGACTCACGATTGTAAATGTAGTTAACGATGTTACCACAACCGCTAAAAAATTTATTGAGCCTGATTCCATATCATGCTCCTTTTTTGTTACAATGCGAAAAGTAATAAAATCTATTGATTAGTCAATAAGCTAAATAAAAAACAAATTTATTCGACAATCAATTAAGGAAACTTTTAAGAGTTTAAGTCTGTTTAAGAAAGTAGAAGGCGGAATTATTTGACACTACTTTTTTAGTGAGATAAAGTTTATTTTAAGGCAAGAAAAATGGAATTTATGAATATGTTTGATTATATGATAGAAATTGACCTCCCTTTTGATTTGGGTGAAGAATTTGTTTCGAAAATTCCCCATCAAAGAGTGGCGGTGGACAGACTCTTTCAGTTGGGAAAGATACGTACCTATTCCCTTGCTCTGGATAGACGTAAATTATGGATAGTAGCGTCTGCTGAATCTGAAGAACAGGTTGCAGACCTAATAAGCCAATTTCCAATTTATGATTATATCAAGTTTGATATCTTTAAATTGAATTTCCATAATACTGCGAAAATCGGATTCCCTCAAGTCTCGCTAAATTGAGTTTCTTAAATTCTCATTCTATCTGAAAATCATCCCAATTATTTTAAAATCAACATCTTCTTTGAAAGTTGAAATTTGCCAACCGATGATTTTGATTCAAGTTTATAGATATATACACCGCTTGATAAGTTTGAGTTCTCAAATTTGAAACTATGTTCGCCTTTAGTTAAAACCTTATCAATAAGAATAGCAATTTCATTTCCTAATAAATCATACACCTTCAATTTTACCTGGCTTACAAAGGGAATAGAATACTTTATTGTGGTGGATGGATTAAACGGATTCGGATAATTTTGATTTAATGAAAATCCTTCCGGAATACCCGAACCTAAATTTCCTATAGATGTCGTGATACTATCAATATTAATTTTGTACATTGAACGACCGTGTGTACCAAGTATAAGTTCATTAGTAACAGGATGAATTTTCATATCATTAATTACAACAGAGGGGATATCTGTTCCAAGAACATTCCATGAGACACCACCATTTTGTGAATAAAAAACACCAATATCATTTCCAAGATAAAGTCGCTGTGGATTATTATTATCAACCGCAAAAGCATTTACCGGAGCATCCGGCAAATTACTGCTTATGTCAGTCCAGTTATTACCATAATTGGTGGTCTTAAACACATGAGGCTGAGGGTCATGCCACTTTAACCCTGAATATGTTACGTACAAAATATTCTCGGCATTAGGATCAACAACAACCCGGGTAATCCATCTTTGAGGTAAAGCGGGGGTGGAAATTTTTGTCCAGTTCCCACCATTATCGATAGACACCCAAACATTAGCATCATCTGTCCCAACATAAATATTATTTGAGTTTGATGGAGCGACTGCAATTGTGGTAATTGTTCCCAATCTCAAAGTTCCGTTGCTGTTTGTAAGATTAGGACTGATTACACTCCACGAAAAAGCAGCATTAGTAGTTCGATAAAGTCTGTTCGTTCCATAATAAAGAACATTATTATTGTTTGGATCCATAATAACCGGGGTTGACCAATTTGTTGGCTCTGATGTATTTATACCCTGCATTGCCCAAGAAAAATTAGCTCCTCCGTTCGTTGATTTTGACAAAGCGCCAAACTGCCATTCAGCATAAATTATATTTGAATTCGTATAATCGACCGTTACATAAAAACCATCGCCACCCAAAATTCTATCCCAATCATCAAAATTTCCGGTTAGGGTTCTTATCGTGTTATTGTCTTGAGTTCCGCCATAAAGTCTATGTGGATTTAGATAATCAAGTCCAATTTCATAAAATTGAGTAGCCGGAAGATGAACTGGATCAGACCATGTTACACCTGCATCTGTTGAAATATTAATTCCACCATCGTTGCCGCTTAACAAATAATTCGGATTTGTAGGATGAAATGCCAAAGCATGATGATCGACATGAAGTTGCTGTGGACCACTGATTGTTCCATATATGATAGGCCAACTCGTTCCACTATTTGTTGAACGCATAAACGCAACATCAAGAGCATATACAATATTCGGATTTGTTGGATGAACTCTTGTTTGACCAAAGTACCACGAAAAGTTTGAAGTTCCTTCAGAAATCCCGAAGGAGGGATCAGCGTTCACCCAGTTAGTCCCTTTATTTGTTGTTTTATAAAATCCGGTATAAGAATTTCCATTGTTATACAACGCATAAACAATATTTGGATCGGATAAACTCATTGCTAATCCAATTCTACCGATATTAGTACCGGTTGGTAATCCATTTGTTTGACCAAGTTTTTGCCAGTTTGTACCGCCATCGGAACTTATGAATATTCCGCTTGAAGCACCATAAAGTCTTGAAGTTAGCGGGCGTCTTACACGTTCCCACATTGCTGCCATTAAGAAATTTGAATTATTCGGATCCATTACTAAATCAATTGCACCTGTTGAATCAGAGATGAATAACGATTTAGACCAGGTATCCCCTCCGTCACTGCTTTTATAAACTCCTCTTTCCGGATTTGGACTGAAGTATGAACCAACAGCAGCAACGTAAATATTTTGTGGATTAGTATGATCGACAATAATTCTCCCAATTGAAACAGTTTGTTCCAATCCTTTCAATGTCCATGTATTGCCTGCATCAGTTGATTTATAAATCCCTTCACCGGGAAAATTATTGTGTCCGCCGTTAGCTTCTCCTGTCCCGACAAAAATGATATTTGGGTTAACCGGATCAACAGCGATATCGCCTATATTAATATTGGGGGAAGAATCAAAAATTGGAAACCATGTATTTCCCATATCAGTCGATTTAAAAACTCCACCCGTTGATGCCCCTGCATAAACAATATTCGGGTCCAATGGGTTAAACTCTATATCAACGACTCTTCCCCCTATGTTCATCGGTCCCGCAAATTCCCACTTAGGTATAGTTTTTCCTTTTCTTATATAATCAGCATTTAACTCATTCATCATCACTCTTTTTTGCGCAAAAGCATTTCTATATACATCTTCATCATATTGGTAATGAGGATAAGTTCTTTGTATCCAGCTCCATTCAGATGGACGCAAATCGGGACCCTTTGCTTGCTTCTTTATTCGGTTATGAATAAAATCAATTTTTACCGGATTTATGTTCTGAAGAATTATACCTAATGATGAAATAATAAGCAGTGCCGGTATTACGAAGTACATTCTTGATTTCATGGAGAAACTCGTGATAGTTTTGATAAAGTTTTTTTAACTACACTAAAAGTAGTGAATGAAAACTTCACAATCACCACATTTATTGGAGAATGATTATCGTTGTTATTCAATAGAGGTTTTTGAAATTGTTAAAGTTTATGAATCAGAATGGAACACTAATTCATGGAACTTTCCAACTGAACCTCCATTTGTTAAAATTTTGTAAATACTTTTAAAATATGTACAACTTCAGTATGTTTTGTTGGAATAATTGGAAATTCAATTGATTTATTTTTTTTAATGAAATCAGTATCATCTATAATTGGCAACATCAGGTTCTATTTCTTTCTTCAACTTGATACCTAAAACTCGATTATTATAATCGGGAAAGAAATTTATAATGTCCAAAACGAATGCAATCCGAATGCTCGAGTCAGCAAAAATTAACTTCACGTTATCGCATTATGAAGTTGATGAAAATGATCTTTCAGCGTTAACTGTTGCTGAGAAGATTGGAGTTGAGATTGAATCGGTTTTTAAAACCTTAGTAGGACGCGGCGATAAAAGTGGTATTGTAGTTTTCTGCATTACGGGAAATTCAGAATTGAATCTAAAAAAAGGAGCAACTGCATCAGGCAATAAAAGTATTGAAATGATTAAGATGAAAGAATTACTCCCGATAAGTGGTTACATTCGTGGAGGTTGTTCCCCAATCGGGATGAAGAAATTATTCACTACATATATTGATGAAACCGCAAAACTATTTGACCAAATATTTATCAGTGCCGGAGTGCGTGGTACACAAATTCGCATTTGTCCGAATGAACTTGCAGACCTTATCAATGCTGAATTTGCTGATTTGATTTAGTTTATTAATCACAGAAAAACTTTTCTGCGTTTATAATTGATTCTCTGTCTGAGATTTGTAAAATATTTTCAACATAGACTTTTTTTCTCATCCCAACTAATACAGAACTTACTTCTTTCAAAGAGAGCAGCATTAAAACGGCTTTTTGTGAGAGGTCAAATGATTGTTCTTCTTTGTTCAAATATTTTTCAAGTTTAAACTCAAGCGGTTTAAAAAACTTTTTATTCATTTGTGCGATATGACTTTGAATTGCATCCAAAAGAATATTTGAAGTTACAGCATAAGTATTGAGTTGATTTAATAATGGGCTGTCTTCAACTCCAAGTTTTTCCAAAGCAGAAAGAACGTAATTAGCTCTTGGAATAAAATATTGTTGCTTCATCTCTAAAAAATGAGTCGGACTATCAAACTTAGAAAAGTAACCCGATAAAATTTCTCCGAGTGATAAGCAGTCGAAATAACTTTTTAAGTCCGCATTCCCAATGTTGTATACCGAAATAGCAGTTTTAATTTTTTCTTCAATTGAAGCAATATCTTTAATGAGTTCAATAATCTCTTTTTTAGTATAATTTTCTTTTATTGGAAATGAAGTTAGACGATGAAGTTTTCTTTTTACAATAGCATTTAATGGTCGATTTATCAATACTCCAATTCCATTCTCATGTGCTATTGTTAAAACGGATTTTTGTTCATGATTATTTAATCCCCCCTTTTCTAACAGGTTCATCGGTAGTTGAATCACGGCAAAATGATTTGTAGAAGAAACTTCATTGGCAATTTTTAGAACTTGTTCGAGTGAAGTAAAATCAATTTCATCTTCAGCTGATGGAAAAGTATTAGATGATATTCCGTAATATGAAATTCTTCCTTTAGTTACTTCTTCTTCAAGAAACATAAAAGCATTTTTTATACGATTGTAATATTCCTTTCGATGTGCTTCCAAATTATCGAAATTGGAATAATTCAAAAAATATTCGGGATTATGCAAAAGGTAAACATCAATTCTATTTAGTTGAAGTCGTTCTAACGAATAAGTGATTTGATCTTTCAGAAATTCAGGACTAATACAATGCCATAAATCGGGGGAGCATTTTACAACCTCCGTGTATGGGTTTCCGTTGATCTCACGTTGTTTGGCAATTTCTAAATTCTTCCCTTGAATATATCCCCCTTTGGAAACGATTACTATTTCATCCTGATCAATTATCTTCTTGTTAAAAAAGTCTGTTAAGATTTTTCCGATTAATATTTCGCTGCCGCCGTCCGAGTAATTTGAGGAAGTATCGAATAAATTAATTCCATTTTTTAGAGCATGTTCAATTGCAGTAACGTGTTCTTTAATTCTATTATCAACACGATAAGACCCAAAACCGATTTTTGAGATTTTTAGTCCGGTTTTGCCGAGAATTGAATATTTCATAATACCTCAGTTAGGGGAAGAAATTTCATTTTTATTTCGCTTCATTTTTTAATATTTTTAGATTCAAATTTAAGGAGAATAACGAAATGGCAAAACAGCAGAGCTTTTCTGATAAAGCTAAAGGCAAAAAAAGAGATTCCAGTGTTAATGTGAAGGTTATTAAAACCATGAAAACCGGAAAAGGAAGTTTTAAATTCAATGAAAAATTTGTAAAACTTGACGATATAAGTAAAGTCACAGACATTAAATAATTTCCCTCGAAATTAAAAGAAGCGGTTCGACCGCTTTTTTTATTTTAAATCCTCACTAATGACTTTTGTTATATTTTACCCAAAATTTTCAATAGAAAAAAGTAGTTAAGTTTTTGTGTAGTGATGAGTAGAAGATTTTTTTCTCCTTAACTACAAAAACAATTTGGACATATGTTTGTGAATAGGTGTCTGGCATAATACCCCTTCCGTTTTAAATGAAATTATTAAATATTTTCATACACAGGTCGCTCCTACGGAGCTCTGTTTCATTGGTTGTATCATTTCTACAAACAGTTTGCCCCGATGGGGCTGAATTCTTTTCATTCTTTATGCTTCTTTGGATTTACAAACAGTTCGTTCTTTAGAAAATGAATAATGTTTTGTACAATAACTGTATTATCATTTTGTTTTTAGCTCCGTAGGAGCTTGCTGTTTGTAGCATGGATAACAAACAAAATATTTTAGCTCCGTAGGAGTTTTCTGTATGTAGCAAGGCGAAAAATGAAAACTATTTTAGCTCCGTAGGAGCTTGCTGTTTGTAGCATGAATAACAAACAAAATATTTTAGCTCCGTAGGAGCGGTCTGTTCATTCTATCCATTCAAACAAATACTTTTCATCATAATCAATCGCATATTTTTTTAGAAATTCCAGATATTCTTCCTTAAAACTTTTTTTCTTGTGATGCTCTTGCTGGTTCAAAATATAATTGACAACATTATCAATATGACTCCGCGAATAAGAAAATGATCCAAATCCTTCCTGCCAATTAAATTTTCCCTTCATCCATTTGTTATCATTAATAAATTTAGAGGAGCCTGCTTTTATATCCCGCACTAAATCGGAAACGGCAATTGATGGTTGAAGCCCAATAAAAATATGTGTGTGGTCTGGCATGCAATAAATTGCCAACATCTTTTGTCCACGGTTTTGAACAATACCCGTAATATATTTGTGAAGCTCTTCCCGATGGTCATTTGGAATTAAATTCTGTTTCCCATTAACGGTAAAAACAATTTGGATATATATTTGCGAATAGGTATTCGGCATAATTCACCTTCCATTATAATTGAAAATTACTTGATAAAATATTTATGCATATAGGCCCGCTCCTACGGAGCTTATTTATTTTGGCTATTTCATTGCTACAGACAGTGCGCCCCGATGGGGCTATATTCATTTCATCCTTTTTGCTCCGTTGGATTCTACAAACAGTTCTTTCCTACGGAACTGAACAATATCTTTTCAAAACACTAACAATATCAGTGCGTTTATTTAGCTCCATAGGAGCGGACAGTTGCTTCTTTATACACATGAAAATTTACAATTGTTTCCTTTACATGTCGCTCCGATGGAGCTGTGTTGTGATATATGATTTTTATCTACAAACAGTGCGCCCCGATGGGGCTATATTCATTTCATGTTTTTTGCTCCGTTGGATTCTACAAACAGTTCGTTCCTACGGAACTGAATATTATCTTTTCAAAATACCAACAATATCATTTCGTTTTTAGCTCCGTAGGAGCTTACTGTTTGTAGCATGAATAACAAAATAAATATTTTAGCTCCATAGGAGCGGTCTGTTGTGCTATCCTTCTACAATATTTATTTCTTCCTCCGTCAATCCGTACAGCTCATAGACAAGCGTGTCTATTTGTCTGTCTAATCCTTTGCATTTCTTTTCTAAGTATTCTTTTTCGTTGTCTGTTTTGGTAGTTGACAATTGCTTTTTTGAATCGAGCATTTGATCGACTAAGTGAACAAGGTGATCATGAATAGTTTTTTGATCTTCTGAAATCCTCCTAATTGGCAGTTTTCTTAATTCTGCTAAAGTCGTTTGCCTGAAATCATCTTTTGTTGCAATAGAAGAACTGTTAAGATATAACCAAGAAAATAATTTGCAGTTTATTAGTGCAAGGAGATACTTCGTATCAAATTCCTGACTATTTAATATAAATGGATTGAGATCTTTCTTAAAAACACCTGCTTCATTAAAGTATACAGCATCTATTCTATCTTGTCTGTTAATAATTCTTCTTATGAGTATTTTTTCTTTCTTCTCGTAAAACAAAAACAGTGATTTCAGCTTTTGTAAATCTACATGATAACCATTATCAATTAAAAAAAATAACGCTTAACAGTTGCATTATAAAAAGGTAAAGTCCATTGATCGTTTAAATTTGTTGTAACTGCAAAAGACTCGCCCTGACGCTTCCTACCCGATTAAATAGTAATACACCCCTACTATCCATTCCCATCGAGAATGAATATTTTTGTTCAATTAACTTTTTAATCCTTGAGGCAGCGGATACTAAAACCGAATTCCTTAGTACCGTGGGACAAATGGATACCACTATTATCGTACTCCAGACCTGTATCGTACGCATACGGTTCATCATACTTTGTAGAGGTCCAAAAATAAGTGTTATATCTTAAACTGACGAAACTTACATTGTTATTTTCATAGTAGCGCCAGCCAACAAGCAATGCAGAAAAACCGCTGATGTTTGTGCCTATTCCGTTTCCAGTTCCTTGTCCTACTTCTTTTAACGTGTTGCCATCATTGTTTACTTCTGCTTTTAGTGTCCCGTACTCTGCGTATGTTGGTATGTGCCAACCCGTAGGACAAATTCCTTTTGTACCAGGTGATGTGTTGTATGACATCGCTTCATTCCATTGATACAGACCACCATAGGTTGTACAATTTGAAAGATCATTGTCATAACAATATTTCTCTATTACCCCATTATTACTTGCATTTTCAGTTCCTTGAATCATAACACCAACATCAAGGTTTTCCTTAAGCCAGCATTGGCTGCCAATTTGAACGGTATGGTATGTTTTTCCATCATATGTTACTATGGGCGTTCCTACACAAGCCCTCCTTGCCTGGAGTTGTGAACGACCAAATCTCACTTTCAACTGACTTGCCAAAACTATTTACTGCAATCACCCGCCAAAAATATTTAGATATTTTAATTAAACCTGTTATTTGTTGGCTTGTGTTTGTTAAGCCACTTTGGTTATAAACAAAATTTGAGAATGAACTATTTTTTGAAACTTGTAAAGTATAATTAGTTGCTCCCGAACTTGCATTCCAAGTAAGTGTAAGTAAAAGTTCAACATCAGTTGCACCATCATTTGGTGTTAATAAAATTGGTGTATCGGGAGGTGAACCAGTTGTAAAACTCCAAACATCTGAGGGAGTTGATGTTCCATAATTATTTGTTGTGCTTACCCGCCAATAATATTTTGTAGAATTAGTTAAACCCGCTATCTGTTTGTTTGTTATTGTAACATTTTGACTAAAAACAAAGCTTGAAAAAGAATTGTTAGTTGAGACTTGCAGAATATAACTCGTTGCTCCACTGCTTTCGTTCCAGGTAAGAGTTGGAGAAAGTGATATATCAGTTGCACCATCTGTCGGAGATAAAAGAACGGGTGGAATGGGTGTAACTCCGGTAGTAAAAGTCCAGGTTTCCGACCAGCCCATTGAACCAAAATTATTCGTTGCACTTACCCGCCAGTAATATTGTGTTAACCCGCTTAATCCCGTTATTTGTTTTGAGGTTGCAGTTAATGTATCTGCATTAAAAACAAAATTTGTAAACGAACTGTTTGTTGAAATTTGTAAAGTGTATTTGCTTGCATTACTTATTATGTCCCAAACTATAACGGGAGAAAGATTTTGCTCAATCGCTCCGTTCGTCGGTAGAGATAATTGAGGAACAAACGCTGGCGCATCACCGGTAGTGGTAAAACTCCACACTTTTGACCAGTCGGATGTGCCTACACTATTACTTGCATTAACTCTCCAATAATAAACTGTTAAATAATTTAGTTCCGGGATTTGTTGAGTTGTCGTAGTAATATCGCTTTTATTGAATACAAAACTTGAAAACGAACTACTTGCTGAGATTTGTAAAGTATAATTTTTTGCTCCGCTGCTTTCATTCCAGTTTAAAACAACTGGAATGGCAATATTGGATGAAGTATCTTTTGGTGTTGCTAAGGTTGGCGGAGAAGGAATCGTGTCTGTGTTAACGGGATTGCTTGCATCCTTTTTACACGATGTAAATGCAAGGAGAGAAACAAGAATAAAATAAATTACATTTTTCACATACAACTTTTTTTGCTTTTTAAGTATTTTTTTTGCAACCCAACTTATTTAGGACAAAAACTTTTTTTTATTTATTTTTAATCAGAATCCTATTTCTATTAGTCGTAAATGGTTGTTTGTTATTCGGTTTTTACAAATATGGTTTTATTTTTTCATAAACTTCTCTATACGTGTAGGGATCGGTATCAGTATAAAATTCCAATAACTGATAATTATGTTTTTCACAGATTATTTTTTTCCTTTTATCATTTAATTGACGTTTCCGCAAGCCTTCTTTTCCTCCCAAATGTTTGAATTCTTCATAATGTTGTTCACCTTGACATTCAACTGCTAATTTACGGGAGGGAATAAATATATCTATTTCTAATCCTTCAAATTCTTTACCTCTATAATGATGGATAACTTCCTCATTCATAAATATTTCGTCAATTATTTTGAATAGAATATTTTCATTTATTCCAAGTTTCCCAATCGGTGGGAAACAAAATATTTTTCTAACAATATTTTCTATTTCATTTTCTTTTTCTCGTTCTGGTAATATATCCCTCCAGTTAGGATACTTATTACCATAAATTTTTCTTCGATATAATTCAAAATATGGATAATATTTCTTCTGAAATACTGATTGTCCCCAATAATTAAGTTTAGGTGTTTTATGAGTGCATATATGACAAATACCATTTACGATTTCAATTTGCTTTATATGTTTTACAAATATCTTTTCAAACGAATAACTTAAACGAGAAATATCGTCCCTAACCTTAAAATAATTTTCGAAACAATTACAAGTATATAATTTCCCGGTAACTCGATTAATAAAGAGAATAGGATAACCTGCATAATTGAAATTAATTTCATCCAAATCATTTATGTTCAATATATAATCAGAATAATATTTTTTTGTAATTGGGGTTAATAATTCTTTCGATAAAAACAATCCTAAGATTGAGAAATAACATTTGCGTTTGCGTGAAGATATATGATGTGAATAACCGTTGAAATATATCCCATCTTCTGAAGTTATTTCAATATCATAATTTTCAGAAACTACTGGGAAAGCAAAATTACCAATTGAAAAAGAATCAAAGTTAGCAAAAGGATAATATGATGGGAAATAAGTTATATCTCTTTCTCGATTTGAAGACGACATACTATCAAATTCAAATCCACGTGTTGCTAATGACTGTAACAATGTAAAACTACTATGATATTCATCTTCAATGGGATGAGTTTCAATAATTTTACCTGTGCCCAATTGAGTATAATTTGCCAGAGGTTCAGTTAATAATGGAATTTCTGATTCTATAATTTTCTTGTTTAACTCTAAATAAAAACAATTCCTTAAATCCATAAAAAAATTTATTCTTTCATTTTCTGGATAAGAGAATGTATTTTCTAAGGCAGAAAAAACCATTGCTTTTGAAATTTCAAGACGATATGTTTTAACTATTTTCAATTGATATGTTTAGACTTAACAATACATATTATGTTAATTAAATTGATAATTAGGACAAAGCTTTCTTTTACAAACCACACTGAACAACAAAGTCAAAAGCGAAAATGCTCTTGGCTTGTTTTTCGTTTATATACCTTCTTCTTCCAAAGAGTTAAAAAGATTTACGAAAAAATTATCCGCATTTCTAATCACTTCGATAATATAATTACGACTTAAATTAATTTGACCAAATAAATCAAATGATATGTGTTCATTTTGTTCAATAATTAACATAACTTTTTTCGATTGCTCTGAATCGTCAATAATACCACCGTTATGTATAATAAAATTTCTAATAATTTGATATTCACGGAGCAATTTCCATTCATTCGAGATGTTGAAATCGAAATGAATATTAAGAGCTTTGTTAATATAATTTTTAAACGAATCTAAAGTACTTCCTCTTAAATCATCCCATTTAAGAGAACATTTGAGTTCTTTTTTAACTACATCACAAGTTCGTCTTAAACAATCTTCGAAATGTGCTAAAACCATTAAATATATGGATGACATTGCTATTCGTTCAAAATTCAGTTTCGCTTCAAATAAATCTCCTTCTAATTTTGCAATATTCAACTCAATTCCAATTTGACGATTGAATTCTTTATATGTCTCTGGTTCAATCCTTTCTAAATTTTCCAAATCGCTAAAAGATTTATATCCACGCGAATATACTTCGTTTTTGAATGTAGGATTATATTGATTTTTCAAAGACAGCAATAAAGTTGCATCATCATTAAAATCCTTCTCAAGTAAATCAGGTAATTTATTAACTAAGTTTCCTAATGCTATAAATCTTAGATGAGTCCAGTCAATAATATTTTCGGAATTTATTTTCATCATCAATGTTTAATTAAGTTGCACCATTTAGTTAAATCAAGAATACATTTATACAAGGTGTAGCTTACATACATTTAAATTGTTTCATTTTCTGTTCATCAAAATACTATTTAAAAATCTTTTTCCCCGCCCAAAGCGTAGATAACTTGCACCAACTATTTCCTCCCATACTTAACTCCCTTTTCTTTTACCTCAAACCCAATTTTTCTTTTTGGCGCGGGAGGTGGAGCTAACAACTGATTTATCGCTTCAAAGATTGCAGTTACCTGTTCATCGTGCGTTTCAATTTTATACTCTAACTCTTTTAACTTTTGTGCCAACTCTTTGTGCGTAGATAATATTTCTCTCAACTTAACAAACGCCTGCACAACAAAAATACTTGCCTCTATCGCTCTTTGTGAATTAAGAACAGACGCCAGCATTAAAGCGCCATACTCCGTAAATGCAAATGGCAAAACGGTTGAATGTTTTAGAGAATTGAACCGGTGCCAATTTGTCACCAGTTCCTTTTTTTCACTATGAGTCAATTGGAACATAAATTCTGAAGGGAATCTCTCTGGATTTCGTTTAACCTGCCGGTTAAGATTTTTTGTTTCCACTCCATACAACTCTGCCAGATCACGGTCAAGAATTACTCTTTGTCCACGGAGTAAGAATATCCTGTTTTCAATTCGTTCTGTTGGTGCTATTTCGTTTATGCTCATCTTTCTGCTTTTTCTTTCTTATCGAACTATTAACTTCTCATTTCCATTATTTACCTACATAGTTAACTACCTTCTCTTCTACTTGATGTTCCAAATTGGAACTTCAAGTTTGTAAACTCTTGCTTGGTTGTTTGGGTTACAAAATCTAATCTAAACCTCCGACATTTTCAAAACGCCGGAGGTTTTTTGAACTTACTGTACCGGTGGCGGTGGCATTTGGTTATCCTCATCCGGTTTTGTATGCGTCGCGCCGTAATTAAGAACTTCGCGCACTACTTTATGCCGGTTATAAAAGTCGAGGTGATTTTCTTTTAATGTTTCTGCAAAGCCGTCTTCTGGTCTTTAACTTGCCAGTTTTCAAAAAAGAACATAGCAAAACGCTATGTGTTAATTATTATTTAAGAACTTAGTAACCGATAAAAATTTCTTTGTTATTTATAAATGTTTTTTCTGTGCCCAATTTTAAGTACGATAATTTTATTTTCTTCAATATCAACTATTACTCGATAATCTCCAACCCTATAACGAAATGTGCCAATTTTAGGATCGGAAAGTTTTCTTGCATGCAAAAATGGGTTTAAAGAATACTCCTTTAATTTCTTTGCAATTTGTAAACCGGTAATTGCGTCCAGCTTCTTAAGCTCTTTTGCAGCTTTCTCAGTAACAACAATTTCAAACATTAAACAAGTCTTCTAACTTTGTTGTCTTTCCGACTGTATATTCTTCTCTTGCTTCTTTAATGGCATTAATATAGTTTGTACTTGACAATGCTTCCATATTTTCAATAACTTCTTCAATCGTTTCCTTAACGGTTTCTGAAATTAAAGTTTTCAACTCACCTATTGTCAATTCGTTTATAAGCTGTTGAGAATTCAAATGCTCTTCCATACTTAAACAATTCCTTCAAAAATTCAATCAGTTTTTTATAATTTTTTTATTGTTTGGTTTAAAATATCTAAACCCTATCTATTTTCAAATCTCTAATCCAATTTCTCTTCCATTACTTCCCCGCATACTTAACCCCCTTCTCCCTTACCTCAAACCCAATTTTTCTTTTTGGCGCGGGAGGTGGCGCTAACAACTGTATGCTCACTTCGTCAAATCTTTCAGTTTCTTTTGTGAAGTCGTGAAATTCGGATCAATTTCAAGCGCTTTTTTAAACTGTGTAATAGCTTCAGCTTTATTTTCCGCGGCTAAATAACCATCGCCCAGACTATCGTATGAGTTAGGGTTATCCGGATCAAGTTCAACTTGTTTTTTGAATTTCTGAATTGCTTCGGTAATACGTTTATTGTTTAACAAAAAGTAACCGAAAGAATTATACAATTCACTAAAATCTTTGTTATTCCCAAATTTATTTTCGAGAAACTTAAATTCCTCTTCCGCTTTTCCCATATTTTTATCAGCAATGTATAACGCGGCAAGCTGTATATGTCCGGCTTTTTCATCGTAACCTATTAATATTTTAGCTTCTTTATAAGCCTTCTCCATACTTCCTCCCATAATGTCGGGAGCCATGCGATAAAAATTAATTAATCCGATTCTACCCTGGATATGCGTAGGACTAATTTGAACCGTCTTCATGTATTCATCTTTTATTTTTGGCGCAAGCTTAATTTTGGTGAAGATACTGGAGTTTACGGCATCCATACCCATAGCTTGAGCAAACCAAAAATGATAATCGGCGTTATTGTAGTTAATTTTAATTGCTTCTTCAAATTCATCCGAAGCTTCTTCATAATCTTTCTGGCGTAATAAAGTCCTTCCTAAATAAAAATGAGCTTCAGCATTATTTTTATCTTTACTGATCAATTTCTCGAACATTGATTTTGCTTCGTTTAACTTATTGTTTTGTAGAAGATTTTTTGCGGAATTAATATCCTGCGCAAAATTCATCGAAACCAAGGTTAAAACTAAAAAGGCAAATACTATTTTTTTCATTATCACTTTCCTATAAATAACTGAGTTTAAGAATTCTTTCCTGCACTGAACAAATTAATTATGCTATCAAGCTAATAAGTACCAATATATAGCTACAATTACCGAATATCAAAAACACAAAATCATTTTATCTCTTTATTCTGTGTCCGGTCATAATTTTGTTTATAGATTTGAAGATTTGGGTGATTGATTTCCTTAGCTCTTAAATAAGCTTTCTCGTAATTCTGATTTGCTAACAATAACTGTCCCGCTTTTTCATACGTTTCTACTAAACTATCATAAACGTTAGCCGATTGAGGATAAAGCGTTACATTCTTTGCAAAGATTGCAGTTACCTGTTCATCGTGCGTTTCAATTTTATACTCTAACTCTTTTAACTTTTGTGCCAACTCTTTGTGCGTAGATAATATTTCTCTCAACTTAACAAACGCCTGTACAACAAAAATACTTGCCTCTATCGCTCTTTGTGAATTAAGAACAGACGCCAGCATTAAAGCGCCATACTCCGTAAATGCAAATGGCAAAACGGTTGAATGTTTTAGAGAATTGAACCGGTCACAATTTGTGACCAGTTCATCTTTTTCTGATTTAGTAAGAATAAACATAAAGTCAGTTGTGAACCTCTCGCTATTGCGTTTTACTGCCTGGTTAAGGACTTTTGTAGATACTCCATACAACTCTGCTAGATTACGGTCAAGCATTACTCTTTATCCGCGGAGTAGGAGTATCCTGTTTTCAATTCGTTCTGTGGGTACTATTTCGTTTATGCTCATCTTTCTGTTTTTTCTTTCTCATCGTACTATTAACTTCTCATTTCCATTATTTACCAACATAGTTAACTCCCTTCTCTTCTACTTGATGTTCCAAATTGGAACTTCAAGTTTGCAAACTCTTGCTTCGTTGTTTGAGTTACAAAATCTAATCCAAACCTCCGACGTTTTCAAAACGCCGGAGGTTTTTTTAGAGCACAACTTATTCAAACTCTTTGCATTTAAATTCAGTACAAAATTCTTTCATTACCTTACCAAATATTTCTTCTTTTACAACGCCAATTTCTTTTACTAAAAACCTTTTGTGCAGAATACCAATCTTCGGAACAATAACCACAGAAGTTTGTTTTAGCAGTCCTTTTTCCATGTCTTCATTATTGATAGTAATTCCTTTAAGCTCAAGATTGGTTGTTAATGGCAGGTAGAGGAAATCTTCGTCTTTATATTCTTTGATTAATAAAATAGGTCTAAGTTTATAATTGGAAAGATCCGTAAAAAATATCTTGGCGAGGAAAAGTTTTCTTACCATGCCGAATAATCCTCGTTATCAATATCTTTAACCAAAAGAGGCACCGATCCCATTAAAGCTATTTCCGATTCGCTCCAATACAATCCTTTTTTTTCATCAGCATTAGAAAGGATAATAACTTCAACTTCATCCCCAAAGTTTTCGGGTATATCTATGGTTACTATTTTATTTATGACTTTTTCTCGTTTTCTTAAAGCAAGCATAAAATATTCCTTTAAATAATCTCTTTTTTTTATAATCTTTTTAATGTTTGGTCTAAAATATCTAAAACATAACTATTTTCAAATCTCAAATCAAAACCTCATTTCTGTTCATTAATTCCCATTCGCGCTAAAGAGTAACGCTGTACGAACAAACCATCTTGATACAACGCATAGACATCAACCTAATTTTCCAAATCACAATTTTGGGTTTAAAATAAAAAGAGGCTGATCTTAAAACCATTTCCGATTACAAGCACCGGTTCCCCTAATGGTTTTAGTATCAGCCTCAAAAAAAAGTTGTAGGATTTTTAAGCTTCTACAATAGCTTCAACCGGACAAACTTCCTGACATGATTTGCAGTCATCACACAATTCACCAACAACGTAAGGGTGATCTTCTGAAAGGGGAGGAGTGACAACTCCGTTTATTTCATAATCAATACCCGCATTATAAATTGCTGTAGCCGGACATTCATCCACACATGCATTGCAAGCGATACATTCTTCAGTAATGGTCATCATTTTTAATTTTCCTATGTTAGAATTTTAACTGTTGCCAATAATAAACAAATATAATGCCTAAAAATGAAAGTGATGTTTTTTGTCTAAATTAGACTTGGTGATTCATTAAAAATTAAAAAGTAAGGATTTATTCGGAAATTGTGATAAAATTAATAGTTGACATACAACAAATATTTCTCATTATTGAAAAATAAGAGCCCCCGATTTTCAATTATAAATTTACTATTTAGTCAAGATTGCCATAAAAGAAAAAAGAAAATTTTCAACTTGTAAAAGAAGTTTCTTTCCCGTTAGTTTAACGCCTAAATTTTTCTAAGGATACAAAATGATAATTCCTCAAATTATTGCAAATGAACTTTCGATAAAATTGCAGCAAGTAGATGCAGTTCTAAATTTATTTAAAGAAGGATCAACAATTCCATTTATTGCGAGATATCGAAAAGAAACCACAGGCGGATTAGACGAAGAAATTTTAAGAGAAATTGAGGATAGATTAAATTATTTAACTCTACTTCAAGATAGACGGGAAACCATTCTCAAAAGCATAGAAGAGCAGGGGAAATTAACCCCTGAACTCCAAGCAAAAATAATTGCATGTACTAAATTACAGGAACTTGAAGATCTCTATCTTCCTTATAAACCAAAAAGAAAAACACGTGGAACTATTGCAAAGGCGAAAGGTTTGGAACCGCTTGCTCTTTTCTTGCTTGATAATCCTATGTTTTCCGGCAATCTCGAGGAAAAACTTGCTGAGTTTATCAATATAGAACTTGGTGTAGAAACAATTGAAGAAGCATTACAAGGGGCAAAAGATATTATTGCGGAAATGATTTCAGAAGATGCTGAAGTTCGTAAAGTGGTTCGAGAAATATTGCTTGATACATCAATTGTAAAAACCGAAAAAACTAAAGAAAGTGTTTCTGCCGAAACGGCTAACGAAAAGTTAAAGGAAAAAGATAAAAAAGAAGTCTATCTGATTTATTATGACTTTAATATTGATATAAAAAAAATAAAACCTTATCAATTACTTGCAATCAATAGAGGTGAAAAGGAAAAATTTCTCAAACTCCATTTTCAATTTGATGAGATAGAAATCCATAAAAACATCAAAAAAACATTTCTGAAATATGATGAATCTTTTTTTATGGAAATATTTCAGACTGTAATTGAAGATTCATTTAAGCGTTTAATTTTTCCGTCTATCGAAAGAGAAATGCGCAACTATTTAACGGAAGCGGCTGATCTTCATGCCATCGAGATTTTTGCAAATAACCTGCGGCAGCTTCTTTTGCAGCCACCATTCTCAGAAAAAATTATTATGGGAATTGATCCCGGATTTTATTCAGGAAGTAAAGTTGCTATAATTGATAAAACTGGAAAGTATATTGATGGCTCCACAATTTATCCACATCCTCCACAAAATAAAAAATCGGAAGCAGAGAAAATTCTTCTAACCTTTATAAAAAAATATCAAGTTGAATTAATTGCAATTGGTAACGGAACTGCAAGTCGTGAAACAGAAATGTTAATTGCAGAATTGATTCAATCAAATAAACTTGATTGTCACTATTTAATTGTAAACGAAGCCGGAGCTTCCGTTTATTCTGCATCACCAATCGCAAAAAAAGAATTTCCCGATCTGGATGCAAGTCAACGTGGAAATATTTCAATTGCACGACGCGTCCTCGATCCTCTTGCAGAGCTTGTTAAAATTGATCCAAAATCAATTGGGGTCGGGCTTTATCAGCATGATGTTGATCAAAAATTATTAATGAAAAAATTAGACAATGTTGTTGAGAGCTGCGTCAATTATGTCGGTGTTGATGTTAATACAGCTTCGGCATCTTTGCTGACTTATGTTTCCGGTTTGAATAAACGACTTGCAGAAAATATCGTAAAGTACCGTGAAAAAAACGGAAGGTTTAACGGGCGTAATGAATTTATGGATGTTAGCGGAATGGGTGAAAAAGCTTTTGAACAATCAGCAGGATTTCTGAAAATTCCTAACAGCCCAAATCCTTTTGATAATACATTCATTCATCCAGAATCTTACAAAGCGGCAGAAGAATTATTACAGATGTTCAATATTCAAAAAGAAAAAGTTAAAGAATCCGGTCCTATGCTTGATTTTTTCATAAATAAAAAAGGGATTAAAAATGTAGTTCAAGAAATTAAAATCGGTGAACCAACTCTAATTGATATTATTGAAAACTTGAAGAAGCCGGGAAGAGACCCGCGCGAAGAAATGCCTAAACCGATCTTGAGAAGTGATGTATTGAAAATGGAAGACCTCCAACCCGGAATGGTATTGAAAGGGACAGTAAGAAATGTTGTTGATTTCGGAGCGTTCATAGATATTGGAGTAAAACAGGATGGGCTTCTACACATATCACAAATGGCTAATAAGTTTGTGAAAAATCCTTTAGAACTTATTCAGGTTGGCGATATTGTTGACATAACAATTCTTCAAATTGATGTAGACAGAAAACGCATTTCGTTGAGTATGAAATCGCAGTAGAAAATTTAGCTTAACAATCTGAATAAAAAAATGGTTTTACACTTTTACTATCAATGATTTTATGTAATTTTGAAAGTGTAAAAATAAAAATTTGGAAACTCAAATTAGAAAACAAGGAGAATAGATATGACAACAATTATTGATGTTCGTGCTAGAGAAATATTAGACTCAAGAGGAAATCCGACATTAGAAGCGGAAGTTGAACTTGAATGTGGTGTCATTGGACGTGCTGCCGTTCCAAGCGGTGCATCAACCGGTGAACATGAAGCATGTGAATTACGTGATGAAGATAACGGACGCTATCTTGGTAAAGGTGTTCTTAAGGCAGTTGATAATGTAAACGAAAAAATTTGTGATGAGTTGGTTGATTTTGATGCACTTGATCAAACCGGAATTGATCAATTTTTAATTGACCTTGACGGCACCCCAAATAAATCAAGTCTCGGAGCTAATGCTATTCTTGGTGTTTCATTAGCTGTAGCAAAAGCTTCTGCAGAAGCACTTGGTTTGCCACTTTACAGATATCTCGGTGGCGTTAACGCAAAAGTATTACCTGTTCCGATGATGAATATTATCAATGGCGGCAAACATGCTGATAATAATGTAGACTTCCAGGAATTTATGATTATGCCGGTTGGTGCAGAAAGTTTTACTGATGCTCTTAGAATGGGAGCAGAAACTTTTCACACATTAAAATCAGTTCTAAAAAAACGTGGTTATAATACTGCTGTTGGTGATGAAGGTGGTTTCGCACCAAGTTTAAAATCGAACGAAGAAGCAGTAGAAGTAATTCTTGAAGCAATTACCAAAGCAGGTTATAAACCGGGTTCCGATATTTGCATCGCATTAGATCCTGCCGCAAGTGAAATGTTTATTAAAGAAAAAAATGTTTATCAATTCTTCAAATCTGATAAATCAGAATTATCGATTGAAAAAATGGTTGACTATTGGGTCAATTGGGTAAATCAATACCCTGCAATAATTTCTTTAGAAGATGGCTTAGCTGAAGATGATTGGGACGGATGGAAATTATTGACAGATAAAATTGGTAAGAAAATTCAACTAGTTGGTGACGATTTATTTGTCACAAATACTGAACGACTTGCGATGGGAATTGAAAAAGGTGTTGCCAACTCAATTCTAATAAAAGTAAATCAAATTGGTACATTAACCGAAACCCTGGATGCAATCGAACTGGCTAAAAAGAATAGGTATACTGCTGTAATTAGTCACCGCTCCGGAGAAACTGAAGATACAACCATTGCAGATATAGCTGTTGCAACAAATGCAGGACAAATCAAAACCGGTTCAACAAGCCGTACTGATAGGATTGCAAAGTATAATCAACTCATCAGAATTGAAGAAGAACTTGGTTTCTCTGCAATATTCCCCGGATTAGCTGCAGTAAATTATAAGGGATAGAATAGTATTTATATTATTATTTAAGCCGTCATTTTGACGGCTTTTTTATTGAACCAAAACTCAAATTAATATAAGGAACTCAATTGCCATTCACAGGAGAATTATCTGCGCTGCTTACGGCACTTCTTTGGTCGGCATCTTCAATAATTTTTGCAGAAGCAACACATCGGATTGGTTCGGTTCAATTAAATATAAACAGACTTTTTTTTGCGGCATTCTGGTTAATGCTTACAATTTTAATTGGTGGAATCTCGTATGAACTTTCATCAAAACAGCTACTATTGTTGAGTGCTAGCGGTATTGTTGGTCTTGTTATCGGAGATACATTTTTATTTAAAGCTTATCAGCATATTGGTGCAAGATTTAGTATGCTGTTAATGGCTGTCTCACCCGGAATGACTGCAATTCTAGGTTATTTTTTCTTATCGGAAAAAATTTCAGCGATTGGAATGGTGGGAATGATAATTACACTTGGTGGAGTTGCGCTTGTAGTTCTTGAGAGACAAGAAACCCCTACATCAAAATATAAAATTAGTAGAATCGGAATAATTCATGGACTTCTTGGTGCCCTCGGTCAAGCAGGAGGATTAATTTTCGCTAAACTTGCATTCAATGAAGGAGAAATTCATGGATTTGTTGCTACATTTATCAGAATTGTTTCATCAGTTGTAGCTCTGTTTCCAATTTTATTATTAGCGGGAAGGTATAAGAATCCGATAAAACTTTATCGCAACGATTTCAAATCCCTCGGATTAACAATTACAGGAAGTATTGTTGGACCATACTTAGGTATCACTTTCAGTTTAATTGCTATTGTACATACTAAAGTTGGAATTGCTGCAACTTTAATGTCAACTATGCCAATAATTATGCTTCCAATGATTAAATATGTCTACAAAGAAAAACTCACTTATAGAAGTATAACCGGTGCAGTAATTGCGGTTGTAGGAATTGCAATTCTATTTTTAAGATGATATTTGGTTACTGAATAAAAGTTGTTATTTTATCCGGCATATTTACGAAAGGAAAAAAGAGATGAATACTGCGGTCAAATTTGGTATCTATACGGGGATTAGTGTTGCAGTTTGGACAATCATAATGGTTTTAACAGGCTGGTTCAAAGATCCAATTTTATTAAACTTATTTTGGATGGTTGTTATTTTTCAGTTCGTACTACTTTACATCGGGTTAAAAAAATCATCTATTGAAGCTCGAGTAAATGGTGAGTTCGGGAAGTCATATACAGAATTAATTAAAAACGGATTACTTATTACTATTATTGCCGGTGTTCTGATATTTTTCTCATCACTATTATTTACCACTCAAATCTATCCTGAATATTTCAATGAACTAAGAGAAACATATCAGCAAATTTTAACTTCTTCCGGTAAATCAGAAATTGAAATTGAAAAATTACTTGAAGAAAACTCAAAGACGCAAACTCCGTTTTTGCAGGCACTTTTTGGGTTTATAGGTACTTTTTTAACCGGATTACTAGGCAGTTCAATATTTAGTGCAATTTTTAGAAAAAGGGAATAAAAATTTTATTTTTACTCAAATATTGGAAAAATCAGACCGATATAATATATTTGCAGACTAGTTAGAAAATAAAATAAGGTTCAGGAAATGAAAAAAGGGATTCATCCGCAGTACAGACCGGTAGTGTTTAAAGATTTCTCATGTGATTTTGCTATTTTGACCCGGTCAACTATTAAAGCCACCGAAACGATTGAATGGGAAGACGGAAAAAGTTATCCTCTTATTCGTTTAGAAATTTCAAGTGGTTCGCATCCATTCTTTACCGGTAAACAAAAATTATTAGATACAGCCGGAAGAGTAGAGAAATTTATGAAAAAATACGGCAAACCTTCAAACTAATAGCCGTAACATAATTTTATTAAAAAAGCTATTCATAATTGGAATAGCTTTTTTTATTTGGGGCGTTTGTTGTTTTCATCATAATTAATCGGCAATAATTCTCTTTTGTTCAAATGAAAAGAATACGTAATTTGCCATAAATATTTTTCCACCTTCATTGGGAACTATATGCAACTCTGTATTTTTGAAGATATATATTTCGACCGCTTAGAACCACTCATTTTCTCTCGTCCTGCATACAATTTAGTATGCGGAATTTCTACTTTAAGGGATAAAATTACCAGGGCTTATCCGGAAGTTAAAGTATCATTACATACGCGCCCGTATTTAGAAGCTTTTTTAACTTCAAAAAATCCGGGTTATCAAGTTAATTCGATTGAAGATGACACTTGTCTTTTTATTAATGGACGAATAATCGCACCGGAGAATCTTGCCGAAATAATTCCTTTGGATGACCCGGAAGATAAACTTTACATGACTGAAGATACCATTGTAGCGGCAAGGGTTTCAGGAAAAAAATTGAAAGAAGTAAAAAATTCATTATACGATCTTCTAACTCCCGCAAACTTTGACGGCTTACTTGTTGAGAAGGTAGAAATCCCTGTAATAAATTATGTATGGGATTTGATTAATTATAATCATATCGAAATGGAAAAGGATTTTAACTACCTCACAAAAAAAATTAACTTTAAGAAAAAAGAAAACCTGAAAGGGAAAATTTATCCCGGTGCATACTTAATTAATGAAGAAAGAATTTTTATTGATGAAGGAGCGGAGATTAAATCGGGTGCAGTTTTAGACGCTACCGGTGGATTTATTTATATCTCAAAAGATGCAATTGTTTATCCGAACGCTGTTATAGAAGGACCGGTGTTTGTCGGTGAGAAAAGTCAGGTTAAAAGCTGTGCCCGAATTTATGAAAATGTAAGTATTGGCAAAGTGTGTAAAGTTGGGGGTGAAGTTGAGCATTCTATTATTCTTCCTTATACAAATAAACAGCATTCCGGATTTTTAGGACATGCATATTTGGGAAGCTGGGTTAACATAGGCGCAGATACAAACTGTAGTGATCTAAAAAATAACTATGGCAGTGTGAAGATGTATATTAACGGAGAAATTGTGAATAGCGGTTGTCAATTCCTTGGCTTAATAATGGGCGATCATTGTAAAACTGCGATTAATACAATGTTTAATACCGGAACTATGGTTGGATTTTCTTGCAATATTTACGGGGCTGATTTCCCTCCAAAATACATCCCGTCTTTTTCGTGGGGAGGAAGTGAATCGATGACAACATATGATTTGGAAAGAACTATAGAAACTGCTAAACGCGTTCTTCACAGACGTTCAAAAGTAATGAGTGAATCTGAAGAAAAATTATTCCGAAAAATATTTGATTTAACACAAAAAGAAAGGAGAAAACGCGGTTACCCGTATTAAAAATTTATGACAAAATTAGAAGAACATCTTGTACGTGATCTCTATACCGGCGTAAGAGGTCTTGCTGTAAAAATATTGAATCGTGTTGAAAGAACTGACGCTTATCTTGATAAGCTTCTTGATAATGAAATGAAAAGTCATGAGTTGAGCGGTCAGGATAAAGCTCTGTTATATGAAATTGTTCATGGCGTTGTTAGATGGATGGGAAGATTGGATTGGATTTTAAGTGGTTTTTATAAAGGACAGTTTTCAAAAGCGATCCCGATCTTAAAAAATGCACTCAGAGTTGCTCTCTATCAAATAATGTTTCTTGATAAAGTTCCTGAATATGCAGCGGTTAATGAAGCAGTTGAATTTGTAAAAAAACTTCAAGGGCAAAAACCAGCAGACATAACAAATGCAGTTTTAAGAAATATTCTTAAAAATAAAAACAACTTACGTTACCCTGATCCGGAAGAAGATACAATAGGTTATATGGCTGCATATTATTCGCATCCATCATGGTTAGTTAAAAGATGGCTGAACCGTTATGGAAAAGAGGCAACTGAAGCTCTACTTATTGCCAACAATGAAAGACCTTATCTTACTTTACGAGTTAATTTGTTGAAAATAAGTTCCCCCGAATTCCAAAATTTACTTGAATCTGTAAACTTAAAATTTTCATTAGGTAAATATTTACCGGAGTTTTTTAAACTTCAAAACTTATCTAATATTACACAGTGGCAGTATTTTATTGAGGGTTATTTTAATATTCAGGATGAAAGTGCCGGACTTGCATGTAAACTACTTCAAGCCGAGCCCGGTATGCGGGTGCTTGACTTATGTGCTGCTCCAGGAGGAAAGTCGGTCTATCTCGCTGATCTTATGAATAACAAAGGAGAAATAGTTTCGATTGACAAGTTTGAATCTCGATTGAAAATGCTTGATAAAAATCTCGACAGATTAGCTATCACATGTGTTAAAACTGTTTGGGCTGATTCACTGGAATATACGACTGATGAGCTTTTTGACAGAGTTTTGGCGGATGTCCCATGTTCGGGCATTGGTACATTATCAAAAAAACCCGATATCAAATGGAAGAAAGATTTGCTCGATATTCGAAATTTAAATGATTTACAAAGTGCATTAATTGAACGAGCCGGCAACCTTGTAAAAATTGGTGGTTATATTGTGTATAGTACTTGTACAACTGAACCGGAAGAGAATTTTGATATAGTGTCAAAATTTTTAGAACACCATCAGGAGTTTGAATTAATTAATGCAAAAAATCATTTAAGTGAAGAGCTAATTGATGAAAATGGTTGTGTACAAACTCTTCCGCATAAGCATAAAATGGATGGAGCTTTCGCGGCTCTTCTAAAACGAAATGGTTAATTTGGATAACAATTTTTAAATTAAAAATAATGTTTAAATATGTTTGAAACATTTTCAGCTGAACTTAAAGAAGCTCGAGAATCTCTGGGAATGAGCCTTGAGCAGCTTGCAAATAAAATAAAAATCGATATTAAGTTTCTTGAAGCAATCGAAAAGGGAGATTTTACATTCCTTCCGGAAATTTATGTCAGGGCTTTTCTTAAAGAATACGCCCGTACAATAGGGCTTGATGAAAATAAAATTCTCAAAAAATTTTCACAGATTCGTGATGGTAAATTTACCGCCGAGCCTGAACAACCTATTGAAAGTGAAATCCCCACTCTTAATGCTCAGCCGCAGCATTCGATAAATAAACCACTCCCGCAAAGGAATGATGAAATATTCGATACTTATAAAAAAGATTCTCCGGCTGATAATAAAAATCAATTGATGATGATCGGCGCATTGTTGTTGGTTGTAATAGCAGTTGCGATTTATTTTTTTGTAATAAAAGGCGGCTCAAAGCAGATCATTACTGAAAAATCTTACGAAGAAGTTTTACAAGAACGTGACCTCGCTGAACGAAAAAGATTTTTAGATGACTCTGAAGAAGCCGGTGGGGTAACTGATTCAGACAGTCTGGTGCTTTTAATTCGCGCAGTTGATTCAAGTTGGTTCAGAATTTTATCGGATGGGGAGATTGAGAAAGAGTATTATTTGCGTCCAAAACAATCATTGGAAATTAAAGCCTCGGAGAGTTTTAGTTTGTTAATTGGAAATTCAAGTGGTGTTTCGCTTGCACTTAATAATGAGACACTTCCTCTAAATGTTGTTAAGGGACGCGCTCTCAAATGTATAATTAATCGAAATGGTTTAAGTTATCCCGATAATGTTATTGACGGCAATAGATAGTTTATGAATTCAGAAATTGAACAGTTACGAAATGAGATTAACAAATACGATTATCATTACTACGTTTTAACCGATCCTCAGATAAGCGATTTTGAATATGACAAATTGCTTCAGAAATTAATTCAATTAGAGTCACAATATCCTCATCTGATTACTCCCGATTCACCAACGCAACGGGTTGGTAAAGATTTAACAAAAGATTTCAAACCAATCCAGCATTTACTCCCAATGTTAAGTCTTGCAAACACTTATGATGAATCAGAACTTCTCGACTTCGATAGAAGAGTTAGAGAAGGACTTCCCGCACAAGAGAAAGTTGAATATGTTGTTGAGTTTAAAATTGATGGTGCTTCAGTTAGTCTTCGTTATGCAAATGGAAAAATGATTTCCGCCGCTACCAGAGGCGACGGCATAATTGGTGAGGAAATAACTAATAATGCAAAAACTATAAGATCAATTCCATTAAGCATTGATGCACATGGACTTCAAGATTTTTCTTTGAATGAATTAGAAGTCCGAGGTGAAATTTACATGGAGCTTGAAGATTTCAGAAAGCTTAATGAAGAAAGAGAATCTAAAGGGGAGAGACTTTTTGCAAATCCACGTAATTCGTCAGCAGGTACTTTAAAGTTACAAGACCCCCGAATAGTAGCGTCTCGACCGTTAAGAATTTTTACATATTATCTTTTAAGTGATAAAGATGAATTCAAAAGTCAGTCAGAAAATTTACAAATTTTGGAACAACTTGGTTTTCGTATAAACAAAGAATTTAAAGTCTGCTCTTCAATTGATGAAGTAATTGAAGTCTGCAAAAAATTTGAAGCGATGCGGGATTCTCTTCCTTATGAAATTGACGGGGCGGTAATTAAAGTTAATTCGATTAAACAACAAAAAATTCTTGGAAGTATTGCAAGATCACCGCGTTGGGCAACAGCTTTTAAATTTAAGCCAAAGCAAGTCATAACTAAACTTAATCAAATAAAGTGGCAGGTTGGTAGAACAGGTGCAATTACTCCGGTGGCAGAATTAGAGCCGATATTTTTAGCCGGTTCAACAATCAGCCGCGCTACTCTTCATAACTATGATGAGATAAAACGAAAAGATATTCGTGAAGGAGATTTTGTAATTATTGAAAAAGGGGGTGATGTTATCCCCAAAGTTGTTGAGGTTCTTAAAGAGAAAAGAGAAACAAATTCAACTCCAACTTTACCTCCCGCTTTATGTCCTGTTTGCTCATCTCCTTTATTTAAGCCTGAAGAAGAGGTTGCTTATTATTGCATAAATTCTGAATGTGCCGAACAAATTAAAGGAAAAATTATTCACTTCGCTTCTCGTGGTGCAATAGATATTGAAGGACTTGGTGAAGCATTAGTAAATCTATTTGTCGATCTCGGTTTCTTAAAAACTTATGCAGATATTTATGATCTTCATAAGCGAAAAGAAGATTTAATTAAAATTGAACGTCTTGGTGAAAAAAGTATTAACAATCTTCTTCTATCAATTGAAAAAAGTAAAGAGCAGCCATTTTCAAAAGTTTTATTTGCATTGGGAATTAGATATGTTGGAGTTGGTGTTGCAAAAAAATTGAGTGAGTTTTTCTTATCGATTGATGATCTGATTAACGCGGATGAAGAGGAAATTTCAAGTGTTTATGAGATTGGGGAAAGCATTAGTAAAAGCATAAAACTATTCTTTTCGGATAAACACAATTTTGATCTGATTGAACGATTGAAGAAATCCGGATTGATATTTTACACTGAGAAGAAAGTGATTGGCGATTCACCGATATTGAATAAATCTTTCGTTCTTACCGGAACATTGAATGAATTGACAAGAGAAGCGGCTTCTGAAAAGATTGTAGCTCTAGGTGGAAAAGTTACTTCCAGTGTCAGTAAGAAAACAGATTATGTAGTTGCCGGGGAAGCTGCAGGTTCAAAACTCAAAAAGGCAACTGGGTTGGGTGTTAAGATTTTATCAGAAGAAGAATTTTTAAATTTGATCAAACAGTAGTATTAGAATGATTTTTTTTACACGACTATTCACACTCTGGTTTGTCTTCTTTGCAAAAAGGAAGAGAGAGCAGATATTAGCATCGAATCAATTTATTACCCGTTCACATTTCTTTACGCTGATTTTACCTGATGAGGAAAAAGATTTTTTAGCATCTCTTAAAATTATTGATCATCTTCTTCAACAAAAAAAAGAAGTGACGATTGTTCTGAACAATGCTAAAGCTCATTACATTCATCAAAAATATTCAATTAGAGAAATCGAATATTATCAGACTGATAAAAATAAACTCGGTTTACCCGTTAAAAAATTTAGAGAACAATTAGCTTCTCTACGCAGTGATGTTGTAATGGATTTATCAAGGGGTGAATCATATTTTCATATTTCTGCAGCATATTGCATTAAGGCAAAGTATGTAATCGGTTTTGAAAAGCCTGATTCAGATAAATTTTATTCGATTCAGTTGCGGATTAATGAATCAACACCTGAAATATCTTATAAAAATTTCTTAAATTGTATACAAATGTTTTAGGAAACTTAATGAATTTTACAACACAAAGAATTGAAGATATTGTAGTCTTCTCATTGAATGAAACTAAACTCGATGCAAATAATTCCGGCTTAGTTAAAGCTGAATTTACTTTGCTAATGAAATTAGAATCCGTTAAAAAACTTATACTGGATTTAACTGATGTTGAATCATGTGATAGTACAGGACTTAGTGCATTACTTGTAGCAAATCGACTTGTCAATGCTAACAACGGAAGAATTTGTTTAGTCTCAACATCAGAGAAAGTCCTTTCGCTTATACGTATCACGCAATTAAATAAAGTATTGAGCGTACACACTACGCTTGTTGATGCATTGCAAGAATTAAAAGACAAATAAAAAACAGTGGAAATATCATATATAGATTACGGAATTGTAATAGTTTATATGGCAGCTATTGCAATATTTGGTGTTCTTTCCGGGGGGAAACAAAAAAATGTAAAAGATTATTTCCTCGGATCAACAAAAGTTCCCTGGTGGGCAGTATGCTTTTCAATTGTTGCTGCTGAAACCAGCACTCTTACGTTTATATCTATTCCCGGGTTAGCTTACCTTACTAATCTTAATTTTCTCCAACTTACAGTCGGTTATCTGATTGGAAGAATAATCATTGCGAATTTTTTTCTTCCTTCATATTTCAAGGGGGAATTAGCCACCGCATATGTTTATCTCGAAAATCGTTTTGGAGTGAAAACTCGTTCATTTGCTTCAATAGTTTTTCTTTTTACAAGAACCGCTGCTGATGGTGTTAGATTATTTGCAACCGCTATTCCACTTAAATTGATGCTTGATATAAGTTATCCAACAGCTATAGTGATAATTGCTGTAGTTACATTAATCTATACTTATACAGGTGGAGTTAAAGGAATTATTTGGGTTGATGTAGTTCAAATGTTTTTGTATTTGGGAGGAGCAATATTATCGGGAATACTACTCATTAATATGTTACCTGATGGATGGACTTCCGTACTTACAGCTGCTTCAACAAACGATAAATTGTCAATCATAAATTGGGGATTTGATAATGGCGTGAGTGGGTTTTTCGCGCAACCTTATACATTAATCGGAGGATTATTAGGAGGAGCTTTTTTATCAATGGCTTCACACGGCACAGATCAATTAATAGTTCAAAGATTATTGGCAACTAAGGATCTCAAACAGGGACAAAAAGCAATTATTGGAAGCGGAGTAATTGTAATTATTCAGTTTGCAATTTTCTTAGTTCTCGGTGTAATGTTATATGCATTTTTTGGTCAAATGGATATGAAGTCGGATGAGATATTCCCATACTTCATTATAAACCATTTGCCGGTTGGAGTAACGGGAATTATTATAGCAGGACTTTTTGCAGCGGCGATGAGTACAATTGCCGGCTCGGTTAGTTCACTCTCATCATCAACTATGATGGATCTATTTATTCCATACTTTGGTAAATATACTTCTGAAGAGAAGTACTTACCCATTTCTCGAATCTTCACAGTTATTTGGACGATTATGTTGATTGGTTCAGCAATCTTTTTTATGAATTCCCCTCAAACAGTAGTTGAACTTGCCCTTAGTATAGCATCGTTTACATACGGTGGATTGCTGGGAACTTTTTTACTCGGATTATTGAATAAAAAAGCAAAACAAGAAGATGCACTTGCTGCTTTTGTTGCGGGTATATTAATAATGGTTACAGTTATTTCATTGAAATTAGTTGCGTGGACATGGTTTACTTTAATCGGTGTTTTAGCCACTTTAATTGTAGGTTCAATTCTAGCATCATTAAGTGAGAGAGAGAAGAAAATCTGAATTCCTTTTCAGAAATAATTAACTAATTCTTATACTTCAACGATGGATTCAGAATGCACTTTGTTGATTATCTAATCATCTTCATTTACTTCGTATTTATAATAGCAGTCGCTTTTTATTATTCCAAACGAGCCGGTAAAAGTACAAATGAATTTTTCCTTTCAGGTAGAAATCTTCCATGGTATCTTGCCGGATTATCTATGGTTGCTACAACATTTGCTGCCGATACGCCATTAGCCGTCACCGAGTTAGTTGCTAAAAATGGAATTTCTGGGAACTGGGTTTGGTGGAACTTCGTATTTGGTGGATTGTTAACGGTTTTCTTTTTTGCCCGTTTATGGCGGCGTGCAGGAATAATGACTGAAGTAGAGTTTGCTGAAATTCGTTATTCGGGAAAACCTGCAAAATTCTTACGTGGTTTTCGCGCTGTTTACCTTGGCTTATTCATGAATATTATTATTCTTGGCTGGGTAAATAAAGCGATGATGTCAATACTAACCGGAATGTTTGATATTCCTGAATCAACAGTAATATTTTATGTTTTTGGATGTATGTTTTTAGTTGCGGTTTACTCGGCTATTTCCGGATTGTGGGGAGTAGTTGTTACAGATGCAATCCAGTTTGTACTTGCAATCGGTGCGTGTATTATTCTTGCGGTATTGGTTTTACAAGCTCCTGAAATAGGTGGCATCTCGGGTTTAAAAGAAAAATTACCTCCGTTTGTTTTTGATTTTTTCCCTAAAATTACTGCTGATCCCGCCTCAATATCAGGAGCATTTGCTTTAACCGTTTCATCGTTTCTGGCATATATCGGAATTCAATGGTGGGCATCATGGTATCCGGGTGCTGAACCTGGTGGAGGCGGTTACGTTGCTCAACGAATGATGTCGGCTAAAAATGAAAAACATTCATTATTTGCTGTCCTATTTTTTCAAATTGCTCATTACGGATTGCGACCATGGCCCTGGATTATCGTTGGTTTAGCATCATTAGTTTTATATCCTGATTTGGGTCCCGATCAAAAAGGAATGGGCTACATTTACGCAATGAGAGACTTTCTTCCTGTTGGATTAAAAGGTTTATTAGTCGCAGCTTTTTTTGCTGCATACATGAGTACAATTGCTACTCAGTTGAATTGGGGAACTTCTTACTTGATCAATGATTTTTATAGAAGATTCATGTCTCAATCAAAAGATGAAAAACATTATGTGTTTGCATCAAGAGTAACGACAATAATTTTAATGGTCGTTTCGGTAATCGTAACAATGTTTATTACACGTATTTCCGGGGCGTGGGAATTTATCCTCGAATGCGGAGCCGGTTTGGGATTAGTCTTAATCTTAAGATGGTTCTGGTGGCGGATAAACGCTTGGTCAGAAATATCAGCGATGATAACTCCATTTCTCATTTTACCGATAGTTAGATATGCCGGTATTTCATTTCCTGATTCGTTGTTTTACCTGGTTGGTGTCACAACTTTAGTATGGTTAACCGTAACATATTTAACCAAACCGACTGATAATGATGTATTGATTTCTTTTTATAAGAGAATTCATCCGGGCGGTCGATTGTGGAAACAAATTTCAGACACATTACCGGATGTTAAAAGTGATAGTGGTTTTGGAATAATGTTCGTAAATTGGATTTCAGGTGTGGTTTTAGTTTATTCACTGTTATTTGGTGTCGGTAATTTGATTTTAGGTGATTTAGTTGAATCATTAGTTTTTATTGGAGTAGGGATTATAGCGGCAGCAATTATTTTTTATAATCTTTATAAAATGGAATGGACCATTACAGGAAGTTAATTCATCTTGTTAAATGGGTTCAAGATTGGTTTTTGGTTGGAAGGAAGATAGATGTTAACAGATAAATCATTAAAGAATTTGAAATTGATAGTTTTTGATCTCGATGGTACATTATTGAATGATGACGGTGAGATCGGAAAAGAATCTAAAAGACTAATTGCAGAACTTAAAAAGTTGAACATACTTTTTACGTTTGCAAGCGGCAGGCTTCATACTGCATTTGTGGATTATGCTGAAGAATTAAACCTTTCTACTCCATTAATATCATTAGATGGTACATTAATAAAAGGTTATCCGGATGGCAATATTCTTTTTCAATCATATATTTCATTAAAAGATATGAACAAAGTGCTGGCTTATGCAGATAAGTATTTATTTAAAATAGCACTTTGCCATGCAGATGCAATTTATTATGATGATCATAATTCCATCGTTCCATCAATACTTAATAAATTTGGAGCAAAATTTGAAGAAGTTCCTTACTACGGATCTTATCTTGACAAAACCCTTGAAGTTGTTCTGATGAGTGATTATAAAGAAAGTATAGTTGAAGTTAATAATAGATTAAACTTCCCGTATACCTGGGGTTTAACTACAAATTATTACCGTTCGCAATCTCATAATCATATGTACTTTTTGGAAGTCCGGCGTAAAGGTTCGTCAAAAGGAACGGGACTTAAAAACTTGTTGAAGAAGTTAAAAATAAAATGGAATGAAACTGCGGTAATTGGTGATTGGCATAACGATAAATCGCTGTTCGAAACTAAAGCCTTAAAAATAGCGGTTGCCAACGCTGTTGCAGAAATCAAATATAAATCGGATCATGTAACTAAACGTACTAATCATGAGGACGGGGTTGCAGAGTTTTTAGAGATGGTTTTAAAAGCAAAAACGACATCCAAATAGAATGACAAAAGAAAAACTAAAAAGCAGTTTGCGAATTAAATTCTTGATCCTTTTTACAGTATCAATGTTGATTGTATTGATGTTTCCGAGAGGGGAATCGTTAGAATCGGAAGTTAGTGTCGGTACAATTTGGATACAGGATGATTTAATTGCCAACTTTAGTTTCCCAATAAATAAAAGTTCTGATACTTACAGAAAAGAATTAGAAGTTGCAAGAAAAAGTGTATTCCCGATTTTTATTAAAGAAGATGAGTTATCAAAACGCACATTGGATTCACTTCAATCTTATAACAAATTTCTTATCTCAATAATTGATTCTAATCTTTCCTACACTCAAGACAACTTTGAGAATCCGACATTTTTAACATCAGAAAATTTCAGAATATTCAGAACATTAAGAATCAAAGATAATCAAGCTCTTAAGCAAAGTCGAGGTGGTCTCAAAGATGCTTTAATATTGGTTGGAAAAGCGATTAAAGAGATTTATGGAATTGGTATTTTAAGTTTGACCTATGAACAAATTTCACGTGATAGTATAGCGCTTCGGCAGGGTAATGTTGATCAGATAGAACGTAAAGTAAAATATCTAAATCCTGAAACCTACAAAACAACAATACGTGCTTCGTTGAATACCGAATATTTAACAACAGAATATGAAGAAGTGATGTTTAATTATGCGGTTCACTTTATTTCACCAAACATTGTGTATAGTCCGGAACTTACTCAAGAAGAAATTGAATTAGCACAAAGTAAAGTTTCCAAGTTTGCAGGAATTGTGAATGAAAATGAACGTATTGTAGCTAAACATGACCGCGTTACAAATGAAGTAAAACTTAAGATTGATTCTTTCCGTCTTGCAAAAGGAGAGATGATGGGGGATTTTGATCTCTTCCTCCAATGGATCGGACAATTTTTACACATCTTTTCCTTGTTGTTTCTATTCAGTATTTATATTTATCTATTCAGAAAAAAAATCTATAATGATAATCTGAAGCTGTTGTTAGTCGGTATACTTATTACCTGGATTTCATTTGTAACTTTTTTAACAAATCAAATTTCTGTTACTGATTCGATTAAACTTCTGATATTCATTCCAGCAGCGTCAATGTTGTTTACAATTATTTTTGATTCAAGAGTCGGTTTTTACAGTACAATTATTATTGCATTAATCACGGGTGCATTGCGGGGAAATGATTACACATTTGTTGTGATGAATGTTATTGCGGGTGCCCTTGCCGTTTACACTGTAAGAGATATCAAAAACAGAACACAAATATTCCGATCATTTTTATTCATTTTGCTTGGATACACTACCTCAATTTTAATATTTGGATTTGAAAGATTTGAATCATGGCAGAAAATTTTAATTGAATTTGCCTTTGCAGGAACAAGCGCATTAATAAGTCCCGTACTGACTTATGGCTTACTGATTTTCTTCGAAAAATTATTTAAAATTACAACTGAATTAACACTATTAGAATTATCTAATTTTGACCGTCCTTTATTGCGCGACCTTGCACGAAAAGCGCCGGGTTCTTTCAGCCATTCATTAACGATGGGAACATTAGTTGAAGCAGCAGCAGAAAAAATTGGAGCTAATCCTTTATTAGCAAGAGTTGGAGCGTATTATCACGATATCGGTAAAACAATTGCACCGCAGTATTTTGTTGAAAATCAACTTGACAATACAAATTTACATGAAGAATTATCCCCCTCTGAAAGTGTTAAAGTAATTATAAATCATGTTAGACAAGGGATTGAGCTGGGGAAAGAAAATAATCTTCCTGAAGAAGTTATTGATTTTATCCCGATGCACCATGGCACAACTACAATTACATATTTTTATGAAAAAGCGAAAACTCTTTATGGTGAAGAAAATGTTGATGTAAATAATTTTAGGTATCCGGGTGCAAAGCCTCAAACGAAAGAAACTGCATTGGTAATGCTTGCAGATATTTGTGAGTCAGCAGTTCGTTCAATTGATAATCCGGATATAGATAAGATTGAAAATTTAATTAATAATCTTATTAATGCAAGGTTAACAGACGGGCAATTAGATGAGTCACCATTAACCTTTGCCGATATTTCAAAAATAAAAGAAGCTTATTCAAATATTCTTTTAGGTCAGCATCATCGTCGTATTCGTTATCCTAAGCAAGAAGAGATGGAAAAGAAAGATTGAACAAACTTCCGATTGAATTTTCCCAATTCATGGATGAGTATTTATCTATCTTACAATTGGAAAGAAATCTTTCCAAACTCACAATTGAAGCATACAAAAATGATCTTAATCAATTCTTTATATTTTTAATTGAAAAAAAAGTAACTGATCTAAATGAAATTACAGGAAAAGAAATTGTTCTATTCTTTTCATTACTTAATAAACTTGGGTTGTCAGATACTTCAACAGCAAGATATTTTTCTTCGCTTAAAGGGTTTTTCAAATTCTTAATTTCATCAAATTATGTAACTGAAAATCCAATCGAAAAACTCAGTTCTCCACGCATCGCAAAAAAACTTCCTGAAGTATTAAATATAAATGAGATAGATTTAATTTTAAGTCAACCAAAAATTGATGATGTAACGGGAATACGTGACAGAGCTATTCTTGAGGTATTTTATGCTTGCGGATTACGCGTATCCGAGCTTATAAATCTGAAAATATCAGACTTATATCTAAATGATGAAGCAATTAGAGTTTTCGGGAAAGGGTCAAAGGAAAGGATAGTTCCAATAGGTTCAAGTGCAATTAATTGGATTAGAAAATATCTAACTGAAAGCCGACCTATGCTTGAAAAGAAAGGAAAAAGTTTTACGTCATTGTTTCTTAACAAGCGGGGGACTAATTTTTCAAGAATGGGATTGTGGAAGATGATTTATCAATACACTAAGTCAGCCGGAATTAAAAAGAATGTTCATCCACATACTTTTAGGCATTCATTTGCTACACATCTTCTTGAAGGAGGCGCCGATTTAAGAGCAGTTCAGGAAATGCTCGGTCATGCTGATATTTCAACCACACAAATTTATACTCATATTGATCGTGATTTTATTAAACAGGAACACAAACGGTTCCATCCGAGAGGTTAATTGATGTCAGATATTCAAGTAAGTGAAAAATTAATTTCATTTTTAACATTTCTTCCATTCTTTTTTATTTCATTGGCTGTACATGAGTTTGCTCATGCTTATACAGCACACAAAAAAGGGGATAATACTGCAAAAAATCAAGGTAGACTTACTTTAAATCCGATTAAACATATCGACCTTTTCGGTTCAGTATTAATGCCTTTTATGGCATTTGCATCAGGGTTTGCTTTGATTGGTTGGGCTAAACCGGTTCCGATTGATAGAAGAAATTTTCGCAATCAGAATGTGGATGATGCTTTGGTTTCTTTTGCGGGACCCGCTTCAAATTTAATCCTCGCTATTTTGTTCTTTATTATTTTTATGCTGGTAACAAAATTGTCAGTTGATTTTACTTACAGAGAATTTGTTATTAATATGATCTGGTTCGGAGTCTACTTCAATATTTTTCTCGCACTATTCAACTTACTCCCACTTCCTCCGCTTGACGGCTCACATATTTTGTATGACCTTTTCCCGAACCGGTTTACGGCTTCGTTATTGAATCTTGGAATTTACGGTTCTATTTTATTAATATTTTTCATCTATAGTCCTTTATGGAAATATTTCTTCGGTTTGGTTAATTTTATTCTGGATGGATTTCTATTTATCGGAGGATACAAATAAGTGGATTTCCTATCATTTATTAATCAGAAGAAGAAGTTCAAATTCCTAATTATTCGTGACGGACTTTTAGGTGATATTACCTTTATTACTCCAATCATTAATCGATTAAGAAATAAATTTTCTGATTCAACAATGGATGTAGTTGTAAGTAGTAATTCTGTAGATGTATTAAAGAACTATCCCGGAGTAAGAAAAGTTATTCCGTTAAAAAGTAAAGCGAATTTATTTTATCATATAAAGTTTTTCATCGGTTTACGAAAAGAAAGGTATGATGTCTGTTTAGTGCAAGAAGTGAATTCACACTACACATTGATGTCGCTATTGGTTGGTGCAAAGTACCGAATCGGTTTTATTAACAAGGCTGATAGATTTTTAAATCTCAAGTTTCAGAGAAAAGGACATACTGTTTTAGCAGAACTCGGGACAGTTAAAACCTGGACTGAAGAAGTAAATGAGGATAGACCGACTTTATTTATAAGTGAGTCCGAGAATTCAGACGCACTTAGCACACTAAAAAAACTTGGTATAGAGAAAGATGATATAATTATTTGTTTTCAGGTTGGGTCTAGTACGGATAATTCACCGAAACAATGGGTCGATAAATATTTTGCTGAATTAGCCGATAGATTATTAAAGAAAAAAAATGCAAAAATAGTATTTATCGGTTCTTCAAGAGAAGTTGAGCATATTCGTGAAATTCAAAATATGATGAAACAAACGAGTATAGAATATGCAGAGGGTGTTAGTATAAGAGAACTGATAGCATTTATTAAACAAGTTCATTTAGTAATTGGACCGGATACAGGTCCGCTGCATTTTGCAGACTCATTAAACATTCCGGCAATTATTTTATTTGGATACATGGATCCGGCTGATACAGGCGTTTTTATCCCGGGTGAGTTTGCTCGAAATATTAGTGTAAAATTGGATTGCGTACCTTGTAATCCGAAAAATCCGAAACCGGCACAGTGGGAAATTTGTAAAACTAAGAGACCAACTTTGTGTATGGAATTGCTTTCTGTAGATATAGTTGAAAATGCAGTGATTGAAATACTAAATAAAAAGTACAATATTTCAGTTGCAGAAAAATAAATTTGAGTTGAAGTGAAAACCTATTTCAGAATATTATCGTTCGTAAAACCGTATAAAAAATATATAGCAAGTTCTATTATTTTTAGTATACTTTATGCAGTTGCAAACGGTGCTTCTATCTACCTGTTAATCCCGTTACTTGATACACTTTTTCTCGGCGGAGTTTCATCAAGAACGCCGGATACAAAAGAAGCAGCGACTTCTTCAATCTTACCAAATTGGATATCCGACATTCAAAAAGGTTTAGGTGATGCTTTCCATAATTTTATTTTTACAGGGACAAAAATTGATGCACTTACGAAAATAGTATTTCTCGTGATGCTTGCTTTCTTTTTAAAAAATTTATTCGGTTATCTGCAGGCATATTTTCTTGCTTATGCTGAACAGGGAGTTGTTAAAGATATTAGAAATCAGGCTTATAAACATTTACACAAATTGCCGATGGGTTATTTCAAAAATGAAAAAACGGGAAATCTTATTTCACGAATTATCAATGATGTAAGTGTAGTTCAATCAAGTGTATCAACTGTCTTCTTAAATATGGTTCGCGAACCGATTACGATAATTGTATTCATGGGAATCGCTTTATCTATTAGCTGGCAGTTAACTCTTTTTTCATTTATTGTACTTCCGTTTTCTCTGATCTTCATTGCATTACTCGGCATCAAACTCCGAAAGCAAAGCGCAATCTTACAGCAAAGCATTGCCGATATTACTAATCTACTATACGAAACAATTTCGGGAGTGAAAATTGTTAAAGCTTTCGGAATGGAAAGTTATGAGAATAAAAAATTCTTTGCCGGAACGATGTCCTATTTCAAAAAAACTTTAAGTATGGTGAGATTACGAAATTCATCCAGCCCGATAACGGAATTTTTAAGTGTTGTTGTCGGAGCTTTAATTATCTACTACGGCGGGAGATTAGTTATTGAAGGAAGCGGATTGAAAGCAAGTGAGTTCCTCGGTTTTCTATTTGCGATTTTTCAGTTGATGACTCCGATTAAAGAGTTAAGCGGTGTGAACAATCGTATACAGGAATCAAGTGCCGCCGGCGAAAGAATATTTGAAATTATTGATACTGAACCGGCTATAAAAAATATTGAGAATCCGATAGTAAAAGATTCATTTAATACTTCAATAAAATTTGAGAATGTCTCTTTTCATTACGATGATTCTGATGAACTTGTTTTGCAGAACCTGAATTTTGAAGTGAAAAAAGGGGAGATAATTGCTTTGGTTGGACCCAGCGGCGGTGGTAAATCTACACTCGTTGATTTATTGCCAAGATTTTATGATCCAACTAAAGGGACAATATTTTTTGATGATATAGATATTAAAAAAATCAAAATAGAAGACTTAAGAAAACTCCTCGGAATAGTTACTCAAGAAACTATTCTTTTTAATGAATCTATTAAAAGTAATATTGCTTATGGTCTCGGTGATTTCTCTATTGACAAAATTATCGAAGCGGCAAAAATGGCTAATGCTCATAGTTTTATAAATGAAATGCCTGATGGATATGAAACGGTTATTGGCGAACGTGGATTAAAAATTTCTGGAGGACAAAGGCAGCGGCTTTCTATTGCAAGAGCATTATTGAAAAATCCGAACATTATGATTTTTGATGAGGCTACATCCGCACTTGATAATGAGAGTGAAATGCTTGTTCAAGAAGCGATAGAAAGATTAATGCAGAACAGAACTACTTTTGTTATAGCTCATCGTTTAAGTACAATTCGTAATGCAACCAAAATTCTTGTGATTGAAAAAGGGAAAATCGTACAAGCCGGAACGCATAACGAATTGCTTTCAAACGAGAGTGGTGTTTACAAGAAACTTTATGAAATGCAGTTTCGGGACGTTTAATGAAATTTGTTGATGAACTAAAATCACTTTCTCTGATTGATAAAATTGTTTTCTTCTTTTTATTATTGTTTCTTGGAAGTTTAACAAATTCAATTTTCATTAATCAACTTGGTTATTATGGAGCGTTAGTAACACTTTTAGTAAAGTTTTTCAAGGAAAAGAAAAATCCTTTTTCGAAAACCGGACTTGAGTATGCTCTTCTTTTTTTCATTCTGGCAGAAGTCTTATCTACTGTATTTTCAATTGAACCGGCAGCATCTTTTAATAATTTACTGAAGCGGGTTTTATTACTTCCGATAATATATGTCTTAGCAACCTCACCAAATTCGATTAGACAAATAAAATTTTACTTCGGAACATATCTCAGCGTTGCATTACTAAGCATATTAATCTATCTCTATTTTTCCGCACAATTCTATTTAGATAATCTTTATCATGTAGTTCAATCGGGACCATCGGTATTTCAATATCCTATAACTGCATCGGAGATAATGACCTTTACGGCAATGTTCTGTTTTGCGTTTTTCATTAATGAAAAAGAGAATTGGAAAGTAAGAGCTATCGCAATTCTTTTAATGACGTTATCAATGCTCGCACTCTTTGCAACTTACAAAAGAACCGGTTGGATTGCCGCAATTGCCGGAATTCTTTTCATGCTGATAATTAAAAGGAAGTGGCTCTATCTGCTTCCGTTTGTTGTTGCCGTGATAATATTTGGTGTTAAAGATACTGAATGGAGTGATGTTGAAATCTTTCAGAAGAAAGAGTCGGGTTATTCATCATCTCAATTTTTTAATACAAGTGGAAAAGCTTATAATGTTTCAATCGGTGGGAAAGATTTATTCTTAAGTGATTATGATGAAGGAATTAAAATTATTTCAAATGGAAAAATCGTTAAACATATTTCTACTCCTTCACCGGTTATCTCTTCTTTCGAAGTAGATGATTTTACGCTCGGGGTAAATCTTATCGACACCCGTTTTTTGTTGATTAATAAAGTGAACGGTGAAATTATTAACGAATTTCAAACAACCGGATTTACCCATGCTTACAAATATTTTAACGGAAAATTATATGTGCTTGATCTTGACAGCGGTTTAACAATTTATCCGGATATTCATTCCCCCGAAAATAATCTTAGATACAACACTTTCCATAAGTACAGCACAATGGATGTTGATTCCAATAAATTAATAATCTTTTCGGCAGAAATGGGTTTACGAATCTTTGATTTACAAAATGGTTTGCCGGTAAACGGAGGTGTAAAAATTCATGACACTCAAAAGTATTTACCTTTCCATCTTTTGAATAAACGATTGTTAACTTCGGATGGAAATGCTGTTTATCTTTTTGAACAAAATGATTCAACTCTTGATTTAATTTCAAAAACAGAAAAAATAAAACGGTTAACCCACTTTTCATTTGTCGGTTCTGAAGCCTTGCTGGTTGATGGTTCAAAAGAAGTTTACTCACTCAATGTTACTTCGCAAAAATTAGATGAAGCTGAACCGATTCTTACATATAAGAAGCAGATAAGCTCAATTAAACAGAGTGGTGATGAAATTGTAATAACGAGTTTTAAACAAAGCAGAATAAAAAGTATATGGGATGTTCATAATATGTCCAACTCCTCCCGTTTTGCTTTATGGCGGGGAGGAATAGAGATATTTAAAGATTATCCGTTATTCGGTGTCGGCGATATTGATCTTGCAAAATTGTACCGTGAATATAAAAGACCATTTGACAAGGAAATTCAAGGGCACATGCATAATAATTATGTCCATCTGCTTGTTATTCTTGGTGCTTTCGGATTTTTAGCTGTGATGTTTTTACTGATAAAAATTTTCCTAATTGATCTGAAAATATTTAACGAAGTTAAAACGATTCCTTTTTTATCATCTTATTCACTTGGAGTTTTAGGTGGATTTGTCGCATTTCTGACGGCGGGTTTAACTGAATGGAATTTCGGTGATCACGAAATTATTACAATAGTTTGGTTTACCCTCGGTTTGAATTTAGCCGTTAGAAAAATTAAAGAGGTTGAGATCAAAGAATAATTTAAGACAAATCACTTAGGGATAAATATCTAAAGACGTTGTTTTCAAACCGCCGCCAAAACAGCAATGTGGCTTTCTTACCAATGCAAAAATTATTTAACAGAACTACCTTAAAAACCAACAATACACTAAAGAACAAAGCCAACAATTACTAAAATGCTGTAAGCGAAAACAACTTGCTTTGACAAGTTGGGGACGTTCGCTTGATCGGTTTGATATACAGAAGTTTATAAAATTTAATTTGACTATTTAAAATTTATTCCCATATTTGCATATGGTTGTATAAGGTTGTTTAACAAATATTGGACTTCATATGGAAAAATATTATAATATTAGCGAAGCAGCAGAAATAATAGGTGTAAATAAAGAAACCCTAAGACGATGGGATAGAAATGGGAAATTTCAATCAACAAGACACCCGATAAATAAATATCGAGTCTATCCATCATCCAAAGTCAATCAATTAGTTAAAGAACTTCAACTCGAATTTTATACAGAAAAGAAGACGAAAAAATTACCACAACCCATATATAAAAATGAACTTGGTTCCCTTTACAATATTGACTCCATTCAATTTTTAAAATCATTGGAAAATGAATCAGTGGATCTGATTTTTGCAGATCCCCCGTATAATATTAAAAAAGCAGAGTGGGATACATTTCAGTCACAAAAGCAATATGTGGAGTGGAGTATCGTCTGGATTCAAGAAGCTCAAAGAGTATTAAAACCACACGGCTCACTTTATGTCTGCGGATTTTCAGAAATTCTTGCCGATGTAAAATGGGCGGCAAGTTATTTGTTCGCTGGTTGTAAATGGCTTGTCTGGCATTATCGGAATAAAGCAAATCTCGGTAATGACTGGGGAAGATCGCACGAAAGCATCCTACATTTCAGAAAAAGCAAAAAATTTATTTTCAATATTGACGAAATAAGAATACCCTACAATGCTCATACGCTAAAATATCCAACAAGACCACAAGCAGAAACATCACAGTATAACAATGGAAATGGGAAAGAATATATTTGGGAACCAAATCCATTTGGTGCAAAACCGAAAGACGTATTAGAAATTCCAACTTTATCAAATGGCTCCTGGGAAAAAACGGAACATCAAACTCAAAAACCAATTGAATTAGTAAAAAAAATTGTTCTTGCTTCTTCGAATCCAGGACATCTTGTGGTGGACCCTTTTGGCGGTTCAGGAACGACTTATGCCGTCGCAGAAGCCTTTAATAGAAGATGGTTAGGCACCGATAACAACCTTGAGTATTGTCAAATTATCAAGGAACGAATGACAAATAAAGAACATATATTAAGAATAGCTTCAGGTAAAGATGAGATTGAAGCAGTCCAAAGAAGGCAAAAATTACGGGTGTAGCATTCTCCAAACATCTTGCAATATAAATTTTGAAAATGGAAATATATATTGATTGAATGGACGCTGTAATGCCTTCGCCGGTAAGTCCATATAATAATATCCTTCAAGTTGAGCTAAAAAGCGTGTGTAGACCATAAACAAATTTGAAACAAAAGTATAACTAATTTTTATCTGATCACCATCCTCTTTTCTTTGTATATCATTCTGTGATATTCCAACTACACGAACAGGGTACCCAACAAATCTTTCCATTAAAACTTTGTCAATAAATATTTTGGGCATTCGATCTTTTGTGGTTGTTTTGAGTGAAATTACAATTTCGTTTGGATTAATACTGGAAGCATCAGAACGGACATTTTCAAAGGGGGAAATAATTACATCGGTTTCACAGTGATAATGTTTGTCGCCCTCATCTGTCTCATATGGAATACTTAAAACAACTTTTTTCATTGAGATTTCCAAACAACTTAACAAGGTTCTAATGAGTTCCTCAAATCTATTCCCAACATGTTTCCTCGCGCTATTAGATTGAACCATTAAATCAAGACCAATACCCATAGCTTGTTGAATTGTGTAAATAACGCTATCTACTAACCGATATTCCTCTAAATTAAATACCCTTTCTTCATTTCTCAAACGATTTAAAATTAGTTCAAAATTTTTGAAATTGTCATTAAAACTATCAGAGTTACGAATGAACAAATCATTACGAAACGGACGAATAGATTTTCTCGTACCAGCAATATTTGAAGAACATATTTGATAACCATTGAACTCTGTTTCTTCATTCAAAACGTCAGGAATATAATTTAATACACGTGCAGTAATATCTCTGAACTGTTGAATTTCATTTTTTGTTTTTTGCAAATCTTCTGATAGGGAACTCATTAATACTCCAATAATTTTTACAAAGATACAAAATTAGCCGGTATAACTGCATGTTATCCCTAACTGCCGGGACAAGTTTTTAAAACTCTTAAAGAATTACTCAAATCTCATAGGGCAATTCGAAAACTTTCGTGAGTTTTTTCATGCTGACTCCTTGAGTTCAAGTTTTAGATCATTAGCATTTGCTTGTTAGCTTCCTTCATTTATCATTGAGGATATAGACAAAACCTCAAACTAATTTTTGATAAAAATATATCTTTTTCAGTTTCCCACTGATTCCCCAATTTCAACAATTCTTCATCTGAAAAACGAGATTCATATTCCTTACTTATATTATAGCCAAGTCCATTTAATTTTGTGAGTATTTTCTGGCGAGGTAAACTATGGTTGTGCTTATAAACAATATCAAATGCATCTTGGGAAAAAGATTTAGTAGTCTTAAGTAAATTGACTTTATCATCAACTACTTCTTTAGGAAATAACAATTCACCTTGTAAGTATTTTTTTGAATAGTAAATTGATAGATCAGGATTGTGATAGAACTTTATTTTTTCCACGTTAGCTTGTTTATTTAAGTTCTTGTTTTTTACTAACCGATATGAGTAAGCGTTTTGAAGTCCAGGACGTGGTAAAGGTTGCAAACCAATCGTATCATAATTTGGATTTATATTATCATCAATACAATCAAATATATAATTATATTTCACTACAAACCGACAAAAAATAAAATAAATAAAGGGAGCTGTAAAGAAACAGCTCCCGGAGTCGTAAATTTGTTGTAAGCAAAAACAAACAAGAGAACGACATGCATAAAGATACGGAAATAAAATTTGTCGGTCAGCCGATTTTTGGACAGCTATTGAAGTTGATAGATAAGGGAACATTTGCAGAGTTAGTAAGAGAAAAGAAAAGCGATTATTATTACAAAGCATTCGGAAGCTGGGATCAATT
>JAUXVN010000102.1 GCA_030684555.1 Ignavibacteria bacterium
ATATCTTATACCACTTGCAAAAGGGGAGAAGTTAGGTGCATTTGCATTATCTGAACCTGAAGCAGGAAGCGATGCAACACATCAAACTACAACCGCTGATAAAGACGGAGATTATTTTGTTCTTAACGGAATGAAAAACTGGATTACTAACGGAACTACAGCCGATTACTTTTTAGTTGTTGCTCAGACGGATAAAACAAAAGGACACAAAGGGATAACAACTTTCCTTGTCGAAAAAGGAACCGAAGGTTTTACACACGGAATTAAAGAAGATAAACTCGGCATAAAAAGTTCGGATACATGTTCACTTTCTTTTTCTAATTGCCGCGTACCAAAAGAAAATATTATTGGTGAAGAAGGAAAAGGATTCAACTTTGCAATGGCTACATTAAATGGCGGAAGAATCGGAATAGCTTCTCAAGCAATTGGTATTGCTGAGGCTTCTTTAGAGGCTTCAATTAAATATGCCAAACAACGAAAAGCATTCGGAACTGAAATTGCAAATCACCAGGCTATTCAGTTTAAATTAGCAGATATGGCTGTTAAACTTGATGCTGCAAAATTGCTTACTTTGCAAGCGGCTTCTCTCAAAGATCAACATAAAAATTATGTTAAAGAATCAGCTATGGCTAAACTTTATGCCTCAAAAGTCGCTGTTGAAAATGCTCTCGAAGCTATTCAAATTCATGGCGGTTACGGATACGTACGTGAATATCTTGTAGAAAGATATTTACGTGATGCAAAAATCACTGAAATTTATGAAGGAACTTCGGAAATACAGAAAATTGTTATTGCAAGAACATTGTTGCAATAGTTGATTATGATAAGGAAAGTTCTTCTTTGTGTATTCATTTTTGGTTTTAGCCTGCGTTGTTACTCACAAGATAATTCCACTAAATGGGGGAAGAAGAATTTCACATACACAAATAAAGAATTAGCAACAGTTCAATCGGAAAATGGCGATACAAAGAGTTCCTCAAAATCGCTCGTATCGCCTATTATTTATCTATATGGAAAAACAATTTCCGAACATGATGGTGATAATTGTCCTTTTCATCCTTCATGTTCTTCTTTTTTTTTAGATGCAGTTCATCAGACCGATTTTATTAGCGGGATTTTACTTTTTGCCGATCGCTTTACACGCGATACGAATCCGGTTAAGTCTTCTAAAAAAAATTTTCTGCTGCCGACAGGAAAATTATATGATCCCGTAAAAAAATATCTATTGAAAAGTGAACATTTCATCTTTTCTCCAGAAGATTGAAATGTATCGAACTATTCTTTTATTAATATTTGTTTCGATTAAACTACTTTCGCAAGAAGGCTATTATTCGGTGTCGAGTAGAATTTCGTTTGCCGATTATTTGCTCTGCAATAGAGATTATGAATTTGCAATAAATGAATATAATCAAATTGATAAACTGGAATCTAATGATACCATTAAATTCAAACTCGCCTTTTCATATTTCAAAAATGGGGAGTTTGAATCCGCTAAAATTCACTTTGATAAAATAAATAATATTCTTTCTGTCCAATCTAAAGAATATTCTGAAGCGATAAAATTTTTAATAAATGAACCGGAAAATTATTTAACACCACAAACTATTGTTGGGAAAAAACTTGTTGCATTAAATTCTTTGTATCAAACCAACAAATCTGAGGATGATTTATCAACAATATTTACCAAAGATGACTTTATTGAGATTGATGGTTGGTTAAATAGTCACAATCGGATAAACGAGAAAAGTATTTTACTTGCCGGAATTTATTCATCGCTCTTACCCGGTTTAGGAAAAATTTATTCGGGACAAACCGGTGACGGAATAACAGCTTTCGTTGTTACAAGTTTATTATCATATTTATCATACGATAACTTTAAGAATAATCATGATTTCAGAGGTTATCTTTTCGGCTCATTAGCGGGACTTTTTTATGCCGGAAATATTTACGGCTCAGTTGTTTCAGCACATCAATTTAATTTAAAAGTTAAACTTGATAGGGAAGACGGATTTTTTTCTTTCTTAAAATTGAAAAACTATTTTCTAACAGAACCTTCATTCATACAGTGCAGATAAAACTTTTATTCATATTGATTTTACTAACTTCAGTGCGGTTAAACGGTCAACTTCACTTACATGAAATTTTGTTAAAAGCCTCACAGTTTTATCACGCGGAAAAGTATTTTGAAGCGATAACTGAGTGTAAAAGATTGATTTATTTTGATAGTGAAAAATTACATTCTTCAACAGCTTATGAAATAATGGGGGATTCATATAAAGAAGCCGGATTTTTATCGGAAGCGGTTCAATCATACAATCAAGCAGAAATTTTTACTTTTGATAAAGAAGTTATTTATAACATCAAAATCAAAAAAATAAAACTCAATATTTTGCGAAGAACAACTTCAAATGCTCATCGTTTATTAAATGAACTCGATTCTTTATTTGATTATACAAAAAGTGAAGAAGTCCACTATTGGCGCGGTTGGACCTATATTTTTGAAGACAATTGGCGATTCGCTTCACTTGAGTTTGCGAAAATTAATTCACTTCATGAACTCAAAAATTTTTGTGAAAAGGTTGATAATGAAAAATATTCGGTTACTTTTGCAAAGACGATTTCGGCAATTCTTCCCGGTAGCGGACAAATTTATTCCGGTAATTATCTAAACGGAATTATCTCGTTAGGGTGGAATGTTTTGTGGGGTTATCTAAGTATTAAAGCCTTTAATGCCGATAGAATATTTGATGGAGTGATGATAACATCATTGTTATGGCTTCGCTTTTACAATGGAAATATTAGTAACTCCAAAAAATCTGTTATAGAAAAAAATCAAGAAATTACTAATAACGCACTTTATTATCTTCAAAATCAGTATAAAGGAAAAAAACCGTGAATCTTTCCGAAGATCAAATCCGTGAATTAGCAATTCAGGCAGTTAAAGAACTTGGCGATAAAGCAACTCCGGAAGCCGTCCAAAATTATATCGAGAATGAACTGGCTAAATCAGGAAAAGTTCAGTTTAATAAAAACAATACGAGCGGAAGAGTTATATTAACTTCGTTCGGATTAAATGCTACCGGAATTGTAAGCTCTATTACAAAAACACTTAGTGATTGCAATTGCGATATTCTTGACATATCACAAAAAATTATGCAAGAGTTTTTTACAATGATAATGATGATTGATATCTCCAATTCCGAAAAGGATTTAAAAGATATTCAAGAAGAAATGAACCGGATTGCAGAATCGCTTAAAGTAAAAATTTATCTTCAACATGAAGATGTTTTCCGATTTATGCACAGAATTTAATAATTATTAATCTACAGAAATAATATGCCTTACGATTTTGAAGAAATCCTCGAAACAATAAAAATGACGGAAATCGAACATTTCGATATTCGTACAGTTACAATGGGAATAAGTTTAAGAGATTGTGCCGATAGAAATATCTCAGTCACAACTCAAAAGATTTATGAAAAAATTATGCGGCTTGGCTCTAACCATGTTAATTACGCTAAAGATGTTGAACGTAAATATGGAATCTCAATAGCCAACAAACGAATTTCGGTTACACCAATAGCTATTGTGGGTGATGCTTTTGGTGAAGATGAATTTGTGAAAATTGCCGAAGTACTTGATAAAGCTGCAACCGAAGTCGGTATAGATTACATAGCAGGTTATTCTGCATTGGTTCAAAAGGGAATGACAAACGGAGATTTGAATTTAATTAAATCAATTCCCGTTGCACTTTCTACAACAAAAAAAGTTTGTTCAAGTATTAATATTGGCTCTACCAAAGCCGGTATAAATATGGATGCAGTCAATATGATGTCTGAAGTTATTAAGCATACCGCATTTCTAACTAAAGAAAATGATTCAATCGGGTGCGCAAAACTTGTAGTGTTTTGTAATGCAGTAGAAGATAATCCCTTTGTAGCCGGGGCATTTCACGGAGTTTCAGAACCTGAAGTCGTTTTGAACGTCGGAATAAGTGGTCCCGGAGTTGTTCTTGATGCAATTAAAAATGCAGGACGAGTTGATTTTCAATCACTTGCAGAAGTTATAAAAAAAACGGTTTTCAAAATTACACGTGCGGGTGAATTATTAGGAAGAAAAGTTGCTGAACGACATAATATTCCATTTGGAATAGTCGACATTTCACTTGCTCCCACTCCTGCTGAAGGAGATAGTATCGGAGATATTCTTATTGCAATGGGTGTTGAAGACGTCGGTGCCCCGGGAACTACTGCAGCTTTAGCTATGTTAAACGATTGCGTTAAAAAAGCCGGACTTATGGCGAGTTCTTCTGTTGGTGGAATGAGCGGTGCTTTTATTCCTGTTAGTGAAGATGCAAGTATGATTCGTGCAGTTGAAAGAGGAAATCTTTCACTTGAAAAACTTGAGGCGATGACCGCGGTTTGTTCGGTCGGGCTTGATATGATAGCCGTTCCCGGCGATACTCCTGCTACAACCATAGCAGGAATAATTGCAGATGAAGCTGCCATTGGAATGATCAACGACAAAACTACTGCGGTAAGAATTATCCCGGCTTATGGTAAAGGTGTTGGAGAATATGTTGATTATGGCGGTCTTCTCGGGCGCGCTCCGATAATGCCGGTACGGTTAATAAGTTCATCAAATTTAGTATTACGTGGCGGTAAAATTCCTGCTCCAATAAGAAGTTTGACTAATTAATTTTTAGTAATTTGTTTTGGTTCACAGGTTCTTACAAAAAATATTTGTATATTTTGTTTTGTTTATGTAATCAAAGGAGGATTGAATGAAAAAAGGCTTACTTATAGGTTGCTCGGTTGCTGGTCTAATCCTAATCATCGGAGGATTTCTGGTCTCCTGGGGTATCGGAGCCTACAATAATCTTATAACTCTGGATGAAGAAGTCAACAAAGGCTGGAGTTTGGTAGAAAACCAATATCAAAGAAGAATTGATCTGATTCCAAATTTGGTTAACACTGTAAAAGGTTATGCAAATTTTGAAAAAGAAGTACTTACCGGAGTAACAGAAGCCCGAGCAAAAGCAAGTTCTATACAAGCCACGCCTGAATTAATGAATAATCCAGCGGCATTTCAAAAATTTCAACAAGCTCAAGGTGAATTAGGAAGTGCATTATCACGATTATTAGTAACTGTAGAACGTTATCCTGAATTAAAAGCAAATGAAAGTTTCCTACAGTTGCAAGCACAGTTAGAAGGGACAGAGAATCGAATTTCTGTTGAACGTAAAAAGTTTAATGAATCTGTTCAAACCTATAACACGACTATTAAAAAATTCCCTACTTCTATTTTCGCATCTCTCTATGGATTTAAAGATAAACAATATTTTCAAGCCGTGGCAGGATCCGAAGCAGCCCCAAAAGTCGAATTCAATTAATGCTATTTAAAGTATTTTTAATATTACTTTTTTCTGTAAATGTTTTTAGTCAACCAAAAGTGCCCACTCTTACCAAGTGGGCTACTGACTTCACTAACACTCTTACTCCCAACGAATTAAATCAACTCAATAATTATCTTAAAACTTTTGAAGACTCCACTTCAAATCAATTACTCTTTCTAATGATACCGACACTTGAAGGATTTCCAATTGAAGACTTTGCTTATGAAACTGCCAAACAGAATAAGATAGGTTCAAAAAAAAATGATAACGGAATACTTTTTCTGGTTGCCAAAGATGACCGATTATTAAGAATTGAAGTTGGTTATGGGTTAGAAGGAGCCTTACCTGATGCAGTTTCTTCACAAATAATCCGAAATGAAGTTGTCCCTCAATTTAAGAATGGGAATTTTTTTGCGGGAATTGCTGCAGGTATTCAATCAATTGTAGATGCAACAGCAGGAGAATATAAAAGTGTTAAGAAAAAAGATGATAAGTTTGATTCCTTTGGAGATTACATTCCATTGATTTTCTTTTTAATTAGTGCGGTTTCATTCTTTGGCAGAAAAGGAAGAAAAAGCGGAATTTATTTTGGCGGTTTCCCTGTAGGTGGTTTTGGCGGCGGAAGAAGTAGTGGTAGCGGCGGGTTTGGCGGATTTAGCGGCGGAGGCGGTTCATTTGGGGGTGGAGGATCAAGCGGAAGTTGGTAAATCGTTGTTAGAAAATTAGAATATATTTCCGTTATGCTAGTTGGAATTTTAACGGTGCCAAAAGTCAATTATCTAAAGGACTAAAAAAGGCAGAGAAATTTTCGCCCAATTATAAAGGAATTGATATAGATTCCCTTGTTTCTCAAATGAAAATAACTATTTTTGAGATTGATAAAAATATGAATCATAATAAAAGACAAATAAATTACGAACATCTACCAAAATTAATTATTTTAACACCTTTAGAGGAGAACTAATATGGCAATTATGATAACCGAAGAATGTATCAATTGTGGCGCCTGCGAACCTGAATGTCCTAATACTGCAATTTATGAAGGGGGAGCAAACTGGGAATTAGTCGGTACAAGTTATGGTGATGGCGATGCGGCACCATCCGGAGCAAGCGGATTCTTTTCGAATGACTATTTCTATATTGTCCCTGACAAATGTACAGAGTGTGTCGGATTCCACGATGAACCTCAATGTGCTGCAGTTTGTCCGGTTGACTGCTGCGTTCCGGATCCCAACCATGTCGAAGATAAAGATACTCTCTTAGCTCGTAAAGAATATCTCGACAGTTTAGGAAGATAATTTCCGAATTTCAATTTTATTGATAAGGCTTTCACTCTTTGTGAAAGCCTTTTTTATTTGAAACCGATATAGTTTCTCTTTGATTGAATTCTCGTTAACTTTAAAATAAAAATAAGATGTAATATGAAAATCGGTAAGTACACAATTCATGTAATCGAAACAGGAACCTTTTCTCTTGACGGTGGGGCAATGTTCGGAATTATTCCGAAACCAATTTGGGAAAAGGAACATAACCCTGATGAAAATAACCGGATTAAAATGTCACTTCGGACACTTCTCCTTGTTTCTGATAACCGTAAAATTTTGGTCGATACAGGTATGGGAAATAAGTGGAATGACAAATTAAAATCGATTTACAAAATTGATAATACTTCTTATACTCTCGAAAAATCGCTGCTTGAAAAAGGATTCAGTAAGGAAGAGATTACAGATGTTTTTCTAACTCATCTTCATTTTGATCATGCCGGAGGGGCAACTGAATTTGTTGATGGAAAACTTCAACCGACTTTTCCGAATGCGAAGTATTATGTTCAAAAAAATAATTTATCTTGGGCATTAAACGCCACTGAACGCGATAAGGGTAGTTATATTGAAGACAATTTCATCCCCTTAGTTAATGAAGGTGTGCTTAATCTCCTTGATAAAAAAGATAAATTTTTTGATGATGAACTTGAAATTATTGTAGTTAATGGACATACAAACGCTCAGCAATTGCTGCGAATCTTTGATGATTCACAAACTCTTTTTTACTCCGGAGATTTATTTCCTTTTGCATCACACCTTCATTTACCTGTAATTATGGGCTATGATTTGCAACCACTGATTACACTTCAAGAGAAGAAAGAAATTTTACCGATTGCAGTTGAAGAAAATTGGAAAATCTTTTTTGAACATGATTTTGCAACATTAGCTGCAACGGTTAAAAAGAACGATAAGGGATTTGGAGTTGATGAAATTTATAAATCAATCTGAACCGGATAACGAAGGTTTCTATCAAGTTTGCAAACTCTCTGATTTGAAAGAGAAACAAGGTAAAAAGTTTATTGTTAACGAAGTGCAAATTGCGGTTTTCAAAATAGGGGAGAATGTTTTTGCACTAAATAATGTTTGCCCGCATCAGCATTCTGCAATAATTTATGATGGTTTTATTGAAGATGATTGTATTGTCTGTCCCGCACACGGGTGGAAGTTTCGATTGACCGATGGTAAGTTACCTTCCGGAAGTAAAGGGCTTGAATCTTACAGTGTAAAATTACTTAATGAATTTGTCTGGATAAAAGTAATTCAGAAAAAATTCAATTGGTGAAAATTGTTTAATCTTTCAAATCAAATCGTTATTGATGAAGCAAAAAAAATCGGTTTTGACTTAATCGGTTTTGCTCCGTATCGACTCCTAAAAAAAGAAATTCAATATTACGAAGAGTGGATAAATAAAGGCTATAACGCCGATATGAATTACCTCGAAAAAAATATTGACAAAAGGGAAGATGTAAAAAATATTTTATCAGATGCTCAATCGGTGATTTCGTTAGGACTTAATTATCAAACAAACGAAATTCATTCTAATCAGAATGGATATGGAAAAATATCACGTTACGCCTGGGGAAAAGATTATCATCTGATCATTTGGAAAAAGTTAGATGAATTGCTCCTTTCACTTCAAGCAGTCGATCCCAATTTTGATGCAAAAAGTTATGTTGATACAGGCCCTGTTTTAGACAAAGTTTGGGGAGTAAACGCCGGAATTGGCTGGATTGGAAAACATACTAATCTCATCAATAAAGAAATTGGAAGTTTTTTCTTCATTGCAACCATTATAACTAACCATAATTTTGAACCTTCACCGGTAATAACTGATCATTGTGGAAGTTGTACCGCCTGCATTGATGCTTGTCCTACTGATGCAATTTTTAGTGAATATCAACTTGATGCTTCAAAATGTATTTCGTATTTGACAATTGAAAATAAAGCGGAAATACCGATTGAGTTTAAAGGTAAATTTGATAATTGGCTTTTCGGATGCGATATCTGCCAGGATGTTTGTCCCTGGAATAAAAAGTTTTCTATTACAACATCAGTTAATGAGTTCTTTCCAAATAACAATAATAAGGAGATTTCTTTAAACGAAGTCATTGAGATGACTCAAGATGAATTTTCTAAAAGATTCAAAAACAGTCCGATCAAAAGAACAAAACTTAAGGGACTTCAAAGAAATGCAAAGTTTCTTTTAGGTGAATAAACCATCTATTAAAATGGTTTTGAATCCTTTTAACATTTGAGTGAATCATATAATTGTGAATTGTAATTATTATGCTGAATCACTAAAAATGATCTTGTTAGCAACTCATCTTACATATAAATTGAGTTTAAATAAATATTGATATGAATTACTTGGTGCTTTTGTGCCTTTGTGGCGAAATTATGTCTTTTTTTTTGCCTCGAAGTCTCAAAGGCTCAAAGACACAAAGGAACAACTGAGTGTTATGGTGAGTTTGTAATTTGCGAATTGATTCAGAATCTTAAAGTCTTCATCAATCTTGTTTATCGATAGAAGAAACAAGAATAAACCTTTATCTTTACAATAAAAGAATTTTAAATTAATCTTTATTAGGAGAAATAATGTCAGAGAATAATCATATTAAAGTTGCCATAATCGGCTCGGGTCCTGCCGGATTAACTGCCGCACTCTACACGGGAAGAGCAAATCTAAATCCGGTAATATTTGAAGGAATGCAGCCCGGCGGACAATTAACAATAACTACAGAAGTCGAAAATTATCCCGGTTTTGAACATGGAATTCAAGGTCCTGAACTTATGGATATTATGCGTAAACAGGCTGCAAGATTTGGTGCAGTTTCACATTTTAAAGAGATTACAGAAGTAGATTTTTCATCCCGCCCCTTCAAATTGAAATCTTATGATGAAGAATATACGGCTGATTCAATTATTATCTCAACAGGTGCTTCTGCAAAATTGATTGGTCTTGAAAGCGAAAAAAAATATATGGGTTATGGAGTTTCTGCATGCGCCACATGTGACGGATTTTTCTTCAAGAATCTAAAAGTCATTGTAGTTGGCGGTGGAGACACTGCAATGGAAGAGGCAAATTATCTCACGCGACATGCATCAGAAGTTGTTTTAGTTCATAGACGAGATGGTTTCCGGGCATCAAAAATTATGTATGAACGTGCTCAGAAAAATCCTAAAGTATCATTTATGCTAAACAAAGTTGTTAAAGAAGTTTTGGGTGTAGAAGAAAATAATAGAAAACGAATGACAGGTGTTCTTCTCGAAGATACAGTAACCGGTGAAGTAACGCAACTTGATGCAGACGGACTATTTATTGCGATTGGGCATAAACCGAATACCGATCTTTTCAAAGGGAAATTAGATATGGACGAGAGCGGTTATCTTAAAGTAAAAAACGGAAGTACATATACAAATATTGATGGAGTTTTTGCTTCTGGTGATGTTGCTGATAAAACATACCGCCAGGCTATTACTGCTGCAGGTACCGGCTGCATGGCTGCTATTGATGTTGAAAGATGGCTGGAATCACAAGAATTGTAATAAATTAATTACATGTTATAAAAGGCTGTCAAAATAACAGCCTTTTTTATTACTCCCTCCGGCTGTCGAGAACCACTTCTCGACACTCCTCTCAGGCGGTGTATATTTGTATAATCTATCCTTAAATAAGTCTAAATCAATAAAAAACTAGTGTTGAAGTTGATGATAAAACTGAAAAAGCCTTAAAGTTTTCAAAACCTCGAAGGTTAATGGTTAGATGCAAAATTACAAATTGTTACTAAATTTGGCTTTACCACGGAGAGGATTTTATTTAACGCATTTATTCTTGCTGATTGTACTGATAAATATTCATCTCAACCAATAATAACAACCTTTTGAGTATAGTAAGTGTTTCCATTTTCCCAACCATTTTATCGGTTATTATTGGTAATAAAATGCTAATACAGTAAAATAACTGAAGAAACACTGTTATTGGTTAAGAAAAATATAATTACAAAATATTAAAAGACTACTTGCATAATCCGTTTTTATTCACCACTTTTGGACAAGTAAATATTTCTGTTGTTATTTTAAAAGTTACTTAATACAAAGGGGAGCTTATGATAGATAGGTTCGTTACCAAATACTACAGGTACTTGCCCCGCAAATTATCCAATGAGGATGTATTAAGTAATTCTGTCTCTCCTTTTCTTTCTTTATCTCTTTTCTTCTGCTACAAAAATATAATAACCATTATCCCCATAAATAACGGTTACAACCATTTTACAACTGAGAGGCAATTATGTCCTTAAACTCATTAACAAAACTATTAGTTATAATATTACTCCCGTTACTTTTTACTGCGGTGAGTTGTAATAAGCCGACAGAGCCGCCGCCTGTTGATGATAAACCAATTGTAAAAAACACAATAGT
>JAUXVN010000077.1 GCA_030684555.1 Ignavibacteria bacterium
GCTTGTTTGTGTTTGTATTTTCTGTGGTTCATATAATTTCTTTTATTTATTACTATCGTAAAAATACAACTTTACGATTTCTATTCCTTTCTTTCTTTTACTTTTTATTAACTCTTGGGTGAGTTTTTAGAGATGCCCATAATTGAATCGAACAACAAGCTAACGAATTTGCGGGTAGACTTTTGGTACCGGTCAACAAACTCGAATCTTCGCTGAAAACAGTGCAACCCCAAATAACTATTTTTAAAAAGAACTTCCCAAATAGTGAAAATAATTCTTTAAAGGAACATATTTCAACAAAGTTATGTAAAGAATTTGGTGTGTCTTATAATGTTATTCTGAAGCGTTTTGACAAAGAGAAATTAGATAAATATTTTTAACATTACTGTTTATAGATCAAAGTATTTCTTCAGAATGTTGGCTCCAAGACAAAGCCTCTCTGGACTTTACAATAATTATTAGTAAAGAATTCACCATTCTTTTGTCGTGCTTTCAGAAAAGAAATCCATCTTTTTAGAAAAGCCTAAATAAATCTTTACTTGTAACTCCTTATAAATAAAAGAATTACCTTTTCTAAAAATCTTCTCACTTCTAAAGAATAGCCAAATAGGTTATGCTTACATAGCAAAACTAAATCTCATATAAAAATCAAAATGCCCGTAAGTTATAATTAACTCACGGGCATTTTCTAAAAATCAATTATTTTAGATACTATTTTCCTTCGGGATACAAAACCACCTTTACAAAATTATTCATATCAATATATTTTTTTGCGGTTTCTTGAATCAATTTACTTGTTAAAGCATCAGTCAATTGATCACTGGTATTTAATTCATTCAAATCGCGATTGTAGTAATAAAAACTTTGTAAAGTACGCGCCCAGAAATCGTTTTGCTTTCTTTGCACTTCCCTTTCACGCCGTTGAATCTCTTTAACTTTTTCAATATAACTCTCTTCAAGAGGTGTTTCAATCATTGTTTTGAGCTGACTTAGAAGTTCATTTGTTAACTCATCAACGCGATCGGGGGCACAACCAAATTCAATTCTCACTTCGTATGAATCATAAGGTGTTTGTCTTCCCCCCGCTGAGAATTTAACTCCGTAAGTTCCGCCTTTATCTTCACGAATAATTTCTCTAATCTTAATTCTAAATGCGGCACCCATCGAACTTAATAAATGGCTCTCTTCCCTTGTCCATTTAAATGGTCCGTTAAAACTGATAGCGATATAACTCTTTTGTTCAATTCCTTTTTTCACTTCCTTTGTGATTACACCTTTAGGAGAAGGATTATCTGAATAACGATAAGATTCATTTCTTTTGGTTGAAGGAAGATTTGATAAATATTTTTCCACCAAAGGTTTTAACTCTTCTTCTGTAAAACTTCCCACAAAAATAAATGTGAAATCAGATGCATCTGCAAATCTATCTTTATAGATATCAAGTGATTTATTCATATTAAGAAGCTCAAGAGTTTTTAGAGTCCACGGCATTCTGCGTGGATGATAATTGTTAAGAGTTAAATCCAGTGTATCATTAAAAGCAGCATCGGGACTCGCCTCTCGGTTTTCAACAAAAGTTTTCATCCTTGACTTATATGAAAGAAATGCCGATGAATCAATTCTTGGTGAATTAAAATAAGCATATATCAACTCGAACATCGTTTCCAAATCTTTTTTGGATGATGAACCAAGAAACCCTTCGGTTAATTCTGCGATATAAGGGTTAACATTAACAACTTTACCTGATAGTTTTTTTACCAAAGACGGATTATCAAAAACTCCGACACCACTTTGATTTACCAATTGTCCGGCAGTAGCCGCAGGGATATAGTTATTATCGTCAATGAGAGAATTACCACCGGGGCTATATGCCCGCATTAATATCTCATCATTCTTAAAATCTGTTGGTTTAAGAATTACTTTAATTCCGTTAGAAAGTTTCCATTCAGTAACCTCAAAATCCTTTATCTTTTTTTCTTCAACTATTTGTTGGGTCTTCAAGAGAGCCTCTACTAATGGCTGATCATCAACAACATCTTTATATGGTTCAAGATTTTTAGTTTTGACGTCTGCAAATACTTTACTCAATTCCCCTTCTGTTGGTAATGGAAGATTTTCTTTTTGAGGGGTGCTTACCATTACGACAGCGTTATTTTCATTCATCCATTCAATTGCTAATGCATTAATTTCTGAAAGAAGTATTTGTGGAACAATTTCTTTTTGAAGTTCAAATTCATATTCGATTCCAGGAACCGGTTCATCTGCCAGAAAATGACGAATATATTCATTTGCATATTTTGCTGATTCAGATTTATCTCTTTCAGTGAAAGATCTTTCAATTGAAACTAATTGCTCATTTTTCGCGCGCTCAAATTCTGATTCAGTGAAACCAAATTTTTTAACTCTTTCGGCTTCAGTTAATACTGCATCCAACCCTCTTGCAATTTCTCCATCCTTAACTGTTGCACCGAGATAATAAAATTCACGTGTTCTTATAAATGCTCCTTTTGATGAATTAGCGGAGGCATACGGAGGATCTGCCGTGTAAGTAAGTTCGCGAAGTCTTGCGCCTAACATTCGATTATATAAAACTTCTGCTAACTTTTGTTTGAAATCTATAACTTTTTTATTATCACTATTTTTAACTTTATAATAGATGCCGACCGAAGAACCAGTTGCTTCAGGATCAGATGCGATTGCGAAGGACATTTTTTCTTGATCGGGAACGGGGAATAATTTCCTTTCACGCTTATCTTTTATTTGGTTGAGATTACTAAAATGTTTAACAATCATCTTTTCGATTTCTTCTGTTTTAAAATCTCCAACCACAATAACAGCCATTAAATCGGGGCGATACCATTCATAATAAAATCTTTTTAACACATCATATTTGAAGCTCTCGATTATTTCTTTTTTACCGATTGGAAGTCGTACTCCATACTGAGAATTATCAAAAAGGATCGGGAATTGAGCATCCCGCAAACGTGCACCTGCACCGCGTCCGAGTCTCCATTCCTCAATGATTACACCACGTTCTTTATCAATCTCTTCATCTTCAAATGAAAGATTGTGTGCCCAATCTTCTAAAATCTGAAATCCTTTTCCCAAAGTTTCCATATTATCTGTCGGAAGCTGGAGCATATATATAGTTTCATCAAAACTGGTATAGGCATTTATATCGGGTCCAAACTTCATTCCAATAGATTCAAGATAATTAACGAGTTCATTCTTTTTGAAATTTTCAGAACCGTTGAAAGCCATATGTTCTACAAAGTGAGCAAGTCCTTGTTGATCTTCATCTTCGAGTATGGAACCGGCATTTAGAACTAACCTAAGTTCAGCACGATTTGCTGGTTTTACATTTTCACGAATGAAATATTTTAGTCCGTTATCAAGTACACCTGCTTTAATTTTAGTATCGAACGGGACTTTATCATTAAGATCAAACTTTTGTGAGTAGGATGAACTTATCAGAAATAGTGTAATTAATAATACTTTTATGGATCGCATTGTTTTTCCTTATAAACTTTTTATGGAATCATTAAATTATTAAGACCGGTTGTTAATCTATTTTTTGTTCTGAGAGCTTCACTTTTTATTGAAGATTGGGAGTTTGCATCAGCAATAACTTCATTACAAAAATCAATTATAAGATTTTTTCTGAATGATAAATTAAACCACCCAAGAGTTTCGATTATTTGAACAACAATTTTTTCATCTTGTGTTCTATCTTTAGCAATTTCAATCAACCATGGCACCACTTTATGAAATTTGTAATTACGAAAGGTCTTAATCTCCTGAAGTTTATTTCTAATTTTTAGAGTATCACTTTTTATATTCGACATAATTTCATTATCAACCCACTCAATATTGCGCTTGAATGAATTAAGCATAATATTTTTATTGGATTCTTTCGACTTAAAATCGGGCATTTTTTCAAAATATTTTTCAGTCAATTCAATTGATTTTTCTGAGCTGATAAAGGACATTGCACTTTTTGCATTGAACGGTACACGGGGCGATTCATCAGTAATACTCACTTCAACCAAATACGGGAGGTATTCTTCTTTTCCAACTTCTCCCATCCAAATTGAGGTATACTTTCTAATCATTTCATACGAATCTTTGATTGATAACTTTAATGTTTCATGGAATTCGTTTCCGCCGGATTGAGCAAGGAACTTCAGTGCATGTAAACGAACGTTAATAGATTCATCATTTTTATAAATATTAACAAGTTCTTTATCGAATGATTTACCTAATTTTTCGTAAAGAATTCGAACTGCCATTTCTCTGATTGTCGCCGATTTATCTTTAAGAAGTTTCATCCAATAATCATTATTCTTTGTGTTAGCATTTCTAAAAAACAACTCCAACTCTTTTTGTGAAAACGAAACAAACCTGAAAGTTGGATCACCGAAAAGGTGAGACTCAAGCATATTTACAAGCCGATGTCTCTCACCAACTCTAACCCCAAAGTTGAGCATTCCGAGATATTCATTCGCCCATTTATCTTGAAGGCTATTTACCGAATTTCCTTCTGCCACAATTACATTGCCATTCCCAAAGATATAAGCTCCTGCTACGTAATCTTCTTTGTGAAAAGAACCATTAAAACATTGATCAAACATCACAAACTTTGCTTGTGGTGAAATTGCAGCGATATCTTGGGAGTAAATATCAAGTCCGTAATTAAGAAGTGAATCCGCTGCAATAACAGAATCTACAAATGCACCATCGAACCATGAATCGGGAACATCAAGCCACTTTTGAAAATACTCTTTAGCTTCATCGATATTCTTTTTGCTCTCTTTTGCCGAGCGAATTTTACTTCTGAGATAAAGTTTAACCTCATCAATTTTAGATTGCGGGTTTTCACCTCTGGGGTATTGATTTAAAAGCTGCATATCAACTGCCCCATGAGCATGAAATAAGGCAACATCCAAATCTTTCTTTTGAAGTTCCCGTAAAATAACTTCCTTCATATTATAACCCATTGCATGGTTATAATGCTTCACCCGATTTCCCGCATGATATAATTGTGGAAATTGTTCTCTGATAGAAAGTCTTTCATCAGCCCAACCTGCAAGTGAATTAGAATAATAGCCATGTCCGGTAAATACAAACATATTATTGATCGGACTTGATTTCTTTTTTTCAGCAACTACTTTTGCGAGAAATTTATTTATTAGTTCATAATTAGAATCACCTTTTACTTGAGGTATAATTCGAGCTGAATAAATTTCTCTTTCAATTCTTTGAGGAGAATTCTCATCTAAAGAATAATAATATTGAAGCGTGTTAACAGTATCGCGTTGAATAAAATTAAATTTCAAATCGAAATCATCATAGAAACGATCCGAAGGAACACCTGTTCGAGTAAGCGGATAACGATCTTCAGCAAGTTTATATGCCGATGTCATGTGTTGAGCTTGAATTACCATTGGAATCGGGATATCACCAATAAATACAACTCCTTCGAAACCGGAATTCTCTTTATATAATCTTTCAATTTCTTTTTTAACTATATCAGGAGTCTGCCAATTATCAACAAGAATAAAAGTTGATAATCCATCATTCTCAATAGCGTTTTTATAATCGTGAATTGCACTCTTACACTTATCGTAAGTTAAATTATCGACTATAATAGCAAATGAACCGGAATGTTTTTGAACCGGTTTTATTTCTAAAACTTGCGCATAGAAATTTATGTTAAACAATATTACAATAGTCAGTATCCGGATAAAACTTGATTTCATTTAAATCTCATAAATATTATTACTAGAAAACTTCATTACTTTGTTAAGATCATTTTTTTAGTTTCAATTCTGTTTGCGGTTGTTATTGTGTACATGTAAACGCCGCTCGATAATTTTGTCCCTGTAAAATCAATCGAATGTACTCCGGCTGATTTTATTTCATTCACCAATACTTCAATTTCTCTTCCAAGCACATCATAAACTTTAAGCAGGACATGCTCTTTATTACTTAATTGAAATTCAATTTTGGTCGATGGATTAAAGGGATTCGGGTAATTCTGTTTTAAGACAAATTTTTCAGGTTGGAAATTATCTTTGATTCCAACAATAGTTCTTTCACCCAAAATATAACCGGATGATGTTCCAAAGAATGGTTTACCTGTCTGCGAAATTCCTGCACCAAACATTAAAAACTTACCAACAAATGTGGAATCATAACTCCAGCTATTTCCCAAGTCTGTAGTTCTAAGAATGCCGCCGTTGTATTCAGCTGCATAACCTAAAGAGTCGCCGGAAAAAGCTACTTTATAAAAACCCGAATCGATATCAGCGATACCGTGATTTATATAATTCCAGTTTGCTCCTTTATCGGTAGTTAAACAAAGAAATTTTTCACCAATAGCAAAAGCTCTTTGGTTATCAATTTTAGCTACTTGCTCAAAGTCTGTTCCTAATGACAATCCCGCCGGGAAGTTATTTAATGTTGCCTGTGCCCAATTTGCTCCTCCATCAGTGGTTCGCAAAGCCCAACGATCCGGACCCAATGCAACAGCGTTATCTGCATCAAATGCTATCATGTCTCCGGAAATGTAACCGGGACCGGCAGTCATTAAAGATTGATTCCATGTTTCACCTGCATCTGTGGTTTTAAGGATATAATATTCACTATAATCATTCTGACTGAAAAAAGCGTAACCGGTATTATCATCAGCAAAATCAATACCGCCCACAAGATTCCTTGCATTGGAGCTAACCGGTTCTGAAACAGTTCGCCATGTTTGGGCAAAATCAGTTGATTTAACTATATGCCTATTCTCTTTAAGAATAAAAAGATTATTATTTGAAGTAAAAGTCATTGCGCTTGAAACATTTTTCCCTGCTTGCGATAGGTAACTCCATTCATGCCCCTTACCGTCTGCGTTGAAATAAACGTCACCATTTCTTGAGACTGCAAATCCTTTATTATCAAAAAACTTTATTGACACAACCGATGTTGGGGCTTTTAAAGGAAGTATTTGCCAGTTATTTCCAAAATCATTTGAATAAATAAAATGTCCTGAGGTCCCGAGTGCAAATAAAAAGTCACCGTTTCCATAAAGTGCTTGTAATCCGAATGCGAAATCGAGCGCTGTAGATGACCATGTTTCACCACCATCAACAGTTCGTGTAAAGAATGCTTTACTGAATCCATCACTTCCTACAGCAACACCTTCAAGACTATTTTTAAAGTAGCCTGATCGTACACGGTCAAAAATATTTGTGAATGATTGACTTTTCTTCGTCCAGGTCAATCCTTTATCCGTAGATTTATAAACCGGAACCATTACACCGGAAAATTCATTCCCTTCTCCCATGGCAATTACATCTGTGTCAGTTAAAAACTTCACATATTTTAGATCGCGGAAAAAATTATCAACTATTGCTGTGGAGAGTGTCCATGTTTCACCAAAGTCAGTTGAATGTTTTTGTAAATCTTTTTTATCACCAACAAGCACACCATCATTGCCGTTAAAAGTAATATCGTACCAACGTCTAAGAAGAGTTGCTGAGACAAGAGAATCTTTAACTGCCCAAGTTTCACCACCATTAGTAGTTTTTAAAAGATAAATTGATCTGAGTTTCCCGGCAATTATGAAACCGGTATTAGCATCAAAAAATTTCATAAGATCAAGAATGCTAAACGTCATTGTTGGAACAGCAGCAGAATATGAAAACTCGTTCCATGTAAGTCCGCCGTCAGTTGTTTTAAATACCGAACCGTCAACTGTTCCCATCCAGCCGTTATTGACGTCAGCAAAAGAGACTTTCGCCAAATCTTTATCAGTATTAGTTGTTAACTCGGTCCAACTTGTACCACCGTTCGTTGTTTTATATAGAGTCCCCTTATTGCCTGCAAGCCAGCCATGTGTACCATCAACAAAAGAAATATCTCTTATAATTTCTTTAATATCCGGTGTTGAAAGTATCTCCAGACTCTGAGCATTGACTAAGAAAGTAAATGCAAAAAGAAAAATGATTAAGAATAATTTTTTCATTTTTCGTAACTCCTGTTTTATTTAATAAACTTTTATTCTGTATTCTATAAAGGCACTTAACTTAGAATTTGAAGAACCGCTAAACGAGGAGTTGACATCCGGTTTTAACAGTAAATAATTTAAGTGCAAGTATATAAGATCAGATTGATTTATATTTAGTGCAGCGGTTGCTGTAATGATGTGTCCGCTATATTCGGATTGATCATAAAGCAAATCATATTTTCTGAACAAATCATAATATGGGCTGCTTCCTGAATTTGTGATTTGATTATTTGAAACGGTTTTGATTAAATATGAATAACTAATTATGGTTTGCAGATAATCAGTAATCTTTGAAGATGCCCCGCCACGAATAAATACGTTAGTAGAATTATAGTTAGAATTTATTGCTGAATAATGATCAACCTCTTCATTTTTCTTAAATTCTAAACCGGTTTCAATTCCCACGCTTACATTTTTTACCAGGGGAGCTTTCAATCCAGCTTCGACTGAATGATTACTTATTTTCCTATCGTAATAAAGGACATTATAAGGTGAGTACTTTGCCCAACCATCTTCACTTTTAAATTTGTAAATTAATCCGGTTTGCCATCCTTCGGAAATATTATGAAGATATTGCAAACCACCATGAATAATATCATTGCTCCAGAATCCTTCTGACTTTGGGCTTATAGCATCATCTTTCAAATTTGTTTTAGTAAATCCGGTATAAAAAAATCCGGTTACAACACTCGAAGAAGAAGGATTTAATGTAAATGTAAGTCCGCCTGAATAGCCGTTTATATATGAATATCTTGTCTCGGTCTTTTTCCTAAAAACATTCGGATAGTCGTAACCTTTGAATTTAATAATGATTGTTTCTTGAGTGAGTGCTCCTTCATCTTCACGGTATGCAATTCTCTCATTGTTATCATAAACATTAGCTACCAAACCCATTTGAAAATTAGAAGACAGCTTATAATTAATTCCAATACTCGTATGAATATCGCGATGAATAGCCGTAGGACGGGGTGAAACCTGTTTCATAGCTTCGTCAACAGAATAATTTAATAATATGCCAGCGGAAATATCATTGGACAAGTTAATTGAATATTCTGCATTAATTAATATTCCATTTATTCTAGTATTACCTGTGGTGCTGTCACCTAATAAGAATGGATTGCCGGTCTGATATTCTCTGGTAAAAATCCAGGTCCAGTCGCGTCTTTCGTTTCGTTGGAAACCAAAACTTCCCTTAAAGCGTTGATTAGCATCAATCTCTTTTTTACCGGATGCACCGAGATAATAATTTCTTAAAGATTTTGGTTCAATAAATTTTTTAAAATCCCCATCGGTTAGATCATTTTGCGATTTGATTGATAGAAGCTCATCGCCGGTTTCAAAATCAAGAACAGCAGGATTATTTCCAAAATAATATGAATTAACTTCATTAAAGTTTTTAAATATCGTACTGAATCCTGTTGGAAATTCTTTAATCTCTTGAGGGAAAAGTGTAGTGCAAAAAGCGAATAAAAATATTACTGTATATCTTTTCATTTAGTTCATTTCTTAATTACTGATGATATCTTCCGGGTGATGGGGTAGTTAAAATTTTAAAATCGACTGATGAATTATTTTCATCTTTTAAAATTTTTCTTCCAAGATCAGAGATTAACAACCTCTCCATTGATTTGCCGGTATAGAACTGAATACTTCCTGTTGCTCCCGCATCAATCCCTTGATTTAATATTTTTTTGTCTAATCTTGTTGGGTCATCAAGATATTCAACACCATCTAAAACCGCTGTGTAAGGAATCAAAAAATGATCATCGTAAGGGAGAAGTGAATCCGCTGAAAATTTTGCTAAAACCAACGCCCCCCTTTCGCCTGCAATTAACCAATCATTCCCGGCATCTTGATAAATCCTAATCATGTTTGGGATTGCAGGATTATCAACGTCAGGAGCATCGTCTTTATAAAATTCAAAATCAGCATGAGACAGGTCAACACTATTGGGAGCATTTATTCGATGATCTATTGCATCTTGTGCGCATAGAATAAACTGTCCCGGTTGAATCGGATAATCGGTTCCGTTGCCGGGGAAACTCCAAATACTTTTTGAATGAATATATGCGGGGTCATTAACAAAATTTAAACCGAGATACCCACTATAGTAAACAACAGCAATAATAAGTCCATCAAGGTATAGAACAGAATCAGTCTGATTAAAAATCTCAACATATTTATCATGATAATAAAGCCCCGATCCTGACGGTCCTGATGCGTATATTTCACTTATAATTAATGGAGAAGAACCGACTATCATTTCCATTTCAACTACAATCAGATTATTATTACTTGCATTTAATTCAATAATACGATTGTTTTTGTTTGTCAATTTTACATTTGAAGCCGCTGTTCCACTGGCGATTACCATTTCTTCAGGAGTAATAATTCTATTTGCTGTAACTAAATAAACATCTGAAATTACTTTGTTGACATTAATTACTCCGTTTGAATCAGATTCAAATGTGTATTCTTCTCCGAGGAAATTTGATTTCAATGTAACAGTTGCATTTCTGACAAAATCAGTTCCATATATTGAATTCATCAAACCGGAATTGTCCTTCAAAACCAATTGAAAGTTTACTTCTCTTTCTGTTACTTCGGGTTTTGGATCGATACCAAGTATATTACTGCATCTAATTGAAAACAGACTAAGCAGCATTACTGCGGTTAAAATTATACTCTTAAGATTTTTCATACTATTCTCATTTCATTTATCATATCGTTACTTAAAGTTAAAAGTTGAGCTGAAATCAATTCCGTAAAAGATACCGGGATTTCTTCGTTCATAAGTTGGAGAGGAAGCAGAACTTCTTCTTACTAAATACAAAGGTTGATTATTAAAAAAGTTGTTCACATAAAACGAGACTACAGCTCCACGCCATAATGATTTACTAACCTTCAAGTTGAACAACCATTTGTTCGGTTTATCTTCTTCAAATAATTGAAAATCTTGAATCGTTCTTCTTATTGAAGAATATAAAACATCGGCTCGTTCATTTTCAGGAATCATAACCAATTGACCCGAGGCTGAATAATAACCAAGGGCTAATGTATCGGCAATATTCCTTCGACCGTTAATCTCCATAAGTTTCTGTTGAATATGCAGTGTTAGCCACATCCCCAAAGTTTTTGCTTGAATTTCAAAACGATAATTTATCAGCAAATCTTTATAATAATTTTCCTGTTGAGTATACAACGGCATTACTGTGTCATTTAGAGATTGAGCAACTCGTGATGAAGAAAAATAAACACCGTTTTTAGTTCCGTTTTCAGAATATGTATAGGAAGCATCAACTTTAATAACTGCATTAATTATTGGAATCCTTTTTGTCGTCAGTGAGGCTTCTATTCCTTCAACATTTTGCCAGCCATTATTTGCATAACGTGAATACGATTCAAGATATAAAGTCGTGATATGTGATGTAGATTGATCGGGCCAATTAGGAAAGGCTCTTTTATATAAAGTTGTCGGTTCACCGAATCCTTGAAACATTCCATCCGATTTATTTTTATAACCGGTAATTGATATTCCCAAAAATTCATACTGATGATCGATGCTGAACTCATATTTTTTTTGAGTATATCCTCTAAGACTCGGGTTAGCCTGTTGGCGTATGAATGTTGAAACTATTGAAAAATTACTATCCGGATACTGTGGGTTCACAACAGCTACAGTATCAATAATATCGAAATATCTTTCTTGAGCATATATCATTCCAAGCGGCGGCGATTTTGATGTTACACCATATCCAAGACGTATTTGTGTATCCTTAGTTAAGTTCATTGAAAATGTAATTCTTGGATTGAAAAAACTTCCGTTCTTGGATTTTATTAAATCTCCTTGTCCAATTAGACCTTTAATATCAAAGCCATCAGGTCTATATACTTCATATCTAAATCCGGCTTGAAGTGTAAACGGTTTCCAAAGCGTCCCTGTAATTCTATCTTCAGCATAGAAACTTAAAATTGTATATTCCGGAATTGAATTATATGACCTTAATCTCGGTGTAGTAACAGAAATAGAGGGAGGGAAAAATGGATCGAACACAATTCCTTCACCCTTGTTAAAATCATTACGGTAAGTCAGTCCAAATAATAAGCCATTTAAATAATCACCAAAGAAAAATTTATGATTATAATTTACATCAGCATAAATATTCCAAACATCCCCTTTAATATTTTTTGAACCAAGATAAGAACCAAATACAATTCTTCCTTCTTGTGAACCTTCTGTTAAACGTCCGGAAAGTACAATGTTATCGCGTGAGACTAATCTTTGGTCATACGAATTTTGTTTAGTATATGAAACCGATAGCTTTGTAGAAAGTTTGTTAAAAGAATCAAAGTATTGCGAATAATCACCGGTGTACTTAATATTTACATCTCTATTGTACCACGCTTCCCTTAAAGCATAACCCGGTTTTTCTTTATACTCATCAAATGAACGTGTGAAGTATAGTATGTTTTTGAAGTTGAAATCTTCTGTATCATTTTCTAATGACAATTGAGCGGCTACTCTCGTGTAACCATCCCCTTCAACACGAATATCTCTTTCAGAAGAAGCTAAATTAAAATTGCCGTTCAACACCCAATTATTAAAATCATATCCCGCACTGAAATTCATTTCATAAAGTTGCGGATTATATTTCATCTTCATTTTTGGCATTTCAGCATTTGCTTTTGTTTTAACTAATAATAATCCGTCTGTTAGATCACCATACTGCACCGAAGGAATTCCTCTTATTACTTCGACTTCTTTGATGTTCTCAGCCGGAATAGAACGAAGATCGATTCCACTGTTTGCTGTAGAATAACCGACTCCAACCTGCAAGTTTGCATTATTTGAAATCGGAATACCATCTAAAATTATTTGAGTACCGAGCGCATCGCCACTTCTGATCTGAGCTTTTTCGGCATTATTTAATGTAGGATTTGAAGTCTCTACTCCTGGAGTAAGTTTCATTACATCGTTTAAACTTGATGCCTGCATATGTTCAATTTCACCGGATGAAATTGTTGTTTTTGTTTCGGCAGTGATAGGAAGAAAATCACTCTTTGCAACTACTTCAATTGTTCCAATTTCAAATGATGTGTTCTTTAGAAAAAAGTTTTTCTCAATTACTTTATTATTTATAATTTCTATCGACTGTGTAACTTTTTCATAACCTATAAACGAGACTTCGATTGTGTATTTACCGCTTCTCGAAATTATTTTGAAATTCCCTTTTTTATCAGCAGCGGTTCCGTTGTTTGTCTCTTTTAAAATGATATTAGCAAAAGAAAGAGGTTCACCTTTTTCATCGGTAACTTTACCCGTTACAGTTCCAACATTTGTTTGTGCGAGAATACTTCCCGCAAACAAAAATGTGATTAGTATGAGATAATAAATTTTCATAAAAAGAAGTTTTGAGAAATTGAAAGTTGTCTGAATAATCTAAGTTTAATAAATGCCGGGACAAGCCCGGCATTCCATTAAGAACTGAGTAAGCACTGTACAAAAAAGTTATTTAATGAGAATCATTTTTTTCTTAGCGTTAAATGAACCGGCGTTAATCTCATAGAAATAAACACCACTGGAAAGTTTTACAGCATTAAACTCAACCGAATAATTTCCGGCATCTTGAGTTTCGTTAACAAGTTGTGCTACTTCTTTTCCAAGAATGTTATATATCTTAAGTTCAACATTCGCTTTAGCTGCCAATGAATATTTGATATTTGTAACAGGGTTAAATGGATTCGGATAATTTTGCGCTAATTCAAATTTAGCAGGTGCTCCGATATTAACTTCCACTACTTGAGAATAATCGTATGTACCATCAAAGTCAACTTGTTTCAAACGATATTGAACAAGTCCGTTTGATTTAGGATTATCAACATAAGAATAGTTAGTAGCTTCAGTGGTCGTTCCTTTACCATTTATGAAAGAGATTTTATTCCATCCAAGTCCTAAATTTCTTTCAACTTCGAAACCTTTATTGTTAGTTTCAGTAGCTGTTTTCCATGACAAGCTAACTTCATTATTCACTACATTAGCTGTGAAAGAAACAAGGTTTACTGGAATAAATGGACTTGAGTATCCTTTTAGTATCGTCCCCTGTGTACCGGAGAGCCACATCTCATCTCCAACAACAGCAAAACTATACAGGGTATTTCCAGTTGCTGGCTTTGTATTATTCCAACTTGTACCGCCATCAGTAGTATAATAAATTGCTCCGTTGATACCAGATAACCAATAAGTTTCAACGCTTCTGAAACCAACTCCCCAAAGACTGTTACCGCTGAACTCTTCAGGTAGAACCAATGGAATCCATGTGGTACCTCCATCAGTGGTTTTACTTGCTACAGGAGCGGGTGAGTTAAATCCGGCGATGACACCGAAATTAGCATCATAGAATCTGACAGTAAAAAAGTTCCCCGGAATGTTAGTCGTTAATATTTCCCATGTTGTACCGCCATCTGTAGTCATGTATGCTTTTGCACTTCCTCCAACAGCGATAACTTTATTGGCTGAGAAAACATGTGCAGCATAGATTACAGTTGTTCCGAATGGAGTATTTGCGTTTGTCCATGTTGTACCACCGTCTGTCGTTTTGATTATTCCGCCTGTAGATGTAACTGCATAACCATTATTTTCATCAGCAAAGCCGATATCATTGAAATTCGGAGTAGCTGTAATCGGTTGAGTTTGTTCTACAAAGGTCGCACCACCGTCCGAAGTTTTGAAGATTGCATTTCTTCCACGTCCAACATACCATGTTGTAGGCGAAGGTGTTGCAACGGAATAAACAATATTCTTGAAATTGTAACCAACATCTGACCAGGTTGCCCCGCCATCAGTCGTTTTAATTAAAAAGCCTAATGAGTCACCGGTTGTGGTTGAACCTGCAGTACCGATACCAAGATTAGCGTTGATGAATTTAATCATCCTAATTTGAGTAAATGTAACTTTAGAAGTCAACAGTGTAAAATTTGAACCATTGTCAGTACTACGGTAAGTAGTACCGCTTCGTCCGACTGTGAAAACATTTGTTCCACTTATATCCGAACCATATTGTTGATCTTCTGTTTCAAGCTGAGTCCAGGTAGCTCCACCATCAGTTGAAGTAAACATAACGTTTGAGTTAGCTGTAACAACACCATTTGTCGCATTGCTAAAGTAAATTGAATTAGGTACTATAAGTGAAGCAGTAGTAGACTCAACCCAGGAAGTTCCACCATCGGTAGTCCTAAACACTTTACCAAGACTCTGAACACAAATCCAGCCTGTGTTAGCATCAATAAAATGAGCACCCCATATTGATTGGGTTATTCCGGCAGGAGTGATTACAGTCCATGTTGCACCACCATCAGTAGATTTCTTGAAAGAACTGGTTGAAGCCGTACCGAAATAAATTGCGTCAGCCGCCGGGGTTGCTATTGAATAAATAGCCTGAGTAACTCCGGAGGTTAATGGTACCCATGTTGCACCACCATCTGTTGTTTTCAACAGAGTTCCTGATGCACCACCGATATAACCGGTATTCGCATCAACAAATTCGATATCATAAAAGAGAACGTCTACTCCTGAATTTACATAAGTGAATGATTCACCGCCATCAATGGTTTTCATCAACAAACCATTTGAACCGCATATAAATCCGGTAGTAGAATTGAAAAAGTAAGCAGCTCTAAATTCTCTGGATAAAGTATCTACATTTTTAACACTCCAGGTAGTACCATTATCTGTTGATTTCTGAACTGTTCCCGCTGCGCCAAATCCAAGCACAGTATTTGGGGCAATAACCTTAACCGCTCTCATAGCATTTCCATGAGGTTTTGGATTAAGCCAATCCCAGGTAAACGATTGCGGATAACTGTTAACTAACAGCAATCCGACTAATAATGTGAGCATTTTTTTCATAGTAACCTCTTTTTATGTGATAAGTTGATTAAATATTTTCTTAATCTTCTTCTTCAATATCAATATCCACTGCTTGTCTAACTATACCATTCGGAACTATTGTAAAAGGATTTTTCATATCCTTTGTCTCTGTTTCAGATGTGAAAATAGTTAGCACTTCTTTTGTTAGTGCAACCTTAATTTTTTCAACATCTGTTTGCGATGGATCAAAATACAAGAAAGCAGTAGGTTCTTCAGTAAACCTTGTAGAAAGTCTAACGATTCCATCATCTGCCGATAAATGACTTGTCAAAGAACCAAAATATCTACGCAAAGCCGGGACACCCGCTTCAGGCATCGGGAAAATGAATACTGAAAGTTGTTCGGGTTTATAAGTTTTATAATCGTTAAATAATCTATCATAAGGTCTGAAAATTCGTTTTGTATATTCAGCGAATTGGATGTACCCTTTATTTTCACCCTTCTTCTCAACATCAAAATTTAATTCTATTTTTTCAACACCTTTTAGCTTCTTTGCCATTACATAATCTTTTTCGATCTGTGTAATAATTTTATCCATATCAGTAAGTGAAGGATCATAAAATACAGTTGCGGTTACAGGTTCACCGAAATGAGTTTCAAAACCATAAACGCCTTCATTTTCTTTTAATGTATAGAATAAATTATTAAAATCAATTAAGTCGAATAATCCGTTAATTCCACCTTCCCAAACAGCAAGCGAATCTATTTTATCTTTAGCTTTTCTTACTTCCATTTTGATTGGAGTGAAAAGTGATTTTTTAACTTTCTGTTCGGATATTACAGCGGGATCATAATATAAAACCACTGTGTGTGAACTAGCATAAGCATCTAAGCCAAAAATTCCATCAACATTTTCAAGTTGATTTTTAAGTGACATCGCACTGCCGTAGCATTTAACATTCTTTAAACCTGATTGAGTATAAGTTTGAATGTTTTCAACTTTGTCAAAATTTCCCCAACGCTCATCTATGGTAGTAAATTCAAAGTTATAAGAAGCACCAAAGCTTAATAATATTAAAACTACTGTTGCAATCGGAGCAAGATATTTTAACTTTTTATTGTCATGGATTTTCAATGAATTTCTAACAGGACATGCGTAAACACAATCTGTACATAAGTTACAATCAATATGATCAACCTTAGTATATTCTGAAATTATGATTCCCTGCGGACATTTATCGTTACATAAACCGCATTCAGTACATGTGTTAGTATTACGAACTATTTTTGGAAGAGGCATGAAAAAACTCTTCATAAAACCGAGTTCGTTAATTAACCCTACTATTACGATTCCCAAAACTAACCATACAAGACTCAACTCTGCACCGAGTGCATTTGCAATAATATATAATATAATTACTGCGGAGACTGCAATAACATTCAAAAATATATTGCTAATTGCGCCTAACGGACATAAATATTTACACCAAAATAATCTGAAGAATATCGATCCAAGCACGGTTAAAAGAAATGCCGGGATAGCAAAATATAATGCGATATCAGAATTGCTAAAAAGATTAACCGATGCAAAGTATGGATCAAACTCTTTGCAGAATAATTCACTGCTTGTCATTGTATAGTATAAGGTGAAAAACAGTATTACATATTTCAAAGAACGAAGCGGTCTATCTAAAAACTTCGGCATCTCCATTCTGACTTTAAATTTCTCGCCGAGTTTGCCAAGCCATTCAGTTATTGAGCCGATAGGACATATATAACTGCAAAATAATTTGCCAATAACTATGACTCCTATAAGAAGCCCAATACCGAGTAAAACTTGTGTTTCACTCATGTTGCATGACATAGTCCCCTGGTTTAGTTTACTACCGAGGGACGCCAATCCACCAAATGGGCAGTAAGATTCAAAATCGGCTACATAAACCGGATCAAAAACCGGTCTAACTGCTACATAACCTATTAATAATAAAATTATGCTTTGAAAAGCAATTCTAATTTTATTTGTATACTTCATTTTCAATTCCCCTATGAAAATCTGAGAGGTTATTCGATTTCTAAACGAACAACCTCTCCCATTTTTTTATTTCGTTAAAATCATTTTTTTAGTGCTGATGAAATTTTCACCATTTGATTGAACTGCATTAATGCGATAGAAATAAACCCCGCTATTTAAATTTGAAGCATCAAAAGAAAACTCATGTTTGCCTGCTTCTAATTCTTTATCAGTAAGAACTGCTACTGATTCACCAAGAATATTAAACACTTCGAGATGTACTTTTGCATTCATTGGAAGTGAAAACATGATTGATGTATTCGGATTAAATGGATTCGGATAATTTTGAAGAAGTTCAAATTTTTCCGGTAGTTGTAAATCAACTGAAACAACTGATGAGTATGTGAACGTTCCATCCATATCAAGTTGTTTGAGTCTATAATAATACTTGTTTGCTAAAACATCATTATCAGAATAAGAATATTTATTTGTTTCAGTTGATGTCCCTTTTCCCTGGATAAATCCGATTTTCGTAAATGTATTATTATCGATACTTCTTTCAATATCAAAACCGTAATTATTTAACTCTGAACCTGTAGTCCAATCAAGAGTAATAATTCCATTTAAGTTTTTTACATTAAATGATGTCAACTCAACAGGAATTTGATTAGTGCCGATTTTAGTTACGAAAACATCCTGAACACCTGAAGAGACTAAAGAATCGGCTCCAAATTTTGCATAAACACTAAAATATCCTGTGCCGTAAAGATTACCCCCTCTATCAACAGCAGCACCGGAAGCAACATCCGCATCCGAGCCACCACCTTGTTTTACCCAAATTATTTCGCCGGCTGCATTACATTTTATGAAGAAAATATCACTTGAACCAATTGCTGTGAGATTTGTTGTTCCGAAGGTAGCAGTTCCGTTGAAATAACCTGTTCCCAGGATGTAACCCTCTGCATCAACAGCAATATCATTAAAATAATCGGCTCCGGTTCCACCCCAATTTTTTACCCATTGGAAGTTTCCGTCGTTATCATACTTTGCAAGAAAAGCATCAGTACCGCCATTGCTAATTACTTCTGTGGTTCCGAAAGTTGCTGCACTATCAAATCTTCCTACAACATAAACACCACCGAAATGATCAACAGCAATTCCGCTACCATCATCTGATGTTTTGGCACCACCTGCTGATTTAGCCCAAACTAATGAACCGTTAGGATCATACTTTGCGATAAATATTTCGCCTAAACCATTTCCATTTAATACCGTTCCTGAAAAAGTCGCAGTGTCTAAATAGATGCCAGTAACGTAAATATTTCCGGCAGCATCAATAACAACATCGTTTGCTTGTTCACTGGATTTTAACCCACCGCCGGTAACGCCCCATTGTGCAACGCCATCACTATTATATTTTACGACGAAAACATCGCGTTGTCCGTTTGTAGTAATTTTTACATCATCAAATCGAACAGAATCTACACTTGAACTTCCGTAGTATCCAACGATTACAACGTTACCCAGTAAATCGGTCGCTAAACCCCTTGTTGTTGCTTGAGATACACTTTTACCTTCTTTAAACCAAAGATAATTTCCTGCTGTATCAAGTTTAGCAGTAAAAACATCCAGGTTACCTGAGCTATTAACAGTGTACGAACCAAAAGTTGCAGAACCAAAATAATGACCGGTTACATAAGGATTTCCGTTTGGATCAAATCCCACACCATATCCTCGATCCGTCAATGTTCCGCCACCGCTTACCCCCCAAATAGCTGTTCCATTAGGAGAAAATTTGGTTAAAAAGAAATCACAGTTACCGGTTGCTGATCCGGTACGAACTAGGAACTTACCTGGAAACCACAAAGTATCAGAAAAGAATTCACCAGTTGCGTAAATATTTCCATTAAAATCAACGGCTATCGCATATGGCGCATCTCTAAATTTACCATTGCCTGCAAAGCTCCAATGATAATCGGGAATTTGAGCAAAGATTGAAACTGAAATCAGTAGAAAGAAAATGTAAATTGTACCAAGTTTCATAACGACCTCCTGTTTTTTTAGAGGAACAACTGTCGTTGATTTCTCATCGGCAGCATTACTATTATTTATAATTCACTTATTAAGTTATCAAGTGCATTTTGCTCAATCGGACCGTCAACAACAATCATAAATTTGTCTGTGGTCAAATATTTTTTGGCTACACGCATAACATCATCCTTAGTAACAGCTTTAATGCGGTCAGCTTTTTTATCAAAATAATCAAACGGTTTTTTTTCTTTAATTGAATCAAAAACAATTTGTGCTACATCATCCGGAGTTTCAACATGAAAAGGAAGTAGTCCGAGTTGACGATTTTTTGCTGTTGTTAATTCTTCATCGGTAATACCATGTTCAAAGAATTTTTTAATTTCAGTAAAAATTCCTTTAATAACTTTTTGAGTATTTTGCGGTCCGGTTTTAGTATTAAATTTCCAGTAACCGAAGTTATCACTGGTTGACCAGAGTTCACTTTTAATTCCATAAATCAAACCTTGCTTATCGCGGAGTTCAATTCCCATTCTTGATGTAAGCGCACTTGAAGCTAAAATGTAATTCATTACTGCAAGAGGTTCAGCCTCATTTAATAAGACTTCGTTGGTCGGGGCAAAACCAATATTTATTGTACACTCCGTATACTCTTTTTCGGGAAACACTTTAACTATTTTTTCATTCAACTCTTTAATTTTAGGAGAAGTTACCATTTCGAAAGAGGGTGAATCGCTTTTCCAATTACCAAAATATTTATCGGCTAAATCACGCATTTGGTCAGGTGTCATATCTCCAATCATTAAAATTGTAAGATTTTCCGGTTTGAAATATTTCTTATGCAGATTTATTAAATCGTCTTTTGTTATTGATTTTATTGACGCTTCCGTACTATTGTATTTTGTTATTGGATGATCACCCATTAATGTATTAAACATTTCATAGAATGCTTTTATACCGGTCTTCTTGAAACGATTTTTTGCACCATTAATATGACGGGGTTTTAGTTTGCTCATTTCTTCATCAAGAAGTGCAGGTAAAGTTACCATATCATAACCGGTTTTAAACATTTCATCTGCATCTTCAATTAATGAATTACCCTGGAAATAAAATCCACGATAACTACCGCTGACTGCAAATGTAAATGGAACAAATGCCATGCGTTCCGATAGTTCAGTGTAATTCATTTTTTGTGAACCACGATTCATTAAATCGGGCAAGAAGTTTGCAATACCGGGTTGTTTCCCTTCAAGATTTTCGGGAATATAACCGGTTTCAATCATTCCAACAACAGAGACTGAAGGGACAAGATGATTTTCGATTGTATGAATTTTTACACCATTTTTCAGTCTCATCGTTTTGATAAGATGAGCTATCGGTTTTGGCTTAATTATATCTTCTTCAACATATACAGGTTCAAAATTATTAATAATCTCTAATGCTTCAGTTGGTGGTTGAAAATAAAATTTATCCTGGTCTGAAAAATGATAATCTTCACTGTCAGACTTCTCTTCTGACTCATCACCGCTATTTGCTTTCTTTCCCTTTTTAACTCCTTCTTTAGGTAACGAATAAGCAATAGAAACTTGTTCATCAGTAAAATAAGTTTTGAAAACTCTCAATATATCTTCTTTAGTAACATTCATAATGCGGTTATCAAATTCTTTTTGGAATTCCCATCCGAAGAAAGTTTCGTAACGGCTTATTCGTGATCCGATGTCAGCATTCTTTATATAAGAAGTAACTTGATTGAATTTATATCTGTTCTTCACTTTCTGAAGTTCGTGATCGGATACAGGTTCCGATTGCATCACTTTAATTTCATCCCAGATTAGCTGTTCAATTTTATCGAGACTACTATCAGGTTTAGCTGTAGTACTTATTGAAAAGAAAGTGGGATCTTTTGTCATGCCAAAACCACCTGCAACAGAAGAACTTATCTGATGTTTTTCAACTAATTTTTTATATAAACGTGCATCTCTACTTTTCTCACAAAGGATCATTCCGCCAACACGTAAAGCCGGAGCATCTTCACTTTGAAAAGTAGGGACAATGAAAGCCATTCGCATACTCGACTCAGAATTATCAGCATGACGAAGAGTTAACGTTTTTCTTACATTCTGTTTTTCTTGATGAACATTTACATCTTTAACTTCAGGACCTTTTGGAATTTTGCCGTAATACTTCTCAACTTTTTTAATGATTTCATCCGTCTCAAAATCACCTATTAAAACTAAGAATGCATTATTAGGAGTGTAATATTTTTTGTAATAAGTATAAGCTTCATCTCTGTTCATATTTCTTAAATCAGTAGGCCAGCCGATTATCGGATCACGATTAGGATGCGAAGTAAAAACCAACGAATTAAATACCTCACGCATAATTCCGCTTGCTCCACTTTCGGATCTCATTCTTCGCTCTTGAATGATAACTTCTATTTCAGATTTAAACTCTTCCGGATCGAAAGTTGCGTTTTGCATTCTATCCGATTCAATATCAAGTGCAACATCAATTTTGTTAGCCGGAAGATATTCATAATAACTTGTCATATCATTCGCCGTAAAAGCATTAAAAATTCCTGAATTTGTAGAAATAGTTTTTGATGCTTCACCTTTTCCATATTTCTTCGTCCCTTTAAACATCAAATGTTCAACAACGTGTGAAATACCTGTAATACCAAGTTGTTCATTTCTGGAACCGACCCTATAGGTTAATTGATGATAAATTAACGGAGCGATGTGACGTTCCATTGTTAAAATAGTTAATCCGTTTTTTAACTGATGCTTATAAATTTTTCCTTCTTCATATTTTTTAACGCCCCCGGCTTCCAATCCCGCCGATAAAAAAATTATTAAGATGAAAATGTGAACTGAAATTGAACTGAATTTTTTCATTGTACTAATCCGTTTTATAAAATAATTATTGTACTACTTTTTTAACTTCCGGTCGATGTTTCCTTTGTCGAACTAATGATTCCTTAACAAGATCTGCTTTTTCATCATTTGATAATGCTCTGTAAGCCGGAAGATCATCGGTATTAGCAAGAATCCATGCGGTTACATAAGCTAATTTGGAAACCTTTTCTGTTTTCTCGAAATCAATTTTATCGGCGTCATCCAATGGTGTATGATATTCATCATGTAAACCCGAATGGAAGAAAATTGATGGAACTTCTCTTCTGATAAAAGGACCCTGATCACTTGCGAAAGTAAGAAGACCAACATTATACAATACTTCAAAATCAAATTTCTGATTAGCCTCTTCAACAACTTTTTTCATATCGCTTGAATAAAATATTCCGCCTGCCCATACGAGTTTTGATTCATTTCTTCCAATCATATCAAGATTAACCATTGCTTTAGTAACATCAATTTTTTTGAATGGATTTTGATAAGCATAATATCTTGAACCAAGCAAACCCATCTCTTCAGCGTTGAATGCAATAAAAACCACACTTCTCTTTGGACGGTTTTTTGAAAAGGCTTCTGCAATTTCCAAAACACCTGCAGTACCTGATGCATTATCATCAGCACCATTATGGATTTTGCCGACATCTGATTTATTCATTGCTCCGAAATGCCCTACTCCCACATGATCAAAATGAGCGCCGACAACAATATATTCATTCTTTAACACCGGGTCGCTGCCTTCTAAATATCCGACAATATTTTGAGAAGGGATTAACTTTGTATTGTATTTCACATCGAGTGTAAGAGTTTTATCTTTTATTTCATGTGATATTGGTTTTAAAGTTGATTCAAGTTTTGTCAGTTCATCTTTCAATCCTTTTAATGAATTATCAAGAATGGAAGCTATTACATTGTTATCAACGTACACAATTGGTGCTGCTTCGGATGTTTTAAGTTCAGGTAAAGAATGCTGCTTTTTTGCAAACATATTCAGATAACCCTGGTATGAGACAGCAAACGGAGCGTTATCTTTTAATGGAGAACGAATTACGATTACAGCTAAAGCTCCCTTTTCAAAAGCGACTACTGCTTTTTTCTTGACGCTAATAAAATTAGAACCTTTTACATTCTTGTTGAAAATACTATTCGGATCACTTTCCAACGGGTAACCTTCAACTATAACTACAATTTTATCTTTTACAGAAATATCTTTTCCGTCTGCTGTTTGATAGTCACTGTAATTCCACGATGTTTTATCAATGCCGTAACCAAGAAAAACAATCGGTGCACTCACAAGAATATTTTGCGGAGTTTTATAATCAACAATAAATTGCGAACCAAATTGGAATGATGCTTCTTTTTTAGAATTAGTTTTTGAATAACTGAGTGTTAAAGAACTTGCATCACTCATTTGAGATTCAAGTATAAAAAACTTCTGGAAATAGAGATCAGAATAATCTTTCTCGCTTTCATCATTAGTTTTAACCATTGGTCCATCAGTATCATCAGCAGTATCAAATATTATTCGTTTGCCTCTCCCCTCGTCAAAAGGTTTTAATTGTAATTCATAAAAACGATTGGCAATATATTTTGATGCAATCATATTTTCTTCAGTGCCTGCTGCTCTTCCTTTTAGGTCATCTGAAGCGAGATAAGTAATATATTCTTTTAGGTCGCTGCTTTTAATTACTTTTATTCCATCTTCATAACCGGATGGAATCTGCGCAAAAGAGTTTACTGAATAGAGCAGAACAAAGAGACAGACATAAAACACTGAACGGGATTGTTTCATTAGTTTTCCTTTAAATTATTTGATTAACATCATTTTGCGAACGAGCGAATTATTACCGGATTTAATATTATAGAAGTAAACACCGCTTGATAATTCTTTTGTTGTACTATTAATTGCGTTAAAACTTACACTATAAATTCCGGGCTGTTTGAACTCGTTGACTAATTCAGCTACTTCATTACCGAGTATGTCATAAATTTTTAGATTAACAATATCAGCAGTAATAATTTCGAATCGGATAACGGTTTCAGGGTTAAATGGATTCGGATAATTTTGTTGTAATGAAAAACCTTTAGGTTGTCCTAATTCTTTTGTAATACCATCAGGCAGCGCATTCGTATATATTGTACTTGATGAAGCACATATAAAAGCATTTCCCGCACTATTGTAGGCGACATCTGTTACCGTCTTCATTGTATCAAATACTGAATAATCAACTCTGTTAGTCCAGTTAACTCCTCCATCAGAAGTATATAAAAGAGCGATTGACCGGGGAGAAGTTTTAGCTCCAACAGCCCAGCCATTTGTTGGGTCTTTGAATTCAAGTCCTGTAAGTACTTCAGGTACTGTAGCACCTGAATTACTCCAATTTTTACCAGCATCGTTTGAAACCATCACCATAGCATCACCAACTGCAATTACAGTATTTGAATTTATAAATGAAACATCTCTAAAATTTGGTGTGCCGGTAATTGTGGGTAAAGTTGCTGGAGTCCAATTCACTCCACCATCAGTTGTAAATCCAATTTTATATTTTTCACCAACAACAACCCCGATATTTTGGTCTGTGAAAGCAACACCGCGCAAATTTGTAGCAAAAATATTTTCTTTCATTAACCATGAAGCGCCGCCATCGGTGGTTTTAAAAATACCATCCACATTATTGGCGGTTTTAGCAACAACAAAACCATAATTTTCATCAAGGAAATGGATACCGTAGTTCGTCCAGCCTACTGCAATAGTATCTTTCATCACCTGAAACCATGAATTTCCGCCATCTGTAGTTTTACTTATCATTCCATAACCATGAGATGCATAACCAACATTTTCATTTACGAAGAAAATATCTTGAGCATTTGGAGCAGCATTATTAGCGCGTATTGTACTTGCAGACCAATTTCTTCCTCCATCAACAGATTTAAGAAATACTGCATCAAATCCGGCTGCAACAATAAAATTTTCTCCTATCGAGTGCATCGCATATAACGATAATCCCGGGATTGGATTCATTCTCTGCCATGTCGTTCCAAAATCAGTTGATTTTAAAACATAATTACTTCCGCTTATTATCACCTCGTCACCAAATCCATCGATGCTTTTAAGTGTACCGCCACATGGAATATTTATTGGTATCCAGTTAATACCTCCATCGTTTGTACGAACACAAACAGTACCTCTTGTAGCTCCACCTGTGGCAATACCATTATTAGCATCTTTAAAGTAAACTCCCCACAAATTGTCGTAGGTTTTATTCTCTGCCTGTTGTGCTAAAAATGTCCAGGTTGCACCACCGTCAGTAGATTTAGCATGTATGCTCGCTTGAAGACCAATAAGTGAACCCCATCCAACGAGGTAAGCTAAATTCGCATCTTGAATATGAATTGCTCTGAGGTCAGAACGTGAATACCCTGGGGGGAGTGTTGGTGGAATAGCTCTTGTCCAGGTTGTTCCGTTAGCAGTATAATAGATGTCCATTTTACCACCACAAACGATTCCGGTTGTACCATTATAGATTTTTAGAGCATCTAAACTTCCGGTGGGATTATCCACAACAGTAGTCCAGTTATTCCCTCCGTCTGTTGTATACAAAACTTTACCAACTGATGATGTAGAAGTTGATACCCAACCTGTATTTTCATTTAGGAAGTGAATTCCAGTAACCTCACCGCTACCACCAGTAACAGGAATCGCTGTCCAACTTAAACCACCGTCAGTGGTTTTATGAATTAATGCTGCATTATCACCGACAAAACCAAATAGTTCGTTCAAAAAATAAGCTTTCCATAATTTGGCTGTTCCTGCCGGAGCCAATAAGCTCCAATTTACTCCTGAATCTGTTGTTTTCCTTACAGCACCTCCATCTCCTACACAATAGCCGAGTGAAGTTGTTAAGAAGTGTGAACCGTTTATTATTGGTAAAGTCTCAGTAACGGCAACTCGCCATTCTTGTGAATGAATATTGACCGATAACAAAATTGCCAAAGTTAAAAAGTAATAAATACGTTTCATGTTATCCTCTAAATTATAAATCTAAAAAGTGTTTAATCTCATTGTAATGAAAGTCGATAATCCGCTTCGGTGTAAATCAACAATATCAGTGGTTGAGAGTTTTTTATACTGAATATTAGCGTTGATATACAATACAGAAGAAACCGGTAAACCAAATCCCGCTGTCAATAAAAGTGATTTTACATCACTTCCACCGGACAGTAAATCAATTTCATTGTTGCCATAATTTATCCCGGCTCTAATGAAGTGATTAGTCATAAATTCGTACTCAGCCCCGAACCTTACTAAGTTATTAAATGATGTTACATTAATAAAACGAGTATCAATATATTTTGAAGAATCAGCTTTAAGAGACGAAAATTCAATTTCCCCGCCGATAAGAAGCGGAAGGAAATCAAATTTATATGATGTACCAATACCACCGAAAATTTCGTTTACATCCCAATCCCAAAGCAGTAAATTCTTTTTGGAATTGTTTGACCAACATTTACGGTCATTATATCCGGTTGAGATGCCCATTAGCCATGCATCAGAAATCGAATATTGACTTTTGAATTTAAAATCTATCGTATGGAAATCCGTATAACCTTCTTCAACATCAATTAAACCGCTTTGAGGAACAAGTACTTTCGCAACCTGGGGAGTAATTGTAGTTTGTAAAGCCATTGAGAGTCGGTTAGACGGCTGATAAAACAACTGCCCGGCGTATTCAATTTTCTTTCTGTTTAATTTTTGAGTTACAGAAGAACCCCGTTTTCCGACAAAGTATGTATCACCACGATAATTAAAGACTTCTACTTCTAAAAGATTTACATCTTTTGCTTCAACAGTTTCTTGAAAATCTGAATATTTAATGTTCGATGCTATTACAAATTCATAAGAGAGTTGGTATGCTAAACCAACATTAACCGCTACTTCGCGATAGATTGACTGTGCGTTTGTGTATACTTGTTTTAACCCATCTAAAATCTGATAATGCCCGGACACACCAGCATAAAGATTGTCAAAAGGCTCCCAACTGTATGTGAGGTTTACGATAGGACCGCTATAACGAAAATCACCTTTCGTTGTATCAATCATGAAAAAAGCTTCACCGGAATATGTATCGCGGCGTAAAGTTCGATATAAGTTTCTTACGATTTCATAATTATAAGAGGTGAATCCGACGAAAGTTCCTTTATCTTCCAATCGCTTAACACCTTTGAATGCTGTTCCGTAATTGATTGAACCTTCTGAATCGTAAGTTCTTCTGTAGTCACCCCAACTATTTTGAACGGATGGAGTTATATCAAGGAACGTTTCCACTTCGTCTTTCACAATCCAGGCAGGATTACCGCCAAAATTGTATGGAGTAAGAGAAAAATCCCTATCAACAATACCGTATGTCAGCCCCCCCATCGCTGAGGTTCTGCTGATTTGTGCGTTGACATTATTTACTGAAAAGAGCGACATTAAAACTATTATAAATAATAACCTTAACATTATTTAACTCCCGCAGAGTTTTTTTGATTAAAATCTCTAATTACACTCACCGCTATCACTCCATAAATACCACCGACAGCAATAAGCAGGAACTGAAAAATATTCTTACTTAAATCATATTTTTTGTATTTAAGAAATCCGGCAAATAAAATCACCAGGATGAAATTTATAAGTAGGAAACGGAAATCTTTATAATCGAAATCGAAATTGATAAAAAGTGATTTACTACCGGCAAGTGTAAAGGTGAAAGGGAAAATATAAGCAGCCGTTACACCAAAAGTTGTCTCATCTTTATGAATAACTGAATCTTTATAAGAAGTAATCAATTTATAACTTCGATCATATACAAAAGTCGAAATTTTATTATCGTTCATGATATTGACTCTTCTATAAAGGATATCGCCATTCAAGCCCATTACTGAATTTTTATAATCGTAATCTTCTATTGGAATGTTTACTATATGATAATCACCTTCTCTTAACATATAGAATTTACTATCATCCGTAACAAAGTAACCAAAGAATTCATGTAAATCTCTTTCAAGAACTTCCATGTGAACGACTTTACTATTCTCCGGTAATTTTACTTTATGAACGTACGGTTTATTCTTAACTCTCTTTAAATGAAAGAATTGATCTTTGCTGTCAATTACGAAATAACCTTCATCAAAAGGTTTACGGGTTGTTGGGTTTCCGAATAACTCCTTAGCCGGAAATGTAAAATCTTTATCCATTAATTCTGAGGTGAATAAGTCAGACATTTCCTCGTTGACTATATTTGTTCGACAATCAACTATCTTCATTCTCTTTTCGGTTATCGAGAAAAATTCGTTCGGAAAACTCAACGATGCTCTGTTCGGTTTTGATTCAATCAACGGATGCATTAAAAGTTTGAAGGCATCTATTTTTGCAGGTTCAACCCCTGTTCTATACAAGTTTTTTCTTAGTTCAGAAGCTGTGAATGCAACTCCTTTTACTGTATCAGGAAGTTTTCCGAGGAAGAGTAATTGTGTAAATGCAGTTTGTGGAACAAGTGCCTCATATTCTCTGGTGTTATAGCTGTTCCCTTTGAGGTCAACAACCATTGATTCCTTAAAATCACCTTTAATTATTAAGATATCATCAAGTATTGGACTGTAAACTATACGGGGTAAATAATATCTTTGTGGAAAAGTTTTCCAGAATATTTCAGGTAAATATATTGATGCAATAAATATAATTACCAACGAGAGAATCAATTTTAAAAATATATTATTTTTCATTTCACACCTCTTTTGTAATTATTTCCGGACCAGAGGATAAGTGGTGAAATGATTATAATCATTATCACAAAATAGAACCACGACTCCGAATAAGAATAAGTAGTCCCGCCATACATAGTGGACAAGTAATAGTTGTTTACAAATGCTAAACCGGTTAAACCGATTATAGCACGTCTACTCCATGAAGTATCAACAAAAATAATTGTTATAAAGATATAGATAACAAATCCTGCCAATAACCAGGGGAGAATCGAAATAAACATTCCGTTAATTATTTCTGACGGAAAGTATTTTGATGAAAACCATAACAGAATTATAACATCAACTGCAAAAATTAGAAACATTGAACCAATCCCGAACAGTTGCATAGTCATTAATGCTTTACTTTCTTTCATCGGGAGATGAAGAGTAAGCTTGATTCTGCTTGAATTTATTTCAGGATAAAATTGAACTATTCCGAGCAATAGACCTGTTAAAAATGGGATGTATAACAAGTCGTAATAAAAAAGATTTTGAAGAGCAACTATGTCACCATAAAGTTTGCTTGCATCAATAAGACCAAAAGCATTTGCAATAGATACACATGTGCTCACAACAACTAAAAGGTTTAGCATACCAAGTGCAATTAATGTCCATCTGACTTTTAACCATTCTTTGTAGATAAGAGATTTAATCATTTTTTTATTCCTAATACTTTCCTGTTAAACCGATAAATGCATCTTCCAAACTCATTTTAACCTGCTGAACACCATGATGTTTTAACCCTAATTTTTCAAGGTGATTTAATAAAACGGATTCTTCGGCAAAGGTAAAAAATGATGTTTTGTTCTTTAAAATTTCAACATTTTTAATAATGTCATCTTTTTGAATGACCGGGGGTGGGTTATCAAGGATACATCTAAAATGTTTGAACTCATCCATAAACTTTTTAATTGGCATTGTCATTAAAACTGTTTTATAGTCAAGTATAACACAATCATCCAGCAGTTCTTCCAAATCTTGGATAATGTGTGATGTTATAAAAACAGTTTTTCCTTCGGCTTGAATGTAATCACTTAGATAGTCAAGGAATAGCCTGCGATAACCAGCGTCAAGTCCCATCGAGAAATCATCAAGTATTAACAGGTCTGGATTTTGTGCGAGTAATAAACCAAGTGCGATTTGTGATCTTTGACCGCAAGACATTTTAGAAATTTTTTGCGTTTCTGTTACTTGAAGTTTTTTTAATAATTCCCAATAAGCTTCTTTTTTCCAGTTGGGATAGAATCCCGAATAATACTTTTCTATCTGTTTAATATTCATAAATGAATATTGAATATGTCCTTCAATAAGAAAACCAACACGTGATTTAGTTTGAGGTGAAAGCTTGTGTGAGTCTTCATCGAATACTAAACACTGCCCGGAAGTCGGCTCTAAAAAACCATTCAGAATATTTATTGTTGTGGTTTTTCCCGTTCCGTTTTTACCCAGCAACCCGAAAATAGATCCTCTATTAATTTGAAAATTTAGATTTTCAAATATTAATCTATCGCCGTAATGGTGGGTTAAATTTTTAACCTGAACAACTGCGTTACTCATATATTTTCCTTTTAATGAAAACCGGGTGTTGCTGCCGGGATATTTTCCCAGTCAAGCAAGCCGTCATTTGTGTCAACACCGGGTTCCCGGCGTCTCATTGATTTACCACTATATTTTACCGGACTCAACATATAACTTTTATCTACACGCGAGTCTAATGTTTTACGTGTTGTGTGACTTGATTTATATTGTATTCCGTCTATAATTGTCGAAATATCAATACCATCTTCCCAAACAGAATCAACGCCTGAAGAGACAACAATAACATCGCTCACAAGGTTAATTAAAAAATCGACTGTCCTATCCGATCTCATATTAATTAAGTTGGGGACATTAGGATTATCAAAGTCAGAGAATGAATATTGATTATAAAATTCCCAATCGGCGTTACTTAAATCGACACTTGTTGCTACAGTATTCTTATGATTTACTGCGGTTGATGCAAGCACTTTATAAGTTTTTGGAAGTATCGGATGATTTGTTTCTCCAGGTTTACCCGGGAATTTAAAAACATAAGTAACACCATCAATATCATTGTCATCACCTTCATCGGCTCCGGGACCTTTACCATCGCTATTTCCTGATACCCGCATCACCATCATTCCATCAAGATATTTAACGCTGTCACCGTAATTATATAGTTCAATAAATTGATCATAAAAAAAGAAAATATTATTCAAAGGTCCGCCTGCATAAATTTCATTAATAGCGATTCCTGTATTAGCAATTTGGCTTGCATAAATAGTATCGATAAATCTTTCTGCACCCAAATCGATTTCTCTAAGATTCCCTACTAAAAGTATATTAGGATTTAACGGATGTGACATCCTCACTGTAATAGAATAAATTGAAGCAGGTAATCCATTAAGATTTAATACTCCGTTTTCATCAGTATATTTTATCATCATACCATATTCTGAAGCAAGAATAACTTTAGCATTAGTCATTTTAACAAAAACCGGTGTAGAATCAACTAATGCAGTATCACCCATTGCATATATTGTCATCTCTCCCCGCCCATCAACAGCAAGTGGAGGTTCTTGCCGGCATGAAGCCAACAATATTATAACTGTGATAGTTAATAAATATTTAATCATTTGATTCATCTTTAATCATACCTCCAAATATTCCTTCTAATGACATACTAAATTCAATACCATAAAATAGAGGCGGGTTGCGGCTGTCTTCTGATTCTGTTGTTCTTGTTACAAAGTAGCGTCTGACTGCTGCATCGTTAAAAAAGTTATTTACATAAAATGAAATTTCTGCACCTTTAAATAAAGACTTACTCATACTCAAATTGAAGAGCCATTTATTTGGTCTAATTTTCATTTCTTCGTCAAAAGCTCGATCTAATTTTTGTGTCTCGTTAAGAAGATTGTAATCTAACGGTGTTAAATTATAATTCTGATTTCTTTCAAATACAAGTTGCTCGGCTCTTAGTGTTATCCATAGACCCAAAGGAGCTAACGTATATTTAATGTAATAGTTCAATTGTAATCTATCATTCCATCTGCTGCTGCTTGGATAAATCCATCCGATTAATGTATCGATAGGCATCCCGGGCACAACATAATTAGGATATCTTCCTATCGACTGATCCGGATTTGAACCATAATTAAAACCTTTGCCCGGTGTATTAATATGATTATATGCTCCTGTAATCTGGAAGTCCATATTAAGTTTTTTTATCCTTGAAGTCCGCAGTGTGAATTCAATTCCTTTACTGTATGAAACACCAAGATTTTCAGGTAAAGAATATTGATCGATATAATAGACATAAACCTGATTATTATCAGTTGCACTTCTAAATACAGGATACGGAATTGATATCGGTGAATTTGTCCTCTCTTTGTAATACGCTGAAAGTGTAGTTCCAATCATATTTGCAAACTTGTGATCGTATGCAATTTCATACATAGTCTCTTTATAACCTTTAAGTTCAGGGACTTGTTTATTGTATCGATAATAATCAATAGTACCATCTATCGGATTTCTCCACTTAAAAACTGTTTCCGGAGGATACAGAGTAGACATTGGCGGTGATTTGGATGATGTACCGGCACTTAATCTCACCTGATTAACCTCTGATAAATAAACCATGAAATTCATTCTCGGATTAAAAAAACTTCCTTGATGCGATTGAACTAAATCGCCATCACCCCACAGTCCGGATAAATTAAATTTATATGGACGATACATTTCATATCTAAATCCAACCATTATGTTATAATCAAAAATAAAATGTCCGGTAAGTTTATCTTCAAAATACATACTTGCCAAAAATTGCCCGGGGACATCATCAAAACGATAGGGGCGTCTTCCCGACTCGACTCCATAGTAACTTAAAGATGTATCGAAAACAACTCCTTCACCCGTGTTTAGATTGTATTGAGGATCAACACCAAATAGTAATTTATGAATGACATTTCCAGTATAGAAAATTCTATTATACTCCAACCGTCCGCCTAAAGTCCATTCAATACCGCGAGTTTCAACCTTACCGATGTAACTTGAAGCAGTATCTCCATTCGGAAGAATAACATATTCAGTATTCAACTTGGATTTCATTGAATTTTCACGCCGCATAGTTCCATATAAATTATAATCTATTGCTGAGATTCCATCTTCAGGTCTGTACTTTCCCCAGGAGGATAAACTCATCGTATAACCACGATTATAATTCCGGGTCATCAGCATGTCTCCTTTAGGTTCTTCTTCATCCAAAACTCTTTGAAACATAATTTTATTGTTTGTAGTTAATGCTGTTCCAAGAAGGTTAGCTGAATAAACAGCCTGTCCGGTTAATCTGAAATACTCATCTCCTGTTTTTCTAATATCCCGTTCACTTTGGGCAACATTAAAGTTATAACTTACTGAGCCCTCGCCGACTAATACTCCTCCGCCGAAATTTCCTTCTCTTGTATCAGGATTATTTTTAATTTTTAATCGATGAGGTGCTTTACCAATCTTTGTTTGAACATTGATAATACCGGCTGTAACGTCACCATAACGAACTGAAGGGAGTCCGGTTATAACTTCGATATCTTCAATATTATCGGCAGGAATAGTTCTTAAGTCAACACCTCTACCTGTATTTGAACTACCGAATTTTGCTCCCTGCAGTCTTTCAAATTGCATATTAGCATTATTTGATACTGGCGTTCCATCAATAACGATTAATGTACCGAAAGCTGTGTATTGATCAGCTTCATCACCACGAACTGCAATCTGGCTTGTTTTGCCCAAACCCGGGTTATCGCTTTTTTGAACACCCGGAACTAAATCCAAAACATCTTTCAAACTTGATGCCTGGTAATGTTCAATTTCACCACTCGTTATCGTGGTTTTAGAATTGACATCTTTGGGTAAAAGTCCGCTTGAACCAATTACTTCAATTCCACCGATTTGAAATGCTGTTGATTTAAGTGTGAAATTAATCTCCAATATCTGACCGGCAATTACCTTTACTTTACGAGAGATATTTTCATAACCAATGAAAGAAACTTCAATTGTATACTCGCCGGGTTTTAGATTCTTTATAAAATAATTCCCTTTCATGTCTGATGCGCAGCCTATTTTCAGTTCCTTAATCATAAGATTAGCCCGCCATAAAAGTTCACCGGAATCATCCTTAACAACTCCTTTAAGACCACCGGTTTTTTCATCAATTTTTGTACGTTTTGCTAAAGCAATTTTTCCCGCACCATATTCGTAAAAACTGATATTATAAGGATCTAATAATTCAGTCAAAACAGTATGAAGCGGCTTATTGTGGGATGAATAAGTAATATCCTTAATGTTTAAAAGTTTATCTTCAAACACGAAGTTAATCTGATATTCCTTAGAGATTGTATTAATAATTTGCGAAAGATTTGCATTTGAAAATTCTACAGTTATAACAGTATTTAAAAGAGAAAGTGATTTTGCACTGCTTTCTGCTTCAGTTACACTTGGTTGAAAGAAAAGAAAATTTTCGGTCTCTTCTAATTCCCCCGATGTTTCTGAAACCGGCAGCAATGCCGCATCCTGCCCATAACTTAGACAAAAACCGATAAAAAATAAGAACAATAATTGTATTGAATATTTCATCTTGGTACCAAAATTTTTGTTAATACTTTCTTATTTCGTTTCAATTGACTATTACTTTACTTCCGGTATGATTTATCTTCACATCAAGTGCCAGACTTATTATTGAAAAAATATTTTCGAGCGAACTTGAATCAAAAACACCGGTAATTGTTTTTCTTTTCAACTCCGGATTTTCAAAAATTATCGGGACATTGTAAAATCTTGATATTTCCTCCATAACTTGTGAAAGAGGAGTTTGAGAGAATGAAAACTTTCCTTTTCGCCAAGCTAAGTAATGATCTATACGAGCTTTAATTGGTTGAGTAAAACCGTCAGTCTCTCTAAATGTAGTCATTTCACCCCGCTTTAAGCTAATGCCTTTATCGGAATATTTTTGATAAGCTTCAACAGATCCTTTTGTAACCACAATTCTTACAAGATTATTTCGATTGAGAATATTAAACTCAGTTCCTGTAACAACTGTAACGGTATTTCCGGAAATAACTTTGAAGGGTTTTAACTTATCTCCTTTTATACTAAAGTAAGCTTCGCCGGTTAGTTCTACTACTCGAGAATCTTCAGCAAAAATTTTCGGGTATGTTATCTTACTATCCACATTGAGATATATAACCGAGCCATCCGAAAGGACAATAGTTTTCTTTTCCCCTTTTCCAGAGACGGCTGTATAGAATATTTGTGGTTCGGTTTTTACAGTTGCTATCGGCACCTTCACTTCTGCGGAGATAGTGCGATTATGATTATAAAGATAAGCGACTGCTATGAAGATCAGTAACATGGCAGCAAATCGTATTACCCAACCGTAATCTTTTCTCTGAATAAATTTACGACTACGATTTTGTGTCTTCACTTGATTAAGAGGAGTTATGATAGAGCCAGTATCAACTATCTTTTCATCTTTTTGTGGAGTTGAATTAATGATTTCACTAATCTTCAACCATTGTTCTTCAGGTTCAGGAGGGTTTGGAATTCTTGAATTTCCAAATTTATCCCAAATCAGGGATAAACTGCCATATTCTTCTTTATTCTCATCAGATTCATGCAGCCAAGTTTCAAAAAATTCTTTCTCTTCCTGATTTACTTCATCTCGAATCACTTTTACTAAGAATTGTGAATCGACTGTTTTTCGAAAATGTTTCAATGCTTTTCCGTATATATTAAAAAATTGAAGTGCTTGATTTCTAAAAAATTTTTAATCTCATTATAAGTGATACACATTAAACGGGAAAAAGTACTATGTCAGTGGAAATTAATTTAGGTGTGATTGAAGTCTTTTTCTGAGGACAGACAAAGCTTTGTTCATTTGATTTTTAACAGTCTGTAATGATATTTCCATAGTTTCAGCAATTTCACTATAATCAAAGCCGTTGAAACGACTTAATAGAAAAACCGTTTTGCATCTTTCGGGTAAAGAGTTTACAGCTTTTTGATAATCATCAACAAAAAAGAGAGAATCAATTTCAGCTTCGCTTCTTCTGCTGAAATAGATTAATAGTGATTCATCCTCATCATACGAAATAGTGGAATGCTTTTGCCTGATTGAATTTAGTGCGAGATTTCTTGCAATCTTGTAAAGATATGCTTTGGGGGAAGAATTAATATCAATTTTTTCTGAGCATATCCAGAATTTAAGAAATGTTTCCTGAGTTAAATCTTGTGCTAATGATTTATCACAAGTTAACCGGATCAGGTAATGAAAGATACCGGGTTGAAATATCATAAAAAACTCACGAAATGCTTCGTGATTTTTTCCTTTAATTCCGGTAATTAACTCAGCGAGTTTTTTATCATCAACTTTGTACATTTAACGATTCACGATTTTAAGTGAACTGAAATTAAGATAACATTCAAAAAGTAGTAAATAATCGAATTAAAAGAAAATAAAAATCATATAAAATTTCTTTAAGTGATTCTACCTTTTTCCCAAGACGATGCTTGGGAAAAAAGCCCCGATGAAATCGGGGGAAAAATTAATGCAAAATATAAATGAGTCCGCTTTAAAATGTATGTCATAATTAACCTTATTACCTTAGTAACCAAGATAATCAAAAGAATATCAACCTTATTACCTTATCTTCCATCATAAAGAATTCCGATATTATTTTAT
>JAUXVN010000113.1 GCA_030684555.1 Ignavibacteria bacterium
CCCGGTGCGGAATTACATTCTCAACAAGCCACAATTACTGCAAATTCATGGAATGAAGTTGTATTATCTACTCCGGTCAATATTCCTGCCGGTGGTGTTTGGGTTGGTTATGAAGGTATAGCAGGCCCAACAGGCACACAATATTTTGCAGGCTGCGATGCAGGTCCAAATCATCCGGAAGGACAGTGGATTTATTTTAATGCTGTTTGGCAGAAATTGACTGCATTAACCGCTACTTTAACTTATAACTGGAATATCCGGGCTGTAGTTTTAACATCAGGTCCAGGTGGTCCTGCTAACCCTAATCCTGCAAATGGAGCAAGAGTATTCCCGGTCAGACATCCATATATCACCTGGGAAAACCCGGCAGGAATTACTTTTAACAAAGTATATTTTGGAACCGATAGTGCTGCAGTCACATCTTTCTCACCAACTGCGTTGGTTTATAATGGAAGTCCAAGTAATATAGCTACTTCTTATAATAATGCTGCTGATTTATTACCTAACACTAAATATTTCTGGCGTGTTGTTGAATTTGCCGGTTCAGATTCTAGTGCAGGTGGAGTATGGAGTTTCTCAACAGCGAATATTTTTACGGTATTAAGTGAAGATTTCAATTCAACCACCGCAGGACAAAGACCTGTTGATTGGAGTGGAACTTTAGCAGTTGTAGCCACAGGTGGTGTTAGTAATTCTCCCAGATTAACCCGAAACATTTACGGAACAGCTGCAAATGCAACAGGTGATTTCACAACCCCGGCAGTTAGCTTAACTGCGAATGCTAAATTAACATTTGACTATAGAGTTGTGAATTGGAGCAGTTACCCCGCAACAGCAACTCCTGCCGCAAATTTCGGTTATATTTTCTGGATTTCTACAGATGGTGTAAACTTCACTCCGTTTGATACTATCGGTTATGGTGGAAATCATGTTGTTAGTACAAGTTACGCAACTAAAACTTATCAACTTAATGCTTATGCAGGTCAAACCATTCAAGTTAAATTTACCGGTGTGACATTGAATAGTGGCGATTATTACGCTGATTTTGATAATGTTTATATTGGCACACCTGCTGCAACATTAAATCCTCCATCAAATTTAACAGCATCTAACAATTTATATAGTGCAATCAAATTAAATTGGGTTGCTCCTCCTCCTTCTACTAATACTTTTCAAACCTATTTAGTTTATCGTGGTGCAACTTTTGTTGATAGTACAACTCAAACAACTTATACTGACATGGGAATGCCGTTAGCAACAAATGTTGAGTATACAGTAAAAGCTAAATATGTAGAAGGTACCTCAGAGGCATCTAACGTTGCAACAGGTCTTGCACTTGATCCTGGTAGTTTCTTAATTATTGAGGATTTTGAAACCGGTGGTACGTTACCTGCTGGTTGGGCTATTGTTGATGTTAATAATGATGGTGTTACATGGGCACCTTACAATTCTGCAGCTTATAATCATACAACTGGTGGTACATATTCACTATCGGTTAGTTATAGTACTACCAATCCTAAAAATGATTATGCATTCACAAAAGCTCTAACTCTGCGATCAGATTCTTCTTACACTTTAAGATTCTGGTATAGAATTGCTTCTGTAACATGGCCTGAAGATATGAAAGTTGTTCTTTCAACTTCTCAGTCTCCTGATGGTATTATAGAAACAATTGTTGACATGCCTGGAATGAGTAACATCACGTTTGAAGAAAAAGTTATTCCATATTTTAATGTACCGGTTACGGGAACCTATTATCTTGGTTTCTATGCATACAGTATTCCAGATCAATTCAGAATTGCACTTGATGATATGAGTTTGGAAGAAATTAGTTTTATCCCTGTAGAGCTAACTTCGTTCAACGCAAAAGCAATCGGAAACAGTGTTAACTTAACCTGGGCAACTGCAACCGAAACCAATAATAAAGGTTTTGAAGTTGAAAGAAAATCAGGCGAAGTATTTGAATCTATTTCTTTCGTTGACGGGTTCGGTACAACAACAGAAAGTAAAAATTATTCATTTACAGATAAGAATTTAACTTCAGGAACATTTGTTTATCGTCTAAAACAGATTGATTTCGATGGTACAGTATCATACAGCAATGAGATTGAAGTTGATATCACTGTTCCGGATCAATTCTCATTAGATCAAAATTATCCAAATCCATTTAACCCTGCTACGAAGATTCAATACTCATTAGCATCAGATTCAAAAGTAACATTGAAGATATTCAATACACTTGGAGAAGAAGTTGCAACATTAGTAAATAATGTAATGCCGGCTGGAATGCACAAAGTAAATTTTGATGCATCAAAATTGAATAGCGGCGTCTATTTCTATTCGATTGAAGCAACCGGTTCAAACGGAACAAATTTCACAAGCGTTAAAAAAATGGTATTAATGAAGTAATTCATTTTTATTGAAAAACTTAAAGCCCGGGTTATCCGGGCTTCAAGTTTTGTTCATATCTTTATTAATAAAATCTTACAATTACATTATAGTGTCGGTAAATTGATTAACCGCCAATAATGTAGGCAAATATGCAAACTTAGTTGAAAAAAGTTAAACTCAGATTAAATCAAGCAAACACAGTTTTATTAAGTTTCATATGAATTTCTATTCTCCATATAATTTGTTGTACTGAGTAATCTTCCCAAAAGGTTGTTATCTCCATATAGATTACAATTTGTTCTTTGACAAGTATTTACCATCTATCATCAATCCGATGAAATTATATTTGCCTAAATCTCGATTCTCATATTCCATTAAGGCTTCACTGCTCTTATTTTTATGCTCGCTGGATTATATCCCCATCTACTGTATCGACCAGCTTCTGGTTTCTCTCTTGAATACCGGATACCACATTTTTCTCCTATTGAGGTTTCCATCAGACTGTTTGCTAATATTTTCATTATTTCTGTATACTTTTGGAATAAATTTAATTGACTTTCCAATGGTTGGGATTTCAGCCATTCGAGATTTTTATTCCTTTTATCAGTATCTTGCATCCGGAGACTCTTTTTGTTTTTTTCCAACCTATAAATTACTAATTCTCCGGGAGGCTCCCTTTTTTTATTTCGACTAAAAATGAAGATATGTTCAATTTATTCGGTAGGAGATTCTATGAAACTTTATTCTAAGTATTTTTATACTTTTATTGCTCTGGCACTTTTTTTCTCTTTCACATACTCGACCTATGCACAATATGATGTAAATGGTGAGTTAAAAGAAAAACCACGTGAAGTTGAACTTTTCTCATCTCGAAAAGCACCAAATCCAACACCATCAAATTTCCCACCGATTGAAGCAGAAGAAGAATTGAATTATGATGGAGCCAACTCCGATGCTATTGGAGCGGCTGATGCTACATTCATAGTGGCAGCTAATTTTAATGATGCAATTGCCAGTGGCTATGTAGGTCAGCCAATTACAAAAGTTCGCTTCTATATTGCTTATCCCACAGTTGGTAATACCGTAAATGTTAAAATTTATGGTGCCGGAACAACGGCTCCCGGTGCGGAATTACATTCTCAACAAGCCACAATTACTGCAAATTCATGGAATGAAGTTGTATTATCTACTCCGGTCAATATTCCTGCCGGTGGTGTTTGGGTTGGTTATGAAGGTATTGCGGGCCTATCCGGTACTCAATATTTTGCAGGCTGCGATGCAGGCCCAAATCATGCTGAAGGACAATGGATTTATTTTAATGCTGTTTGGCAGAAATTGACTGTATTAAATGCTACTTTAACTTATAGCTGGAATATCCGGGCTGTAGTTTTAACATCAGGTCCAGGTGGTCCTGCTAACCCTAATCCTGCAAATGGAGCAAGAGTATTCCCGGTAAGACATCCATATATCACCTGGGAAAATCCATCAGGAATAACTTTCAACAAAGTTTATTTTGGCACCGACAGTGCAGCTGTTTATTCATTTTCTCCATCAGCTTTAGTATTCAATGGAAATCCAAATAATATCGCAACTTCCTATAACAATGCTGCTGATTTATTACCAAATACAAAATATTTTTGGCGTGTAGTTGAATTTGCTGATGCAGACTCTAGTGTAGTGCCCCTAACGCATCTTTACATTTAATCCACTTAGCAATAATAGTATCAGCATCTTTTGTCCAAACATAAACTTTAGGGTTTTCATTATGCACAGCAATAAAGTTGAGAATAGCATTATCTAATTCTTCAG
>JAUXVN010000115.1 GCA_030684555.1 Ignavibacteria bacterium
CACCTGAAAAAGCAAAAGCATTATGGGATAGGTTTCAGTTTGTACATACACCAAAACACGGTAGTTGGTTAAACATGGCGGAAATTGAATTAAACGTTCTGAATGGGCAGTGCTTGAATAGAAGGATAGAAAACTTAGCAACAGTAATCAAGGAGACTGTTGCATGGCAGAAACATCGAAATAATATGAATGCAAAAATTAACTGGCAATTTACCGAGAAAGATGCCCGTATAAAGTTGTTGCGACTTTATCCGACTATTCAGAGTTGACATGACAGTAGTGTAAAATTTATCGACCAGATAAGCAATAATATTATTGTAAAAACTATAAGTAATATTTACGGTAAAGATGTACAATTAACAAACGGAAGTTCATTAAGTGATATGTATGCAATATCATTAAATACTACCATAGCTCCTTATTATTTTATGAAAAGTAATTCGCTAAATACATTCAGTAAACCAAATCTCTTGACTATATCTTCTGGCAGAGAAGGGGTAGTATATAACGATGGAGCTGAGTTTTACTACGCAATAGGTGATATAAAGTTAAACGGAAATAATATAGACTTTGTAGAAATACCTGATAGTGTAAAATCATTAAATTTATCGGCGATAAATGAATATCTGAGAAGCCAAACAATGAGCGTCGATAATGCAGGTCAGTTACTCTACAGTGTACAATACGGAATGATCGACTCAGCAAGTACAATGAACTACCTTCAAACCGGAAAAACGATAACCTTCGGAGTAGAATTAGTAGATGCAATAACCAACAATGTATTGGGCAGATATGACGAAGTTACGTTTGATGAAAATAATATGTTCAACTATGACAAACAAGGTTACGAAGTAAGCTTAGAGGGCATAGGAACAAACCGTGAGGTTTACCTAAGATTATCTACAACAAGTAATGACGAAACATCGGGATATTCCTTAACGCAGAGATATTCAGATGAAACGATACTTGGTAAAACACATACAAAGAAAATCAACTATACCGGAACAGAAAAACCCACCGAATACGCTCTTTTCCAAAACTACCCGAACCCATTCAATCCGATGACAACAATAACTTACCAAATCCCGAAAGAAGGATTAGTAACGCTAAAAATCTATGACATACTCGGCAAAGAAGTCGCAACCCTCATAAACGAAGAGAAACAAGCCGGTAAATACAGCATAGATTTCAACGCATCAAAGCTTTCAAGCGGTGTGTATTTGTATGAACTTCGCTCAAATGAATATAAATCGACAAAGAAATTGTTGTTGATGAAATGACGACAATCGTTGTGAGAGTAAATAAAAATAGTGAATAAATTTCTTAAGAAGGCTGTCGAAAGGCAGCCTTTTTTGTGAGGAGTCTTTTACTAATTTTGCAAACTGGCTTAAGTTCCCAAAAGACAATTTCCCATTTTTAAGGGGTGACTGATTATCAAATTGATAAATATTATTTTCACCATCTGATAATTTAATCTCATTGGATTTCATTTTTCTTCTCTTTTATTGGAGTTTTCAGATCTTCTTTTACGGCACTATAATTGTCTTGTATTTCGAAAAAAGGAATTGTTGAAAAATGAAATTTCCTCTCACAAAATATGCTCTGCTGATTATAATTAACTTGTTCTTTAGTAATATTATAATTGCTCAAAATTATCAGCTTGTTTGGTCTGATGAATTTAGCGGGACATCCCTTAACACAAACGATTGGACTTATGAAATAGGTCCTAATCCCGCTAATAATGAACTGCAATATTACACTAACCGTTTTCACAATCTTTATTTTGAAGACGGCAGCCTGGTAATAAGAGCATTGAGTGAAATTTATGGTGGAATGAATTACACATCAGCAAGAATTAAAACCAAATTAAATTGGAAGTATGGAAAAATTGAAGCAAGAATTAAACTTCCATATGGACAAGGTATTTGGCCTGCATTCTGGATGCTTGGTCAAAATATTGGTTCGGTGGGATGGCCTGCATGTGGTGAAATTGATATTGTTGAGCTAATCGGGGGCGGTCCCGGAAGAGATAATCGTTGTTATGCAACTCTTCATTGGGAACAAAATGGTCATGCAAGTTATGGCACAAATTATACGCTTCCATCAGGAATATTTGCTGATGATTATCATATTTTTTCGGCAACCTGGACTCCTCAAAAAGTCGAATGTTTTGTGGATGGAATTCGATATTTTGTAATTGACATTACACCTGCAGGACTGAGTGAATTTCATGCTCCTTTTTTCATTATTCTAAACCTTGCCGTTGGCGGCAATTGGCCCGGAAATCCAAATGCTTCAACAATTTTTCCGCAGTATATGTTTGTTGATTATGTCCGCGTTTATCAAGATGCAGCATCAGTTCCAACGATAGTATTAACTGCTCCACAAAATAATGCAATTATTCCATTTGGTCAGGATGTTTTGATTAAATCAGGAGTTCAATTTTCAGGCGAAATTTCTAAAGTTGAATTTTATCAGGATGCAGTGAAAATTGGAGAGACTTCCACCTCACCTTATGAATGGCGATGGAAAACACCTTCCGAAGGATGTTATAAATTAAGTGCTAAAGCATATTCATCAGAAGGATTTTATTCAAAGTCGCAAACTGTTTCTGTTAAAATCGGTAATGATTGTATAGAGGCACCATACTCGGGAAACCCGATTAATATCCCGGGCATCATTGAAGCCGAAAATTTTAACATCGGTGGACAAGGAATTGCATACAATGATCTTACATCTGTCAATAGTGGCGGTAGTTACCGTCCCGATGAAGGTGTTGATATTCAAGAATGTTCGGATCTTTTTGGTGGTTATAATATAGGATGGGTATTGCCGGGAGAATGGCTTAATTATTCTGTTAATATTAAAGAGACTGCATTATACAATTTTGAAATTCGTTATTCTTCCGGAGCTTCCGGAGGCTCTTTTCATATTGAAATTGATGATGTAAATGTAAGCGGTCAAATTATTTTAGATGGAACCAGTGGATGGCAAACATGGCAGACTTTTATTAAAGAAAATATTAGTCTCAACCAGGGAGTTAAAAATCTAAGAGTTGTAATTGAATCGGGTGAATTCAATTTGAATAGAATTGAGATTTATAAACCGAATACAGAACCTCAAATTAATCTCATCACTCCAAACGGTGGAGAAGTTTTTGGAAGCGGTTCAATTCAGGAAATTAATTGGGAAAGTCTTAGAATTCGTGATGTTCAAATTGGACTTTCAACTAATAACGGCAGCAGTTGGTCGTTTATAACTTCACAAACTCCTTCTGAATTTGGTGTCTTTAGATGGAAAGTTCCCGACCTGCTTTCCGACAATTGTAAAATTATGATTGTGGATAAAAGTAATTCTACTATTCGAGATTTAAGTGATAATGTATTTACCATTTCTAATCTTGTTTCTGTTAAAGATGAAGTAGTTCCCGAATTATTTCAATTAAAACAAAACTTTCCAAATCCATTTAACCCGGGTACAAAAATAGAATTTTCAATTCCTACTGGAGCAGAAGGAAATTTTGCTACATTAATAATTTACGATCTTCTCGGTAACGAGATAGCAACTCTGTTGAATGAACCTAAAAAATCCGGATCGTATGAAGTTGAATTTAATGCTGATAAATATGGCTTAACCAGCGGTATATATTTTTACAAGTTACAAGTCGGACAATTTGTGGAGACTAAAAAATTAGTTCTCATGCGATGACGGATAAAACAGATTTGTTCGTTCAAATCACTAACTAATTATTTTCAACAAACTCTTTGAAAGGGTGAAGTTATAAATCTTCGCCCGATTCTTTTTTCAGTTGATTGGTTGATCTTATTGCAATACTATCACTATTAAAAAGAATATTATAAATATTCTTCTTAAAATTTTCGTGCAACAACCACAACGGTTTTGAGCGTCTCGATAGTATTATTATCATTACCAACTGCCTCGAGAAAAACAATGTAAATTCCAACCCGTAAAGCATTTCCGCCATCATCTCTACCATCAAAAATGATTGAACCCTGATTACTTGAGGGGATATTATTTGCGAGTGTTCTTACTTGTCTCCCTTTGCTGTCAAATATTTTGACCCGGACTTGTGCAACTGCTTGAGTCAAGTTGTAATTGATTATTGTGAAATCTTCAAAGCCATCATTATCCGGTGAGAATGGATTTGGTTCAACTGTTAATGCTTTATTACGTGATGTATTATCAGCGAAGATGCTGTTAATAATGCCCGGCGTAGCTCCATTTCCGGAAACGGAGGAACTCCAGTTTGAAGAATTATTTGAAGCTATATCGGGATTTATTCTTTCGATAGATCGATTTCGTGTGTTTGATATTTGTCTGTTATGCCATTTATCTGAATAAAAAACCGAGTCAATGATATTTCCCCGAATATCCTTTAACAAAACTAATTCACCAGTATTTACAAGACCAAGATTTGAAGTATTTGTAATCGATTTATGTGGATAACTTTTAAGATTCGAATATTTATTTAACACAAGTGAGTCTGCCATTAATACAAAATAATTTTTTGGGGGTATTACGATCGAAGTATCGCTAAGCCGATAAAAATTCTTTTTTTCATCTTCAATTCGCCAACCGCCAATGTTTATGGAGTCATTACTGTTGTTAAAGATTTCAACAAATTCATTATTATCAATATCCGGTTCGTACATTATTTCATTAATTAATAATTGATTTCTTGAGTAAGAAGGAACCGTTTCTACTGAATTAATACTTCCCGGTGTAGCTCTCTTTAGTGATGTAGCCCAATTAGAACTATCATTTGAAAATCTGTTATAGTCAATTCGCTCTAATGAAAAACCGTTGCGTCCACCCCAGGCGGATTTGTAAATCACAGAATCAATAATTGCATTTCTAAAATCATAAATATAAATACCATCCGTAGTATTACTTAATGAACCAAAGACAGCTTTTATTAAAGGAATATTTTGTCCCGGATAAAATGAAGTAAAATTCGTATCTCTTGCAACAACAACACGTTCATTCGGCGCTAATAAATAATCATTCGTTGTGAGAAAAACTTTTGTCGGAGTTGTTAGTAAATCACTTATAAACCAGTTTTTAAGGTTTACAGTGTCAATAGTCGGATTATATAATTCAACCCACTCAGGTTCATTATTTTTGGGGTCATACATTATCTCTGTGATTAAAAGTGATTTTTGTTCAAATCCGGGTTCTATATTTTTTTGAATTATATTATTATAAATATCTTCATCTTCATTACTGAAAATTTCAGCGGTTATAATAGTTTTATAGTTTAATTGTTGAATTACATTACGCGATGTTACTTCAATTGAGTCGAATGAATTCAAACCGGAGATTGCAACTGAATCAAGTAAAATCAGCGGGGCATTCAAGCTATCAGTTTGGTATCTAAATATTACGGAAAAACTATTAGAAGAAACTATTCCGGTATTTCTAACTTTGGCAACTACTGTTACGTTGTCATCAAGTTTAGGAAATGGCGGATTGAATTGTAAACCCGAAAATGTTAAATCAATTTGTTTCTGAGAAATACTATTCACCCGACCAGGAGTGCTTTGTTCAATATCAATTGAAGTTCCCCAATTAGTTTGAATAATTGATGAAGCATCAGAAGAAATACGTTCTAATGAATAACCATTCAATCCGCCCCACGTGCTTGAATAAAGGATGGAATCAATTACAGCTCCACGGTCATCATAAATTACGATTCCATCAGCATCATTATTCAAATTTGGAAGAGAAATTTTTATTAATCGTGAAGGAATAATTCTATGGTAATTTGTAATAGTCGAATCACGTGCTATTACAATAATTTCATCCGGAGAAATAGTAATAGAATCACGAATAAATACTTTTAGCGGAGTTGTTAGAATGTCTGAAACAGCCCAATCTTTTATCAATATATTCTTATCGCTAACATTTTTTATTTCGATCCATTCCGGTTCGCCGCCTGCCGGTGTATACATAATTTCATTAACAATTATTGAACCTTGTGGATATCCTGGGCGAATACTATAAACTAATTTATTGTTAGTCGTATCATCATCCTGAGTTGCTGATACTGAAATTATAAATTGCCTGGTGCTTTGAAGATTTGTAATCTGATAATCAAGCAATAACGAAAGTGAATCCCCCGCACTAATATTTATCGTTGAAGAAGTGTATAAATTAATATCCGCAGTTGAATCAAAATCAGTATCTTCAAAAAGCGAAAGTGAAAATGCTAAATTATTTTTCCCGGTATTTTTAACTTTTGTATATAAATAAAGATTGTCACCAAAAACCGGAAAGGCTGGGGAAGTATATGTAGAAGTTATAGCAAGATCATAATCCTTTTGTGTTACCGAATTAATTTTTCCGGGTGTTGCTTTAACAACTCCAATTGAAGTTTTCCAATTTAGAGAATCGGTTGAAGAGTTCTCAAATGAAATTCTTTCTAACGATCTTCCTCCGCTATTTCCGCCCCAATTAGAAACATATCGGAGTGAATCTATAACCCGATTTAATGAATCCATCAAAATCACTTTATCAAAATCATTATTCAGTGTCGGAAGAGTTGCTTTTACAATTTTGGAGGAGATATTATAAAATTGAGCTACTGAACTATCCTTTGTAATAACAAGATATTCGTTTGGTTGAAGTAATAGACTAACTGTATTAATAGTAATAGTGTCAACCGCATCAGCGAAACGGTAATTTTTCAGATTAATAATTTTTGTGCTTTTATTATAAATCTCAATCCACTCCGGTTCACCGGTTGTTGGGGCGTACATTATTTCGTTTATAATAATGTCACTTCTCACTTCATTCACAATAACTTTCTGAACGGAAGTAAATGCGGTATTGTTGGATGAATCTTCGTCTATTGTTGCATCAACTCGGACGATAAAACGGTTTATACCGTCAGTAAAATTTGATACATTAACCAAATAAGAAACAGAATCATTTGGAATAAGTGTTATTCCACTCATTTCAGTAAATAATTCAGAGGCGGTTGGAATGGAGTCATTATTTACATCGTTATAAAATTTTACAGAATAGACAGCCGAATTATCAATTCCCGGATTTTTTATCCATGCTTTAAGTTCAATTGATTCATCTCCAATTACATATTTTTTATCTGTTTTAAAAGATGTAATGCTAAGATCAAAATTCTTAGGAGTAACGGAATTTTTTCTTCCCGGGGTTGCTTTAATTAATCCTGATGATGTTTTCCAATTTGATTGAGATAATGAAATTGAATCCGTGAAAACCCGCTCTAATGATCTTCCGTTGCTTCCTCCCCAGCTTGAAAAATAATAAAGAGAATCAATAATAAATCCGCTTGAATCTTTTATTACAACAGCATCATCAGTATTGTTCAATGCGGGGAAGCTTGTTACTACTATTCGTGACGGGATATTATAAAAGTTTGTTATTGAAATGTTATTGCTGATTACTAAAAATGAATCCGTCTGTAAAAACAAATCGGTTGTTGAAATCGTAGCCTGTGAAGTTGAATTATCTTTAATTTTCCAGTTCTTCAAATTGATCGGATTTGCAGAACGGTTAAAAATTTCAACCCATTCCGGCTCTCCGGTAGTTGGTGCATACATAATTTCATTTATCACAATTGCATTAAATTCTGCTGACGGAGTTTGAACGGAACCAATCACCGATTTACTATTATTATTTAAATTTTCATCCGATGTATATTCAGCAACAGCAATAAATCGGTAATTACCAACTTGTGTAGGATTATACTGATATTGAATATCAATTGAATCTCCTGAAAAAATAGAATTAATATTTTCTTGATGAATAATTTCATTGGGAGTCGGAATATTATCATTATTTTCATCATAGTAGAGTTTCAATAAAACATTTTGAGCCGGATTTGTGCCAAGATTTTTTACCATCGCCCGAAGGTTGAAACTATTTCCAAGAAGTATATTTGTTTGAGCTAAACTAAAAGTTGAAACTGAAATATCATTTACAAGCGGAGTAATGCTATTTTTATAACCTGGTGTGCCGTTGTTAATTGAAGAATTTCCCCAGTTAGAGACGGTTGTATCTTTATTCATTACTTTCTTTTCATCAGAAAAACCTGTTGAATTATTAGCGGTATAGATTTTAATTTCGAGGGTATCGTTATTGGGTCTGAGCAATCCCAAAGGTCTATCGGTAGTATTTGCCATTCCGCTTGCCCCGAAAGAATTATCTGAAATTTTCAGGATTAATGCAGAGTTAGGGATTAAAGAGTTATAGATTCCGGAAACAAAATCATAATCTCCTTCCAAAACGACAGCAAAACTTTTTGGTGGAAGTGACGTACCGAAACCTGCTGACATAATTACATCGGCGGTTGAGGTATAATATTTAAATTTATAATTATTCAAATCGATTGTATCGGTTTCACTGATGTTATAAATTTCAATAAACTCAGTATTAGAGCCGTTCGGATTGAACATTATTTCGCTTATTATCAAAGATGAATCTGCTTGTGAAAAAATCAACTTTGATAATAAAATGACGGTTAAAAATATTTTGATTTTCATAATAAATATTTAATCCTTCTTGCCGGTAATCTTAATATGATTGATTGAAATATAATCGAATAAATTATTTGGAATCAACTTAACAAATTTAATAACCGCTGAAATAAGAAATGGAAATTGAATAATTGTTTTCTCTTTTGTTAAACCTGCTATTATAATATCCACAGCCTTATTAACACTCATTAACATTGGCATTTTGAATTCATTTTTATCGGTCAAGGGTGTTTTTACAAAACCCGGTTTTATAGTTATCACCTTTACCCCGTAAGGTTTTAGTTCACTTCGCAGACTCTCCAAATAAATTGATAATGCAGCTTTAGAAGCGCAGTAGAAACCGCTCTTTGCAAAACCGCGGGCATCTGCTAAACTTGATACTCCGGTTATTATTCCGCGACCTTCTTTCATATACATTGGAAGTAACTGCTCAATGCAGTAAATCACTCCCATAACATTAATATCAAAAGTTTTCTTCGCTTTACTTGCATCAAAATCTTCTATACTGTTTCTAAAACTGACACCGGAGTTAAGGATTGAAATATCTATAGTTTTGTGTTTATCTAAGATGGACTTAAAAACAGTTTTAACTTGTTCATGATCCGATACATCGCATAAAAAAACATCGATTTGTTGATTTTTATTCCCAGCATCATCCTTGATTTGATTCAGCAGTTCAAGTCTACGGGATAATAATATCAACCGATTATTCTGCGCCGCTAATCTTAAAGCTAATTCTTTACCAATTCCGGTCGAAGCACCGGTAATCAGGATGGTCTTTTCAAATAATTCCATTTTTACTTTTTCTCTGATTAAACTAATTCAATTTAAGGAAAATAATTATTTCTACACGAACCACAAATGAAGAAATTGTAAGGTTAGTGCGAGTATGGTTTATAGCTGTCTCTGCAAACTCTTTTGTTAAAAGGCAAAATCAGAAAAATCGAGACTAAAACACTTTTCTGATGAGGGCTAAATTGTTATCTTTGTACAAAAATTATTCCAATGTTTTCTAAAAATTTCATCAAAATAGAAGATGTCTTAGTTAATCGTGAGATTGTTGGGACAAAATTCGCATGTGACCTCGAGAAATGTAAAGGGGCATGTTGTACCATTGAAAGTGATTATGGAGCTCCACTGCTTTCGGAAGAAATCCAACTAATTGAAGAATCTTTTGATGAAGCTAAGAAATATCTTTCAGCAGAACATTTAGAAGTAATTGATGAAGATGGATTTTACGAAACCCGCGATGGTGAAATAATGATTAGGAGCTTCAATAATAGAGCATGTGTTTTTGTCTATTTCAAGAATGAAATTGCAAAATGCAGTTTGGAAAGAGTCTATTTAGAAGGGAAAACTAAATTTCGTAAACCGATCTCCTGCCATCTCTTCCCGATAAGAATTTCCAATTTTGGCGGGGAAGTACTTCGTTATGAAAAATTTAGTGAATGTGGTTCTGCTTTAGAAAAGGGACAAGAATTGGATATAACAATAGCCGAAATTTGCAAAGATTCCCTAATCCGCAAATACGGTGAAAATTGGTATAAATCATTAATAGATAATTCAGGTAATTAGTTATGTTATCATTAACGCAAAAACTTTCGCAGCAGCAAAAGCTATCACCGCAGCAAATCCAATATCAGAAACTGCTTCAGTTGAATACTATTGCATTAGAACAACGTATTAAAACCGAACTTGAATTGAATCCGATTTTAGAAGAAGATTTAGATATCAATCAAGAGCAAGAGGAAAAAGAAATTGTCGATTCGGCTGATAATGATGACTATGAAAATGATACAGAAAGCCCTGAAGAGGAAGAAGATTTTCGGGATGAGGATAATGAATTCGGAATTGAAGACTATTCTAATGATGATGAATATTTTGATGACATCTCTTACCTAAATAGAAATCAGAATGAAGAAGAAAAAATTCAACCGATTGCACCTGCCCGTGAAAGTCTAAACGAGCATTTATTGAATCAACTTTATTTTCTTGATCTTGAAGAAAAGTTTATTGTCTTAGGAGAAGAGATCATCGGAAATCTTGATGAAGATGGTTATTTAAAACAAAGTCTTGAGAATATTTTAGAAGAATTAAAAACATTCCAGCGGATTGAAATAACAAATGAAGAAGCCGAAACTCTATTAAAGAAAATTCAATTATTTGATCCAATTGCAATTGCATCACGTGATTTACGTGAATGTTTACTTGTGCAAATTCAACACTCTTCTTACGATCCATACTATTCTTTTCTCGCAGAAGTAATGCTTCGTGACCACTTTGATATTTTTGTTCAGAAAAGATACGATCTTATTATGAACCGTATGAATTTGACTCAAGATACTCTCCGTTCTGTACTTGATGTTGTTCAACATCTCAATCCAAAACCGGGGGATGGAAGCCTTGAAGCTGTTGAGATGAATCAAATAACCCCCGATTTTATTCTTGAAAAACAGGATGATAATTTTACAATTACTTTGAATGATAGAAGTCTTCCTTCAATTACAATAAATCGTACTTACTTAGAAATGCTTGACGAAAACAAAGGAAAGAAAAAGATAGAACCCCGCGAAAAAACAACGTATAAGTTTTTACGTGAAAAATTCGAATCCGCAAAATGGTTTATTGCCTGCATAGAACAGCGGCGCGAAACCTTAATGAAGGTAATGCGTTCAATATTAGAAAAACAATATGAGTTTTTTGAGAAGGGTCCTAAGTGGCTTCGCCCAATGATTTATAAAGATGTAGCCGATGAAATTCAAATGGATATTTCTACAATAAGCCGTGTAGTAAATGGAAAATTTGTTCAGTCACCGATGGGAATTCATGAATTAAAATATTTTTTCAGTGAAGGACTTGCAACGGATTCAGGTGAAGAAGTTTCAAACAAACATATTAAAGAAAGAATCCGGGAAATTATTGAAACGGAGAATAAAAAATCTCCGTTCAGCGATGACCGCCTTGCAGAAATTCTAAATGAAGAAGGCATTCATATTGCGAGAAGAACTGTTGCAAAATATCGTGAACAACTAAGGTTGCCGGTTGCCCGTTTACGTAAGACTCTATGACCATTTTGTTAAGCATTTTATTTATTCTGATTTTGTTTGCTCTATTTGCGGTAGTCCACACATGGCTTGCATCTGATAGCTTAAAGTTTAAGATTAAAAATCGATTTCCCCGATTATTACCTTACTATAGATTAATGTATAATTTTTTAGCAATAATTACTTTCTTGATTTTCTATTTTTTTTCACCGAAACCGGATGTTATAATTTTCGACTTACACTATCCATTTGATATGCTTATTCTTTTCCCTCAATTTATTGGTATAGCGGGATTAGTCTGGACCTTATTTCATATAGATGGAAAAGAGTTTATGGGAATTAGTCAAGTAATGAGATTGAGAAATAATAGTTATGATTACTCCACACTTGATGAGGAATCACATTTGCGAATAAGCGGACCATACAAAATAAGCCGACACCCGATTTATTTCTTCTCCATCATTTTTCTTTTATTCAGACCGTACATGACTTTGTTTTATGCGATTTCTATTTTTTGTTTTATAGTCTACTTCTATATCGGATCCATATTTGAAGAAAGAAAATTAGTCGCCCGGTTTGGAAATAGTTATATCAAATATCAAAATGAAGTCGGCAGGATCATTCCATCATTTAAAATATTCTTAAATCAAAATGAATCCAAAGATGAAATTAACATTTAAACTTCACATAATATTAACACTTCTATTTTTTGCAGTTCAATTAGATTATATCTTTCCGCAATCCGAAAAAGTTATTGCAACGGTTGGAAGTAATAAAATATCGCTCGAGGAATTTCAGCACAGATTCGAATTAACTCCCGGTTTTAGTCTTGGTAACAAAGGGAATGAAGTAGTCGAAAAACAGAATTTCCTTTTTACATTAATCGCTGAATATCTTTGGGCGGAAGAAGCTGGTAATAGAGGGTTTGATACCTCGGTAATAATGCAATATACATTCCCGGCTATTCAAAAAATGTATTTGCGAAATGAATTATTTAAACAAGAAATTACAAATAAAGTCGAAGTAACAGAAAAAGAACTTCAACAAGCAGTAGGGAAAGAAAAGTATCAGTTAACACTTAATTTCATTTATTCGAGTGATTCTTCTGAAATATTTGCCCTACATAAAATGTTAAAAAGTGGAACTCCGTTTGATTCTATTTTTATCAAACGTGATGAAGCGTTACTTCAATCATCACCGCTCGAAGTAACATTCGGAAAACTTGATGTTGATTTGGAGAGTTTCTTATATGAATTAAAAGTTGAAAGTTTTTCTAATCCGTACTTAAAAAAAGAAGGTTGGTTCATCTATTACTTGAGGGATAAGCAAGACAATATCGTTTCATCAAAAAATGTTCAGCAAAGGATTAGTGCTGTAAAATCAATACTAACAGAACGTAAGACTGATGAAGTTTATCAAAAATTTTACAAAAAGTTTTTTTCAAATAAAGCCATTGAAACAAATGGGGATATTTTCTGGAGTCTTTTTGATAAGATTAATGAAATCTATTTAAATGTAAAGATTAACGATTCACTAAATTCAAAACAATCTTACAAACTATCGGTTGGGGATATTAAGAATATCGAAAAGGCATTTGGTCCCGATACTTTAAGTATGACTTTTATTGAAATAGATAATCAAAAATTGCCGCTTCAAGCATTTATAAGAAATTTTATTTTTGACGGATTCTATTCGGAACCAGTAAGTGAGCAAGTGTTATCCGCTAAATTGAATCAACGTGTGCGAAATTTTATTGAGCAGGAACTATTAGCAAAAGAAGCAGAAAAAAGAGGAATGCAAAACCTTCCCGAAGTAAAAGCGGAGATAAAGCGTTGGAAGTATTTCTACTTAGCTGAAGAATTTCGTTATTCTTTCACCGACTCAATTCAAATTTCTCAGCAGGAAGTTGAAGATTATTATGTTCAGGCAAAAGGAGATTCGTTATTGTTGGTTCAGGTTAATATTGCCGAGATATTAACCGATAACCTTGAAGTAGTTGAGAAAATTCTTAATGATTTGGAGCAAGGTAAAGACTTTTACGATCTCGCTAAAATTTATTCTAAAAGAGAATGGAACAGGGAATCAGGCGGAATTATAGGAATGATGCCTGCTGCATCACTCGGTGAAAAGGGGAGAATTGCTTCACAACTTGAAATTGGAGAAGTCTATGGTCCAATCACAACTCCCGAAGGATATTCAATATTTAAACTTATAGATAAGAAGCGTGAAGGTATTATCAACAAATCTTTTGATGAAGTAAAGGTTGAACTTCGACAAGAGTATGGATATAAAAAAATAGAAAATTTTCTTAAAGAAAAAACAATCCAATTTGCCGATAAATATGGTGTTTCAATAAATGAAGATTTATTGTACAATACGCAAATGAAAAACTTACAAATGTATGTAATACAGTATATGGGTTTTGGCGGCAGGCTCCCGGCTGTTCCGACAACAACTCCGTTTATTAATTGGTTTGAAGATTTTAAGAAGAAAAAGGAATTACCTTAAAATTAATTAATTAGCTAATTTTGTATATGAGAAATGAAATATTAAAGGAAAAGAAATAATGTCAGATGTTATTAAAGCAACGACAATAATTGGAATTGTTCATAACGGTGTAGCGGCTCTTGGAGGCGATGGACAGGTTACTCTTGGTAATACAGTTATGAAACATAACGCAATGAAAATTCGAAAAATTCTGAATGGAAAAGTGATTTGCGGTTTTGCAGGAGCCTCTGCAGATGCATTCACTCTTATGGAAAGATTTGAAGATAAATTAGAACAATACAGAGGGAACGTTCAACGGGCTGCTGTTGAACTCGCTAAAGAATGGCGAACCGATAAATATCTGCGAAAACTTGAAGCGATGCTCGCTGTTATTGCAGAAAATACCGCCCTAATTATTTCAGGCAACGGTGATGTAATTGAACCGGATGATAAAATTGTTGCTATCGGTTCTGGTGGAATGTATGCACTTGCAGCAGCAAAAATGCTGACGAAGCATAGTTCGCTTACGGCGAATGAAATTATTCGCGAGTCATTAAAAACCGCCTCTGAAATATGTATTTATACAAACGACAAAATAAATGTAGAAGTAATTGAAGCATAAAGGACTTTCGGAATGAACAACTTTTTAGAACATGAGTTAACTCCATCTCAAATTGTAAATGAGTTAAATAATTTTATCATCGGACAGCATGAAGCAAAACGGGCTGTTGCAATCGCATTAAGAAACAGATGGCGGCGGCAACAGGTAGAGGACAAACTTCGTGAAGAGATTATGCCAAACAACATAATTCTTATCGGTCCAACCGGTGTTGGTAAAACTGAAATAGCACGCAGATTAGCAAAACTTTCAAATGCTCCATTTGTAAAAGTTGAAGCATCAAAATTTACAGAAGTTGGTTATGTCGGTCGTGATGTTGAGTCGATGATTCGTGATTTGGTAGATATTTCTGTTAATATGGTTAAAACAGAACAGACGGAATTAGTTAAATCAAAAGCCGAAGATTTAGCTGATGAACGAATTCTTGATATGCTTATCCCGCCGGTTAAAAAGCCGGTAACTGTTCAAGAAGGAGTTGAAGAACAAAACGGTAATGACGAATCATATCAAAATCAAAAGACGCGCGAATGGATGAAGGAAAAGCTTAAAAAAGGGGAAATGAATGATCGGATGATTGAATTTGATATTACACAACCTGCTGTTGGTATGCAAATTATGGGACCGCTTGGTGGTGATGATATGGGAATCAACATTCAGGAAATTATGTCAAGTATGCTTCCAAAGAAAAAGAAAAAACGAAAAACCACAATTTCTGAAGCACATGAAATTATTGCTCAGGAAGAAGCACAAAAACTAATCGACATAGATGCAGTTCAAAAAGAAGCTATACGCCGTGTTGAAAATTCAGGCATAATTTTTATTGATGAAATTGATAAAATTGCAGGTGGCAGCAGCAAATCTCACGGACCTGATGTTTCGCGTGAAGGTGTTCAGCGAGATCTGCTTCCAATTGTTGAAGGTTCGAATGTTAATACAAAATATGGAGTTGTAAAAACAGATCATGTTTTGTTTATTGCATCAGGAGCATTTCATGTTGCTAAACCGTCTGATTTAATTCCCGAGTTACAGGGTAGATTCCCGATTCGTGTCGAATTAAGAAGTTTGACAGAAGATGATTTTGTTAAAATCTTAACAATCCCTCAAAATGCTTTATTAAAACAATATAGTGCTCTGCTCGATTCAGAAGGGGTAACTCTCACTTTTGAAGAAGGTGGAATAAGAGAAATTGCAAGACTTGCTACGATTGTTAATGAGCAAGTTGAAAATATTGGAGCAAGAAGATTGCATACCATCCTAACAACACTGCTTGATGAAATATTGTTTGATGTTCCCGATCAAAATAAATCAAGCAATTATGTTATAGACGGGAAATTAGTTTCTGATAAACTTGATACACTTGTTAAAAACCGTGACTTAAGTAAATATATATTGTAAATTTTTTACTAAACAGAAAAGGCTGTCTCTTTTGATTTGACAGCCTTTTTTATCAGTTTACTTTTGAATCAAAAAGTTAATAGATTAATTTAATTCTGCTTCAGACATCTCAGGCAAAATAACTTTTCTGGTAACTACAGCTTTCTTTGATTTACCATTGCCGTTACCGTTCCCATTATTTTTAACGAGAGATAGTTTTTTCTCTTTAGCTTTCTTTAAAGTATCTCCGTTTTTATATGTATAGACGTGATGTTTATAATTTCTGAGTACAATCTTTTCATCATCGTAATGGAGTACATAATTAGGAAGTATCGGAATTTTTCCGCCGCCACCCGGGGCATCAATTACAAAATGCGGGATTGCAAGTCCGCTTGTCCAACCGCGAAGTTTATCAATTATTTCCAGACCTTTTGCTATTGAAGTTCTGAAATGATTTGCTCCTTTTGTTTCATCTGCCATATACATATAATAAGGACGCACACGATTTTTTAATAATTTTTGCATCAATTCTTTTACAATTACAGGGTCATCGTTAACATCTTTCATCAGCACCATTTGATTGCCGACGGGACATCCGGCATCCGCAAGCATCTGACAGGCTTTGGAGCTTTCAGGCGTAATCTCCCACGGATGATTGAAGTGTGTGTTGATATATATGGGATGATATTTTTTTAACATCTCGACTAATTTTGGCGTTATTCTTTGCGGTAAAACGCATGGCATTTTTGTCCCGAGTCGTATTATTTCAATGTGTGGAATCTGACGCAGTCGTTTTAATATTTTTTCTAACATTACATCCGTAAGCATCAGAGGATCTCCGCCGGAAAGAATAACATCTCTTATTTCGTTATGTTGTTCTAAATAATTGAACGCAGCTTCAAGCCCCTTCATAGAAATTTTTTCTGAGTCACCAACTTTTCTTTTCCTTGTGCAGAAACGGCAATATAATCCACACTGACTTGTGGTTAAGAAGAGTGCTCTATCTGGATAACGATGTGTAATGTTTGGAACGGGGCTCATTGCATCTTCCATGAGCGGATCTTCCTCAGCATCTAAATCCTGAAGCTCTTGAATATCCGGGACACATTGGAGCCAAATCGGATCACCCGGGTAACGAATCAAACTTAAGTAATAAGGATTAATTCTGACCTGGAAAAATTCATTGAGACTTTCTGCAACCGCTTTATCGATACCAAAGCGTTGCACAAGCTGTTCAACTGTATGAACACTGTCTCTTACCATTTGCTGCCACATTTCCATTGTCGTTCCTACTCTATTTATTCAAAAAATACTTACCATAGATGACTAATGCTTCACCCAAAGAATAAAAATCCTTAATTTCAGCAAGGATTGAATATTCATTCTTTAGATAAAACCGTCTTGTTTTATCATAACTCTCTTTAGAAGATGTTTCAGCAAGAAGCCATCTGCCGTTTTGTTGTTTAACAAATTCCTCGGCATGTTTAAGCAAAACTGAACCAACACCTTTGCGTGCTGTGTTTGCATCGACAACAATCCAATATAGATCATACACTGCATCTGTGATTGGTCTTTTACCAATGCAGTGATAACCGTAAACAACACCATCTTCTTCATACACGAACAGATGATAATCGGTCTGTCCGGGAATATTAATTGCTATATCAATCAGTTCCAGAGCGACATCAATATCGTTCTTATTAAACTGAGCTATAGAATTGAGAATGTTTTCTAAAGCCTGTCTGTCAGACGGCTTTATTTTGCGAATCATGATCGCCTCTTTTTAGAGCAAAACTTGCTATGGTAAATAATAGTTCGGGATAAGATAAACCCGCTGCCGAAGCGGCACGACTAAATCCGCTGTCGGTTGAAATATCCGGATTGGGATTAACTTCAATAACATAAGGAATATTATCTTTGGTTAACCTAATATCCACACGTGCATAATCTCTACACTCCAATGCATTAAATGCGTTAAGAGCGGTTTCTTCTAAAATCTTTTTTTGCTGCTCAGGTATAATTGCAGGGCAGCTTGGAACTGTATTTTTGTAATAGACTGTATCAGCAACCCACTTCCCTTCATATGTAACTATTTTAGGAAGACCTTCCGGTAATCCGTCAAATTTAATTTCTGAAATAGGAAGTACTTTATCACCTAAAACTGCAGCGTTAAATTCTCTTCCTTCAATAAACTCTTCAATTATAATTTCCTGATTAAAGTGTTTGAAGAGGAAATCGGTTTGTTTTTTTAATTCTTCAAAATTATTAACAACAGAATTTTCAGATATTCCGATACTTGCATCTTCCTTTAATAATTTTATAATTACAGGAAAATTAAGATTGAAGTTTTGATTGCTAAGATCGTTATCATCTTTGCAAATAATGTATGATGGAGTTTTAATATCGAAAGCTTTGAGAATGTGTTTGGTGAATGCTTTGTTCAGACAATTTGCGAGGGTTTGTGGTCTGTTTCCGGTGTATGGAATGTCCATTAGTTCATAAACACCTGCATTGTAAGATTCGAATGAAGAAATTCCTTCAACAGATTCAACAAAGTTAAAAATAATATCAGGTGATAAAACGTTTAATTTATTAAATGTGATGTTTATGTTTCTGTCAATTGGGAGTACTTCAACTCTGGAAAAATAGTTTTTAAGCGATGAAACTATTATATCAATTTCCTGTGCGAATGACTTTTCGGAAAGGTCTTCAACCACAGCATTTGTATCGTTATTTTCCTTACCGGTATATAATGAATATATACTAACCGGCGAGTTAAAACAGACAACTATTTTTGCATTAATCTTCATATAATACTATACCGTTTTGCCGCTGATAATAAAACCTTGTTAAGCATATCCGAATATGACATTCCGGCAGTTCTTGCTGCTTTGGGGAAACATGAGTTATCCTGTGGATCGGGTAATATTCCGGGAAGCGGATTAACCTCGATTATATTTGGGATGCCTTGTTCATCTAAGCGAATATCGATTCTGCTCCAATCTCTGCATCTTAAAACAGAGTATGTGCGCAAACATGTTTCTTTAATTTGATCCTCAAGATTTTTATCAATTGAAGCGGGGCATGAAAAAACATCAAGAGGATTTTCTTTAGAGTCGAGTATCCACTTTGCTTCATAGGAATAAATTGGAATAAAATTTTCCGGAAAATCTTGATAAAGAATTTCTACAATAGGAAGAACTTCAGTTTCATTTCCGTTACCAATCATTGCAACGGTAAATTCACGTCCGGGTAAAAATTCTTCAATCAAAGCAGATTGATGATATTCATTTAAAATTCTTTCTGCTTCTCTTGTCAATTCTTCTTTGTTATTAACAAAAGAGGAAGAAAAAATTCCTTTGCTTGATCCCTCTGCGTTTGGTTTTATAATAAGTGGAAAACGTAAAGCAATATTTTTTATTTCATTAATATTATTTACAGTTATAAAAGATGGTGTTGGTATTTTATGATAAGTTAAAATTTCTTTAGTGCGACCTTTATCCAAACAAATAGATAAGGTTAATGGATCGGAACCGGTGTATGGTATGTTAAGCATTTCAAGAATTGCAGGAATTTGTGCTTCCCTGCTTATTCCGTAAAATCCTTCTGCAACATTAAAAACTATATCAGGCTTTAAATCTCTTAACTTATCGAAGGCGTTTTCATCCGCTTCAATCAAGGTTACGGAGTGATATAACTCGAGCGCATCTCTCACTGCGTAAATAGTTTCCCATGTGTCCCATTCAGCAAAAGTATCAATTATTTTTTGTTGAGTGTTAACCCGGGTAGTATTTCGGATAGGAGATAGCGGTTCGATGAAAGTTTCACTTTCCGGTTTTACATTGAATGTAAGAGCAGCATTCAATCTTACACTAAGAGAAGAAAAAATTTTATTATTCCTTTATATTTTTTTGTGCAAATATAATTAATATAAATTTCATGTCAATCATTTTTATCACATGATTGAAGAAAAATTTAAAATATTTTTTTAGAAATTATTTTTATGAATGAGTTGTTCTAAGAAAATAAATTCACTTAAGCAATTCTTGCATACTTAAGATTGTTTGAATAATGGTCGATGAGATGTTTTCGAATAATATCATGTTGTTTATTTCTTAACTGAGGGTCTTGTTCGATAATAGTAAATGCTTCTCGTTTTGCTTCAATTAAAATTTCACCATCGGTTGTAATGTCGACATATCTAAATTCGGGGAAACCGCTTTGCTGAATTCCGAATATGTCCCCTGGTCCTCTTAACTTTAAATCTATTTCTGCAATTTTAAAACCGTCAAGATGCTTTACCATCGACTGCAACCGTACTGATGATTTGTATTTTTCTATTTGTGCACTTGATAAATACTCAAGATTACGTGTTACACGTTGTGATGAAGCAACAAATTCATCTTTTGTGACTAATATGCAGTAAGATTGTTCAGTGCCTCTGCCAATTCGACCTCTTAGTTGATGAAGCTGAGATAAACCAAAGCGATGAGCATCGTTAATAATCATAATATTAGCTGATTGTATATCAATTCCAACCTCAATAACAGTGGTTGAGATAAGAACATCAAGTTTTTTTTCTGCGAACAAAAACATTATCTCTTCTTTTTCACGCCATTTCATTTTACCATGAATTAAACCGACATTAATCTCTTTAAAGTAAGTCTCCTTCAATTCGTTGTAGTAACTTGTGGCAGCCTTTAGTTCAAGTTTCTCTGATTCCTCTACCAAAGGATAAACAATAAAAGATTGATTCCCTTTCTCTAATTCTTTAATAACAAACGAATAGATATCCGGAAGTCTGCTTTCTCCTCGAAGATAAGTTTTAATCGGAATTCTATTTTTAGGCATTTCGTTTATTATTGAAATATCAAGATCACCATAAACTGTCATTGATAATGTTCTTGGAATTGGTGTTGCTGACATTACAAGGACATCCGGTGTTGTTCCTTTCTTCATCAACAAAGCGCGTTGTACTACTCCAAAACGATGTTGTTCATCAATTACAACTAATCCTAAGTTTTTAAACTGAACAGTCTCTTCAAATAAAGCATGAGTTCCAATAATAATATTTGCTTCATGCAGCACTATCGATTCAAGTTGTTTGTTTCGTTCGCTTTTCTTTTGTCCGCCAATCAATAATGAAACATTGATTTTATATGAAGGAAATACTTCGTTAAACTTTTCCATTAACAGCGTAATGTTTTTTGAATGTTGATCGGCGAGAATTTCAGTTGGAGCCATTAAAACAGCCTGATAGCCATTATCAATTGTTATTAACATTGAGATTAGAGCAACAATCGTTTTCCCGCTTCCGACGTCTCCTTGCAGTAATCTATTCATCGGTTGTATGTTTGCCATATCAATACGGATATCGTGTAGTACTTTTTTTTGTGCTTCTGTCAACTCAAAGGGAAGAATTTTCAAGAAATCATGGACTACTTTTGTTCGTACCGGTAAAGCTAAACCCGGTACTTTTTCTTTGTAATTATGTTTACGTGCAGCAACGAGTATTTCAAGATAAAAAAGTTCTTCAAACTTTAACCTTAAATCAGCAAGTCTGATCTTCCCGTCAGAATCGGGATAATGTTTTTGTTTTACGGTTTCTTTTAGTGAAAGTAAATTATGCTTTTGTAAAATAAAATCCGGTAAAGTCTCTTCAACATCATTTATATAACCATCAATCGCATAAGTAATAATTTTACGTAAACTAAGATCACCGATGTTCTTGCTTTTAAGTTCCTTTGAAATGCGATAGAAAGGAATAATTTTTCCGGTATTGTAAAATGTTTGTGATTCATCTTCGGTTATTTGGTCAAAATCGGGATGAGTGAATTGAAGTTCGTTAAATTTTGAAATTGTCGGCTTACCCGATATTGCGAAAAGTTGTCCGCTTTCAAAACGATCTTTAAAATACTTAACGCCTTGAAACCAAACACAGCTAAAGAAACCATCTTGATCCCGCAAATTAACTGTAAGAATCTCCTTTTTACCGAAACGCCTGGATTCTTTATTTACAACTTTTGCAATGATTGTTATTTCGCCATCAAAACCGTTTAGTGTAAGATCAAAAGCTTTATTAGAAGATATTATTGTAGTTCTATCAAGATAACGTGAGGGAAAATAGAAGAGGAGATCGCGTATTGTTTTTAAACCACAGCTCGCAAAAACTTCAGCCCGTTTCGGACCCACTGACTTTAAGAATTGAATAGAATCATTCAACTTTGATGTTGGCATTTTTATAAAAGGATTTTTTCAATTAATGAAATCAATTTTACAAAAAAGCAGAATGAATAAAAAGGAGAGAAGGGAAAAAGGGTTGGTGGTGTGAAATTGTTGGGGATGCGGGGTAATTTCCTGTCAAGTTATACTGAACTTGTTGCGGGACAGAACGCTTGAATTACCACCTAAACCCTTATAGCATGTATACTTTGTTAGTGCCTATTATTCTTTTATCTGTCCATGCATCACATTGTTAATATTCATCTCCCTTGTGATTTATATCTTACTATTTTGACTTTCGAGTCCGATTGTAAATTTTTTTTTAGTTTCGGCAATGTTTAAAATAATTTTTCGATAGCATTTGATTTGCAAATTCCTTGAAAAACCTATTGTTGAAGAGTGCAGTTTTGGAAAAGATGCTTTTAATAAAAAGATTCTATAATATCTTATAAGCAGCAAATTAATTATATTTGCAAATATATTAAAAAATGTTGACTTTAGGATGACAAGAAGAAAAACAAAGAACAGAACAGGGCTAACAAGGATTGAGGGAATTCCATATCACGATGCATGGGTGGGGTTCATTTGTCTAAATTGCAAGGAATTAAACAATATTAGAATAGGAAGTGAGCTTTTGGATCCTAAATCAGCTTATGAAACTTGTGAATGGAAGTGTTCAAAATGCGAATATGTTCACTCGAAAGACTCCGATTTACCATTTGAGCATTGGGACGAAAATTTTACAATTGCAGAATCAATTAAAGCCCAGCGTTTTTGGGAAGCATTTTTTAGAATTGCTACAGAAAATTTTGATGCTTATTGGAAGCAATGCAATTCTTGTGGTAGGGTTTTACCATTTTCTGCTTTTAGCAAACATTCTGGTTGGGGACCGCTTGAAAGGCAAATGGAATGTAGAAGTTGTAAGGGAGCGATTAATTCGGTACTGAACCCTAAGAGAACAAAACAACAGCTTCATGAATCTTCTGTAAGAAGAAGAATTGCTGATCTACTAGTTGAGAGCGAAAATGAGTTTATTGATATTGAAGAATTATTTAATAGATTTGGAAGCAAGTGCTTCAAAACAGGTGCAAAACTTGACATAAAAAAAAGACAGTCATACCAAATTGACCATATACTGCCATCAAAATGGCTCTACCATTTAAAGAAAGAAAATGCCTGCCTGCTGTCATCTGACGCAAATGCAAACAAAAAAGGAAAGTGGCCAAGTGAATTTTATACGAATAATGAATTGATTGAACTTGCAAAAATAACAGGGGCTGATTTGACTTTAATATCAAGTAAAACACCAATAATCAATACGAACATTAATGTAAATAAATGTGTTAAACGATACTTACAAGTCAGGGAAAAATCACATTTACCTAAACGAATTAATGAGCTAAAGAAAATTCTAAACGACTACAATTTGGTCGGAAAGTTATCGGTTATTAATAAAAAATTGTTAGGTTTCAACTAGCTTAGACAAGCACTAAATATTGGTGAGAAGTTACCGTTCCTTTATCTCTTATTCCATGGGATTCGCAATGTTCAACACTCTCATCAAACAAGTCAGCTGTTTTAAACCAACGTTTACTGATTTTCTGCAATTCCTCTGCCATATTACATTTAACGCTTTTACCTAAGTGCAAAACACAAACCCCATCTTTTTTCAAGCGTTCTTTTGATTGGCGGAAAATACTTTCATATATGGCAAAGTCTTTTTTCTGTCTTTCGTCAACAAACGAATTAGGTTGATATTTGAAATCTTTATCAGACCAACCGGAAAACCAAATTCTAATCCAATTAGCTAAATAAAATCTTGTGCTATCAAAAAAAGGTGGAGATGTAATTACTGCATCTAAATTATTTATTTCCTGTGGCCAAATTAATGTTGTATCCTGATTGAAAATTTTTCCGTTTTTGAAGTTCAAAGGCAATTCAGCTTTTATTACTCTGTTAACCTTTTCGGTGAGTTTTTCGATTAAGTTTTTGTAGACAAATTCACCTGTTGGAGCATAAGGTACGATCGGGTGAGACCTGCGGCTAAGTGCATATGGTCTATTTCCATGCAGTATATGAAGCAACGATGCTACAACCAACATTTCACTAGGTGTTTTGGGATAATTCTGCTTTACAAACCTTCTTGCAAGTAAAATTTCCGTTAGTGTATTTTCTTCATAATATTCGGATAGGGTTTTGTTAAAGCCGAAAATTTTAGCTTCGCTCAGCTCTTCTTTAGTGCATTTATTGTTCGTTATGAATTGTTTTAAAGTGTTAATGTAATTAAAGACTTCTATAGAAATTGGTACTGTAACTTTTGATTGAGAAATGTAAAAAGCAGGCAAACTAATATCTATACCATAAGACATTTTCCCTGATAATGCAGCCTCAAACGGTAGTGTTCCAACACCGGAAAATGGATCGAGTAATGTGCCAGTTTCAGGGACAAATGTTTTTACCAAGTGATGAGCTATTGCGGGTTTTAGCTTGCCTTGGTATGAACATATAGAATGGTTATTATGTCCCCAATTTCTGCGTGAATATGGTTCCTGTTGATGTGGAACATTTATCTTAAATTGTTTCCAGTTCTGATTCCAAAATGTAGGTGTTGTTTTTCGAACTTGTTTGCTGTTTTTCTGGTGATATTGAAAAACAAGCAACGATTGTGTTAGAATTTCTTTGTTCCTTGACCTTCTTTTCCGCAATATTTTATTATCAATGAGCGTAAAACCAAGTTCTGTAAGTATATCGATTAAAATTTCATCAGTATTAATATGAACACCACAAAAAATAGAATCGCCGATGTCAATAAGGATTTTTGCATTGTCATTTAAATGTATTCTGCAATCACTAAATATCCTGTACATTTCCTCAAAATAACTTTTTGCCATTATAGGAATCCTTGAATCGTATGCCTTCTTATGAAGATCAGTAAGAGTGGATTTTAAAAGACTACTTTTTGTGGAAATATCTAATCCATTTATGCATGCATACTCTTTTTTTACATCATTGATTCCACTTGTCAAAGCCTGATCTCTAAAAAAACGCAAATCGTTTTCAAATTGCAGATAACGAAGAAACCACAACTCAATTTTTGTATTTCTAAAATAGTTTGTCCCGTTTAGATATGGCGGGCTTGTGATAATTGCCCCGATTTTTAATTCATTCACTCTGCCAATATTCTTTGCATTTGAAAGAATTAATTCGTGCTTAAACTTCAATGAATAATTGAAATTCAATACATCTTCTGCTATATCTGCTATTTTTTGAGGTAATATTTCCTCAAATGTTTTTAATTCCTTTTCAATTTCTTTTTGAGTTTTGAAGCGGACATCACCAACTTTTTTCAGATATGAAACGGGCAATAAACATGACAAAACAGCAATAGTTAAAGTGTCGGCTAAAAGTTCATTTTCCAATCTTACAATATCGATATAAGATCGTAGTTTCAGTACTTGTGATAATGTTTCATTAGAAAAATATTTACTGTCGGCAAATAATAATTTGTAAGCTTCCTTCAATGCCTTATCTTCTTCAAACTTGCTTAAGTTCTGCAAAATAGAGTTTGAAATATCACGAAGGAAACTTGAAAGAGTTTTTCGCTTTTGTTCTTCCGTTTTTAACACATTCAGCTTGGTTTGAATAAGATGTTGTAATAATGGGTTTACTTCAGAATAAACAGTAGATAAACCTTTCTCGTCGGAAGAAAAAAGTGTGGTACCTGTTCCTGCGAAAGGTTCATAAATTAAGGTGTTTCTGATTTCAAAGTTTTCAATCAATGATTTTACAAAATCAGTTGAATAACCTTCAATGTATGGATACCATCGCTGAAAAGGTATATCTTTGCTTTTCACAAAGGTAACATCTCTTTTACTCATACCTTTTATTTGGTCAATTTCTGACAGATTTTGTTTAATCAGTCTTTTTACAACTTGATTTATGGATCTTTCTTGTTTTTCAACAAATAAAGTAAGTTGTTGAAATGATTCAACACCTATTAGCTCCTTTATTTCTTGGGTTGACATTTCCTTAACCTTTGAGAAATATGGGAGTTCGGGCTCACTAAATGCCAGAGTTATAGACTTTTCTTTAGTTTCTTTTGCAGGGTAATCGCTAAAATAAATTGATTTATAATATTGTTTTGCCATATCTCGAAATAAGCACCATTTTATGATAGTTACTTCGCAAAGCTACGAAAATTTCTTTAAGCAACAAAACAAATATTATTTTATGTTCTTAAAGTATTTATAAGGTGAGAAAAGTTTCGCTCTCTCTGACAAAGTTTTTCTTTTTGTGTCTATGGATACAGTAAATTGTAATTGTGGGCGGAAATTAATTTTATAAAAGGTTCAATTTAAATATGGGCTTTCCATGTTCGTAAATAATTTTTTTTATATTATTTCAAAATGGTTTACTTTTACTTTAAGCTAACGGTTTGCCACTACCCGAAGGGAGGACTTTTACCACGAAACTTCATTCAAAGAACTGAACTTTCAGCTTGCAAAAATGTTTCTGCGAAGCATGAAACCAGTCTTTTGGGTAGTTGTTGTTATGAGCAGCCAAACTTCCATCTGATGGTAGCTGTCGTGGTTTGTCACCGAAATAGTAAAAGTGGGTTTGGATAAAAGTGAAAACTGTCCGTCCAAGTACCTTTTTACTTTGTTCTAGTTGTGAACGCTTTTTCTCAAAGTAGGAAGGTTGTTAGTTGAATAGTATAAATGCAGTCGTCCATACACAACCTTGCTTATACTCCACTTTAAATGTTCTATTTACTTCACAATAACTTAAAAACATCAACTGTTCGGCAATTAAATGAAACGGGGTGAAGAAATTATTCTTCTTTCATATCACGCGTCATTAAATCAGTTGTAGCTTTGACGGGATCTTTATCTTCAAAAAGGACTTTATAAACTTCATTAGTAATTGGAGTTTCAACTTTATATTTTCGTGCAAGCTGTGAAGCTGATCTACTTGTCTCAACACCTTCAGCAACAGCAGACATGTTTTTTAAGACATCTTTTAGTTTTATTCCGCTCCCAATTTTTTCACCTACAAAGCGGTTACGACTATGACGGCTCATACATGTGACGATTAAGTCTCCCATTCCCGATAGTCCGGAAAACGTTTCCGGGCGCGCTCCCATTGTAATTCCAAGGCGTGAAATTTCGGCAATTCCACGGGTCATAATTGCAGCTTTTGTATTGTCTCCAAACTGAGCACCGTCAATAATTCCGGCACCGATTGCAATTACATTTTTAAACGCTCCGCCCAGTTCGACTCCAAGTATATCGGTAGTAGAATAAACCCGAAAGTAAGAAGTCATAAAAGCAGCTTGAATAGTTTTCGAGGTCTCCTTTTCGCTTGAAGCCGCCACAACAGCGGTTGGAATTCTTTTACTAACTTCTTCTGCGTGACTCGGACCGGAGATAACACCGATTTGTGATTTGTCAATAGAAGGATAAACGTCTTGAATCACCTGCGACATAGTGAGTAGTGAATTAATTTCAATACCCTTAGATAAGCTTACAAAAATATTATCCTTAATATCGCTATAATCAATTTGCTTAAGAACACTTCTCAAAAACTGAGCAGGAGTTCCAAGCACAATCATATTTTTATTGATTGCAGCTTCATCTAAACTGTGGGTTATTACAATCTCTTCGGGAATAGGAATCTCAGGAAGATACGTAACATTAACACGATGCTTTAATAGTTTTTTCGCGTAATCTTTTTTGTATTCCCAAAGCGTAACGGAATGACCATTATAATGCAATAAAATTGCTAAGGTAGTTCCCCAAGCCCCCGCCCCAAGTACAGCTATTTTCATAATAGGTTAACTTTTTTTAGAAAATGATATTTTATTTTCCGAACCTGCTAATATTCTTCCAATATTTTTGCGATGAGTATAAATGACAAGTGCTACAACCATTGTTATAAAAGGCAAAAGTGTATGATAGCCTTCAATATCAACATTAAAAATATTTTCTCTTATTATTAATGTTAACGGAATAGAAATAGCAGCCATAACTGAACCGAGTGAAACATAACGCGAAAGTGCAACAACCAGAATAAATACTCCAACGGCAACAAGCATATCTATTGTGATAATAATTAACAACATACCAAGGGCGGTAGCAATTCCCTTTCCTCCGCGAAAGTTTGCGAAGATAGTCCATACATGTCCAACAACGGCTGCAAGTCCGGCTAAAATTTGAATTAGGGTAAAGTCATCAAAAGGGGTAGCGTTTTCGAATGGAACCGTTCCCGAGTAAAGACGTGTAACTAAAACAACAGCCAATACTCCTTTAAGTGCATCTAATAGGATAACCAAAACACCATATTTCCAACCCATTACACGGAAAACATTTGTACCCCCGGCATTTCCGCTTCCATGTTCACGAATATCAATCCCTCTCACAGCCTTACTTATAATAAGACTAGTCGGTATTGAACCGACAAGGTAAGAAAGAATCATAATTGCGGCTAAAATTAACATTTATTTATCCCTTAATAAATTTAGTGCGATATTATATAAATAATATAAGTAAGATTCAACTGCTAATATTTCTCAAATCCGATATAGAGAAAAAGAAGATGGCATTAATGTTGTTTCTAATATGATAGAAAGGGGAATTCGTGAAAAAAACGAAATCACCAATCGGGTGAATTATTAAAAACAATAAAAATCTTCTTTAAAATGAGAATAAAAATAGCCAAAACATCAGAAAAAATAACACGCCGCAGCGGATTTTTAATTACGGACGAATATGGAAAACATATTAGGTTAGATGAACTTATTGATAAAGAATTTGGAAAGCCAAAATCAAACAGAGGAATAAAACATAGTGTGTATGTAAATACAGTTGTTAGTATGCGTCATGATGGAGCGCTTCATTTAGAAGATGTAAAACATTTATGGGAAGATAAAGCTTTTCAAGAGATGCTTCAGATAAAAAACTTGCCCACTAGTGATGCCATAGGAGATTGGCTAAGAAGAGAGGGAGCTAACCAAGGAGAGGAAAAGATATGGAATGTTACCGGACAAATAATGAAAAAAATATCGCAAGCAGAAGAAGATGTAACGCTTGATATAGATACGACAATAATAGAATCAGATAAAGGAGATTCATTAAGAACCTACAAGGGTAACTATGGTTACAATCCATTAATAGGAATAATAGAAGAGAATGGTTTTATAGCGGGGAGTGAATTTAGGCAAGGTAATGTATCTCCGGCAGAGAATTTATGGAGCTTTATTCAAAAATGTGAAAACAATTACGGAAAGAATATAAAGATAATCCGCATAGATTCAGCGGGCTATCAAAAACAAATAGCAGAAAACTGCATAAGCGGCAACAAGTATTTTTCAATAACGGCAAAACATACAACAAGCGTGTTAGAGGCAATAAAATCAATACCGGAAGATCAATGGAAACAAGGAACAGATAAAGAAGGAATAAAAACAAATTGGGAAGTAGGAGAAACCACATATACGTTCAGTGCAAAGAAAAAATCATTTAGATTGTTGGCAAAAAGAGAGCTGTTAAAAAATGCCGAGTTGTTTGATGATTATAAATATTGGATTGTAATAAGCAATCTCCCCTTAAATGAATATAGCTCCAATGATGTTATACTATTCCATCACCGCCGGGGTTTAATGGAACGAGTAATAGGAGAATTAAAGAATCAGCTTCATCTCGATCATATGCCTTGCGGACAGTTTGAAGCAAACTCACTTTATTTTACAATAGGAATACTAGCTTACAATATACTGCAATGGATTAAGCTGACATTATTGCCGAATGATTACAAAAAGAAAAGTATAAGAACCATTAGATATCAATTGCTTCATTTAGCCGGCAAACTTATTTATCATGCAAGATATACAATCTTAAAAATTGCAGCTCCATTAAAGAACATTCAACTCATTGAAAGTATATATCTTCGCTTAAGATTGAATCCCTTATAAAAAAAAACTTCTTAGATAATTTTTGAAAAATCTTAGGGAGTAGTCTGCCCAGTCGAGAACAAATCCCACTAAATAAGGTCAGAGATTGCCGGAAAATAATGAAAACAAGTATAAGAACTATAGCCCGAATAATTTTTTCAAGGTCGAGCCACTTTTTGCTAATTTTCCTCGCTACAGCTGCTTCTATATCGGATTTGAGAAATTTTGAAAAATATTGAATAATAAATTTGGGGATTTCTTAAGCTATTAAAATTAAATTGAATTTTGGTATATTAACCATCTTAAATTTAATCATTCAAATATAAAGGAAATATCTGTGAAGCGTTTAATTGTTTTTCTTATGATGAGCATGGGATTAGTTTCATGCCAATCACAAAATTCTAGTCCGGTTGAATTAAAATCAAAACAGGATTCAGTCAGTTATAGCATTGGTGTTAATATTGGTAAAGATTTGAAATCTAATGGTTTGGAAATTAATGCAGAGATTCTTGCTATTGCACTTAGTAAAGCATATAGTGGAGACTCAATTCAGTTGTCAGATGATGTAATGATGCAGGTAATGATGTCATTTCAACAAGAGATGATGAATACACAAGCAGAAAAATCAAAAGGAGTAAGTGAATCCGCTCGAAAAGAAGGTGAAGTATTCCTCGCTGAAAATAAGAACAAACCCGGTGTAAAAACTACATCAAGTGGATTACAATATAAAGTTCTTAAATCTGCGAACGGACCATCACCAAAGGAAACCGACCAGGTTAAAACACATTACCTCGGTAAACTTATCAACGGAACTGAATTTGACAATTCATATAAAAGAGGTGAACCGGCTGTATTCCCGCTCAATGGTGTGATTAAAGGGTGGACAGAAGCGCTTCTATTAATGAAAGTCGGTGAGAAATTTGAATTATACATTCCATCTGAATTAGCTTATGGCGAGCAAGGTGCGGGAAATGTTATTCCTCCCGGTGCTACTCTAATTTTTGAAGTGGAATTGTTGGAAATTGTTAAATAAAAATTTAATGGGAGATGTTGATGAAAATCTTACAATTTAAGACGCAATTTTTTATCCATCTGTTGGTGATAATATTTATGAATTTTAGTTGGTTTTCCCCATTATTTGGACAATCAAAAAGTCATGTTAAACACACCGATTGGAGTAGAGATGCATTTATTTATGAAGTTAATCTAAGGCAATTTACCTCCGGTGGAACTATTAAAGAATTTCGTGAACATCTTCCAAGATTAAAAGAACTTGGTGTTGGTATCCTTTGGTTTATGCCCATTCATCCCATTGGCGAAATGAATCGTAAAGGTACTTTAGGAAGTTATTACTCTGTGAAAGATTATTTCGACATTGATCCGGCGTATGGTACTAAAGATGAGTTTAAAGAATTGGTCGAAGAGATACACTCATTGGGGATGTATATAATCCTTGATTGGGTTGCTAATCATACTGCATGGGATAATCAGTTGACAATCACAAATCCGGATTATTTTAAAACCGATAAAGATGGGAAATTTATTCCACCGGTTGCTGATTGGCATGATGTTATAGCTCTCGATTATTCAAATAAAAAAGTTTGGAATTATATGTCCGAAGCTCTCCAATATTGGATTAGAGAGTTTAACATTGATGGTTATAGATGTGATGTTGCAGGAATGATACCCATAGAATTTTGGGAGTTTACACGACCAAAACTTGATAAAATCAAACATGTCTTTATGCTTGCTGAAGATGAATCTCCTAAAATGCATAATAAATCATTTGACATGACATATTCCTGGGACTTAATGCATTTGATGAACCAGATTGCAAAAGGAGAATCAAAAGGGATAGAAATTTATAAAATGCTTTCCAAAGAAGAAAAAAAGTATCCCAAGGATTCGTATCGAATGCGTTTTATTACTAATCATGATGAAAATTCCTGGAACGGTACTGAATTCGAGAGGCTTAATGAGTTTACTGAGAGTTTTGCGGTACTTACTGGAATTATTCCGGGGATGTTTCTCGTATATAGCGGGCAAGAAGCAGGTCTTAATAAACGATTAGATTTTTTCGAAAAGGATTTAATTGATTGGAAATCTCATCGTCTCGGATTTATTTATAAAAAACTTGGTTTATTAAAAAAACAAAATAAATCTCTTTGGAATGGAACTTCAGGAGGAGATTTCTACAAAGTAAAATCAAACAACAATGAGGATGTTCTTGTTTTTATGAGAAGAAATGGAGATGAAAAAATCCTTGCCATCTTTAACTTCTCTTCAAAGAAGCAAGAGATTAAAATGAACGATTCAAATATTGAAGGAAATTACTTAGAGTGGTTTACCGAAAATAGAACGAGTTTTGCTAAGTCAATTGCAATTGGACTTCGACCGTACGACTATAGAGTTTATGTTCTGGAATAATCTAAAATTATGAATCAGAAATATGAAGCAGTTATAGGGCTTGAGGTTCATGCTCAATTATCAACAATAACAAAATTGTTTTGCGGATGTTCAACTTCTTTTGATGCCCAGCCTAATACAAATGTATGTCCAATTTGTCTTGGACACCCTGGGGTACTACCGGTACTTAACAAAAAGGTTGTAGAATTTGCTATAAAATTGGGTACCGCACTTAACTGTGGAGTTAATCACAAATCAATCTTTGCAAGGAAAAATTATTTTTATCCAGACCTTCCAAAAGGTTTCCAAACCTCACAATACGAACTCCCGATTTGCGGGTACGGGTTTATGATTTTGAAAGATGATGGGGAAGTCGAAAAGAAAATTGGAATCACGCGAATCCATATGGAAGAAGATGCCGGAAAATCAATACATGATCAAAGTGGATTCACTTTCATAGATGTAAATCGATGTGGTGTTCCATTGCTCGAAATTGTTAGTGAACCGGATTTACGTTCAGCATCAGATGCTGCCGTTTATCTAATTAAACTTCGTCAGATTGTTCAATATCTTGATATTTGTGATGGGAATATGGAAGAAGGTTCATTTAGATGCGATGCTAATGTTTCAGTTCGATTAAAAGGTGAAGAAAAATTAGGAACCAAGACTGAAATTAAAAATATGAATTCATTCCGGAATGTTGAAAAAGCAATCAATTTCGAAATAGAAAGACAAATTGAAATTCTTGAAGATGGCGGACTAATTACACAACAAACTTTATTATGGAATGCTGATAAAAATGAAGCAGCTCCTATGAGAAGTAAAGAAGAGGCTCACGATTACCGCTATTTTCCGGAGCCTGATCTTATGCCGGTAGTGATTAATAAAAATTGGGAAGCGGAAATTAGAAAATTATTGCCCGAGCTTCCTGAAGCAAAAAGAGAAAGATTTATCAAACAATACAATCTTCCTTTATATGATGCTGATATCTTAACACAGTCGAAAGCTATTTCTGAATATTTTGAAAATACTATTCAATTCACTTTTGACTATAAATTAGTTAGTAATTGGATAATGGGGGATGTTCTTAAAATATTGAACGAAAGAAAAATAAGTATTTCAGATTTTAGTATTGGACCACAATCATTAGGAAATCTCTTAGAACTAATTTCAACGGGACAGATTAGTGGAAAAATTGCAAAAGATGTTTTTATGGAGATGCTTCTAACAAAAAAAGAAGCAGAAGTTATAGTAAAAGAAAAAAATCTGTTGCAAATATCGGATGTCACGAAGCTCGAGAATATTATCACAGATATTCTTCAAAGAAATAATTCCCAAGTTAAGCAATACTTGAATGGTGAAGATAAAGTTGTCGGTTTTTTCGTCGGGCAGATAATGAAAGAGACCAAAGGTAAGGCAAATCCGAAAACTGTTAATGAGTTATTGAAACAAAAACTAAATTCAAAACGACCAAATTGAGTTGGAAGAATATTCACAATTAAAGTTGATCTATTAAACGGAGTATAAATTGTCATTTAAAACAAAAATTAAAAAATTTTTCGGCATTAAAACAGAAGAAGAATTAAATCGAGAATTAACCGCATTAGAAAAGGTTAAGGAGTTTGTTGAATCTTTTCTCTTTGCCGGTGTAGCAGCATTATTTATCATCACTTTCATAATACAAAATACTCGAATTCCAACCGGATCAATGGAGGGAACGATTTTAGTCGGTGATTTTGTCTTGGTTAATAAATTCATTTTCGGATCAAGCTCTGCACGCTATATTCCATTTACAGAAATAGCCCTTCCTTTTTTTACACTACCATCAATAAGAGAACCTCGTAAAAACGATATAGTAGTTTTTGAATATCCTGGCGACAGAGACGAATTAGTTGCACGAGAATTAAATGTCAATTATGTTAAACGGCTGATAGGAATGCCGGGAGATACAATTCAAATTATTGATAAAGTCGTTTTTATTAATGGCAAGGAATCATGGATTCCACCATACATTCAATACCTTTCACCATATCCAATTTCAAATGATAAAATTAATCCACGTATTTTCCCTTCAGGCAAACCCTGGAATGAAGACAACTACGGTCCCTTAATAATTCCGAAAACAGGTTATGAAGTCCAATTAACAACTGCAAACGTTGAAGAATGGCGAACAATAATCGACAGAGAATTTGGTGAACGAGTTGTAAGTGTTACAAACGGAACGGTAACAATCAAAGGTGAAGCTGTTACTTCCTATAAGATAAAGAAAGATTACTATTTTATGATGGGCGATAACCGGGACGATAGCGCCGATAGTCGTTTTTGGGGTTTTGTTCCTCGTGATATGGTTGTTGGTCAAGCATTTATAGTACTTTTCTCATGGGATAGAGAAATTCCATTCACTCAAATATTTAAGTTGCTCGGATCGGTAAGGTTAGAAAGAGTTTTAAAACTATTAAATTAATTGGGGAACAAAAATAATTAAATATTTTATTCTTTCCCAATGTTAAGTTTTTATTAAATCAATTTCTAAGTTTGCATCTTTAACTTTCATTAGGCATTTTTCAATGCCCTAAAATATTTTTTAACATTGGAGGTTAGATGAAACAAAACAAGCTCTTTTTGGCCGTTCTATTAGTCATAACATCAATTAATTTATTTGCTCAAAGTTATGATCTGACTGGACGAGTAATCAATTCTGAATCAAATGAACCATTAGTTGGTGCAAATGTTTATGTGTTATCACTTAACGTAGGCTCTACTACTGATGAAAAAGGATTCTATACCATTTCGAAAGTCCCGGCAGGTGTTTATGAAGTTCGTGCAAGTTACCTGGGATTCACACAAGAAACTAAAACCCTAAAACTTACCGGAAATCTGGCGGTTGATTTTAAACTGCAGCCGGCAGCGGTTTTACTTGGTGAAACTGTCGTCAAAGGAACACGCGCAACGTTGAGAGAAACTCCGGTTGCATTCTCAGAAGTTCAGGGAAAAGAATTAGAATTTAAATTAGCTTCTAGAGACGTCCCTTTTATCTTGCAATCGACTCCCGGTATTTATGTATCACAAAGTGGTGGAGGTGCAGGAGATGCACGAGTTCAACTACGCGGGTTTGATCAAAGAAATACAGCTATCATGATTAACGGTGTCCCTGTTAATGACATGGAAAACGGTTGGGTTTATTGGTCAAACTGGGCTGGTCTTGGAGATGTTACTGATAATATTCAAGTTCAGAGAGGCTTGGGAGCTTCACCTTATTCTGTTTCAGCTATCGGTGGTGTTATAAATGTAGCTACAAAAGGTGTTGGTGCTTTAGAACCTTTTACAAGAATAAGATCTGAATTCGGTGAAGATAATCTTAGAAAAACTTCAATTGCATTCGGAACAAAATTGTCAAATAATATTGGACTTACAGCCTTAGTATCCAGAAAAACCTGGGACGGATATGCTGACAAAACATGGTTAGATGAGTTTACTTATTTCATTTCCTTAGGTGGATTATTCGGAAATCATGCACTTGAGTTTCAGGCAGTAGGTTCACCGCAGAAACATGGTCAGAGAACAAATCAACAGTCGATAAATACTTTTTATGCCCGTGGTTTTGAATACAACCAAAATTGGGGTTATCTGCATGGTAAACCAGTTAATGAAGTTGTAAATTTTTATCATAAACCGGCATTCAACTTAAATCACAACTGGCAAATAAGTAATGACCTTATTATGTCGAATGTTGCATACTTTTCATTTGGAGATGGTGGCGGAACAGGACGATTAGGAAGTTCTTGGTCATATACTCCTGAGGGTTTGATTAATTTTGATGCTGCTTGGACCACAAATTCAGGCAATGTTGATAGTTTATATAGTACAAGTCTTAAAAAATCAACAAGAATTTTGCGTGCATCAAGAAATAATCATACCTGGTATGGACTACTTTCAACATTTAAATATAAGATTCAAGATGGTTTAATATTAAATGCAGGTTTGGATGGAAGATTCTATAGAGGATTCCATAAAAGAACAGTTGAAAATTTGTTAGGTGGAGATTATTACGTAGATAAAAATAATGCAAACCGCACTACAGATATGGCTTTTATTAATGATGTTGTAGATTATAATAATGATGGATTAGTAAGACAAATCGGTGGATTTGGTCAGCTTGAATATAAAGTTGGAGCAATTTCATCATTCATAAATTTATCAGTCTCTCAGACCGGATATCAAAGAGTCGACTTTTTCAGACCTGATGGCGGTTCTGGTGAAGGTGAAGAGACAGATTGGCAAAATTTCCTTGGATATACAGGAAAAGCTGGAATTAATTTCAATTTAGATGAGAAAAATAGTGTTTTTGGAAATGTTGGATACTTCTCAAAAGCTCCTCTATTCAGAAACGTTTTCAGCAATGCAAATAAAGTTTATGATAATATTGAAAATGAAAAAATTCTAGGTCTTGAAGTTGGATATATGTTCTCAGCTTACAGTTCAGTACTTAGAGTTAATGGATACTTAACTAATTGGGAAAATAGATCAATAAGTACAAGCCTAATTAGTCCGGCGGGAATTCAAACCAATTACAATCTTTTTGGTGCCGGTCAACAACACTTAGGCGTTGAGTTTGAAGGAGTTCATGCAATTAACAGAAATTTAGAAATGAATGCATCTTTTACATATGCTTTTGCTAAATATACAAGTGATGTAGATGCGATTGTTTCAGCAGATGATGATCCTACTGTGCAAACAAAAGTCCAATCATTTGTAAATGGAATTAAAGTTGGTGATTTCCCTATGACAACAGCTTCATTAGGATTTACTTATAGACAAAAAATGTCAGACGTTTCTGAAATGATTTTCAATCCTGCTTATAATTTCTTTGGACGTCAATATGCTTTCTTTAATCCTGATGCACGTAATAATGTTAATGACAAACAAGATTCATGGCGATTACCTGATTTCTATCTTATCGATGTACATGTAGGTTATAATTTATTGTTTGTTGATTCATTTGTTAAGCGTATGTCAGTAGGAATGCACTTATTTAATGCACTTAATAATAGAAATTATATTACTGATGCTACAGATGGCGCAAACCATGATGCAAGATCAGCAAGAGTATATTTTGGCAGAGAACGTTCATGGAACTTAAGTTTTACCTTTGACTTTTAATAGGTCGATTTAATACTTATCTTAGGGTCGTTTTTAACGACCCTTTTTTTTATTATAGAGGATTATGAAGAAATTATTTTTATTTATCTGCCTAACTTTTTTAACTTCAGGATTTGCTCAAAACATTCCTTATACAATTTTAATTTCTTTTGACGGGTTTAGATGGGATTATACTAACCGGGGTTTAACTCCAAATATCGAACTTCTTAAAAACGAGGGTGTTTCTTCACTTTCTTTACAACCTGTTTTTCCCTCAAAAACTTTTCCGAATCACTATTCAATTATTACCGGACAATATCCACAAAATCATGGTATTATAGCCAATTTCTTTGAAAATCCGATTACCGGTGAGAAATACAGTCTCGGAGATACAAATGCCGTTAGAAACCCATATTGGTATTGGGGTGAGGCATTTTGGGAAACTGCTGAGAGACAGGGAATAAAATGTGCCTCATATTTTTGGCCTGGTTCCGAGGTGGAATTAGATTATAGACGTCCAACATATTATGAAAAATATGATCATGTTCGTCCATATTCAACTAGAATTGATGGGATAATAAATTGGTTATCGCTTCCATTCGAAAAACGTCCTAAGTTTATTACACTTTATTTTGATGCAGCCGACACTTATGGTCACAGATTTGGACCTAATTCAAAGGAGATTGATTTTACCATCGCTTCATTAGATAGTCTGATTGGTAATTTGGTAATCAACTTAAAAAAAATTGAGATGTATGATAGTACTAATATTATTTTAGTTTCAGATCATGGAATGACAGAAATTAGTAAAGAACGTTTTATTGATATTGACAAAATTCTTGAAGGCTATAATTACAAAGTTGACGGTAACGGTCCAATGGTTTTTATCAATTCAGAGAATAAGGAAATCACACAATTGTACGATTTCCTTAAAGCCTCAGAAAAGAACTTTAAAGTTTATTTAAAAGATGAAATCCCTAATCATTTCAAGTTTAGTCAAAATTATTTGTTTGGTGATATAATAATGATTGCCGATATGGGTTGGAGTATTATGACCAATAAAGATTTGGAAAATTGGGGAAAGTATTTTAACAAGGGAAATCATGGCTACGATAATCATCACCTTGATATGCATGGATATTTTATCGCTAACGGACCAAGTTTTAAAAAAAACTATAAAACAGGCACATTATTGAATATTGATATATATCCATTATTATGTGATATCTATAAGCTTACTCCAAAATCTAATATTGATGGAAAAGCAGATAGAATTAACTTCATCTTAAAAGAAGATTAGATAATGAATTTCAACCATAATAGTATTGAGAAATATAAACTTGAAAACGATTTAGATGTAGTACTTTATCGTGATAATGATATTCCATTGGTTACCGTTAATTTGTGGTATAAAGTAGGTTCAGCGTCAGAGGTGAAAGAAAAAACCGGACTAACTCATCTTTTTGAACATATGATGTTTCAAGGCTCTAAGAACGTAAATAAGGGAGAACATTTCAAATATATTCAAGAGGCGGGAGGAATGTCCAATGCTTCTACAAATTTTGATCGAACTAACTATTATGAAAAAGTTCCTTCTAATTTCGTTGACTTAGCTCTATGGTTAGAGTCAGACAGAATGGGATTTTTTATAGATGCGTTGACTCAGGAAAAACTATCAAATCAAATTGATGTGATTAAAAATGAGAGGCTTGAACGGTATGACAATCAACCTTATGGGTTAGCCTGGGAAACTATTCTCTCAAATCTATTTAGCGAAGAACATCCTTATCATGCTCCAACTATTGGCTGGATGGAGGATATTTTGAATTATAATCTTGATGATGTGGCGACTTTTTTCCGAACACATTATAATCCTTCAAATGCTTCGCTTGTTGTTGCCGGGGATATTGAATTTGAATCTGTAAAAGCTAAAATTGAAAATTACTTTGGAAAAATTTCATCAATCCAAATGGGGAATAAGGATTACGAAATTGAAGCAACACTTAAAGAAACCAAAAGAATTATACTTCAAGATAATGTGCAATTAGAACGATTATATTTATGCTGGAAATCCCAAAAATATTTTGAAAAAATGGATGATGCATCGGAGTTTTTATCTGATTTATTGGCTGGTTCAAAGAATGGAAGACTTCACAAGGAACTTGTTTTTGATAAACAGGTAGCAATCTCAGTTTCCTCTTTTCAGTTCAGTGGTAAGCACGATGGATTTTTTGGTATTATTGTCACCGCCAAACCAGGTATTAGCCTCGATTTTTTAAAGACTGAGGTATTCAAAATACTTGAAGAAATTTTCAAGAATGGAATAACTGAAAGAGAGAGAATTCGTTCGCTAAACGGTATTAAATCGGGTTTTATTTTTGCACTTCAGAACATGAATACATTGGCTGATCGCTTTAATCATTACAACTTCTATTTAGATAATCCTAACGGTTTTGATTTTGATATTAATCGTTTTGAATCACTAACAAATGATGAGATTAAGGAAGCTGCGCAATTATACTTAAATCAACCGTTTATAGAATTACATATTATTCCGAATAAAAATACTTAACAAAATGATAAATCAAGATAAACCTCTAATCCCGACTTCAGAAATAGCATTTAACTTACCAGAAATTCATCAATTTAAATTGTCTAACGGTATTTGTATTCATCTGGTAAATAGACCAAAATTACCAATCGTGCAATTGACAATTATGATGGATGGCGGAAGTAGATTTGATCCTAAAGGTAAAGAGGGGCTTGCATACATTAATTCGATTCTTATGGATGAAGGAGCCGGACCTTATGACTCTTTACAAATAAATGAGGAAATCGAAATACTTGGTTCATCAGTCAACGTCTCAATTGATGATGACTCATTGTATGTTTCGATGTTATCTTTAGTAGAAAATTTAGAAAAAACTATTAATCTAACAAAATATATTATTTGTGAACCAAGGTTTGATCAAGCTGATTTTGATAGAGAAAAGCAAAAAATATTATCATGGCTTCCACAGGTTCAAAATTATCCTGATCTCGTTGCCGAAAATATTTTTCAATTTGTATTACATGGAGAAGAAAATCCGTATTCAAAATATAGCGCAGGTTATATCGATTCAATTGAATCGATTCAATTAGAGGATGTGATAAATTTCAACAAGAATTTTGTCGCACCGGATAATATGGATTTTATAATTGTTGGCTGTATCGACTTGGAAACCGCAACAGTATTAATTGAAAAACATTTCGGTTTATTTAACAGAAAAGCTGTCAAAACTGAAGTTAAGTCAAATGCTCAATTAGGTAAAAAAAGTTTATATATATATGATAATAAAGGGGCTAATCAATCGGAAATAAAATACGGACATATTTCGGATAAGAGAAATAGTGAAGATTACTATGCCAAAATGATTTGTAATAAAATACTTGGCGGACAATTTACAAGCCGATTAAATCTGAATCTTCGGGAGGAAAAAGGTTTAACTTATGGAATAAATTCAGCATTCAGATATTATAAGGAAGCCGCTGAGTTTTGTATTTCCACTTCGGTTAATTCTGATGCAACAATAAAAGCGTTAATCGAAATTGAGAATGAAGTAACGGGAATGAAATTAAATATTTCTGATGATGAAATAAATTTTGCCAAATTATCACTTATTCGGGAATTTCCCTCTCGTTTTGAAACTAACTCACAAATCGTTACCAATATTGCTGTTAAAATAAAATACGATCTTGAAGAAGATAGTCTGAATACTTTTGTGGAAAATGTTTCAAAGGTTGTTAAAGAAGATGTAATTGAAGTTTCTAAAAAGTCATTCAAAACTGATAATGCAATCATTGTTGTTGTAGGGGATCAGAAAAGTATTGAAAATCAACTGAAGGAAGTTGAATTGAACTACGAAATTATTGAAGTTGATTATAATGGAAAGATTATTAATAATAGTTAGTTAATCGGTAAGGTATATTTTACTCCACGTTTTTTAAATTCAAAAATAGTTTTATTTAAGTTTGTATAAGATTCACTCCTTAAAATAAAAACTTCTGAACCAGTTTTCCCGAAATTGTCAATCCTTTGTTTAAATATTGAAATAGACTCTTCATCTGTCATCTGATCAATCCGAACGAAACTATTAATAGGTAGAATCTTAAATCCTCGTTTACGAAATTCCTTTTCAATATAAATATAACTTATTGAGTTATATAAATCAGAATTTATATCGATTAAGATATTTGGATTCTTTCTGAAATTAGCAACAATATTTTTAATAGATATAAGAAGTCGTTGGTTTGAAAAATCTGTCTTCAATTGGAAATTATCATCTACTTTTGCATCTGTGAGTAAAAGTATAAAGTTCTTGTTTGACTCTGTAATTTCCTTTGTGATATCAGCACTCTTTTGTGTTGGCGATAAAATGAATGAATACGGATCGGAATTTTTAAGTAAAATATTTCTTTCAGAAGTCTCTAATTTTTCAACACCGGTCAAATAAATAGAAAAATTACCAAATTCTCTAAATTCATTTTTATTTATAATTATTTCTGCAAATAATTTGATGTTATTACCGGATTTAATTTCAATTTCAGAATCGGCATTCAATTTTTTCTCCCTGCAAAAGAGTTCGATTTTCTGGTCATCAAAGTTTTGTTTGAGGTAGTAAAGTACTGATACTATTGGTAAATCTGATGGGAGCGTTATTGTATATGAATATTGAAGGGAATCCATATTCTTATAAGGAGATTTCCTTTTTTTTATTCTCTCTCCTTTAATTGAAAATTCGTTTAATGTGGAGGTGAAAATGCTATCAATAACAAAACCGCTTGTTTCTGTTTCTTCGTCTGGAACATTCCCGGATTTTTCTTCTTTTGTAAAAATATTCGCAAAAACCAGTAGTAACGATATACTAAATAAAACAAAAACTAATCTTTTACTATTCAACAAATTTAATTACCTATTCAAACTTAAGAATGACGGAATTCAGGTTTTCTTTTTTCGAGAAATGCTGAAGTCCCTTCTTTAAAATCATCTGTTCCGGTTGCTAAAGCAAAAAGGGCAGCTTCATAATTTAAACCTTCAGTTAACGACATTGAATTTACAGCATTTACTGATTTTATAGCTAACCTGACTGCATGATGGGGTTTTGACGTAATCTTTTCGGCAAATTCAATTGTCTTATTTAATAAATCTGCCTGAGAAAATATTTTACTTACAAGTCCTAATCTAAATGCTTCCTGAGCATCAAACATATCTCCCGAAAGAATGTATTCTAATGCTCTTCCATTATTAATTAATCGTGAAAGTCTTTGCGTGCCGCCATAGCCAGGTATTATACCTAAATTTACTTCCGGTTGGCCAAACTTTGCATTTTCGGATGCGAATCTAATATGGCATGATAAAGAGAGTTCACAGCCTCCACCAAGCGCAAAACCATTTATCGCTGCTATGACGGGTTTACTTAAGTTTTCAATTGAATTAAAAACTGATTGTCCATTAAGCGAGAATTCTTTTGCTTCAATAGGGGAGAGTTTGTTTAATTCTGAGATGTCAGCACCTGCTACAAAAGCTTTTTCTCCGCTGCCAGTTAATACAACCGCTCGTATTTCGGTATTATTATTAATCTCATTAAAAACAGATTTTAACTCTTCTATTGTCTGAATGTTAAGAGCATTAAGTTTTTGAGGTCTGTTGATAGTAACAATTGCGATATGGTTTTTAATTTCAAGTAAAATATTTTCAAAATCCATAATAACTCCTATAAACTTACAAAAAGTGGTAGTCTAACTTTTAAATCAAATGCTAAATATTGTGTACTTTTAAAATAATTGTAAGAAACAAGTGCTTCAATTAGGAACATGGACGCTCCAACACCAGCCGTAAAACCAAACTTAGAACCATCTTCAAGATAATTTGCTTTCCCGCTATTAATTTTAAATTGATGAAGATTTTGAAAAATTAAAAAATTTGCACCGAATTCAATCGAAGGAATAATGATTATTATGTTTTCTAAAATTGGAGGAAGATAGTAACGGATCCCAGCTTGTAATGGAAGAAATTGATGAGAAAGATGAGAGTAGTCACTCTTCTGATAAAAATCTTGTGATGCAGAAAACTGATCGAAACCTACTTTCCCAAAAAGAAAAACAGGTAGATATTCGTTATCAGTATAGGCTAATTCAAGGCTGAAACCATACCCAATGTTTGTTGAATTTGAAAAATCTGCGAATGGTAGTCTTGGACCAACAGATACAGCCAAAAATATTCCTCTCGCTTTATCTGCAGGAAGATTGCCTGCAAATCCAACAGAAATACTTATTAATGTTAATAAAATAAAAGTTTTCATTTTATGTTTTTCTTTAATTGAAAAATACGGAAAAAATAATTAACTCTGAATTTTTCTTTCAATAGGTTTGATAATCAATATAATCGATACAATGAATAAGTATGTTACAAATGAATAAGATTCATAATTTTTATTAAGGAGAAAGAAACCATCCCATGAAGAGTAGTTACCACCAAAAAACAGCCGAACGAGTGTTGGTAGTTCAGCTCCAAAGACTAAAAGTCCAAACCAAAATATTGTGAAAAGAAGAATTGCAATTGAATAAATAGAACTCAACTTATAAATGAGTGTAGAAATTATAAGAATAGCTAAACAAAACTCAATGGCTGATATGTAGTTAAATTCATTTAACTGAATTTTGATATGTTCGGGAGCAATAATAAAGAACATTGTTGCAAAGATATAAATATAATTGAATTTATTGTTCTCAAATAGCTTTCTTATGAGAGATACGAAAACAAAAATTTCTAAAATATTCCAGATTAAATAAATGGGATAATCGGCTATACTCGAGAGACCAAGTTCATAAAATAAATCTGGTTCTTTATAGCCGAAATTTTTTGTCAATAAAAGAAACCCTAGGACAATCACAATTGAGAATAGAGAAACCAGAATTCCAGAAATTAATCCTTTAAATGAGAAATCTCTCAAACTATCACTTAAAGGAGTAAAATCATTTCGTAAAATGTAAAAAATAATCGGAATAAGTAGAGCTAAGTGAAATCTAAATCCAATAACAATTAAGAAAACGGGTAATTCAAAAAATAAAAGAATAAATTGAATACCTACAGTTACAAGAATCACCAGAGTAGTAAACAGTGATAGAGGTAATTTTTTCAATTAAGATTTATTCCTCAATCGATTCCATCATAGGTTTTGTTCCAACGCCATGTTCATAAACCATTTTACCACCATATTCACCTGTTTCATAAATAAAATAACATCCAATAATCGCGATTAGTACAAAAATATATTTAAGCACAGTTTGATTAACAGTATACTTTTTCTTTAATTGAACCAATATTGTAAATGCTGTTCTGATAACAAGCAGGACGGAGAATAACCAGACAGTTAGATTTGCATATTTTTCATGTGATTCAAGTAAATCGCCACTCGCTTTTGTCCAATTCTCAAAAAGAAGTTCAGCCTGCTCACCGGTTTGTGCGGCTGCCACAGCACCAAGCACACCGAGTATTAATAAAATGTATGCTGCCTTCGAAAAAAAATCTTTCTTTAATATTGCCCCGACTGCTTCCAAAAGCGTATAAGTTAAAAGTAACGCAATCGGAAAGTGAACAAGTTTTGGATGAAATGCTGCCAAGAATTCCATATTAATTCCTTTCAAAAAGTGATTTGGTTTTGTGATGTCTTAACTTAAACATCAAAAAAAGTTGTAATTTAATTAGCGGGAGTAACACTTTCCCGATAATTCCGAAGGGAGGAATAAAATCAATTCTATCTGTAATGATAGTTCCCTCATCTACTGACGTAAATATATGATAATGTTTCCAAAATTTGAAAGGTCCTTTTATTTGTATATCAGCAATTTTTTCATTGAAGACAAAATCAGTAATTCTTATCTCCCAATAAATTTTGAACAAAATAAAATTTAATTGAATAATAATAACTGAATCATTTTGAAGTGGAAATTCAGAAATCGAGATTAGTTTAACTTTGGGAAATAATGGGGAGATTTTTGGAAGGTTATTTGTATCTCGATGAAACTCGAATAAGTTAATTTTGGAAGTTCTTATTAATACTGATTTCTCGAATGTATAATATTTTTGAATATTCATAAACTAATAACTTAATAGATAACTTTATATAGGAATAATCCTTTTGAAACAACTGCTTCAGAAGCTTGGGTTCGATCTTTAGATAGAATAATATTTGTAATCCTATCATCGTGAAAATTTTCATCATGAGCTTTTAATAATGTCCCAACAATTGTTCTAACCATAGAATGTAAAAAGCGATCTGCTTCTATTCTAAATATTGTTAGGAATCCAGATTTTCTCCATCTCGCATCATAAACTGTACAGACTTTATTTTCAGCCTGGTCGGCTGTTTTAGCGAATGAAGTAAAATCATGTTCTCCCATTATTTGATTTGAATAATGATTAAGTTTCTCAATGTTTAGATTAACCAAGCGGTACATTGAATAATCAAAATAGAAGGGGGATTTTTTGTGGGAAATCATATAATAGTATATTCTTCTTCTTGCGTCAAATCTCGGATGAAATTCAAAATCAACTTCCACAAAAGAAATTATGGAAATTTCCTTCGGTAAAATTGAGTTAACCGAATAAACGAATTCTCGCTCATTCAGGACTTTCCCGGTGCGAAAGTTTGCACATTGACCAATTGCATGTACACCCGTATCGGTTCTACCTGATCCATTGATGGTTATTTTTTCGCGCAATACAGTAGATAGCGCATCAGTTAAAACACCTTGAACTGTTCTTCCATTCTTTTGAATTTGCCAGCCGCAAAATGGAGTTCCATCATACTGTATAATAATTTTATAGTTTTTCATTTCATTGTAACAGTACGATTAAAGAATTAATTCTTTTAACATAGTATCGTGTAAGTTACTGTTAGTACAAAGGATTGTTGAACTTGTTAATCTAATCTGATTTCCTTTAAAATCCGTAACCTTTCCTCCAGCTTCTTCGACTATCAATTGACCGGCGCAAAAATCCCACGGATTTAAATGCACTTCCCAAAAAATATCAAACACTCCGCTGGCAACATAGCAAAAATCAATTGCAGCCGAACCCAACCTTCTAACACCTCTTGTCTTTTTTATGATTTTTGTAAATAGTTCTAAAGCATTTTTTGGATTATCTGCAATATCGTAGGGAAATCCTGTAACAGCTAAACTGTGAGCTAATCTATTTTGTGGGGAAACTTGTAATCTGATATCATTACAATAGGAACCTTTGTCGATTTCTGCTGAATAAAGAGTATTATTCATTACATCATAAACGACTCCGGCAATTGTTTTATTATTTTTTTGCAAACCTATTGAGACGGAAAATATCGGTAATCCATGTGTAAAATTTGTTGTACCGTCAAGTGGATCAACAACCCAAACATACTCCGGATTGTTAAATGTTTCACCGGATTCTTCAGCTAAAATGGAATGTGTACTATAATTTTTAATTATAAACTCTTTAATTATCTCTTCTGCTTTTTTATCAATTTCGGTGACAATATTTGATTCGTTTGTTTTGTACTCATATGAAAAACTTTTTCCAAAACCTTCACGAATTATTTTTCCAGCCTCCATAGCTATATATTTTATATCATTAATCATTTTTCATCCATAAATTTTAATAACAAATATAATCAAAGTGAGCTGAATGAAAGTAACGAAGAATGTTTTTAATACAAAAACAATTTGAATGAGTTAGATATTAGCTTGAATAATAGCGATTTTGGAATTAAGTTTGTTTTAATTCAAAAATATTTGTAATCAATTAGAAATGTCAATGTCAAAAGAGAAAAAAGCATACAACCGAACTATAAAAATTGAAGATGAAGAGATTCCTTCTATCAAATCAAGATTGCTGCAAATAAATTCAAAACAAAATCTTGAAGACATAATAAACAAGACTATTTACCAACCTCTGGAAGAAATTGTGAATTTTTTACCGGAAGAATGTATTGATTTATTATTCATTGATCCCCCTTATAATCTTTCTAAAAAATACGGGAATACGAAGTTCAATGAGATGAATAATAATGAATATGAAAAATGGTTTGAAGGATGGTTTGTAAAATTGATTCCTTTATTAAAAGAGGAGGCATCTGTATATGTCTGTTGTGACTGGAGGAATTCATCTGCTGTTTTTAATGTGTTGCAAAGTTATTTGAATATTCAAAATAGGATAACATGGGAGCGTGAAAAGGGGAGAGGCGCATTACACAATTGGAAAAATAATTCTGAAGATATTTGGTTCTGCACAAAATCAAAAAAATATTATTTTGATGTTGAATCAGTAAAACTGAAAAGAAAAGTAATAGCTCCGTATAAAATAGATAATGAACCGAAAGATTGGGAAGAGACTGAAGATGGAAAATTTAGGATTACTTTTCCATCAAATTTATGGACAGACATATCAATTCCATTTTGGTCAATGCCTGAAAATACAGATCACCCGACACAAAAACCTGAAAAATTGTTAGCAAAAATTATTCTTGCAAGCAGTAAAGAAAATGATGTTGTACTTGATCCATTTGTTGGCTCGGGAACCACATCTGTTGTAGCTAAAAAACTTAATAGAAATTTTATTGGGATTGAACAGGAAGAAAAATATTGCATCTATACCGAAAAGAGATTATTGATAGCTGAAACTGATAAAACTATTCAAGGATATTTTAATGGGGTTTTCTGGGAAAGAAATTCATTACATGATCAGAAAAAAGAAAAAATGAAACTACACGAAACATTTCGTTTGGATTTGAAGGAATAATTAAGGAATTTTGCAACTCATTTTTGGGCAGCAGCCAACAGATTGACACCCAACCCCGCCAGGTCCGGAAGGAAGCAACGGTCAGTGATTAGTCTGTGTGGTTGTTTGCCCTTTTTATTTGAAAAATATGGGAGGTATAAGAAAATCTAAACAACCGGCTCCTTCCCGTGCCCTGCTTCCAAATGATATTTTTGCAATCATACCTTTCTTAAAATCAATACTTACACCAGAGTTAGATGTCAATTGAGAAACGTATTTTGATAAAGTTGGTTCATGACCAACAAATGCAATATTTTTTGAGTGATATATATTTGCAGTCTCAATTAATTTTGAAACACTACCGCCATGAGCTAAAAACGATTCAAAAATCAAATCTTCTTTATAGTCAAATACTTCTTTGATTATTTCAGCAGTTTGCAAAGCTCTTGAGAAAGGGGAAGATATAATATAATCAAACTGTCCGATTACCTTTTTCCAGTATAAAGCTGCCTTTCGCATCTCTTCTTTTCCTTCCGGAAGAAGTTCACGCTCATCATCTCTTTTGTAAATAGTAATGTTTTCTGCTTTCCCGTGACGTATTAAATAAATGTTCATCTTTTCCTTAATAGATAACTATAATAGTCGTTATAAAATTAGAGAAATTCATAATGTTTCGATTTAATATTTTACCTTTTTCAGAAACCATCTTTTTTTTCAATACATCCTTATTCTCAAAATCTAATTGATACATAGAGGTATATTTTTTTCTAACTGAAATGAATTTTCAATCTTTCCTAATTTGATTTCTTTTTCGGCTAACTCTGATAAAATAATTTGAAGTTTATTATAGAAAAAATCTTTTGTAACTTCATCTGCATCACCATATAAAAAGTACAATAACCTTTGCATTAACAGTCAACTCCAAATGAATTCATGATATCTTCATACAAGTTTTTATGTTCTAAGTATGTAAGTATTGGACATTCGAATATGACCAAATATTTTAGATTTACACAACTAACTTCAAAACATTGGATATAATTCTTCTTTGTCGATATCCTTTCACTAAAACGGACTGAATAATTCCCTTTAACCTCATTCGATAAACCAATTGTAAAATAATCTTCTGCTTTTTCATTCTCACCTATTTTAACAACAGAAAAATTTGCTCCTAATGTTGAACTTAAAAATAGTGTTCCGGACATCCCTTTTTTTAATTGTTTTGTCACCATAACATTTTTAAGTGCTTTCCAACCCTCGGGAAGAAACAGTGTAAATCTGTCAGTAGAATTATTAAAATTGTTATACGCATTAATAGAATCAGCTGATAACTCAACTCCAACTGATCTCAATGCTGATATTTTATCAATGATTAATGGATTAAACAATTTAGTTTTATGAGCTGCTAATATTGCAGTTACTACAGAATCAAAAATATTTAATTGACTTTTATAACTGTTATTAAAATTATCCCAAATAAATGTATCCCATGTTTCTTTCAAGAGAGAGTTTGATGAGAGATACAGTTTTGTATTAATAACATCGTCAGCAAAACCGGCAATATCTTGAATCAATTTTTCTTTAGGAGTAGTTAACTCAAAGTTTGTCCGCAATGATTTTACGACGGTATCTTTACCTACATAATAAAGATTATATCTTTTTAATTTAAATATATCTTTACTTCCGAAATCCTCGAAAACTTCCCAAAAAGTTCTTTTAGCATCAACTCGTCTAAGAATCGATAAATAACCATTTAATGAACGATCGATAAGTTTTAGAGAAAAACTTGAATCATAAATTGCGAATACATTATAAACGGGATATTCAAATTCTAAAAGTACAGAGTAGAATCGATTGTTCTCTATCGTTAAACTATCAATTATAATTTTATTAAAATTAGATGGGAGAGGTAATAAAGTATCGTGAATTCCGGAGAGAGTTTCATTTGAAGTTTTATTGCCTGAGTATGTTTCTCTAACGAGTTGTTCTAATAGTTTTCCGTTGTATTCGGTTTGTACATTATTCTCTTGTTTAATACATCCACCGAGAATAAAAATAAATACTATTATTGAAAATGTTCGAATAGTCATAAGCCCAATCATTTAATTACCTAAAAATAAGAATATTTTTTGATTTTTATTTGAGAGATTCTATATTTAGCAACTTTTAATATGTAATTTATATGGGAATCAATTATCATAAAAACATCAACAATTGAATAAACTATTCTTCTTCATCTTTGTGTGGCTTTCCATAGCACCTTTTGGGAAAAGTCAAACTATATCAGTTCCCGATATTATTCTATCGGATATTCCTTTCCATATCACTATTTCAAATGTTCCGGATTCATTAACTAATATTACGTTAATTATATCAAATGGAGATAAAACAGAGAGAAAGATTTTACAGTTAAACGAAGGGAAGTATGATTCTACAATTTCTCTATCTATGCTTGGAAAAATTAATTTTAATACCGTTGAAGTAAAAGAAATAAAAAAAGAAGTCCGAAGTATTCCGGGATTTTTAAGTATAGTTCCTCCACTAATTGCAATCCTACTGGCTTTATTTTTAAGACAGGTGATTGTAGCTCTAGTATTTGGTGTATTTATCGGTTGTGTTTTCATTTATGATTATAATCCTGTTTACGCATTGATGAGAATGATTGATACAATAACACTCAACACACTGACCGATTCTTCAAATATGTCAATAATTGTTTTCACACTTCTATTTGGAGGTGTAGTCGGTCTTATATCAGCTAATGGAGGTACAAATGGTATGGCAAACCTGATTATCAGATTTGCCAAAACAAGACGTTCCGGAATGTTATCTTCATGGTTATTGGGCATTGTTATCTTTTTTGATGATTATGCAAATACATTAATCGTTGGAAACTTGATGCGTCCAATTACTGACAAATTGAAAATATCAAGAGAAAAATTGGCTTTTATAGTTGACTCAACATCTGCCCCCGTAACAAGTCTATTTATTGTGAGTACGTGGATTGGTTTTGAGATTGGCTTAATACAGGACGGATTGAAATTAATCAGTTCAACTGAAAATGCTTATGATGTTTTTTTGCAGACTATTCCATATCGGTTTTATCCTATTGCCATGATCTTTTTTGTCTTTTTAATTTCATTTACTAAAAGAGATTATGGTGCGATGTACAAAGCTGAGATGAGAGCATTAAACGGGGAAGTTGTTCGTCCGGGTTCAAAGATTCCGGATGATCTTACTGAGACTACCAATTTTCTTCACAATGGAAAAAAAACGAGGTGGTATAATGCTGTTTTCCCAATTCTTTTCTTAGTGCTCGGGACGATTTTTGGATTAGCATATACCGGAATTATATCTTTACATGAGCAAGGAGTTTTTGAATTTGGAATTAGAGAAATAATTGGTAATTCAGATTCCAATAAAGCATTAATGTGGTCAAGTTTGTCATCCTGCATATTAGCAATATTAATGACCCTTTCACAGAGAATATTGAATTTAAGTGAAACAATAGATGCCTGGTTTAGAGGAATACGTTCAATGCTATTGGCAGTAATTATTTTAATGTTAGCATGGGAAATCAGTTCTGTGACCGAACAAATTCAAACTGCAAATTATATTATCCACATGTTAAGTGATTCCCTCAATCCACGGTTAATACCGGTTATAGTTTTCATTGTTTGTGCAGTCACAAGTTTTTCAACCGGTTCTAGTTGGGGGACAATGGCGATTATGATGCCCATTGTTATTCCATTATCGCACGCTGTAACCGGGCTTGCAGGAATGAATGAATCAAATTCTACTTTAATTTTACACGGAGTAATAAGTTCTGTATTAGCCGGCTCAGTTTTTGGAGATCATTGTTCACCAATTGCAGATACTACAATATTGAGTTCAATGGCTTCTGCTTGTGATCATATTGATCACGTAAGAACACAACTCCCTTATGCATTAACTGCTGCTATAATTTGTATGTTAGTTGGTGATATTCCGACAGCATATAATTTTTCACCATATCTTTCAATATTAATTATTTTCGGATTATTGACTGCAGTCATTCTGATTTTTGGTAAAAAGATTGAGTTGAATAGCGAAGTAAAAGTAGATTAGTACTAAAGTTTAATGTTCTGATTTATGAAAATATTCATAAACCAATTTTGATTTTGAAACACCGACAGTTTCTTCCAAACTTTTTAATGATGCTTCTTTAATTTTTTTAACACTCCCAAAATGTTTAATTAATTCATATGCATTTTGTTCCCCGATACCTTTAATTTCAAGCAGGGAAGTAGTTATTGTCCTCTTACTTCTTAAAAGTCGATGGAAAGTTATTGCGAACCTATGTGCTTCATCCCTAATCTGTTGTAATAATTTAAGACTCGATGAAGTTTTAGGAATTATCAGAGGGTCACTTTCACTCGGAAAAAATACCTCTTCCAATCTTTTAGCAAGACCAATTATTGAAAAATCCTTTAACTGTAAATCATTCAATATTTCAACAGCACTTGATAATTGACCTTTACCACCATCAACCATAATGAGATCGGGGAGAGGGATATTTTCTTCTTTTAATTTTGTATAACGTCTTTGGATTACTTCCTTCATGCTTGCGAAGTCATTTGGTCCATCCACACTTTTAATTATAAATTTACGATATTGACTCTTCTTTGGTTTCCCATCCTCAAAAACTACCATGCTAGCTACTGTATCAGTACCTTGCAGGTTGGAAATATCAAAACACTCTATCCGTTTAGGTAATTTTTTTAATCGTAAATCTCTTTGTAATGCAGCTAAGGTATATGGAATATTTCCTTCTTTCTTCATCTTCTGTATTTGAATTTCTTTAAGTTGAAGTATGGCATTTTCTTTACACATTTTTACTAAAGATTTAAGCGGACTTGTTTTTTTTGGAATTACAAATTTTACTTTGTGGTTATTCCGTGAATTCAACCAGTCTAATATCGTGATTGAATCTTCGGGTTCAGTCTCAAGGACAATTTGAGATGGAATTTCAACAAACTCGGTATAAAATTGTTTGATAAGGGCTGAGTAAATTTCTGAATCACTTTCGCTCCCTTCTATGGTGAGTCGGAGTTGTTTTTTAGAAATAAGTTTTCCACTTCTTATGTTAAATATTGTTGCAGAACATTCTTTCCCTTCATGAGCAACAGCTATAATGTCACGGTTTTCAAAATCATCGCTGACTACATTTTGTTTTTCGGAGATGGATTGTATCTGTAAGATTTTATCACGCAATTCTACAGCTTTTTCAAATTCAAGCAATGAAACCGCTTTTTCCATTCTCTGTTTAAGTTCATCTAAAAGGTCATTCGTTTTACCGGATAGAAGTTTAACAACTTCATTAACCATCTCATTATATTCATTTGAAGAAATTAAGCCCTCACAAGGTCCGTCACATTTTTTAATATGATAATCGAGACAAATCTTTACTTTTTTCTTTTCAATGCTTTCTTCGTCAATGCTAAACTTGCAACTTCGTATTCTGAATATCCTATTTATCATTCGTAATGATGCTTTCATACTTCTAACATCTGTATACGGACCAAAATATTTCGATCCATCTCTAATCACATTTCGTGTTGGATAAATACGGGGGAAAAGCTCATTTGTAACTTTAATGAAGGGATAAGTTTTATCATCTTTTAAATTTACATTATAGCGGGGTTTGAATTCTTTTATTAGATTATTCTCAAGTACCAAAGCTTCAATTTCGTTGTCTGTAACTATCAGTTCAATGTCTTTAACCTTGTTTACCATAATCGCAATACGAGTTGAAAGTCCGGATGAATGGAAATAAGAACGAACTCTATTTTTTAAAATTTTGGCTTTGCCGACATAAAGAACTTTACTATTTTCATTTAAAAATTGATATACGCCTGGTTTATCAGGTAAATTTTCAAGTTTTGTTTTTATTAATTCATTCATTTTATTAACTACCTAAAAAAGAAGCCCCTAACGTGTGGGGGCTTCTTAAATAGTTGGAAATAGATTTTTATTTATTTCAAAATACAATCTTTAGGTATCACAACAATTCCGGAATCAGTAACCGTAAATTTCTTTTTATCTTCAGTTGTATCAAAACCAATTTCGTATCCTTCAGGAACATTTACATTTTTATCGATAATTGCTCTTCTGATTCTTGCTTTTCTTCCGATATTACAATTATTAGATACTATTGAATCAGTTATATATGAATAACTATTTACTCTTACGTTTGCACCGATTATTGAACGCTCAACTAATCCACCTGAAACAATTGTCCCATCGCAAATAAGTGAATTAAGAGTTCGTCCAATTCGCTCTCCTTCATGTGAAACTGTTTTTGCGGGTGGAAACTGATGTTGATAGGTTCTTATAGGCCAATTCAAATCATACATATTAAACTCAGGATTAATACTGATTAAATCCATACTTGCTTCATAATAACTATCTATTGTGCCGATGTCTTTCCAATACGGTTTATTTTTTTTGTTCTCATCATAAAATTGATAGGCACGGACGTTCATGTTTTGCTTAACCATGTAAGGAATAACATCTTTGCCAAAATCGTGATTTGGAATTTTCTTACTCTGCATTTCAAGTAAAACATCTCTCAATACATTTGCATTGAAAACATAGATAGCCATATTTACGAAAGAAAATCCCGGGCGTCCCGGTATTTCAGGTGGGTTTTCAGGTTTTTCAATAAAATCTTTTACTCTAAAACTGTCATCACAACTTACAATACCAAAGCGGTGTGCTTCATCAACAGGAACATCAATACACGCCATGGTTAAGTCTGCTTTAATATCATTATGGTATTGAAGCATTTTAAGATAATCCATTTTATAAATATGGTCACCGCTTAAAAGTAAAACCCATTGACATTTTCTCTCATTGGAAATTAGATTCAGGTTCTGATAAATAGCATTAGCAGTTCCAAGATACCAATCATTATTCATTTTACGCTGTGGAGGGACAGAGAAAATAAATTCAGCTAATTCAGGATTGAAAATACTCCATGCTTCAAATATGTGCTGATTTAATGAATCTGATTTATACTGAACTAAAACGTAAATTCGTCTAAGTCCAGAATTTAAACAGTTGGATAATGTATAGTCAATTATACGATATTTACCACCGAAGGGGACAGCAGGTTTACTTCTTTGAGCAGTTAAAGGAAAAAGCCTCTCGCCTTGTCCTCCGGCTAAAATCATTGTTACTGTATCTCGCAATATTGAAGAACCGGGAAACACCATAACGCTCCTCCTAATGATTAATAAAACTGTGGTGAAATATAAGAAAATTATTAATTCAATTCTGCTAATGATTATAAAGTAATTGTTATTATGTTATGAACGTGAGAGATTTAAGAATGGACAAAAAAAATGACACCTTTAGGGGGTGTCATTTTTGAATATCTGATAAATTCAGATTACCAACGTCTTCCGCCGCCGCCTGAACCACCACTACTACTGCGACCACCTTGGCTTCTTCCGCCACCGCTGCTGCCGCCGCCGGGTCTCTTATCAGTTTTAGGGCGAGCTTCGTTAACGGTAATTTTTTTACCTTTAACGTCAACAGTATTAAGAGCATTAATAGCTTTTTGAGCTTCGCTTAAACCCGGCATTTCAATAAAGCCGAATCCTTTTGATTCACCTGAGAATAAATCTCTGATAACTTTCACGCTTTTAACGCTTCCGTATTCGTTGAATAAATTTTGAAGATCGTCATCAGTTACATCTTTGGCAAGATTGCCTACAAAAATGTTCATGTTTTTCCTTGTATATATGATTGTTAGATATTTAATCCAGAATACTAATGTAGGGGTTCCGATGAGATAAAGTGATTACGTCAATGAAACTGATGTATAAATTAATATGGTTATCTGGATGTAAAAAAACTCTCCATTTTGAAGAATTTTGCGGGGCCGACGAGATTCGAACTCGCGACCTCCTGCGTGACAGGCAGGCGTTCTAACCAACTGAACTACAACCCCGTTAGGTTACATTTTCAAATATCAAATTTGAGTATCAAATATAGGAGTTTTTCATCTATTTAGCAACAAAAATTTTTATTGAGTAAATTAAATTTCCTTGGTGATTTTGAAATGAAGTTTAACCAAATTTTCAAGATATTCTTTACCGGAATTATTCGCTATTTCTTTAGCTGTTTTATTTACAGAAGAAGATGCTCCTTTTGGAAGAGTTAGATTTAATTTCTTCTTAACATTGATGAACCAATGCAAAAATTTTTCACGGGCAATTATCGAAGCAATTGCAACTCCAAGGAATCGTTCAGCTTTTGTCGTTTGAATTAAATCAACAAGTTTTCCTTTTTCCTTTAAAGCATTTAAAATAAGTCGATCATCTGCAAACTTGTCGCTGATTACAGTTTTTGTGTTTTGCTTCTTCAAAATATTCTCAATAACCGTGGAATGTCCCCACGCCAATAATTTATTTAAATTGTTAAAACTCTTATATAACTGATTATATTTTTGAGGAGTAACCATTACAATATCAAATTTATCATCAAGCAAATTTCTAAGGCGGGGAGCAAGTTTCAAAATATTTTCGTCTGTTAGGAGTTTGCTGTCTTTAATTTCATTTAACGGAAGTTTTAATCTAATGGATTCATTAATATAAGCACCGGCTATCACAAGTGGACCAAAGTAATCCCCCTTACCGGATTCATCCGTTCCTATATATTCATCTGGTTCTTTTTCAATTGAAGTTTTATTCTCAAAAAGGGATTTACCGTAAATAATCTCAGATAAGATTGAATAATTTGTTGAATTCAAATCCCCTTGAAGAACAGTTTTTATCCCTTTTTTCCCAAAATAGACAAGAATTTTAAAACTTTCATTCGAAATCTTAATATCAGCATAAAAGGAATAATTTCCTTTTTGCGGTGTTGAAACTTTGAATCCTCTACTTTTCAGGTCGAGGAGAAATGCGTCAATTGTTGAATGTGCTTTTTGTTCGAGATTCATACATTAATTTAAGTAATAACCAACTAAGCACAAATTATGTGAATATTCAATCTTGACACTATTTTATTAAACTTAACATTAATAATTATTGGTTGCATTATTTTATCAGCACCAACTTTTTAATGCTCACAAAATCTCCAACTTTTAATTTATAAAAATAAATTCCGCTTGATAGACCATATATATCAGAATTAAATGTAATCTCATAAATCCCTTGTGGTCGATTTTCATTAACTAAAGTGGCTATTTCATTTCCAAGAACATCGAAAATTTTCAAATTCACTAAGAAAGATTGTGTTGAATTTTCCGGTATAGAAAACTTAATTGTCGTAATAGGATTAAATGGGTTTGGATAATTTTGAGCTAAATAAAAAGTGTTTGGTAGATTTTCAATATCCTGAATCGAAGATATAATTTCCGGTATTATAATAGTTTTAGAACCGGGGATAGAAAAAGAACCTAACTGTAAGTAAGTTAGATCAAACACTGTTGATGGAACAATTGATTGAACAATCCATTTTTGAGGAGCAATCCAAATTGAATCTCTAAGAGTAATTAGGGGAATTGTTAATGCCGGCAATGGCGGAGGCAATGCAACTAAATATGAAACTCTGAATGTTTGGAGGAAGGTTTTACAATCAAATACTCCGATTTGAGTTTCTAAAGTTTTATCAGCCAATCTTTTTCCCTTTAACTCAAATCTAAGTGGCAAAACAAGTGTGTCGATTGTTAAAGTAGTGTCGAACTGGAAAATTTGATACTCTAAATTAACGGTTGATTGAAATTTATAAATCGGATACCAACCCTCAAATGATTTTATTAGATCATAGAATGAAGATATATCTCCAAAAAGGGAATCAAATCCGGAGGTTAGTGAGTCCAGATTTGGTATTTTGAAAAAGACATTTCCTGTTGAACCATCAAGGTTAATATATGTGGAATCAAGATAAGGCTGGAATGGCAGTGAAGCTTCTGTTCCTGTTTTAGATACAATAATATTTGCTGTTTTATTTTGATATGTCTCTATTGTTGCAAAAGAGTCAGCACCAAAAAATGCGAGAGAATCAATTTCATTATTGAGAGTATCTAAGGGAATGGTTTTAAAATACCAAACATATCCGGTTTCAGTTGGGAAATACTCATTTGCCTGTTGTGCAAAAGCTTGTATTGAAAACACAATTAATAGTAGATTTAAATATTTCATTTCGACCCTAATACTTTCTTATAACTTAATTAAATATTTTTTTTAGAAATTAATCATTGACTTCAGTTAATGATTGCACGGCTTTTTTAAGTTGTTCTTTTACGAATAACCGTCTTTCGTTTTCATAAATGGTTTTAAGTTGTGGCAACGCTTCAACTCCTTTGATCTTTATTAGTAACGAAGCCGCTTGATTTCTTACTCTGAAAAATGGATTAGCGAGTCCGGCAGAAATAATGTCAATTACTTCTTTTCTATTTGACTGAGACATAACTTCGGCAAAATTTAATATCTCACTTTCATGGAGATAAATTCCGCCTAAATTATGTTTATAATTGATATATTCCTTCGCTAATGGTAATGCTCGTGGATCTGCCAGAATAGCAAATCCTTCAAAGGATCCTTTTCTGATAATATTTTGATGCGATATTACATTTAGTGCTCGCTGCAAATAAAAATAAGCGCCGGCATCTTTTATTTTTGCTAATGAGACTAATGCTGCCGATCTAACATAGTCATTTTTATCTTTCTCATAAATTGATTTTAATACTTTATTTACTCTCTCAGCCGGAAAAATTGAAAGAGCTTTAACGGCAGATTCTCGAACTCTTCCATCTCTATCGCTTGTTGCATAATAGATGGGATCAAAAACATATTCACCGCCGATATTTTGCAAAGCTTCTAATGCAGCTATTTTTACTCCGTAAAAACGATCTGTTTTAATCGCTTCAAAAAGAGGGAGAACTGCTTTTTTACTGAATGAAGAAATCAATTGAGCAGTTTCAATTCTTCCATAAATATCATCATCGTTTAATAACTGATAACTAATCTCTTCAAAATTCCTTGTAAATTCAATTCGGCAGGGGATATTATTGTTTTTATTAAAGCTGAAATAATTTGGATAAGCCGGGGCATCGAATTCGAAAGTCTCTACTTTTTTTGAGATGAAAATTGTTTTACTATATTTTTCTCTCGCAGAAATATATTCGATCAAAATAGGAGTTTCAAATAGAGGAACAACATTATCAATTTTTTGAACCTGTTCAATAGTTACAATAAATTTTCTTTTAGAAGGTTCGTAAATTGATGATATTTTGAAAATTGGGTATCCGCCGCTATAAACCCACTGATCAAAAAACTTTCCTAATTTCTTTTTGCTTACAAATTCGGCAATTGTTTTGAAATTATCTGTATCAGCATTTTTGTATTGATAACGCCTAACATATTCACGAATTACATTTTGAAAAACATCATCTCCTAATTGAAAACGAAGGGCATGAAGTATTGCAGCTCCTTTTGAATACGCTCGTCTATCACTTAATTCAAAAGGTATTTTTTCTTTTATATTATTCGTTTTATCTGAAAAATCAGATTCATCAAATGCTTTCATGTACTCTACATTTTGCTGGTATCTGCGGTAATAAAATTCATTTTTACCGTCTGAGTGTTCAAACCATAAATCAGTAAAATATGTTGCAAAACCTTCATTCAACCAACCATGTTTCCAATCGCTGCATGTAACAAGATCGCCAAACCATTGATGAGCAAATTCGTGCGCAATAAGTGGATCAGCTGAGTAATTTGGAATTACATTTTCATCATGTAATACTCGTTTATTTAAAGTTGTTGCAGTAACATTTTCCATTCCACCGTAAAGAAAATCGTGAACCGTTGTTTGTGCATATCTGTCGTACGGATAGGGGCTGATGTAATCAGAAAAAAAGTTTAACATTTCGGGAGTTCGGCCGAAAAAAACATGCTCTTTACCCACCCATGCTTTGGGAATATTATATTCAAGATTTATATTTCTTACACTCTCCCGCAGAGTGACAAATTCACCGATGACAAGTGAACGGAGATAATTTGAGTGAGGTGTATCAAGTAACCAGGTGTAACTCTTTTGATTTCCATCTAGATTCTTTTCTTCAATTAATCTTCCGTTACCAATTACAGTATATTTTGAAGGAACTGTTACTTTAGTTTCCATAGTTACTTTATCATCAGGTAAATCATACGCAGGGTACCAATATCTATTATTATTCCCTTGTCCTTGCGTCCATATTTGTGAAGGTAAATCTCTTAATTCTTTTGTCGGATGAAAGAAAAGAATTCCGTGTACCGGTTTTGAAGTATATTCAATAAATAAAGTTATCGTATCCTTTGTTGATAATTCTTTAAACATTTCGATATAAAGAAAATCATCATCACTTGTAAAAGGAAGTGAGAGTGTATCAAACATTACTTTCTTCACTTCAGTAGTTTTTGAATGAAGAATCAGTTTCGTGAATTTCTTTGTTAGTGGAGTAAAAGTAAATTCTTCTTTTCCGGTAACAACTGCTTTTTCAAAATGGAAAGATAAATCAAGGAAGATATGGATTTGATCATAATCTCTTGTCTTTTCGTCAAGAACAAACTGCTGACCCTGCAGATTAATAAAAAGAATCTGATTTATGATAAGTAAAATGAAAATAAAAGTTTTCATGAACGCCCTTATTATTTCACGAAAAATACTTAATAGCATTTAGAAGATTAAGTTGTTATTCAAAAATATTATTTAGCCGGAACAGCCCATTCCGGAAATTGTGTAAGATTAATTTCAAATATCAGTGTTCCGAATAAATAAACAAAAAGTGAAATTACAATAATACCAATTAGATTCAACAGTATACCGGCTTTAACCATTTCACTTATTTTAATTCTGTTACTTGCAAAAATAACTGCATTAGGCGGAGTTGCTACCGGAAGCATAAAAGCCATAGAAGCAGATATTGTTGCGTTCATCATCAATAATAAAGGATTTAAGCCGAGAGCAACTGAAATAGATGCAAGAATTGGAAGAATCATTTCCGCAGTTGCAGTGTTGGATGTTAATTCAGTGAGGAATGTTATTCCACTCCCAACTGAAAGCATTAAATAAAATGGATTAAAACCCTTCATAGCTGCAAACTGATTCCCGATGCTTTCTGATAGTCCGCTAACAATAAAACCCTTAGCGAGTGCAAATCCGCCGCCAAATAATAAAATAATTCCCCATGGTACTTTTTGAAAAATTTTGTGATCGATAAGCATTTTATGGTCTGAATTATTTTTTGTTGGAATAACAAAAAGAATCAACGCCATTCCAATTGCAACTGTTCCGTCATTAATGAATTCGGGATTACTAAATAAAGTTGACCAGCCCGGTAAAACCGCAAAGCCCAGATTTAAAGATGATCTGAAAATCCATAGTAAAGCAGTAAAAAGAAAAACTAATCCAACCGATTTTTCTTCAAAACTTATTTTTCCCAAAGATGAATATTGTTCTAAAATAACTTCACGTTTTAGACTAAGTTCCTTTGGAATTCTATAAAGCACCTTTGTTAATAAGAACCATGTTGAAGTAAACATAATTATACTGATAGGGAACACCATCTGAATCCAGTTTGCAAAAGAAATTTCGGGTGCAGAAGGAAATATTATGTGTAATATTCTGACAAATGATAAATTTGGTGGTGTCCCAATTAAAGTTGTTATTCCGCCAATCGAACAACTATAAGCAATTCCTAATAAAATGCCAACGGTTAAATTATGAGCTTTTTCAACAGAACTGTTTTCTTCGATTTCGTTAATTATAGCTAAACCGATCGGAAGCATCATAACCGCTGTAGCTGTGTTGGAAATCCACATTGATAAAAATGCAGATGCAGTCATAAAACCAAGCACGATTGAATTTGGTTTACCACCAAACAAAAGAATTATTCTTAAAGCGATTCTTTTATGGAAATTCCATTTCTCCATTGATAACGCTATAATAAATCCACCGAGAAATAAAAATATAGTTGAATTGATATATGAAGAAGCAATTTGCTCACCATTAAAAATTCCTAAAGTAGGGAAGAGAATCAACGGAAGAAGTGATGTTGCAGCTAATGGAATAGCCTCAGTAATCCACCAAACAGCCATTAAAAAAGCAACTGCCGCCATTCGTGTAGTATCTGGATTTTGTGGATTTAATTCAAAAATGAATAGAATTAAGACCGCTCCAATAATTCCTACCGCAAATCCGATTTTTTGTTTAAGATTCATTTACCCGATTTTATTTTACGGCTTTTAACTTAGCTAAAAATTTTCACTTACTGAAATATTTTTACTTCATATTAACAACTTGTTTTGAAAACAGATTCTGAAATTCATTGGAATCAGTGAGAATGAAAATTTGTATCATGCAGTTCGCCAGTGGCGAATTGACCCAGCATCTTCTCTTTAATAAAATATTTTTACATTCCTTTAGAATAAAATAAAAGAAAAATTAATGCTGATGTAATTTGTTACCTATAAATTAAAAAATTTTTGTACGGATGTAGTATGTTTGCATATATTCGTAAAAAGAAAATTGAGGATTTTATGAAACTTACCGGAAAAAGAATCTTAATGTTTGTTGATAACATTTATGAAGACCTTGAATTGTTGTATCCAAAATATCGCTTAATTGAAGAAGGGGCAGAAGTTATTGTTGCAGGATCTGAAGCAGGAAAAGTGTATCTCGGTAAACACGGTTATCCCGTCAAATCAGATGCTTGTTATGATGAATTAAAATCAGATGATTTTGATGCACTTGTAATTCCTGGTGGATTTGCGCCTGACAAACTTAGACGTTCAGATAATGTACTAACTCTTACAAAAGAAATCTTTGAACAAGGTAAACTCGTCGCACATATTTGTCATGCTGGCTGGATTCCAATTTCTGCAAAAATAATGAATGGTTATACAACAACATCAACTCCGGGGATAAAGGACGATTTAATTAATGCCGGAGCAAAATGGATAAATAAATCAGTAGTGATTGATAGAAATATGATTTCATCACAAAAACCTGATGATTTACCCGATTTCTGCAAAGCAATAATCGAGTATTTAAGTAAGTAGTTCGATGGAATATCAATAAATAAAAGTAAGCAATCATGCAAAAATTTCTTTTTATAATTTTTTTAATCAGCATAATTGGTTGTAAAGAAGATTCTCAATCTCCTTTATTATCAATTCCGAATAACGGTTATGAAACAAAAGAAGTCGCAGATATAATTTCAAAAAATTGTGCGACTTCAGGCTGCCATACCGGAAATAATCCGGTTCATGCACTCTCTTTTGATACATACGAATTAATGAAAAAAGGCTCTATCGGAAGAGGACTCGACGATTCAATAAATCATGGGCATAACTCTTTTGAAAAAATTTCTCATGGAGATGAGCCTTATGGCGGCGAAGCTGCTATTCCATTTCATCCTGAAGAAAGCTTGATGTTCAGATTGATTAATGGAACGGTAGACGAACCGTTATATTCAATGCCATATCTTCGACAAAAAATATCAAACAATGATATCGAAACGATTAGGCAGTGGATATTAAACGGTGCAAAAAATAATTCCGGTGAAGTGTTATATAAATCAAATCAAAATTCAGTTTATGTAGCGAATCAAGGAGGAGATAAAATATCAGTAATAGATCCAGAATTAAAACTTGTCACAGGAATTATCAATTTGAATTTCATTCCAAATTTTATTGAAGCTCCTCACAATATTCAAATTAGAGACGATTATGTATATGTCTCATTAATTGCTTCAGGAAGATTCTTAAAAATCAATCGCGCTACAAATGAAGTTGTTTCCTCTGTTGATAATCTTGTATATCCGGGTATGATTCTTATTTCCCAAAATGGAGAGATTGCATATGTTTCAAAATCGTCAACAGCTGTTGGTTCTTACCAGGATATTTACAAAATAAATACATTATCTATGACATTAGTTGATACAATTCTGATTCCTATTTCTGGAATTCCTCATGCAATTGCAATCTCGAACGATGGTCTGACTTTATTTGTTGCAAATCTTACAAGAGATAGAATTTATTTTATTGATACTGAAACAAAAGAGATTAGACAATCAATCACCTTGTCGAATGGAACAACTTCCGAATTTGCACCGATGCATATTTATCTGAATCCTGACGGGAAAGAGCTTATTGTTTCTTGTATGAATAAAGATGTAGTTTTAATAATAGATACAGAAACAGGAACCATCAAACAATCAATACCTGTCGCATCTCATCCAATGCAAATGGCTTTAAGTTCAGCGGGAAATAAACTATATGTTACATCAATGCATGAACCAAAAATTACAATTTTAAATAAAAATGGTGGAAACTGGTCAGTGACGGGTGTAATCGAACACAAAGCATTTGTAATGCTATATGGCGTCGATCTAAGTATTGACGATAAATATTTATATGTTACAAGTTCAAATCAAATTAACGGTTATAAACCAAGATATAAAATTCAGGGAATGAATCGTGCTTCAAATGTTTGTGTGATTGAAACACAATCAAATGAAGTTGTTAAAATAATTGATGTCGATTCTTACGCAACCGGAATTACAGCAAGGTAAAGGAATACATTATGGAAAAATTAGCAATTTATCCCGGAACATTTGATCCGGTTACAAACGGACACATAGACATAATTTTAAGAGCATCAGAATTATTTGATAAAGTAGTTGTTACTGTTGCCAGAAATCTTTCAAAACAACCACTTTTTACAACAGATGAACGTGTCGCACTGTTAATTGAGAGTTTAAAAGACTTTAAGAATGTAACAGTTGATTCATTCGATGGATTGGTAGTTGACCATGCCCACGCTGTAAATGCAAGTGCGATAATTAGAGGTTTACGTGCCGTAAGCGATTTTGAATATGAATTTCAAATGGCATTAATGAACAGAAAGTTAGCTGAAGATATTACAACTGTATTTTTAATGCCTAATGAAAAATATACTTATCTGAATTCATCAATAGTAAGAAATCTCGCTGAATTTGGAAGTGATGTAAGTGAGTTCGTTCCAAAAGTTGTTGTAAATGCATTAAAGGAAAAGATGCGTAGGTAAAAGTATGTTTGAAAAAAAATATGAATTAAGATATTTTGAAATGGATAAACAGGGTTATGCATCTCCAACAACAATAGTTACACTTTTACAAGAAGCTGTTGCGGATCATTGTTTATCAATTGATTATGGTTTATATGATTTGAATAATCAAAATATTGGTTGGGTTTTATTAGCCGGATATTTACAGATGGAACGATACCCACTCTATAAAGAAAAAATTACTATTCGAACATGGATTTCCAAATATTCAACAATCAAAGGTGAAAGAGAAAATCTTATATTTGATGAAGAGGGTAAAATAATAGGGCGGGGAAAAGGGTTATGGTTGTTCTTCGATATAAAAAGACGAAGACCAGTTAGAGTTTATGAAGATATTATAGATAAATGGAAAACTTATCCTGAAGAAAGTATTATTTATGATATCACTACAAAAATTGAACCGATAGAATTTGCGGAACATAAAAAAAGTTTTCTTGTCCATAGATATGATTTAGATTCAAATAGACACGTAAATAATCTAAGATATTTACAATGGCTTCTTGAAACCATCCCAGATGAAATAATTGATAACTATTTTCTCCATTCAATTGATGGTCGTTATATTAGCGAGGCTCAATATGGCCACACGGTTGAATCATTATCAGAAAATAAAAGGAACACGTTAAACTTCACGCATACAATAATTGATAAAGATAGTAATAAAATCTGTGCAACCGGAAGAACCGTTTGGAAAAAGAGGAGTTTGTGATTTAGATGGAATCAAATTAGAATCCACAATCCATTTTATAAATTTAACTTAAGCCCATTCGTGTTGTTTTTAATAATATTAATAGTTCTTCTAATAATTTAAAGTGAGTAAAACAAAAAAAAGCGAAAACAAGCTGTTTTCGCTTTTAAGAAGAGTGGGCTCGGAAGGACTTGAACCTCCGACCCGCTGATTATGAGTCAGCTGCTCTAACCAACTGAGCTACGAGCCCTAAATGTTATTCAAAATTTTGAATGACAAAGCTAAAATTATTTTTCAATTTATGCAAGGAGATTTATCTACAAAATAACTTCAATTTTCGATAAGTTAAAATTAATCTGCAAAGTGAATGATTATTAATCAATTACGATACCGAAATGTTCATCATTTAAATAAAAAAAAAATTGATTCTTACATGAATATTCGACAGATTTATAGTGTTAATGATTAACATTATTTGTTCAATAAATTAAGTGGTGGCAGAAATAACTTAAAATGGAAATAATAATCCTCATTTAGTGTCACTCACATAATGTATTAATTAATGAGTCGCTACATCTAATATTATTTTGCCGAATACATGTAAATAAAGAATAGTAGTTGAGCAGACTCAAAAACAAACAACTTTATTAATAAGGGACTAATTATGAAAAGATTAATACTTGTTTTATTTGTATTATTCAACCTTTCTTCAACAAATCTTTTTTCGCAGGCACTAAGTGGAGACTACTTCATTCCACAAGGCGCAAATCCAAAAGGATTTCCTACACTTAGCGATGCAGTCACTTCAATCAATACAAACGGAGTTGCAGGAGCAGTTACATTTTTATTGGATGCAGATACATTAAGAGAAAATTCTTTCGTTTTCAGTGCAACATTATCAGCAGACAGCAGTTTGACTATTAAACCTGCCCCCGGCAGGAATGTAGTTTTATTTGTTTCCTCAAGCGCTTCGGTTGGTAACGGTCCTTTCATGATTGGTTTTACTAAAGGATATGTAACATTTGATGGAAGTAATAATGGGACCAGCAGCCGTAATTTGATTGTTTCGACTGAACAAATTGCACCTGTTGTTGATTTACCTTTCACGTTAAACCATGCTGATGCTGATAACGTAGTTCTAAAGAATTTGATAATTAAGAACGTAATTGAAGGACAAACAAATTTTAGATATGGTGCTGTAATAAATGATCTTGGCGGCGTTACAGGATTTAAAGTTGAGAACTGTCAGATTGGAACACCAGAAAGACCGGTAAGACGTGATGCTTTAGCCCCATGGGGTGGCGGAGCTACTGCTAACCAATTCTCGATTGTAAATAATCAATTGTATTGTGGTACACGCGGTGTTGCTACTATTTATCTTACAAATAGTGAGATTATCGGTAATGAAATTAATATATTACCCACAACAGCCGCAGCAACTGATGCATACAACCACGGTATGTATATAACAGGGCATACAGGCAGTCTACTTATTCATGATAATGTTATTAATTGTATTGAAAAAACAGTTAATGCAAGTTCATATTTAATTGGAATTGCATTTGCAGGTAATGGTGGTGCAGAAACAGACATAATCAGTGTTGTAAACAATATGATCAATATTGGAGCAGCCAATGAAACCCGTTATGCTTATGGTATAGGAATGCGTTCGACACAGGTGATGGGGAATTTAAAAGTTTATTATAATACGATTGTATTGAATAACACCGCTTCAACATTTGCAAGTCATGCTATTGGAAACCATACCAACGGTACCGGTGCAGTAAACATTGATCTTCAAAATAATATTTTAATTAATAATCATGCAGGTAATGTTGGTTCATCAGCTATCGGTTTAACTCCTGCAACATCAGTTTTAAGTTCAAACCATAATTTACTCTACGCAAATCAAAATTTAGTTAATTATCAAGGAACACTTTATGCCAACTTAGCTGCATGGCAGGTAACTACACAAGATATTAATTCTGTGAGTAAACAAGTGACTTTTGTTTCTGCAACCGATTTGCATTTAGCTGAATCCTTATATGGTGATGCCGACTTTTATGCTCTTCCGATGGTAGCAGTAACTACAGATATTGACGGAGATTTAAGACATTTAGTAAGCCCTTATAAAGGAGCAGATGAATTAATTGATCCTGTTCCAGTAGAATTCGCTTCATTCACATCATCTCTCAATGGTAATGTAGTTACTTTGAACTGGACAACTGCATCTGAAACAAATAATGCCGGATTTGAAATTGAAAAATCTTCAGCAGTAAATGGCAATTTCGAAAAAATAGGATTTGTTAAAGGGTTCGGTACAACTGCTAATGTTCAGACATACTCATACAGTGAAACAGCAGACAACGGATCTTTTGTTTACAGATTAAAACAAATTGATTTTGACGGTAAATACAATTATTCAAATGAAGTTAAAGTTGATATTGGATTACCGACAGAATTCACATTATCACAGAACTACCCAAATCCTTTTAATCCAAATACATCAATCCAGTTTACAGTACCTGAATTATCACATGTACGCTTAGATGTATATTCGATTACAGGAGAGTTGGTTTCTACTTTGGTTAATGAAGTAAAAGAAATTGGTTCACATAACGTTTTATTTAATGCTTCAAGTCTATCAAGTGGTGTATATATATATCGCATGACAGCGGGTAATGTAGTAATTACGAAGAAGATGAATTTATTGAAATAATTTATCAGTAAATAATTCTAAAAAGAATTATCCGAAGGCTGTCTTTTCAAAAAGACAGCCTTTTTTATTTTAACTCATTCAGGTTAACAACCAATATCCTTCCAACAATATTACTAAGATTATTTGTTGATGATTTCTTTTCAAATTTCATTGAAAAGTAGTTAAAAAAAATTTAAGTTTGATAATCAATTTATTAATTAAAATCAGGGGTTTCCCCATGCACGATAAAAGTATAGAACTATTAAACAAAGCTGTTGCAGATGAACTTTATGCTGTTCATCAATATATGTATTTCCATTTTCATTGCGATGATCAGGGCTATGATTTACTCGCTTCACTATTTAAAAGAACTTCAATACAAGAGATGATACATATTGAACGTTTATCTGAAAGAATTTTATTTTTAAAAGGCGATGTTACAATGAGCGCCGCTTCTGAAGTTCAAAAAATTAAAGATGTAGCAGAAATGCTAAAATTAGCTTCTAAAATGGAAGAAGAAAGTGCTACTGAATATAATGTTTGGGCTAATACATGCTCGGCAAATTCTGATGCAATTTCAAAGCAATTATTTGAAAGTTTAGTTGGTGAAGAAGAAAATCATTTCGATCAATATGATACTGAGTTAGCGAATCTGAAGAAATTTGGAGATGGTTATCTCGCACTTCAATCAATTGAAAGAAGCAAACTTCGACATGCAGCTCAAGGTCCAGTCGATTAATTTTTCTTCACAGAAACTTCTATTACTCTCGAATTAAGAATTTGGTTATAAACCCTTCTCCTATTTACTGGAGGAGAAGGGTACTTTAAGTTCTGATTTTTTAACTTATTAAATGAGGTGAGAAATGCTTGAGTTTATTCTGAATATGCACAAATATGATAAATGGGCTAACCAGCGTGTCCTTGATAGAATTCTTGTCGATAAACCGAAAGAGGAAAAGATAGTCTCTCTCTTCACACATATTTTAAAAGCTGATGATATTTGGCTAAAGAGAATTAATAATGAGCCAATTAATACAGATAATTTTGCTCAATCGTTGAATGTGACTGAATTACAAAATTTTCTTAATGAATTAAATGGATTAACAGACAACTATTTCAGTACTCTTACAGAAGAAAAACTTTCACAAGTCATCGAATATAGCAATCTGCAAGGGAAGAAATTCGGGAATAAACTTTCAGACATTTTGATACATCTCTTTAATCACGCCACTTATCACCGTGGACAGATTGCCCAATTGTTCCGAAAAGAAGATTTGAGAGCACCAATAACAGATTACATAGTTTTCAAAAGGGAAAAATCGATGTAGATTTTTATTGTTAGAAAAAGAAAATATTCATAATTTTCACTTCACAATTAATACACATCGGGGAGACCCTCCGGATACGTTCAAATTATAGAGATAAAATTTAACCATTGGGTAAAAAAATGTTCGTGACAGATGCAGTTGTAGAAAAAACAATTGAACTTGAGCATAACATAATATTACTTCAAATATTTTCACCTGAAATTGCAAGGATAATAAAACCCGGACAGTTTCTTAATGTGAAAGTATCTGATTCAGTTTTTCCTTTGCTTAGAAGACCATTTAGCGTCTGTGATGTAGCGGGTGATTCAATATTTATAATGTTTAATATTTATGGTGAAGGCACAAAGTTGTTATCCCATAAAAATGTAGGTGATTTTATAAATATTCTTGGTCCACTCGGGAATGGTTTTCTAATTGAAGACGAATATGAAACTGCGATTATAGTAGCAGGCGGTTTGGGGGCTGCACCTTTTCCATTTCTTGAAAAAAAGATAAAGCCCGGGAAAAAGATAATATCCTTCATCGGTGGAAGAAATTACCGTGATGTTATAACATATGGAATGTCATCAGTTTTAGTGGCTACAGATGACGGCTCATTAGGTTTTGAAGGAAATGTTGTCCAACTTTTTCAAAATCATATTGGTCATTTCGATAAAGAAAAGATTAAAGTATTTGCATGCGGACCAAATGCGATGTTGCGGGCACTTCAAAAATTGACTTTATTCGAAAATATCAATTGTGAGGTTTCAACTGAATGTGCAATGGCTTGCGGTTTTGGAATATGTCAAGGCTGCCCAATAGAATCAACTTCAGAAGATCATAAATATCTTTTAGTTTGCAAAGATGGTCCGGTTTTTAATGCGAAAGATGTGGTGATATAGTGGATAAAATTGATCTTTCGCTTGAAATTGGAGGATTGAAATTTAAAAATCCCGTTTTGCTTGCCTCCGGAACAGTAGGTTACGGAAATGAAATCTCAGAATTTGTTGATCTAAATAAAATTGGTGGAATTGTTACCAAATCATTAAGTTTAAAACCAAGAAAAGGAAATCCTCCGCAGAGAATAGTCGAAACTGCATCGGGCATGTTAAATGCAATCGGTTTGGCAAACGTTGGTGTTGAATCCTTCTTAAAGGATAAGATTCCGTTTCTCAAAGGTTATAAAACAAATCTGATTTGTAATATTGCAGCAAGTTCAATTGAAGAATATGTAGAATGTACAAGAATATTAACTTCTGAAGATGCAATTTCAGCATTTGAAATTAATGTTTCTTGTCCTAACGTGAAAGATGGGGGATTAGAGTTCGGAAACAATTTATCAGCAGTCGGAAAAATTACATCTGCGGTGAAAGGGGTAACGAGAAAACCAATTATTATCAAACTTTCCCCTAATGTATCAAGAATTTCTGATTTTGCTAAAGTTGTCAAAGAAGAAGGTGGAGATGCAGTTTCAGCTATTAATACTCTTGTTGGAACGGCATTTAACATTTGGACCAAAAAGCCGAAAATTTTCAACGTTACAGGAGGTCTATCAGGACCAGCAATTAAGCCGGTTGCTTTAGCAAAAGTTCTGGAAATCAAACGTAAAGTTGATATACCAATTATCGGCATCGGTGGAATTATGAATTGGCAGGATGCAGTTGAGTTTATGATTGTCGGAGCTTCTGCATTCCAGGTTGGGACAGCTAACTTCATTCAACCGAATAGTGCTGAGTTGATTATCGAAGGATTGATTGAGTATTGTAAAAAAATGGATATTACAAAATTATCTGAAATAACAGGATCATTTTTAATCTAAATATTGTTATGAATAAAGAAACAGCCCTCGAAAAACTATTCTCTCTCCATACTTTGGGAATTAAGCTTGGTTTAGAAAATATAGTTAAATTTCTTAAACTGTTAGGAAATCCCCAGGAAAAAATTAAATGCTTTCACGTTGCCGGATCAAACGGAAAGGGGAGTACAGCTTCCTTTATTGCAAGTATTCTAAAAGAAGCAGATTACAAAACAGGTCTTTATACTTCACCCCATTTCGTCAATTTTAATGAAAGAATTAGAATAAATGGTTTAGAGATTGATGATCAATTTGTAGTTAATTTTATTGAACTGCATGAAAAATATATTTTTGAAAATAAATTGACATTCTTTGAAGTTACTACTGCAATGGCTTTCCATTATTTTAAAGAGATGGGTGTTGATTATGCTGTTATCGAAACTGGACTTGGTGGTAGATTGGACGCCACAAATGTCATTAATCCGATTGGTGTTGTAATTACTTCAATTAGTCTTGAACATACTAATATTCTTGGTGATACAATTGAACTCATCACGAAAGAAAAAGCAGCAATTATTAAAAAGAATTGTAAAGTTTTTTTAGGCTACATCCCTGAATCTTCAGAAAAACTAATTGAGGAAATTTGTGACAAAATAGATGTTGAAATATTTAAACTCGAAGACAACATCATAGTAAGGGAAAATTTTGTTGAACTTTATAATGAAGAACTGAATATCGATAAATTAAATTCACCTTTACGGGGTTATTATCAACGATATAATGCTGTATTGGCAGCCCTGACTGTTTACAAATGTCTTGATATTCACAATGAAAAAATTATAGAAAAAGGAATCCAAAACGTAGTTGTAAATACCGGTTTATCGGGAAGATATGAAATTGCTAAAAACAGACCACTCATTATACTTGATTCAGCTCATAACCTGGAAGGTATCTCAAACTTTCTTAACGAATTTCGTTTAGAAGAAAATAAGTATATAAAGAAAAGTTTACTTTTTACGGCGATGCGCGATAAATTAGTATTTCAGATGCTTGTTTTACTTAATTCACATTTTGATACAATTTATGTTACGGAACTTACTTTTGAACGGGGACTTAAAATAAAGGAATTACAGGAACTTGCAGAAGAATCTGATATTAAAGTCACTCCCGTTCAAATAAAAGAATTTTTGAAAGAATATTTAAGCAAGAACGCTAAGGATGAATGTCTTGTTATCACCGGAAGTATGTATTTATTAGGTGAAGTTAAAAAAATATTACCGGAACTAACTCCTTGACATTCGGAAAGAAAAATTGCATTTTTTCAATCGGAAGTTCAAATTCATTTTACACCTCCGAGAAACATCTAAAATATTTCAATTAAACATGATTATTTCAAAACATTTTTCAATTTAAATTACATTAATAAAGGTTAGTTATGCCAATGGATATTTCTGAACTCAAGTCAAAAAAAATTGTAGAACTCAATGCAATTTCGAAAGAATTAGGAATTACGGGTTATTCAGACTTGAGAAAACAAGAATTGATTTTCAAAATTCTTGAAGCACAAACATCAAAAGACGGATTAACATTCTCACGCGGCGTCTTAGAAGTTTTGCCCGATGGTTATGGTTTTCTTAGATCATCGGATTATAATTATCTCCCATCCCCGGATGATATATATGTTTCACCCTCGCAAATAAAAAAATTCAGTCTTAGAACCGGTGATTATGTCAGCGGACAGGTTAGACCTCCAAAAGATGGAGAGAGATTTTTTGCACTCCTAAGAGTTGAAGCTGTGAATGGTTTGGATCCGGCAGGCATAAGAGAACGTACACTGTTTGATAATTTAATTCCGGTTTACCCAACAAAAAGATTAATTCTTGAATCCGCCCCGGGTGAATGGTCGATGAGAATAATGGATCTTCTTTCTCCCATCGGAAAAGGTCAGAGAGGTTTAATTGTTTCTCCGCCAAAAAGTGGTAAAACAATTCTTCTTCAAAAAATAGCTAACTCAATTACGCGAAATAATCCGGATGTAAAATTAATTATTCTTTTGATCGACGAACGTCCGGAAGAAGTAACAGATATGGAAAGAATGGTAAAAGCTGAAGTAATCAGTTCTACATTCGATGAACCTGCTGAACGTCACGTACAAGTCGCCGATATGGTTATTGAAAAGGCAAAACGTATGGTTGAAGCAAATGAGGATGTTGTAATTTTACTTGATAGTATTACAAGATTAGCCCGTGCACATAATATCGTGGTTCCGCATAGTGGTAGAATTCTATCCGGTGGTATTGATTCTAATGCTCTTCACAAACCTAAAAGATTTTTCGGTGCTGCAAGAAATACAGAAGACGGCGGCAGTTTAACCATTATTGCTACAGCATTGATCGATACCGGCAGCAGAATGGATGATGTTATTTTTGAAGAATTCAAAGGTACCGGAAATATGGAAATTGTCTTGAATCGTGATCTTAGTGATAGAAGAATTTTTCCTGCCTTAGATGTTAACAGATCAGGTACAAGAAGAGAAGAATTATTAATGAAAGAGGACGATCTTGCAAAAGTATGGATTCTTAGAAAAATTCTGAGTGACTTTGCACCTGTTGAAGCAATGGAATTCCTTCTTGATAAAATGAGAGGAACTCGTAATAATAAAGAATTTCTTTCTGTAATGAATAGTTAGAGGTTTATCGTGCTGAAACATCATTCATTTATTTTGATGTTAATTATTGTTTCTATTACATCATTTCAATTTGAACTATTTGCGCAGATAAGTGATACAACAAAATATCCCTGGCCGATAGGAACGATGAATCAGCAAATAAATATAGGCGGTACTTTTGCAGAATATAGAAGTACAAGTGCAGCCGGGCACTATCATAATGGTACTGATATTTCAGGTGCCGCAGGTACACCCGTTTATGCAGTATTACCGGGAATTGTTCGTGTCGCTTATCATGATGGATCAACCGGATATGATTCTTATGTAAGAGTTGAAGCAACAATAAACGGACTAGCAAAGCATATTACTTACTACCACACAATTCCTACGGTTTCAGTTGGACAATCAGTTTCGTTTGGACAACAAATTTCAACAATCGCAATTGACCATGTACATCTAATAGAATATCGACTTGGAACAGGTGTTTCAAGTACACATTTAAATGCTATTAGGCCTGATGGCGGATTAGTCCCTTATGTTGACACCTGGAAACCATACATAAGATATGTAAAATTCCGAATTGATAACTCAACAACTCTATTATCACCAACACAATTGGGTGGAAAGGTTGATATCATTGTTCATGTTGAGGAGGGGAATGGGGCTTCATCGGCGGCTTTGAACAACGGTACGTATGAAATTGGTTATAAAATTCTTTCCGAAGATAGACAGACTGTTGTCTTCAATCCACCAGCCGATGGAATAAGATTTAGATATTACAATAAACCTGCCGATAGTTACGTAAACATTAACTATTATCAGCCTGAATCTAATACATCTATGCATGTTTATAATGTAACAAATGGTTCGGGTGCAGTTAATGTTGCGAATAGTCAAGTAGTTACGAACAATTTTTGGGATACTGATTCATTACCATATGGAGCATATACTGTTATGGTCTTTACAAAAGATACACGTGGTAATACAGATACAGTTTATATTCCGGTAGTAACTACCGAGCAGGATCTAATAGCTCCGGGACAGCCGCATCTCCGTTATGTTAAAAAAGATTCAACAAATTATTTTTCATTATCATGGCAAGAACCAACCGATCTTGATGTGAAAGGTTACAGATTATTTTATAGTTTTAATGGAACTACATATCAACTGAGAGATAATGAAACTGTTTTACCTAAAGGTACAGTTCAGAAACAATATTATTTTAACCAATCCCTTCCGCTTTATTTTAAAATTGTAGCTGTTGATACTGTATTTATTCCAAACGTAAGTATACAATCTGATGTTTATGGTGTCAGAATGTTAAATGATGAACACAAAATATTAATTGTCGATGGTTTTAACAGATATGGTGGTAGTGGAAGTTGGGCGTTACCTTATCATGACTTTGTAATTAAACATGGTGAATCATTTAACTTAAGTTTTGAATCAGCACATAATACCGAAATTATTTCAGGTAATTTTAATCTTAGTGATTATCATGTTGTAATTTGGATATTGGGAGATGAGTCGACCGCAGATCAAACTTTTTCTTCTTTAGAGCAAACCAAAATTAAAGAATATCTTGAAAACGGGGGAAAACTATTTGTCTCCGGTTCTGAAATAGGTTACGAGTTAGGGAGTTCTTCAGCAACGATCTCAAGTAGAGATTTTTTTCAAGATTACTTAAAAGCAAAATATATTACAGATGATTCCGGAATTTTTTCAGCTTCTGGTTTCCCCGGTTCATTTTTTAACAATGTAAATTTTACCTACGGAGTAACTTCTTCAGGTTCACCTTATACAGAAGATTATCCTGACATTATTGATACTTTAAATAATAGTCTGCCCGCGTTGCGATATGGTGAAACAAATTCTTTGGCTGCAGTAAGCTATCAAGGGAAATTTGGAAGTTCGTTACAAGATGGATCACTTTTTTATTTAGCTTTACCTTTTGAAACGATTTCCACATTAGAAAAACGTACTTATTTAATGAGTAAAGTGATGCAGTATTTTGGGCTTATTCCTGTGGGGGTACAAACCGAGCTTGAGGATAAAGTTACATCATTTGCTCTGAATCAAAATTATCCAAATCCATTTAATCCATCTACGGTCATTTCATTTTCCCTACCGAAAAAGGGGATAGTAAAACTTCGTGTTTATGATATTTTAGGAAGTGAAATTTTAACATTAGTGGATAAAGAAATGGATGCAGGTAATTATAATTTTACTTTTGATACAAACAGCATTAATAAAAACATCGCCAGCGGAATACTATTATATCGTTTAGAGACTGAGGGATTTACTCAAACGAAAAAAATGATTTTTCTTAAGTAAATTCTTATGCGTATTAAGATTTATCTGCTCCTCGTTATTCTATTTGTTTTTGGAAAAATTGCATTATCACAAAATTTTCCCATCGGTATTTATTCTGAATATAACCTTCTTCCATATGATTCATCAAATGTTTTACTCTATTATTCATTTCGTGTAAATAATTCCTTCCTTGTGTTTGAAAAAGTTGGAGATGAATACAAAGCTTCATTTAGTTTAATTGTTGAGATTTACGATTCAACAGATCAATTTATAAAACGTGAATCGCTTGAAAACAAAATTACAGCCAAAACATTTGCAGAATCTAACTCCAATGAAATTTCTACCGAAGGTTTACTAAAATTCATTTTGAAAAATGATAAATTCAGTATCCACCCAATCTATACAGATCATAATTCGAGAAGGGAATTCAAACTTCGAAACCATGTTTTATTTCCAAAAGAATTACTTAAACATAAAATTCTTTCCCCAATCATATTGGAAGAGCGAAAAACAAATTCAGAGATTTCATTGCATTTATCAAACTATGATGGGAGTATACCATTTTCGAATAGCTCATATTCAATGCTTTTTCCGGTTACAGATAATTACATTGATACTCTTTTTGTAACATTAGAAACAGAAATTGATACCTTGAGTTTTTTGCTAACGGAGTATATAAATGGTTCAATAGAAATGAATATGGATGAAGTTATTAAAGTGAGTAATTCAAAAGGAAAATCCGATACAAGAAATTTCTTCTTGCGTGACTTAAGCCATAAATTAATTGAAGGCAAATTAAAGATTAAAGCCGGTATCAATGAGAAATTAAAAACTCCTGCAATTTACCATAGAGAAGTTAAATGGATAAATAAACCCGGGAGCCTTAATAATATTGAATTTGCAATAAAGATGTTGAATTATATCGAAGATGGAGCTGTTGTCTCTTCAATTAGGAAATCAAAAAATCAGACAACTTCACTATATAATTATTGGGAAAAAATTGATCCTTTGAAGGAGACTAAATTCAACGAGTTGATGAAAGAGTTTTATGACAGAGTTGATTATTCAATAGATAATTTTACCTCAATAAGTGTAAAAAATGGAGCGGAATCTGATCGTGGAAAAATTTGGATTGTCTATGGTAAACCTACAACTATTCAACGTTCTAATTCGATCAATGGGCGAGTTTCTGAAATTTGGATTTACGATAATCTTAATAAAACTTATACTTTTATTGATAAAACAGGTACAGGTAAATTTGTCCTCGCAGAAATAAAATGAGATTTGTATTTTCAATAGGAGATATAAACGGAATTGGTCCCGAGATTGTAATAAAGTCAATCGAGAGGATTATTAAAAAATCAAAAGATGATTTTATAATCGTTGCTCCGTATGGATTAATCAAAGAAACCGCTGCACAATTAAACTCAAAATTTAATTTTGAACATGTTAACTCTATAAATGAAATCTCAAGTAATTCTTCACAATTAATAATTATCGATCAAAAGAAGTATCGTTTAGATACTGGCAAACCGACAAAAACATCCGGGGAAATTTCTTTTAATTCAATAATCAAATCGTATGATATTGTAAAACAAGGTTTAGCAGATGCAGTTATTACGGCACCAATTTCCAAAACGGCATGGAATTTAGCAGGATATAATTATCCCGGGCATACAGAGCTTTTTGCTGAATTATGCAACTCAAAAAATTTTGTTATGATGTTCCTTTCAAAGAAAATGAATGGATCGTTGATTACTATTCATGAACCGATAAATAAAGTTCCGAAATTAATTACTAATAAAAAATTAGAAAGACATTTGAAAGTAGTAAAAGAAACTCTGACAAATGATTTAAATCTGAAGCAAATAAAAATTGCTGTTTTGGGATTGAATCCTCATGCTGGAGAAAACGGAAATATCGGTAAAGAAGAAGAAGAAATTATTAAACCTTTTATCGATAAAAATTCTGATTTGTTATCCGGTCCTTTTCCGTCAGATGCATTTTTTGCAAATCGATCTGAAAAGAATTATGATTTAGTAATCGGTATGTATCACGATCAACTACTGATTCCTTTTAAAATTATGAACTTTACTTCCGGAGTTAATTTTACAGCCGGTCTACCAATCGTAAGAACTTCACCCGATCACGGAACTGCTTATAATATTGCAGGAAAAATGATAGCTGACGAATCAAGTATGGTGGAAGCTTATAAGTATGCAAGAAAAATTGTAATAAACAGAAAACTCAACTCAAAATAATGCTTACTAAAGCAGAGAAATATTCAACTCTCGCCCAAGTTTATTCTCATCTAATGAGAAAAGTTACTTATGATAAATGGGCTGAATATTTGACTGATTTAATCGATCCATTTTTTGATGAAACCGCTTCCGTTCTTGAGATTGCAGGTGGAAATGGTTCATTAGCAAATCATCTTTCAATAAATTACAAAAACTATATTCTTACTGATCTTTCAATCGAAATGTTGAAGAGTAATTTGAATAATAGAATTAAATCAATTACCTGCGACATGACTCAACTTCCATTCAAGAGAAAGTTTGATGTTGTTGTATGTGCATTCGACAGTGTGAATTATATTTTAATTAAAAAGAAATTGGCAAAATTATTCACCGAAGTTTACAATGTGTTAAATGAAAACGGAATTTTTCTTTTTGATGTAAGTTTAGAAAAGAATAGCCGAAGACATGCTTTGAAGAAATACCGTCCAGCTAAATTCAAACAGATTCGATATGAGCAGAATTCATATTTGATTGAATCAAAAAGACTTCATGTAAACGACTTCAAAATCACTCTACCTGATGGAAAAGTTTTTAACGAAAAACATTATCAAAAAATATTTCGATTAAATGATTATTTTTACGCAATCGAGAAAGCAAAACTTTACGTTTGTGATTGTTATGAAAATTTTGGTAATCGTATCGGAAAAGAGACCTCGCCACGTGTTCAATTTGTTGTAAGAAAAGGGTAGAATTATGCTTGAGTTTAATAATGTCAGTTTTGGTTATGATAAACATCCAATTCTAAATGATATAAACTTTACAATTAAGAATGGTGAATTAGTTTTTCTTATTGGAAAAAGTGGTTCAGGTAAAAGTACTATACTTAAATTAATTTATATGGATTTACTTCCCTCAAATGGTTTCGTGGAATTCGAAGGATATAATTCTGAATCAGTCAAAGAAAAAATGCTTCATCTGCTGAGAAGAAAAATTGGTATAATCTTTCAAGAATTTAGATTGTTGAAGCAAAGGACAGTCTCTGAAAATCTTTCATTCGTTCTTGAAGTTATTAATGTACCTCGAAACGAAATTCGTAGAAAAGTTAATGATGTTTTAGGGGAAGTTGGTTTGTTGCATCGAAAGAACAGTTATCCCGATGAGTTGTCAGGAGGGGAGCAGCAAAGAATTGCAATCGCGAGGGCTATTATTAATAACCCGACTTTAGTAGTAGCAGATGAACCAACCGGAAATTTAGATCCTGAAACTTCGTTTGAGATTATGGATACTCTAAAAAGAATTAATTCTAAAGGAACCGCACTTCTTATAGCGACACATAATTATGATTTAGTTAAAAAATATCCAGCAAGAATAATAAAAATTGAAAACGGAAAAACTATTAATGCACACCTTAAACAGTAATCTGCATTTTATCGCCTAACGCTTCCTTTAGAGCACTCAAAATTTTTGCGTTAACCTCATCTATCGGAAATAAACCATTTATTCTAATAGTTTTTGCGTGTTCTTTATAGAAATCAAAAACAGGCCGGGTGGTTAAAGTAAAAATTTCTAATCTGTGTCTAATTACGTCTTCGTTATCATCTTTTCGATGATAAAATGAATCAATAGCACCACAAGTTGGACATTTATCTGAATCTTTAATATCGTTATAATTGAAAATATTGTTGCACTCTTTACAAGCCCGACGGTTTGTAAGTCTTCTAACAATTTCATCGTCATTTGCTGTAAGGTATAAAAGTATAACATCTTCCATATTTAATTCTTTAAACAACCTGTTTAATTCAATAGCCTGCGCAATTGTTCTCGGGAACCCATCTAGAATAAATCCGTTTGCACATTCAGGTTTATCTAAAGTTTCTTTAATCAATCCAATCATAAGATCGTCAGAAACTAATTCGCCGGAATCCATTAACTTTTTTGCTAAAAGTCCTAGTTCAGTTTTAAAACGGACAGCATCTCGTAAAATATCACCGGTGGAGATGTGGGGGATAGATAACATTTGGCTTAATATTTTTGCCTGGGTTCCTTTTCCCACACCCGGAGAACCAAATAGAATTAAATACATCAAAACTCCGATTATTAAAGGGACAAATTATTATTAAAATTACTTTTTATCAAGGAATAGTTTGAAAGAATTTAGATTAAATTGATTATGTTAATGGTTAAATGAGACGAGTTGTCCCAACATATAAAATATTCTGACCTTCGTCAGAATGACAAAATACTATTTAAGGAAGTAAAATTTTGACATTCTTAAGTATGTGTCATGCTGATGAAAATCAGCATCTTTTAGATAGGGAGAAGTTACTGATTATTCCTTTTAGCTTAGCCTATTAAATAAAACTAAATGCTTCTCGACATGAATATTGAGTTACAATCTCAGCTTATTAAAAAACTCTTTTAACAGCAACTTACTCTCATTTTCATAAAGCCCGGAATAGATTTTTAGAGTGTGATTATATTTTCCATCATTCGCAAGATTATAAATAGAGCCACAAGCTCCAAATTTTGTATCGTGAGTTGAAAAGTAAATTTTATTTAATCTTGCAAGAAGCGAAGCACCGCAGCACATTATGCAGGGTTCAAGCGTAACATATAAATCACAATCGGTTAAACGTACATTATTGAGAGTGTTCGAGGCAGCCGTAATTGCTATCATTTCTGCATGTGCCGTTGCATCTTTTAATCGTTCCGTTTGATTATAACCTCTTCCGATAATTTTATTATTATGAACAACAACCGCACCAACAGGAACCTCATTTTCAACAAAAGCATTTTCAGCTTCCTGCAAAGCCGCATACATAAAACGATAATTATCTTCTGAAAAAAGCATAAACTCCAGTTTAATTGTTAAAGTATGATTAAAACATTTCTGACTAATGTCAGACGAAATTAGTTATTCCTCGTAAACAAGATTACCGTAACAATATCATTTTCTTCTCAGAGATAAAATTCCCGGCAGTGATTCTATACACGTACAATCCACTGCTTAATTCACTTCCATTAAAAGGAATTTCATAAACTCCGGCTTTTTTAATTTCGTTCAAGATTGTTTTTATTTCTTTGCCGAGGACATCATAAACTTTTACTGTAACAAACTCTTCAGACGGTATCTGGAAACTAATTGTTGTTGTCGGATTGAAAGGATTGGGGTAATTCTGCTCCAATAAATAAGAAGCCGGATTCATAATATCAACTTCAACAGTTTTGGAATAATTTGAATTGCCACTAAAATCGATTTGTTTAAGTCGATATAGATAATAGCCATTCAATAAATTGTAATCAGTAAATTTATAATCACGAATTATATTAGATGTACCGTTTCCTTTAACAAATCCGATGTTTTTCCAAATAAATCCGGTTTGATTAGTATTTGAAATATTAGCTCTTTCAATTTCAAATCCGTAGTTGTTAAGTTCTGATGAAGTAGTCCAATTTAAAGAAATATTATTTCCTTCAGATTTTGCACTAAATGAAGTTAACTCAACGGGTACAATTGAGGAAGAATCAAATATGACTGAAGTCCAAACGCTAAGATTGCTGTTGTCCATTCTCATCCAAATCGGATATATTTTTCTGTTATGAGCGGCTATGTTGGCGTAATCACCAAAAAAAATATTTTGTGAAGGGGTAAATGATGTTGCACTTATTTTGAAGTTCTCAAAAGTTTCACCGCCGTCAGTAGATTTTGCAATATAAACATCGGTAGCAGAACCTGAGGTATTTCTTCTGTCATAAAAAAGGATGTAGATTATTCCCGTTGTTTGATCAACTGCCATCCAGTTAAAAAACTGATGACGTTGAGTATCATCGTTGTTTACTTTTATTAATTGTCCCCAACTATTGCCGCCATCGGTTGATTTCTTTAAGAAAATATCTGTATTACTCGTTCCATTTCTTTGATCTGACCAATTGATATAAATATTTCCTCTGAAAGGGGAATAACTTGTATCGCAAACAGTAATCGGCAAACCATTACATCGGTTGATTCCGGGAATTGCAAAATCCCAGCCGCCGGGTTGATCTGAAACAAATATATCTGTTCCGAATGTAACTCCGCCATCGGTTGATTTATCAAACATTATTCCAAGCGGTCCTGACCAGCTTACATAAACCTCGCCATTGAGACCAATAGTTGGTACGGCACCTTCTACTGTTAAATCTTCATCGACACAATTTCCCCCTTTATCGCTTACTCTAACCGGAACCGACCAGATATCACCTAAATCAGTAGAACGAGAAAAAAGAATTCTTGAACTGTCTAAAGAATTTGAGCTGCCATAATTATCGAACTCCGTCCATGCGACATATACATTATCACGATATAATGGACTTGACATATCAACAGCGAGCCACTCTTTATCCTGCTCTTTTGGATAATTGTATCCGATTCCCGCACCGTTGTTCCAGGTTACTCCATAATCGGTTGATTTTTGAATTACGATCCGGTCAATCCAATATCCTTGAATGGGATTGGAGAGATGCGCATAATAAAGATTACCGTATCTGTCGAACATAACGCAAGGGTCACCCCAAACACCCAAATTAGATGTCATATTTTTTTGGCTCCAATTTAGTCCGCCATTCGTTGATGAATAAAAATAAGTAATGTTTGCTCCTGCAGCAAGAATATTAGGATTTGCAGGATTGATTGCAATTGTTACCTCTTCAGGATTTGTACTTGCAGTACTGCTTACGCGTATATTTGGATATTGACCAAATATTACTGTAGCGTAAAATGGAATGAATAGAAGAATTTTAATTAAACTCATTTTTCTCCAAACATTGAAATTTTGTATTTAGAAAAATAGTCTAATTTGAAATAAAAAAGTAAAATAGTTGAAAGTAATATCCCTCTTTGTCTATATTTTAATTGATAAAATTAATTTATGTAATTAAGTTTAACGTAAAGAAAAATAAAGGTTAGTAATATGGCTTCACAACCCTTGACTAATGTTCAGGAAGAATTGCTAAAACTCTATTCTCAAAATCTCTCCCCCGAAGAAATGAAAGAGTTAAAGAGTGTTTTGGCAAAATTTTTTGCTTCAAAAGCAGTTAAAAAAGCCAACGAGATCTGGGACGAGAAAAAATATTCCAATAACACCATGGATACATGGTTAAATGAAGGATAGACTCAAAGTAGTTCTTGATACTAATGTTCTGCTCGTTTCAATTTCATCAAAATCGAAATATCATTGGATTTTTGATTTCTTAATTCATGATAAATTTGACTTGTTCATTACCAATGAAATATTAAACGAATATGATGAAGTGATTTCAAGATATTATGACAATTCTGTCTCCCGCAATATTATTAATACCTTATTAATTTTGCCCAATGTGTTTAAAACTGATGTTTATTTCAACTGGAATCTTATCCCAAATGATTTTGATGATAATAAATTTGTTGATTGTGTTATAAGTTCAAACTCTCATCTTTTAGTTACAAATGATAAACATTTTCAAGTTTTAAATAGTGTTGATTTTCCAAAAGTAAAAGTAGCCGGAGTTGATGAATTTGAAAAACTTCTGAATCGAGAATAAGAATTTTATCTCTACTTTATTGCAAAAACTTCGAGAGAATAACGTAAACAAAAAGGTTCTTCTGGTGACGTACTAACTTATTTGAATTTTCATTTTATCTTTTTAGAGTAACAAAAATGGCAATCCGAACTCCACGAATTAAATCCGCAACTTCTTTTCAGAGAAGAGCTTTTCGCAGCTCAATTTTTAAAACAAAAATTATTAGTAGTTACATTCAGATGGCTGTTTCCGAATTGTTAATTCATGGTAAATCTAATGAAGCTCGTCTTTTTGAGAGGTTGTATCATTGGTATCACAATTTCGCCTTACGAGAACGGAATGACACTGTTTTTTGGATGACAGTTTTTATGGGGAGTATCTCTTTTAACAATTTGGTTTACTTTGCTCCTCTTTATCTATATTTTAATGGGAAGTCTTTTATCGTTTTTTTGTGACGGAGTTTTTATGGCTAAAGGGTTTTTCTTTTCTTCTTTTAGATCTTCTTCTTCAAAACAAAGGGTAAGGGTTTCTTTACCTATCGTTAAATTTAACGGCATTTCTAATTATCTCCAAATTGTTACTGCACAATTTTATTCTCATGGTAAATCTAAGGAGGCTCGGCTTTTTGAGAGGTTGTATCATTGGTATAACTCTGATATTGTGGATAAAAGGAAAAATGATTTTGTGTTTGAATCGTGGATGTTGACTTCTGACTTTATCCCTAATAACAATAACAGCTCTTCCCCCTTTTTTAGCCGTTTCCTTCAGCTTCCCGCTTTTAGTTTTCTCTCTTCTTTGGTTTTTTGCTTGGGGCTCTTCTTTGTGGCGGGTTTTGCTTCTGAGGTCTACGGGCAATTCAATATCTCGGGTACTTTGAAAAGTATCCCTAATAATGATTCTCTCTTTGGGAAAATAGTTTTTGAGGAAATACCTTCCGGGACTAAATACGCTAAAGCTATTAATAATGACGGGGACTTTCAATTATTACTCCCCGAAGGGGCTTATAAACGTCAAATTGAAATTGTTAACCATTATTTGTTTATTGATATTGTAGCTATTTACTCTGATTCTATCCTCGATAAAGAAGTAATTAAAAGCTTACCGATAAATTCTCCGACATATCAAAATCTAAATTTCTCATTCCTAAAATTATTTTACGTAATAACGGGAACATTGCCCGGTGCCGGAAACACAATAATCCGTCGTTGGGTTCCTACTGATGGGGATTTGACTGTTATTCCTACTTTTTTACGTGTGTATGATCCTAATGACCCTATTTCTATGCCGCAAGGTTGGGCTTTGCAGTATGATACTTTGATTAATTATTTGACAATCAATAATCCCATTAATGATGTGCTGCAGTTGAATATCTCTTCTTTTAATGATTCTTTGCATAATATTCAACACTTGTATGTAATAAACAACGAAATGCCCATACCGGGGACATTAGGATATACCATAAGAGGACCGCCCTTTAGCAATTATACAGGATATGCAGTTATATGGATGAATAGACAAGCGCTAAACACAAACCACATAGTTCAGACTGGGTTGAGGGAGTTTGTGAGAAGTTTTGGTCTTGAGAGTAATTCTATTGATCCTTTGTTTGTTATGTATATGTCAGGAAATACCACAAAAACTCTTCATCCTGATGAGATAAATATCTTAAGAACATTGTATTCTTTAACTCCTGGTACTGATATGTTTCCTTATAAGGATAGTGTGATTGTTGGTGTTAATATGCCACCAATAGTTACAGCTCCTTTGCCAAACTTGAACATTCTTGAGGGTGCAGATGAAACTTTTCTTGCAAAATTATCTCAACACTTTAAAGATCCTGAAAATACTCCGCTAAATTATGTTATTAATGGTGATAATATTGTTGCTAATTTACGTAACGATTCTTTATTTGTAAAACCATTAGAAGGATTTTTTGGAATAACAAACTTAGTTGTTGAAGCATACGATGCAGATGGAAACGGTCAATTTGTTAGTGATATAAGTGAAATTAATGTTTCTCATGTTAATCATCCTCCTACACCGTCATCTTTATTGTCTCCTGTTAATAATGCTATACTAAATAATAAGGATCAATTGTTTGCGGGGACTCCTAGTACTGATCCTGATGGCGATGCTGTAACTTATAATTTGCATATTTTTAACGCAACGAAAGATACAAGCATAATTGGATTAAATGAATCATCATTTAATTTTACTGATGTTCAAAAATTAGGTTTTGGAGAATTTTATAAGTGGTACATATCTTCAACAGACGGACAATTAACTACTAATTCTGATACTTTAAGTTTTATGATAAAAAATTATACGCAACAAAAACCTGAATTATTAACGCCTGTTAATAATGATACATTAAAAACAAAAGATCAAAATTTTGACTGGACAGAAACTCTTGGTCCTAATGGTGAGAAGGGAACGTATATTTTGAGGATTTTTAATTCTGAGAAGGATACTAGTATTTATGCCGATACTAGTGTGCATAAATTGTTTACTGATATTCGTAGTACTTTAGGTTCTGAGAAGGATTATTTTTGGTATGTTATTTCTAATGATGGTTTGACTAATGTTAGTTCTGATACTAGTAGTTTTAATACTGGATTATTAACCAGTATTAAAAATGATTGGAAGAATGATAAAGGTTTTAGTATTTCTAATAATTATCCTAATCCATTTAACGGAACAACGGTTATTAGTTACACCATAGCCAAAGCCGGAAATGTGAGGTTATCGATCTACAACTCTCTGGGAGAGGAGATAGCTAATTTGGTGAATGGTTATCAGTCGGAGAATTATTATGAGGTCTCTTTTAACGCAGTAAACATACCAAGCGGAATCTATTATTACCGAATAGATGCAACTGCAAGTGACGGAAGTGAAAGTTTCAGTTCTGTAAAGAAGCTGGTGTTGTTGAAGTAAGGGGGGGAGATTCTGACATTCGTCAGAATGACGGTTTTTTTTTGGAAAGAGAGTTTTTTACATCCCGCCAGTTGAATGACAAGGAAACATTAACTCCGCCATTCTCACATAGTGTTGCCTTTGGCAATGGCGGAGATTATATAAACCGACAAACCTCAAACGGCTTTAGCCAAAACAAAATAACGAAGATGATTCTAACCGATTCGTCGACTGTATTGATGGTTTATTATTTTTTTTTGGATTTCCCATCAATTTGCCTTTCCCTTTTTAAACATCACAAACTTTCTTATATTTCAAGTTGAAAAATTAGAAAGAGATTACTTAAATTATGATAAAACAATACGATATAGCAATTCTTGGGGGTGGTCCGGGTGGATATGTTACTGCAATACGTTCTGCACAACTTGGATTTAAAACTGTAGTAATTGATAAAGAGAACCTGGGGGGAATTTGTCTAAATTGGGGCTGCATCCCGACAAAATCACTTCTTCGCAATGCTGATATTTATGATACTATTAAAAATCATTCGGAAGACTTCGGAATAACTGTTAAAGGTGTTGAGTTCGATTTTAATAAAGTTATTAAACGAAGCCGCGATATTTCTGACAAAATCACGAAAAATGTTGAATTACTTGTTAAGAAAAATAAAGTAGACCGCATACGTGGATTCGGAAAATTGATTTCGAAAAATCAAATTTCTGTTTTTGATAATACAGGAAAAGAGACTGATGTTATTGAAGCTTCAAAAATAATTATTGCTACAGGAGCTCGTCCGCGAATTCTTCCTAACATCCCCGTTGATCACAATATGATTATTACTAGTACAGAAGCGATGAACTTAAAAGATCAACCAAAAGAATTAATTGTAATTGGCGGCGGAGCTATCGGTATTGAGTTTGCTTATTTCTATTCAGTATTCGGAACAAAAGTTACAATAATAGAAATGATGGATCAGATTCTTCCTGTTGAAGATAAAGAGGTTGCCGATCTTCTAGCTAAAAGTTTTAAGAAAAGGGGAATCGAAATTTTTACTTCAACAGTTGTCGAAAAAGCTGAAGTTAAAGGAAAAAAAGTTATTGTTACAATAAATCAAAATGGTGAAAAGAAAGAATTAAAAGCTGATAAAGTTTTAAGTGCAATTGGCGTTACGGGAAATATTGAGGGTTTTGGTCTTGAAGAACTTGGTATTGAGATATTTAAAAATCATATTAAGGTCGATAGAAATTCGTATGAAACCAATGTCCCGGGAATTTATGCAATCGGTGATGTAAATGGACCTCCATGGTTAGCCCATGTTGCTTCTGCTGAAGGTTTATATTGTATTGAAAAAATTAAAGGTTTGCATGTAACTCCACTTGAATATGATAATATACCGGGATGTACATATTGTCAACCACAAGTTGCAAGTATCGGTTTAACTGAACAAAAAGCCAAAGAAAAAGGTTATGAAGTTAAGATTGGAAAGTTTCCATTCATGGCAAGCGGAAAAGCTTTTGCAGTTGGTGAAAGAGAAGGATTTGTAAAAATTATTTTTGATGCAAAATATGGTGAAATATTAGGCGCTCATATTATTGGTGCTGAGGCAACTGAATTGATTGGTGAGTTGGGAATAGCAAAATCATTGGAAGCAACTTATGAATCAATTGTTAAAACAGTTCACGCACACCCAACATTATCGGAATCTATAATGGAAGCCGCGGCACAAGCTTATGGTGAGGCAATCCATATTTAAAATGAGATATGATTCCAATAAAATCCATATCTTCCAAAATGTATTTGAAAGGGCTCTATGGCAAAACAAGAAGTAACAATTGAAAAATCAAAAATGAATAAAACTAAAATTGATAAATCGAACGGTAAATTGAATAAGAAAAAACAATCTTCAATAGACTTGTCGAAGGAAGAACTGCTTAAAGCATATCGATTTATGTTACTTGCACGCCAAATCGATACTAAAGCAATGAACTTGCTTCGACAGGGGAAAACATTTTTCCACATCGCAGGTGCCGGACATGAAGCAATTCAAGTTGCATTCGGAATGCAATTGGATTCTTCAAAAGATTGGTTATTCCCATATTATCGTGACCTTGCTTTAGTTTTATGTGCAGGTGTTACACCAAAAGATTTTTTCTTACAATGTTTCGGTAAAGCGGCTGATCCGGCAAGCGGTGGTCGTCAGTTACCATGTCATTGGGGAGCAATAGGAATTAATTTACCATCACAATCAAGTCCTACAGGGACACAATTTTTACAAGCAGTTGGAACAGCTTTAACAACTGAGAGACAAGGATTAAATAATGTTACTTATACCAGCTCTGGAGAAGGAACTACAAGTCAAGGTGAGTTTCATGAAGCAGTTAACTGGGCGAGTCGTGAAAAACTTCCTGTAATATTTCATATAGAAAATAATAAATATGCTATCTCGGTTCCCGTGTGGCAGCAAAGCGGCGGACATGAAAATTCAATTTCTGAAATGATGTCGGGTTATCAAAATTTAAAACGAATTCGTGTTGATGGTACTGATTTTATTGCTTCTTATCTCGCTGTAAAAGAAGCGATTGAATACACAAAATCAGGTAACGGTCCTGTTTTGATGGAGTCTGATGTTATTAGGCTACATTCACATTCTTCTTCTGATGACCAAAAAAAGTATCGACCAAAAGAAGAACTTGAGGAAGAGAGTAAAAAAGATCCAATTGAAAAGTTTAAAAAACAATTTATTGATGAGAAATTAATTACGCAAGATGAGATAGATTTAATCGAAAAAGAAGTAAAAGAAATTTTGGATGAATCGGTTGATTCTGCACACAAGTCTTCCGAACCGTTAGAGGATTCAGCCGAACGATTCGTTTATGATGAAAGCGGATTAAAAGATACGCTCGATTATGAAAATTCTGAACCATCCGGTAAAACAATAGTTATGGTTGATGCAATCAATCATGCCCTTCATGAAGAGATGGAACGAAACGATAAAATGTACATTTTCGGTGAAGATATTGCTGATGGGAAGGGGGGAGTATTTACTGCAACAAAAGGCTTATCAACACGCTTTAGTCATAAGCGAGTATTCAATTCTCCATTAGCTGAAGCAAGTATAATGGGCGTCGCAACAGGTATGGCTCTTGCCGGATTTAAACCTGTAGTTGAAATTCAATTCGGCGATTATATATGGCCAGCATTTATGCAATTAAAATGTGAAGTTGCAACTATGCGTTATCGTTCAAATAATGAATGGACTTCACCGGTTGTTACACGTGTTGCCGTTGGCGGATATATTCATGGTGGTTTATATCATAGTCAAAATATTGAGTCTATTTTTGCTCACGTTCCGGGAATCTATATCGCTTATCCTTCCAATGCTGCAGATGCCAAAGGATTACTTAAAACAGCAATAAGAATGAATGATCCTGTAATCTTTTGTGAACATAAGGGATTATATCGACAAAGTTATTCTTCCGCTCCAGAACCTGACGAAAATTATTTACTTCCATTCGGAAAAGCCAAAGTTGTTCGAGAAGGAAAAGATGTAACAGTAGTTTCATACGGTGCAACATTATGGGATGCTGTTTTTGCTGCTCGCAAACTCGAAGATGAAGGTTTTTCGGTAGAAGTAATTGATATTAGAACTATTGTTCCGTTAGATGAAGAAACTATTTTTAATTCAGTTAAGAAAACTAATAAAGTAATTGTTATTCATGAAGATACTTTCACCGGTGGTTTTGGTGCTGAAATAGCAGCACGTATTGCAGATACTTGTTTCCAATATCTTGACGCTCCCGTAAAACGTGTCGCAGCGAAAGATGCACATATTCCTTACAGTCCAATTTTGGAAAGTATGATTCTACCTACCCGTGAAGGAATTCTTAAGTCAATAAGGGAACTTCTTCAATACTGATTGTAACTAAAATTAAGAAATGAAATTTATTAAGGATTAAATAATGAAAATCGAAATTCCGATGCCTAAAATGGGTGAATCTGTGATGGAGGGAACGATAGTTAAGTGGTACAAAAAACCGGGGGATTCGGTTAAAAAAGATGAAACACTTTTTGAGATTAGTACTGATAAAGTTGATACAGAAGTTCCATCACCGGCAGACGGTATTGTTACCGAACTTTTATTCCCTGAAGGGGATACAGTTGATGTTGGAAAAACAGTAGCCTATTTGGAGACGGATTCGACCGCCGCCAGTATTGCCAAATCAACACCGGCAAAAGTTAAGGAAGAAAAGGTTGTTGAGATTGAAGAATCCGAAAATATGGTTGTACAAACTGAATCTGTTAAACCTGTCGAAGTTTCGGACTCATTAATTGATATTCCGATGCCCAAAATGGGTGAATCAGTAATGGATGGAACAATTATTAAATGGTACAAAAAAATTGGTGATACTGTAAAAAAAGATGAGACTATATTTGAGATAAGTACCGATAAAGTTGATACGGAAGTTCCTTCACCATCGGAAGGAATTCTAGTTGAAATTTTAGTCGGTGAACAAGTTACAGTAGAAGTTGGAACAATCTGCGGTAGACTAAGTGTTCATGGTGCGGCTCATGCTGCTCCAAAAATTGAATCTGAAAAAATTCCGGAATACAAAGATGATTCGATGCACTCCATGATTGCAAAATCTGTTGATGAAGCCTCAGAAGTAAAATCAAATGAATCATCAAAATTTTATTCACCATTGGTATTAAACATTGCTCGTGCAGAAAAAGTTGGTTTTGATGAATTGGAAAAAATATCCGGGACTGGAACCAGTGGCAGAGTAACAAAAAATGATATTCTCAACTATATCTCAAAGCGTAATAAAGGTGAAGTAACCGTTTCCAAAACTGATATTAAGGAAGAAGTATTTTCAACTGAGGTTAAATCAACAATTGTTTATTCAGCACCTAAAAAAGATTTTGATAGTTCATACGTTTCAGGTGGCGTTGAAAGAATTCCGATGGATAATATTCGGCAAAGGATAATGAAGCACATGATTAACAGTCGTGATACTTCTGTACATGTGACAGCATTAATGGAAGTTGATATGACTCGCATCTATAATTATATTCAAAAGAACAAAGATTCATTCTCAAGAAAAGAAGGTATAAAACTTACGTATATGTCATTTGTTGCGCATGCTTCTGTAAGAGCGTTGAAAGAGTTTCCAATTGTTAATTCTACTGTGGAAGGAACAACAATTTTACAAAAGCGTTTCATTAATCTTGGTATTGCTGTCGCTCTTGAACCGAATGGTTTAATTGTTCCCAATATAAAAAATGCGCAAGATAAAAACTTACTTGGAATAGCCCGTGGAATTGTTGATGTTGCGGAACGTTCTCGAACTAAAAAACTTACTCCGGACGATATCTCCGGAGGTACATTTACAATTACTAACTATGGTGTTTTTGGAACTCTTTTTGGAACTCCGATAATTAATCAACCGGAAGTTGCAATACTTGGGGTTGGCGCTGTTGTAAAGAAACCTGTAGTTGTAGAGGTTGATGGAATGGATACAATCGCAATTAAACCGATTATGTATTTAACTCTTGCGCACGATCATAGATTAGTAGATGGAATGGTTGGTGGAAGATTTCTAAAGTCTATCAAAGATACACTTGAAAAATTTGACGAAAAAACTCTGAATTAATGATAAGCTCACCATACGCAGATGTCATGCTTGCCCGCCTAAGGCGGGTCAGCATCTAAATTATTATGGGGAAAACAGATTCTGAAACAAGTTCAGAATGACGAATTGTGTTTTTTTAATATCTTTTGCGTTAGGTGAGTTATCAGTATATTTCTTGTGAGGCAAAATGACCAAATCACCTTACATGACAATTAATAATTTAATAACTATAGTTTTGTATTTATCACTTGGCATGAACTATATTTTTAGTAAATTTGAAGTTCAATTTTAAATTTTAGGTTAGATGAAAAATATTTTATTAATCTCAGCTGCGATTATTCTATTTGTATCACAAATAATTCCGCAAGAAAAAATTCTTCCTAAACGATTAGACGATGTGAGTAATAAATTTACTAATGTTGGTAATCTCGGTTTAACTATAACAAATTTTGGCACTTATGGTAACGGGTTCGTTGGTTGGCCAAATCAACCAAGTGCAGAATATCCGTTTGGCAGTGGTATTGAACATATTTTTGATGGTGGACTTTGGATTGGTGGTTTTTTAAGTAATGATGCCTCCGGTTCAGGTCGCCAGGGTCCTATTGTTACTACCGGTGCAGTTGATGCAGCATCAGTTTCGGCAAGAAGTGGTGGATTTGAATTTACAAATTCTCCGGGCTCAGGTGTTGTTGAAAGATCAAGACTTTTAGAATCCCGTTATTACAGCCCTAATGCAATATCTCATCAAGATTTTGTTATGGATTATGTTGATACAAATATTATCATTCCCGGTACAAGTGAACCGATTGTAGATCATAATCCCCTTGGAGTTTCAATTCGACATGAAAGTTACGCTTGGAATTTCCCTTTTGCCAACTTTTTTGTAATCATGAACTACTGGATTAAAAATGTATCAACCAAATATATAGACAGTGTTTATGTAGGTTTATGGACAGACGCAGTTGTTAGAAATACAAAAATTACCGGTCGTCCATCAGGTGGTGAATTCTATAGACATGGCGGAAACGGTTATGTTGATTCGATGAAAATAGCTTATGAATTTGATTCGGATGGAGATATTGGTTTTACTGATAGTTATATCGGGTTTCAATTATTAGGTTCAAATGCAAATTATGATAGTGTTAATTTCAATACCTGGCAGTTTACAGCGACAACAGATCAGAACTTCTTTAGACCCCAAACAGATATAGACCGATTTAGAAGACTTCAAGGATATTTTGCTTCAAACAATAGATATGGTTACGGAATTAATCCCCAAACTTTAAAAGCTCCAACAAATCGTTCAGTTTTAATCTCAGTTGGTTCCATTAGAACAATAGCTCCGGGTGACTCAATAAACGTCACATTTGCAATTGTTGCAGCAAAAAAATTCGGTTCTGATCCTGCTGCATTAGATAACGATGAACAAAAAAGTAATTTATTTGCCAACGCTGAATGGGCACTCAGAGCTTATTACGGTGAAGATCGAAATAGAAATGGAATTCTTGATTCAGGTGAGGACTTAAATGGAGATGGAATCATTACGCGGTATATCCTTCCATCACCACCAATACTACCAAAAGTAAAAGTTGTTCCCGGAAATCAAAAAGCTACAGTTTATTGGGACAAAAGAGCGGAAGCATCAGTTGATCCGATATCAGGTAAAAAAGATTTTGAAGGCTACAAAATATATAGAACTAATGCCGGTTACGATTTAGCGGGTATTCAAGATCTTCAATCTGCATTGGTAGTTGCTGCACAATTTGACAGTACAGGTAATTCTATCGGTTTTAATACCGGATTTTCATCAATCGAATTAAGCCAACCTGTAACTTTTGATAATGATACAACTCAATATTTTTACAAAATGGAAATTGACAATTTACTAAATGGGTGGCAGTACGGTTTCTCGGTTACTGCCTTTGATGAAGGTGACCCGGAGAATAATTTGAGTAGTCTTGAATCAAGCCCATTAGCAAATGTAAAAAGGATAATTCCCGGAACCCCATCAATTGAAGATGATAATACTCCGATTGGAGTTTATCCTAATCCATATTATGGGAATGCTTATTGGGATGGAACAAGTGAACGTTTGAGAAAAATTTATCTATATAATTTGCCTGAAGAATGTGATATAACAATCTATACTTTAGCAGGTGATATAGTAAAAAGAATGACCCACGATAGGAACTCCAACAGTTCTGATTTAAGATGGTTTCAGAACTATTCAAGAGATGGAAGCCATGTTATGTCAGGCGGCGAACAAGCGTGGGATCTTATAAGTGATAACGATCAAGCAATTGCAACAGGAATGTATTTATTTAGTGTGAAAAATTTAAAAACCGGAAAAATTAAAACCGGCAAGTTTTTAATTATAAAATAAACGGAGTCAAAAAAATGAGAATCAAATTTATTATTGGGTTATTTTTTGTTTTTGCTTCAATGGCATTTGCACAAGAATATCCTTTAGTTACAATTCAGGATATTCAATATTTACCGGATTCAGTTATCGCGGTTGGAGATGCTCCTTCACCATTGCTGGGCGATACAGTTAGAGTTCGTGGAGTTATTATGGTTGCCCCTGTGGTAAACCCTATCGGAGATAGAAGAAGAATTGTTGCAGCAGGAGCGAGATGGTATACATATTTTCAGGACCCAAATGGTCAAGTATGGGGTGGTTTAGTTGCTATACAAAATGATACATCAGAAGTTAATCAGCAAACTTTTTTCTACTTAGCTGATACAGCACAAGTTATTGAATTCACTGGTGTAATAAGTGAGTATTTAAATAATACAACTCAATTAGATCTTTTACTAAATCCTGTTACTCCAATTCAGATTATTGAAACTCTTCCCAAAAGACCCGATCCAATTGAATTGAGTATAACCGATTTTATGAATAATGGTCAATTAATTAAACAAGCTGAGAAATATGAAGGGATGTATGTCGTTATTAGAAATTCAATTTCTTCAGATAGAAATACATCATCCGGTACTTTTAAGATTAATGATGGACAAGGTAATTCGATGTTCATGTATGATCAGTCAGGTTTTTTTACAGTTAGAGCACATAGATTAACCGATTTAACTACTTATCAAACACCGCAAGATGGTACGCCAATAAATTTTATACGCGGTACAGTTCACACCAGAGCTGACGGTTATTATATTGTTCCTCTTTATCCTGGTGATATCCATATAACCGCAACTCCTCCTATCATAAGTAATATTAGACGTGATATTGCATTGGTAACTCCAAATCAACCAATTCAAATCTCTGCAAAAGTTATGGATTTAGATGGTTATGTTCAGTCAGCACAAGTTAAGTATCGAGTGAGTGGTGGCGCAAGAGTTACGTTAAATATGACTAAGTCTTTATCAGATACTACAATGTTTACAGCTACAATTCCGGGTGTATCAAGTGATTCAGCAATAGTTGATTTCTATCTTACTGCAACAGATAATAATGGATTGAGTTCTATAAATCCAAGTGATACGGTAAAAGGAAATTTCTTTTATATGGTATTAAATCGTCCTGTAACAATTCAGGATGTTCAGTACAGTCCTTTCGGAAGTGGCTTTAGTGCATATAATGGTTATAAAGTATCATTAAACGGAATTGTTACTGCGGATACTTCAGATTTACCTGGACTCGGAAGTACTGGTCCTCGAGTTTATATGCAAAACAATTCCGGACCTTGGTCAGGAATTATGATAGGTGGAAGTAAGCCGGGGGTTAGTACTTCTTTCGAATTACGTAGAGGAGATAATATTACACTTACCGGTGTAATTAATGAAAACTTTAATGTTACTCGAATTGATAGTATTGAAAGTGTAACTGTTCATAGTGCAAATAATACTTTACCGTCAGCTGTTGAAGTACAAACGGGAACTATCGGAACGAAAGCTTCCGGTGTGGTTGAAGCTGAGCAATGGGAAAGTGTTTTAATAGCTTATAAAAATGTAACTGTTACAGATGAAAATGCAGATGGACCTCCAAGTAATTTTGGTGAAATGTTTGTCAGTGATAACTCAGGAAATGCAAGGGTTGAGTTACAAGACGGAGCAAATAAATATCACAATTCATGGGATCCGAACATGAATGAAAATCCTCTTTTTGTTAAAGTTACAGATGGAACAACCATAGGTGAATTAAGAGGAATATTATTCTTTTCATTCAGTTTCTATAAATTAGCTCCAAGAAAAGATGATGATTTTATCAGTGTAGTACTTGATGTTGAGGATGAAACAATTCCTAATGATTATGGTTTAACTCAAAATTACCCTAATCCTTTTAATCCATCAACTACAATCAGATACTCAATTCCTAAAGAAGAATTTGTTACACTTCGTGTTTTCAATCTTTTGGGACAAGAAGTAAAAACAATTTACCAGGGAACACAGCGAGCAGGAAATCATTCAATAATGTTTAATGCAACTCAATTACCTTCAGGAGTTTATTTCTACTCCATCCAGGCTGGTAATTATTCAGAAGTTAAAAAAATGATGTTAATGAAGTAAGAAAATAATTCAGCGGAAGTGTTACAAAATGCTTCCGCTTTTCAATAAGAAGTTCTTTATAAATTAAGCATGAAAAAATATTTAATAGTTACATTACTTTTCGGATTGGGTCTAATCATCAACTCATGTTATGAGGATTTGGTGAATAATCCCGCTGAGAATAAACCGCCAAAAACATCGCTCTTTCTATTTCCGGATAGTTCGATAAGTCAACAACCGAGTAAATTGAGAGTAAGCTGGTGGGGCGATGATCCTGATGGTTTAATTGTTGGTTTTTACTTTACATGGGATGGAGCAAATTGGACTTTCACAACAAAAAATGATAGTCTTTTTGCACTCCAAATAGGTGCTACCGATACTGTTTATGATTTTAAAGTAGCAGCAGTAGATGATGGTGGAAACGGTCAATATGATTCAGAGATAATTCGCAACGGAATTAATTTTGGTCCAGAACCTTTTATTGATTCCAATGGAGACGGAATATATAATCCGGGTGAAAAGTTTTATGATATTGGTTTAGTTGATCCTAATCCTGCTTCATTAAAATTTCCCATTAAAAATTCATCTCCTGTAATCGTGTGGAATGATCTCTCAGTTTTACCTGATACATCATTTCCTGCAATGACTTTCGGTTGGGAAGCTGAAGACCTTGACGGTGATGAATCAATTCTTAAAATTAATATTGCTCTCAATGATACATCAGATCCTTCAAAAGTAATTTCATTGCAGGGTAATGTTCGCAGAATTACTGTAAGGACAAGGGAATTCACCTCCTCAAATCCTAAAATGGATATTCTTATTGACGGAAGTGATGCATCAATTTTCAGTCAGAAACTCGAAGGATTGAAATTTGATGATTTTAATAAATTCTATGTACAAGCTGAAGATATTTCCGGGGCTAAATCTAAGTTTATTCAACTTCCTGATACAACCAAAAAATGGTTTGTAAAGAAACCATCAGGTAGACTTTTGATTGTGAATGATTATCTGGCTTCAGGAAATCCTAAAACATTTTACAAAAATCAATTTGATAGCGTTAGTAACGGAAGTATAAGAGGGAAGTTTGACTTTTGGGATCTTCATGTACAAAAGCCGCCTTACCAAACGATTACTTTTTTGGAAACAATAAAACTATTTGATTTCGTTTTTTGGTATAGTGATAATAATCCTTCATTAAATCTGGCTAATGTTGCTACAAATAAATTTATCTCCGGCGGTGGTGCAATTGCATTCTCGTTCTGGCCGGGAATTTCTCTTGAAGCCTCAACTTTACAAGGTTTTCTCCCAATTGATTCAGTTAGTAACTTTGTTACGGGATTAAATTTCCCAAGCAACAGCAGAATTATTTCTGATTCAACATTACCTGAATATCCAAATTTACAAACTTCTCAAGGCGTATTTTTAATTAGAGGTTATTATCCAAATCCATTAAGTGCAAGCCCCATATATTACGCACTTTCAGGTGATCCAAAAGGATATTTAGGTTTTATCGATTCAAGAAAGAAACTTTTCTTTATGGGTATTCCGCTTCACTATGCAAACGGTGGTCAAAGAAAAGTTAACGAACTGTTAACAAAAATCTTTTTTCAAGATTTTGGATTAAACTAATGATGAAAAAACTATTTTTACTAATTTTTATTTTAAGCGGTCCGCTTCTCTTTTCTCAGTCAAAAGGGAATTTAGCCGGAAAGATTGTTGATGCCGCATCTAACGAACCAATAATTGGAGTTAATGTTATTGTCAAAGGTACATATTGGGGTGCAGCCACTGATTTGAACGGAAACTTCAAAATAAATGATATTTCCCCCGGCACCTATACTGTTGAAGTTAGTTCAATTGGATATAAAACTATTCAGTACACTGCATTACAAATCGAAGCAAACAAAACTAAATCGCTTGATATAAAACTTGAAGAAACTGTTTTAACATTAGGACAGGATGTTGTGGTCGTTGGCGAAAAACCATTAATGGATGTAGAGGAAACACAAAGCAAGAAAACTATTTCTCGTGACGACATAGAAATGGCAAGTGTCGAAAATATAAGTGATCTTATAACTCAACAGGCAGGCGTTGTTAAGTCTGATAATGCAATACATATTCGTGGTGGTCGTTCGTATGAAAATGCGATGTTACTCGATGGTGTTTCAGTTCAGGATCCATTAGCCGGAACAGGTTTTGGACTTCAATTGAGTGCAAATGCAATTGAAGAAGTTGAAGTTATTACCGGTGGTTATAATGCTGAATTTGGTCAGGCAACTTCGGGAGTTGTGAATGTTAGAACGAGAGAAGGTGGTTCAAGATATTCAGGTTACATATCATATAAACGTGATAATCTTGGTGATAGAACTTCAAATCATGTTTTTAATATTGATATTTTGGAAGCAAACTTTAGCGGTCCTGAACCAATTTTTACAACTATTCTTCCTGCAATTGGAATCAAACTCCCCGGTGACTTTTCTTTCTTCGGAAATTTTTATATGGGTATAAGCGACGGTATTACTCAAGGTTATAATAAATCAACTGCGACACAGCTTTACTCTTCAACTTTTTTTGGGGAGAAATATGCACCTCGCGGTGAAAATAGTTGGTTTTGGCTCGGCAAATTAACGTACAAATATTCTTCAACAATGAAGTTTCAATATTCATTTAACCAGTCAGTAAATATAAACCAGAATTCACAGTCTTTACAATCTAATCTTGAGTATGTTGAACCAAGTCCAGGTTATCAGTACGAATTTCAAAATATTTTGGATAATGCCAATACGTTTACACACATCAATAAATACAATACTTTTGGTGTTACGCATACTTTAAATTCGAAAACATTTTACGAGTTGAAAGTAAATCACTATTTCACAAATCTTAGAGCCGATGCAAATGGTTTGCCTTTCGCACAGTATGCTGAACCAAAAGATATTACAAATTTTCCAATTGAATATTACAATTTAGGACGCGACACGGTCGGGGTGATTCCGGGTGACGGTTTTTGGGATGTTGGAAATCCGTTTACATGGCGTGATCACTATGTTGAAGAATATTCGTTAAGAGGTGATTTAACAAGTTTCTTCGATGAAAAAAATAAATTCAAAGCAGGTTTTAATTTTCAATTCCAGGAAATGCAAGTCGTGGATATTTACAAACCATGGATTGGTGAACTTGGATTGAATAACGATATTTATCGTGTTTACCCTGCACTTGGTTCGTTTTATGCACAGGATAATATCAATTTCAGTGGAATGATTCTTAATTTCGGTTTAAGATTGGATTATTGGTTCCCCGGTAAATATGTTGATGATGCAATTGAAAACCCGGAAGTTGTTACAATCCCTGATGAAACCAGAGCTAAGTATAAAGATAACAGTTATGCATTTTTTGGAAACAGAAGATTCAAAGCTCGATTAAGTCCGCGACTTGGTATTTCACATCCTGTATCTGATAATCAGGTTTTATTCTTTTCATACGGACATTTTAGCAAATGGCCTAAACCACAATTTGTTTATGCAAAACTTAATCCACTTAATGCAAAATCTTCATTCCAAAAGTTTGGGAATCCAAATCTGAATCCTGAAACAACCGTTGCTTATGAGTTAGGACTTAAAACACAATTCTCTTCAGATGATGTTTTGACATTAACTGCATATTATAAAGATATTTTCGATTACGTAAGTACAAGAACTGCTATAATTCAATCCGCCAGATTTGCAACTCAAAGATTTATAACCTATGTAAATTCAGATTATGCCCGCTCACGAGGAATTGAATTTGAGTACAAAAAAAGAATGGGTAAATGGTTTACAGGTTCTGCATCTTTTACATACTCAATAGTAACAGGTAAAAGTTCTTCTGCTGATGAAGGAGTTCTCGTTCTTCAAGGAGATTTACAAGAATCTATTAAAGAAGAATATGTAACCTGGGACAGACCTATTAATGCTTCAGTTACGACAAATTTTTACATTCAGAGGGGCGAACCTTTATTTGACTTTGGACGTGGAATTTTGGACGATTATAATATTTATTTTCGTTTTCACTATCAATCTGGCAAACGCTATACACCCGCAATTTTCACCGGCAAATATGATACGGACGGAAAACCGGAATATTTATTTCCAAGAAATGACAGAAATAATAAATTGGGTAAAGATTGGTTTTGGGTTGATATGAATTTTGAAAAATATTTAGTCGTGGGTGGATTAAAATTCTCAATTTTCATGGAGGTTAGCAACCTATTGGATATAAAGAACAGTGCTATTATAAATCCCGTAACCGGTGAGGCTTATGAATTAGGAGACGCTGTTCCAAGCAGTTGGAATGATCCCAATTATCCTGAGCTGCAATCTCCGGTATCTCCATACCCATTCAACCCTGCTCGTTATTTAACTAGAAGAAATATAAAATTTGGATTTAGCTTAAGATTTTAATTATGAAAAAATTCCTTATAATAATTTTAGCATTATCGGCTATAACATTCGAAACTAAAGGGCAACTCTTTCCTGTACTCGGTGGACAAAGAGCCGGTATCTCAGCCGCACAATTTTTGAAAATTGGAGTGGGTGGAAGAGCCGCTGCCCTCGGTGAATCATTCATCGCTATGGCTGACGATGCTTCATCTCTTTATTGGAATCCGGCAGGATTAGTGCAATTCAATGAAGACCAGATAATATTTTCACATAATAGTTGGCTTGTAGATATTAACCACGATTTCCTCGGTGCGGTTTATCATTTGACCGCCGAAGATGCAATAGGTGTTGCATTAACATCTCTCTCGATGCAGAAAATGCCGGTGACAACTGAATTCGCCCCTTTTGGAACAGGAGAATATTTCTCATACGGTGATATAGCAATTGCTTTTACATATTCAAAAAAGATGACAGACCAATTCAGTTTTGGCGGAACCGTTCGCTATATGGAAGAGACGCTTGATAAACTTAAAATGCGCGGTTTTATGATCGATCTCGGTACATATTATTGGACCGGATTAGGAACTTCACGTTTTGCTGTAGCTGTTACAAATTTTGGTAATCAACTTGCACCTGACGGTGAGGTTGTTTTAGTAGGAAAAAGAACTAAATCGGAATGGCAGTCTTTTTCGCCTCCAACTTTATTCAGAATTGGTTTTGCATTCGAACCTTATCAAACAGATCAACATAGAATTACTACTTCATTGCAGTTGAACCACCCGAATGATAACAGCGAAAATTTTGCCATCGGCACTGAATATGAATTTAAAGAATATACTTTTAATTCTTCTTTCTTTTTAAGAGGCGGTTACAAATTTAATGTTGAAGAACAAAATTATAGTTTTGGAGCCGGAGTAAAAGTTACAATGCTTTTTACTACTTTAACTTTTGATTACGCTTATGCTAATTTTACTAAATTAGGAGAAGCTCATCGATTATCTCTCATCTTAGGTATTTAAGATTATGAAAATTTTGAAATATATATCAATAATTATCTTATCCGTATCACTTTTTAGCTGTAGCGATAAACTTGATACAGCAACATTGATAAACTCATCCGGTTTAGGAAATATAACCGGTGATACTTTATACGTTCAACTAAATCCAGTCTGGGAAGGCTTTAATCAACCACAAGATATTTTTATAGGTAATGAACCGTTTATTTATGTAGCTGATACGGATAATAATTCGGTAAAAATGTATAATCTTGCCGGACAGCTTCTCGGTCAACGTGAAATCCGAAGGCCTATTGCTCTTGCACAGGATAATCAATTGAATTTAATTGTCTGCGGGGAATATTATTCGGAGCAGACCAACCAGGTTTTCAGTGCGGTTTATAAGCTTGATTTGGTTAATACCGGACATGATATAGCTACTGCTCCAATTACGCGACTTCTGCCACAACCGAGTGATTTTAACAAACCGGACCGAAAATATACAGGGGCTGCAGCCTTTTATGATAATTCATTTTACGTCACACGTAAAGGTCCTGCAAATTCAAGTGTTGTTGATCCGGATAACTCAATATTAATTTTTGAGAAGAAAATATTATCAGACGGTACAAAAAAAGATACTCTAATTGGTCGTGTTCCATTAATTGACCCAATTGGCTCCGGTATTGAATCGGCAAACCAGGTTAGTGCTATTACATCTTTTAAGAAAAGAAATACTGACTTTATTATTACGATGATTGGTGATAATAATTTTAAAGTACAATGGCTGCAATTTTTAGTTACAACTGAATTTTCAGGACACAAGAATAAATTATCTCCATTAAATGCACAGATGATGATTCCAAACAAATTTACTAAACCGGAAGGTGTAACAGTTGATAACTCCGGCAACATTTATGTTGCTGATAGCGGTAAGGATAGTATTTTCGTATTCAATTCTTCAGGTGACGAATTAAAATCATTCGGTGGTCCGACTCTCTTCAATAATCCTCATGGTGTTGCTTTCTTTGATAAAGTCCTTTACGTAGCCGATACAGGGAATAATCGTATTTTAAGATATATATTATCTACAGATTTAAGATAGACTCTTTCTATCATTTTATTTTTTTGTGCAGCAGTTGTTTATGCAATTTGCTGCAATTTTTTTTTAGGAAAATTGTTATTTAATTAAGGCAAAGGAAAAGTATGAAAAACTATATTCAGAGCTTGTTGTTTATATTTCTGTTTACTATAACTACGACCTCATTTTCTCAATCAATTATATTTAATGAATTGTTTAATTCAAGTGGAACTGATGAATGGGTTGAATTACTCGTCCTACAGGATAACCTTGATTTGCGTGGCTGGAATCTACGAGATTTTACGTCAGCAGGTGCAGCTCAACCGCCATTAGTCTTTTCAAATAATGACGCATGGAACAATTTGAAAAAAGGTACATTAATAGTTATCGGAAGCAACACAACTACTTTTTCGGAAGATCCCGATCCAAGTGATTATACAATGACTGTAAAATCAAGTAATTCACTTTTCTTTTCAGGTACTGTTTTTCTTTTTGCAGGAGCATCAGAAGCAATACAGATAAGGAATTCTTCACAAACACATATTCATGGAATATCCTGGGGTGCTGGAAATGCCGGAAGTTTACCTGAACCAAAAATCCATTTTTCGGGTGCTTCATCAAGTAACACATCTACTTTTTTTAATGAAGATGATATCAGCAAACTTTCAAATGTGGCTAATTGGACACAAAACGGTACATCATCTCGAGGAGTAGGTAACACTGCAAATAACATAACCTGGATTAACTCTTTAAGAGCAAGATCAGAAGGCTCAGGAACGGTTAGTATATCTCCTTCCCAAGCGAATGGTGATTCTCCGATAGATATTTTTTTCGCGTACAAAAGAGATGTTCTATATTCAATTAATACTTTAAGAATTATTGTTCCTTCAGAATTCACCTGGGGACAAAACATTTCTAACATAGTAACATCAAATTTTACAGCGACTTCAGTTGTCTCGGAGGATACAATATCTTTTTCAAATATTGTTTTTAGTAATGATTCTGTATCCATTCAAATTAATGGTGCGACTACCCCTATATTTACAGGAAGTTATAAATTTAAATTTCTTTCCGGAGAAGGAAATAATCTTGGTGAAGTTTCGCCAACACCAATTATGACTGTTTATGGAGCACCAATTCCAATTGCTGAAGTAAAAGTAAATAATTCTAATGGGGTTGCTCTAAGAATGGGAGATTTAGTTACAGTAAGAGGTATTATTACTGTCTCAAATCAATTTGGCGGACCGAGTTATATTCAGGATAATAGTGGTGGAATGTCCATTTTTGGTACAGCATTGACATCCGCAGTTCAAGTTGGTGATGAAGTTTTAGTTTCGGGTCGTGTAACTCAGTTTAATGGTTTGAATCAACTTGAATCACCACAAATACATTCAATTATTAGTTCAGGAAATATTGTTGAACCAATTCTTGCTACACCTACTCAACTTAGTCATGATGGAATCGGTGGGCTAGAAAATTTTGAAGGTATGTTGGTTAGATTAAATGCCGTACTTGTTACCGAACTCAATGGCAGTCCGGTTTCAAATTGGGCTTACAAAAACTATAAATTAACCGGTACATCTCCTTCAGATACTGTTGATGTAAGAGTAGACAATGATACAGAAATAATTGGTTTAGTAGCACCGGCAGGAAGGTTTGATATTGTAGGTGTTTTAAGTCAATTTAAAACGAATGCTCCTTTTATAGGTGGTTATCAAGTGATGCCAAGATTTTCAACAGACATTATTTCTGTCGGACCAATCATTGAAAAATTTCCTGAAGAAGTTAATTTAACATCAAACTCGATTACGCTTGAATGGCATACAATAAATCCGGGAACTTCACGTGTTCGTTATGGAAAAACTACAAATTATGAATTAGGTATTATTGAACCAGATAATCTTCTAAGAACGGCACATAGTGTTACAGTTTCAGGACTTTCTACTGCTGCCGTTTATAATTTGCAAGCTTTCTCCGTTCAAGATTCTGATACAAGTTTTTCAAGTAATATTGTTTCAAGTACAACTTCTGATTTCCCTACAACCGGAGTTATAAACGTATATTTTAACAAAACAGTGAATTACTCGGTTTCATCGGGAGTAAATGCTTTCAGTAATGTTGATTTTAAGGAAAAATTAATAAACCGTATTAATAATGCAAAATGGTCTATTGATTTAGCTTTATATAGTCTAAGCGGAACAGTTGGTGCAGAAATTGCATCAGCATTGGTAAGTGCAAAAAATCGTGGAATAAAAATTCGTGTCGTTGGTGAATACGATACCCGCACAACAGCTCCATGGTCAACTATTCAAAATGCGGGAATTCCATATATTAATGATCAGTTCGGAAATAATGATGGTGCTGGATTACATCATAATAAGTTTTTTATTTTTGATTATCGGGGTGGAGCAGCTGATAGTATTTGGTTAATGATGGGTTCATGGAACCCAACTGATCCCGGTACAAATGATGACAGACAAAATCTCGTAGAGATTCAAGATGTTGCTATAGCAGGTGCTTATTCAATTGAATTTGAAGAAATGTGGGGGAGCAAAAGTGATATCGCTAACCAACAAACTTCCCGTTTCGGTGCGAGAAAATTAAATAATACTCCTCACAATTTTATTATCGGAGGTAGAAAAGTAGAAAGTTATTTTTCCCCAAGTGATAGAACTACTAATTTTATTGGAAGAACAATTGGAAGAGGTTCTAAATCTATAAATGGCGCTATAATGACTTTCACAAGAAAAGAGTTAGCAGATTCAATTATTGCATTAAAAAATAGAAACGGAAAAACACGTATCGTACTTAGTAACAATACAGATTCAGGTTCACAATTTTCATACTTGCAGACAAGTGGAGTGGATATTCGATTAAAAGGTTTTTCAAACGGTCTTTTACACCATAAATATGCTATTATTGATGCAGAATATTCAAACGTTACTCCATATGTAATTACAGGTTCGCATAACTGGTCGTCTTCAGCTGAAAATAGTAATGATGAAAACACTTTAATTATTCAAGATGCACAAATAGCTAATTTTTATCTACAAGAATTTACTGCAAGATATTATGAAGCCGGCGGAGTAGATTCGATACTTCTCTCGTCAGATGAAATCAATTTAGAAGTTCCGGATCAATATTCATTACAACAAAATTATCCAAATCCTTTTAATCCGGTAACAACAATTAATTTTCAAATTCCGGTAAGCGGGATAGTCACTCTTAAGGTTTACGATGTTTTGGGAAGAGAAGTTATAACTTTGATTAACGAAGAAAAATCAGCAGGTAGCTATAGTCTTGAGTTTAATGCATCAAAACTTTCGAGCGGAGTTTATATCTATCAATTAAATTCAGGTAACTTTAAGGCGACTAAAAAGTTGTTATTGATGAAGTAGTTATTCATTAACCTTCGAGTTTATCTAAAACTCGAAGGTTTGATTAGACTATCGGAAAATTATACCAAACCAAACATATAATTAACCGTAAATAAATTTGAAATATTGATAGAAAACGGTTAATTTTCGATTCTAAAATTTATAAGTGAAGGAGAACAATGAGCCATATAAAGGGTGAAATCATTCAGGTTATTGGACCTGTTGTTGATATTCAATTTGAGAATAATTACTTACCAAAGATTTTAAATGCAGTTAAAATTCCACGCACAAGTGTTGAAGGTAATGAAGAAGAATTAATATGTGAAGTTCAGCAACATTTAGGTGAAGATAAAGTTCGTACTGTTGCAATGGATTCAACTGATGGATTGGTTAGAGGTATGCCTGCTTACGATCTTGGTGAACCTATTACTATTCCTGTAGGTCCTGAAACCCTTGGACGAATGATAAATGTTATTGGTCAACCGATTGACGGCAAAGGTGCATTAAATGCAAAAATGAGTTATCCAATTCACCGCTCAGCTCCTTTATTTAAAAATCTTTCAACCGAAAGTGAAATTTTTGAAACCGGTATTAAAGTTATTGATCTTATTGAACCTTATTCAAAAGGGGGTAAGACAGGGCTTTTTGGTGGAGCCGGTGTTGGCAAAACTGTTATAATTCAAGAGTTAATTAACAATATTGCCCAACAGCATGGCGGTTACTCTGTGTTTGCCGGTGTTGGAGAAAGAACTCGTGAAGGAAATGATCTTTACTTAGAAATGACTGAATCCGGAGTTATCAACAAAACTTCACTTGTATTTGGACAGATGAATGAACCTCCAGGTGCACGTTTACGCGTTGGATTAACGGCATTAACTATTGCCGAATACTTTCGTGATGTAGAGGAAAGAGATGTATTATTATTTATCGATAATATTTTCCGTTTCACTCAAGCAGGTTCAGAAGTATCAGCTTTATTGGGACGTATGCCTTCTGCAGTCGGTTATCAACCAAATTTAGCAACTGAAATGGGTGCTCTTCAAGAGAGAATAACTTCTACAGATAAAGGTTCGATTACCTCTGTGCAAGCTATTTACGTACCCGCGGATGACTTAACTGATCCTGCTCCCGCTACTGCTTTTTCACATCTTGATGCTACAACAGTATTAAGCCGTCAAATTTCTGAATTAGGAATTTATCCCGCAGTTGATCCACTTGACTCAACATCAAGAATACTTCAACCGGGAACAGTAGGACAATTGCATTACGATGTTGCAAAAAACACAAAAGAAATATTGCAAACTTACAAAGACCTTCAGGACATCATTAACATTCTCGGTATGGATGAACTTTCTGATGATGATAAAACAATTGTTAAACGAGCGAGAAGAATTCAAAGATTCTTCAGTCAACCGTTCCATGTAGCAGAACAATTTACCGGCTATAAAGGTAAGTATGTTAAACTTGAAGATACAATCAGAAGTTTCAAGTCAATCATTGACGGTGAATGTGACAATTGGCCTGAATCAGCATTCATGTATGTTGGAACCTTAGAAGAAGCATACGCAAAAGCTAAAGCTATGATGTAAAGCTATGAAAGAATTTAGATTAGAAATAGTAACACCATCAAAATCAATTTATGATGATATGGTAAAATCGGTTACCTTCCCGGGTGAAATGGGGGAGTTTCAGGTTTTATTTAATCATGCAGGAATGATAAGTCTTATTGCTATCGGAAAAATAAAAATTGAAAAAGAAAATGGAAGTAAAACTTTTTTTGCAACTTCAGGTGGTACCGTTGAAGTAAAAGACAATAAAGTTTTATATCTTGCCGAAACGGCTGAACCTGCAGAAGTTATTGATCTTGAAAGAGCTCAGAACGCCTTAAATAGAGCTAAAGAACGTATGAGCAGCGAAAATAAACAAGATGTAGATTTTGCAAGAGCCGAGTCATCTTTATTAAGGGCAATGAACAGAATCAAAGTAGTCGACTCTTCAAGATAAATTAGAAAAAGCCTGCTTTAGCAGGCTTTTTATTAATTCAGATAACCATCATTTTTTACAATCTTATCAATAACTGCTTTATCATTTAAATATTTTTTTAACTTATTGAAATGTTGAAGTAAAAAAGCTAATCGTTTCTCCTCCTGTTTCATTCCGAGTAATTCAATTTGATCATCGTAAGAAAGCCCGGTTTTTTCGGCAAGTTTAAATGATTTCAAATTAGCAGCTAAAAAATTATCCCAAAAAGATTCACCAATATCATATTTAATCGAACTTAATATTTCTTTAAATTGAAAAACTGTCCGCTCAATTAAAAGTGGTTGCGCATATTCTGATTCATCATAAAACGGTTCAACATAAGCTTCATAATAGCCATCTGAAGATAGATTAATATTATTAACAGTAAATCTTTCAATTCCTTTTACAATAATATCAAATTCGCCATTATCAAACCGTTTTGTTATTTGCTGTACTTCTACAAAACTTCCTATTTTGTTTTCTGCATTCAATGGTGAATCAATGATACCGAATCCTAATCCTTTTTCAATACAACTTTTTATCAGTTTTTTATAACGTTCTTCAAATATATGAAGAGGGTAATATGAATTTGGAAATACTACTAACTTCAATATGAAAATAGGGATTTTATTCATTTTAGTATTCTAAACTACTTGTGAATAATAAAGTCCGGAAAATCAATCCCGGACTAAAATCGAAAATTATCTAACTTCAGCGAATCTTCTTGTTACTTCATCCCAGTTTACAAGATTCCACCAGTTTTCAATATAGTCAGGACGTTTATTCTGGTATTTAAGATAATATGCATGTTCCCAAACATCAAGACCAAGAATCGGTGTACCTTTAACTTCAGCAACATCCATCAATGGGTTATCTTGATTGGGTGTAGATGAAACAACTAATTTCCCACCACTAACTGATAACCAAGCCCAGCCTGATCCAAAACGGGTTGCTCCTGATGTTGCAAATAGCTTTTTGAATTCTTCAAAAGAACCAAAAGAAGCATTAATCTCATCAGCTAGAACGCCTGTTGGAACACCGCCGCCCCCTTTTTTCATTATTGTCCAGAATAGGGAATGATTGTAGTGACCGCCGCCGTTATTTCTTACTGCAGCCGGATGTTTTGAAATTTCAGCCATAATAACTTCAATAGATTTTCCGGTAAATTCAGGTTTATCTGCAATAGCATTATTTAGATTTGTTACATAAGCATTATGATGTTTTGAATGATGAATCTCCATAGTCATTTTATCTATGAATGGTTCTAACGCATCGTACTCGTACGGTAACTTTGGTAATTCGAAAGTTGACATATTTTTACTCCTTATTATATTATTATTTGACTCGAAAAAATTTGAAAATGGTTTAGCAAAATGTAAAAGGGGAATAGTTGAAACTCCCAATAAAAACTTTCTTCTTTTCATAATATCTCTTTTCTTTTAAACACCGAAAGAACTTCCACAACCACAAGTTTTTGCTGCGTTCGGATTATTAAAAATAAATCCTCTGCCATTTAATCCGTCTGAAAAATCCAATTCTGTTCCACTTAAATAAAATAGACTTTTGCCGTCTACAAAAAGTTTAACATCATTGTATTCAATTACAGAATCACCTTCTCGTGGTGCGGCATCAAAACCAAGTGAATATGATAAACCTGAACAACCGCCGCCTTTAACTCCGACTCTTAAACCATAGTCAGATGGTATTTTATTTTCTTCTTTAATTTTTACAATCTCTTTTGCTGCTTTTTCAGTAATTTTTATTTCAGATTCAATTTGAACATTTGACATATAATCCTCTCTTAATTTATTTTTTCTTCAAACGTATGTGGAGCTCCGGTTTGAAACTCAGGAAAACATAATTTCCATGCAAGTGAATTAACTTTTAAAAATATTCCTTCACCTTCAAGAAATAAACTCAACTCTTTTGCTAAACTTTCTGCTTCCGGATATTTTGTTTTATAATTTCTCATTTCAAGAAATCGTTTTATTGAGTATTGAAAATCTCTAAAAAAAAGATTTGAATTATGATAAACCGGATAATTTGCTTTGTAAAAATTCAACAACATTTTCTTTTCGGTTTTTAAGAAATTTAGTTTTTCCTGATAATTCATTATAGCCCCTTATTAATATTTCTTATTTTAATTATACTCTTAACTAATTCTTCAATTGCTGTTTCGATTTCCATCTTTGTAGTATGTCTACCAACACTAAGTCTAATTGATGAATCAATTTTATCATCACTCAAACCAATCGCCTTTAGTACATGACTTCTTTTGCCGCTTCCGGTACTGCACGCGGCAGCTGCGGAGAAACAAATATTTTTACATTCATCAATTAATTGATTTGATTTAACATCTTTTATATAAATATTAAGGTTATTGGGTAACCTTTTTATTTTATCGGCATTAAGATAAACATTATCTATTTGAGATGAAATTCCTTCAAATAGTCTGTCTCTTAATGATATAATTCTGTCATGTTCATCAAAATTATTCTGAATTAATTGAAATGCTTTACCTATACCAACAATATAAGGGACATTTAAAGTTCCTGAACGAAGGCCAAATTCCTGCCCGCCACCATAAGTTTGGGTGGAGATTTTAATTCTTTTACTATCACTTCTAATAACAAGTAAACCAACACCTTTTGGAGCATAAAACTTATGACCGGATAATGATATCATGTCGAATAATTTATAATCTAAATTCTCCTTACCAATTGATTGGGTAACGTCAGAATGGAATACAACATTTTTCTTTCGGCAAATTTTTGCAATTGTATCAATATCTTGTGTAACTCCGATTTCGTTATTTGATGATTGAATGGAGACTAATAAAGTTTTTTCAGTAATTGAATTCTTCAACTCATCAGGATTAATAAGTCCATTCGAAATAACCGGAAGATAAGTAATCTCAAATCCATTTTTTTCTAAATATTTACAAGTATTTAGAACTGCAGAGTGTTCAATTTGAGAGGTAATAATATGATTACCATTTTTATAATTTTCTTCTGCATAACCTTTAATTGCAAGATTAATTGATTCAGTTGCACCGCTTGTAAAAATTATATCTTCAAGTTCTGATTCAAAGAATTCTGAAATTATTTTTCTTGACAAACTAACCGCAGCAGAACTTTCACGTCCATAATAATGTCCTTTCGAAGAAGGATTACCAAAAACATTTGAGAAGTAGGGGAGCATCGATTCTAATACTTCAGGATCAACAGGTGTGGTTGATTGATAATCTAAATATATTGGTTTCGTTTTCATAGTTTATCAATCGTTGTTTTATTAAAATAAGATTCAATTTCAGTCTGAATTTTTGTAATTGGATTTTTGATGCAACAATTATTTTGATGGCTGCATACAGCATTTTCTGGAGATTTATTTAAGCAATTTGTCAGAGAAATATTTTTTTCTACCGCATCAATTATCATTAAAAGAGTAATGGAATTAGGTGAATGATTCAAACGATACCCGCCTTTTATTCCCTGTGATGAAACTATTATTCCGGCTTTTACCAATTTCTGTAAAACTTTAGCAAGTAGTTCAAAAGAAAGTTCTTTTTCGTCAGATATTACTTTCGCTGAAACAGATTCAGTGCAACTCTGGTCATAAATTGACTTTATTGCAATAATTGCATATTCAACTTTTTTAGATAATTTAAGCATATAAATACGACCATAAATGTCGTATATAACTTAATAAAATAATTACAAAATGCAAAGTCATAAATTCTTAGAAACCGAGCATTAGAATGGAATTTTTAGCTAATTCAACAATTGGTGAGAAGTATAATCCGAAAAATATTACGGGTATAACTAAACTCAATACAATTAAAATTTGTTGTAATGAAAGTTCTTCTTTTGGAGAATTTTCTTTCGGTTTAGCTAGGAACATATGTTTCAATATGCGAATGTAATAATAAAGTGAAACAACACTATTCAACAATGCAATTACAGCAAGCACAATCATTTTTGCATCAACAAGAGCCATGAACAAATAGAGTTTACCAATAAACCCGGCAGTTGGAGGAAGTCCTGTTAAAGAGATTAAAAAGATGGTGAACGAGACACCAAGAAACGGCATTGAAAATCCAAGTCCATCATAATTATCAAGTTCTTCACTTCCGGTTTTATTTTTAATAAGAATAACGATAAGGAAAGCACCAATATTCATCATTAAATAAATCGCAAAGTAAACCAATATTGCTATTAAACCTGTATCTGAAAGAACTGCTAATCCGGTTAGCAAATATCCTGCATGAGCAATACTTGAGTAAGCTAACATTCTTTTAACATTTTTTTGCCAGAGAGCGGCAAAATTACCAAGAGTCATTGTAGCCACTGAAATAACAATCAGAAAATCCTGCCAATTAAAAACAGGATTACTTGACCAAAAACCAAGAGTGTCTTTATCAAAAACAAATGAAACTTTTATAAATCTTATTAATAATGCAAAACCTGCCGCTTTACTCGCAACAGACAGATAAGCAGTAACCGGTGTTGGTGCTCCTTCATATACATCCGGCGTCCAAAAATGAAATGGTACCGCAGAAATTTTATATCCGATGCCTGCAAAAATCAATAATAATGCAAACATCAATACGAAAGAATTTGCTTGAGAGACTACAATTAATGCATTTAATTCATAAAGATTTGTTGAGGCAGTTAATCCATAAACCAATGAAATTCCAAACAGCATCAACCCGGATGAGAGAGCACCATAAATCAAATATTTTAGTGATGCTTCGCTGCTTCTTTCAGAAGTCTTTGCAAAACCCGCCATTACATAAGAACTGAGTGAAACTAATTCAACTGAAAGGTATAAAAGAATCAAATCTGAACCTGAAATCATAAAGAACATGCCCAAAACCATACCCATCATCAAAGTGTAGTATTCACCCCGACGATCGTGAGTTTCATCCATTTCTTTAGAGTTTACAGTCAACAATACAAAATAGAGTGAGGTAATTACAACAATTGTTTTGAAGAAGGCAGCAAATGAATCAACCGTTACCATTGCTCGAGAGTCATTAGTAACAAAGGCTAATCCCTTAATATCAAACTGTTCAATTACAAAATAACCTGTAATTAATAAACCGAGAAAAGCGAAAAAGGGGAGCAAATGATTTTTCTTACTAAAGAAAAGATCAAGTAGTACTATAAGAACCAAAAATATAGTTACCGCAATTTCCGGTTTAATTAAGTATAAACTATTTAAGAAATATTCTATTGACATTATTATAAACTCGTCAAAATTTCAGATTAAAGAATGACTAAAACTATAAACCGGAAAATGAAACCGGTGACTTAAGCAAAAACTCTACCATTGTATTTACTGATGAATTCATTAAATCAAGCATTAATGAAGGATAAATTCCCAATACAATTATTATAATTGTTAATGGAACAAGCATTGCATATTCCCTGAAGGTTAAATCATTAAGTGTGTTCCACTTTGGATTTAATTCACCAAGAAAAATTCTTTGAAGCGTCCACAACATATAACCGGCGCCAAGTAGAATTCCTAATGTCGAAATTACAGTGATTAAACGAATTGACTCAACATGGAATGCGCCAAGGAAAACAAAAGTTTCTGAAATGAATCCGCTTAATCCGGGTAAACCAATTGCAGCGAAAAATGCAATAGTAACAAATCCAGTGTAAATAGGCATTTGATTCGCTAATCCGCCAAAATCATTTATACCTCTTGTATGTGCTCTATCATAAATAATTCCAACTATGATAAAGAGCATTGCCGTTATAGTACCGTGATTAAACATTTGAAATACTGCACCGGAAATCCCGGCGGTATTTAATGATGCCATTCCTAACATTACAAATCCCATGTGGGATACGGATGAGTATGCAATTAACTTTTTAAAATCTTTTTGTGCAAGTGCACATAAAGCTCCATAAATTATATTTATCATTCCAAACATTGCAATCCACCAGGCAAGCTGATGAGTAATTTCCGGGAACATGGGATAATTAATTCTTAGAATTCCGTAAGTTCCCATCTTCAACAATACACCTGCAAGGATTACGCTTATGGCAGTAGGAGCTTCTACGTGTGCATCCGGTAACCAGGTATGGAAAGGGAACATCGGAATTTTAATTGCAAATCCAACAAACAAAGCAAGGAAAGCTAATAGTCTAAAATTATTAGGATTTAACGGTGAAAGTATTCCGTCATGAGTGTAATTTTCACTATTCATTAATGCTAACATATTGAATGTGAAAACCTTACTTCCGTCTGCAAGGGTTTCTGTAGCACTTAGGTATAATCCAATCATAGCTAATAAAATAAAGACGCTTCCTAATAAAGTATAGATAAAGAACTTAATTGCTGCGTATTCTTTCCTTGGACCTCCCCAAATACCAATAAGAAAATACATTGGAAGAAGCATTACTTCCCAGAAAATGTAGAATAAGAAGAAATCGAGAGAAACAAAAACTCCCATCATTCCGGTGTCTAATAGAAGGAATAAAGCAAAATATCCTTTAAGAGAAGTTTTAATATTCCATGATGCAAGAGTTGCTACAAATGTTATTATGGCGGTCAAAAGTATCAATGGGGCACTGATTCCGTCTATACCCAAGAAATAATCAATTTTAATTGTTCCAAGCCAGGAGACTGAGGGAATTTCAATCCATCGAAACTTTTCAACAAATTGAAATGTAGCTTGATTATATATACCCCCCAATGAGTAATCATAAAAACGCCAAATTACTATTCCAAGTATTACCTGAATTCCGGTAACAGCAAGAGTTAGTGCTTTGATAACTTTATCATTATTCTTTGGTAGGAAAAGAATAATGATCATACCAATGATGGGTAAAAAAGTAATTAATGATAATAACGGAACTTGTTGCATTTCTTTGATATCCCTTAATAAATAAAATTTATTATAATTGTAAATTGGTGAAGAGGAAGACCAGTATCACCAAAGAAAATATTACTAAAACTATATATGCTTGAACTTTTCCTAATTGAAGCTTTCTTAGAATTAAACCTAACATGCCGCTCATATAAGCAAAAAGATTGACTAATCCATCGACAACTATAGTGTCAAAACCGCCAATAAACCTGGAGAAAAATCTGGTAACAGTTGCTGTACCGTTTACAATTCCATCGACAATTTTTTGATCGAACCATGCGAGTAAATTGCTAAGTCCCATTGTAAATGCCAGGAATGTAGCCTCGTACAATTCATCGATGTACCATTTGTTATATGAAAAATTGTAGAGAGGTTTAATGTTAGCCACCAACTTATCTGCATTAAGTTTCTTCCATTGATAGAATAAAAATGCAGTTAAGATTCCTAATCCTGCAAGGAATAAAGATAGAAAAATAGCAGGCATGTGCGCATGATGTAATGCTTCAGAGTATGATATAGAATGGACAACTTTTTCTTGATGCGTAATCGTTTCAGCATCGCTTACCATAAAAGAATATCTGGCAGATTGTGGTACAACTGTTTCAGGAGTTTTAACCCATTTAGATAAGAACCAGCCTCCTTCAGCATCAACCGGATTTGCGGTATAGAAAACAAACACTGATAATGAAGCCAAAATTATTAATGGTATTGTCATTAAAAGAGGAGATTCATGTGCATGTTCAAATTTATGAGGGTCTCGTGGTTCGCCGTGGAAAGTTAGAATAACCAATCTGAACATATAAAATGCTGTCATCATCGCTACTAAAAATCCAACAATAGCAAAAATCCACTGTCCTGTTAGCAAGCCGAATGCATATGTTCCTGCTAAAATTCCATCCTTACTTAAAAATCCTGATGTTAAAGGAACACCAGCAATTGCAATTGAGAAGAGAACAAAAGTCACATAAGTAATTGGCATCTTTTTTCTCAAAGCACCCATTTTTTGAATGTCTTGTTCATGATGCATTGAGTGAATAACTGACCCTGAGCCAAGGAACAATCCGGCTTTGAAAAACGCATGTGTAATTAAATGAAAGAATCCGTAAACAAATGAACCAACACCAAGCGCAAGAATCATATAACCAAGCTGGCTAATAGTTGAATATGCTAAAACTTTTTTAATATCGTTTTGAGTTAAAGCAATTGTTGCCGGAATTAAAGCGGATAAAGCTCCAACAACTGCAATTATAAGTAAAGCATCACCTGTCAACATTACAAATATTCTTGCAACAAGATAAACACCTGCTGCAACCATTGTAGCAGCGTGAATTAATGCACTTACCGGAGTCGGACCTTCCATTGCATCAGGTAACCATACATGCAATGGGAACTGAGCCGATTTACCTATTGCACCGCAGAATAATAACAATCCGGTTATTGTAAGCCAAAAATCACTGTTAAAAGGTAAAATACCATTTGAAATATTTTCAAAAATTGTATCGAATGTGAAAGTATGATAAGTTATGAACAACATCATAATTCCGGCAAACATTCCTACATCACCTATTCTATTAACAATGAAAGCTTTTTTACCGGCATCTGAAGCAGATTTTTTCTCATACCAAAATCCGATTAGAAGATACGATGAAAGCCCCACTAATTCCCAAAAGATGTACATCATCAAGATATTATGAGTGAGAACAATTCCCATCATGGAAAAAGTGAATATACCGAGGTAAGCAAAATATCGGTTGTATCTTTTATCCCCCTTCATATAGGCGATTGAATAGTAATGAACAAGAGTACTAATTAAACTGACAACAAACATCATAATCACGGTAATATTATCAATCATAATACCAAGAGTTAAATTAAACTCACCTAAAACGGGGAGGTTGCCAAGTGAAATCCACGCAAATTCTGAAACTATTTTTGTATCGGTAAGATAACCGAGTTTTACAACCATTACTGCAATTGAAGCTAATAGAACTAACGTAATAACTGCAACTTCAAAAAGATACATTGACTTAAATTTCTTGCCCCAGAAAATTGTCACCAGAAATCCGACTAATGGAGCAAAAAGTGTAAAAAGTGAAAAAACAATAATTTGATATTCGCTCATAATACTATTATTCTTTTAAATTATTTACTTCGTCAACATTTACTGTAGCGAAGTTTTTGTAAATATTTAATACAATTGCTAATGCGATTGCAGCTTCTGCAGCAGCCAAAATGATGACAAACAATGCAATCATTTGTCCGTGATAACCAAAATTGCCATACTTGGCGAATGCTATGAAATTAATATTGGCTGAATTAAGAATGAGTTCTATTCCCATTAAAACCATAACTGCATTTTTACGAGTCATCATTCCGAATATTCCAAAACAGAAGAGTAGACCGCTTACAATTAAAAAATGATTTAAACCGATTGTCATCATAATCTATTAACCTACTGTTTGCGGGCGATACTTGCCGCCCCGATTAATGCTATTAATAAAAGTACACCTAACAATTCAAATATTAAAATATATTCATTCATTAATAATTTGCCGAGACTCTGAATTGTTGTGGCCGGAAATTCTGTAGTAACTGACTTCCAATTTGTATTCATAAAGAATGCTAAAACTATTCCGGCGAATAATCCTATTGTAATTGAAGCGGGTATTATATTAGTTACTTCTGTATGAATTGGCATTCCATTAACTTTATTAGTTAACATAACACCAAAAAGTATTAGGATTAAAATTCCGCCGACATACACAATTAACTGGACGATTGCTAAAAAATCCGCACCAAGCAGAACATATAAACCAGCTACACCAAAGAATGTTAACATTAAATTGTAAGCAGAGTAGATAATATTTTTAGTTGATACAACTGCTAACGCACTTAAAACGGTTATTGTAGCAAACAGGTAAAAAATTAAATCATAAATATTCATTGTAATCTGTAAATTAAATTATTCTTCAGTTTTAGGAGCCGGTTTTGGAGCAGCTGCCGCCGCAGCTTTTTGGGCTGCTTTCTCCGCTTCCAATTTGGCGTAGTTTTCTTTTTTCTCTTCAATTTCTGAAGGAGTAAGCGTAACAAAACTATAGTTTAAATTGTCTCTATTGTATTCAGCAAATTCATAAGTTTCAGTCATATAAATACATTCGGTAGGGCAAGGGAAAACGCACAATTGACAATAGCAGCATTTAGCAAAGTCGATGTCGAATTTAGTTACCCACAATGCTTTTTTCTTGCCGTTAGATGTTTTTCCGATATCATCAGTAGGCAATCCTTTTACCGTTTCAATTGTAATACAACTTACGGGACAAGCTCTCGAACATTGATCGCAACCGATACAATCATCCATATTCACATACAGACGATTACGGGCACGTTCAGGGAGCTTAGGCTTTTCGTCCGGATATTGAATTGTAACTGCCGGTTCAAAAAGATGTTTGAAAGTTATTTTCATTCCAACAAGAACGGTAAATAACCCTGACCAAATATTTGAAAAGTATTCTCTCATATTATAAAATCACAATTATTCCAATAATCAATAAATTAACGAATGCAATTGGTATTAAGTACTTCCAGCATAACGCCATGAGTTGATCTACTCTTAGGCGTGGCAAAGTCCATCTCAACCACATTTGAACAAATACAAAGAATATTCCTTTTGCTGCAAACCAGAAGAATTGTTCAATTGGAACAAGCCATTCCCAACCAATTGTATTTCCGAGATATCCGAAAGGGGATTGATATCCACCTAAAAATATTGCAGATACTATTGCAGAAACAGCAAACATATTCGCGTATTCAGCTAAGAAAAACATTGCGAACTTCATTCCTGAATATTCTGTATGGAATCCTGCAACTAATTCAGATTCGGCTTCAGGTATATCAAAAGGAGTTCTGTTAACTTCTGCCAATGAACTTATATAGATAATGATGAAACCAATAAACATAAAAGGTATCAATAAGATTTTTTGCAAAGTAGGAGCAGTTCCTCCAAAGATTACCCAATTGTAAAATGAACTGGTTTGCATTTCACTTAATTCATATAAGCTTAATGAGCCTGTAAGCATTACTACTGAAAGAATAACGAGCACTGTCGGGATTTCATAACTTACAACTTGCGCAGCCGATCTGACAGCACCAAGGAGTGAATATTTGTTATTACTTGCCCAACCTCCCATTAAAATTCCTGCAACAACAAATCCGGATGCAGCTACAATAAATAAAAGACCTAAGTCAATCCCGGATCCTATAAAAGCAGATGAAAAGGGGATAGCGGCAAAAGCAAGATAACTTCCTGCAAAAACTAAAACTGGAGCAATATTAAAGAGAGGTTTATTAGCATTTGTTGCAACTATATCTTCTTTTTGAATGAGCTTTAAGATATCTGCAACGGTTTGAAGCCAGCCATGAGCACCAACTCTGTTTGGTCCAATACGATCTTGCATAAATGCAGAAACTTTTCTTTCAAGCCAAACTGCAAACAAAGCAAAGGGGATTAAAAATATTAAAGGAATAAAACTTTGAATAAAGGCAGCTAATACGGGACTTCCAAATAACTCACTCAAAAAATCATAAATTATCATCGGTCAACCTCCCCTAATACAATATCTATACTTCCTAGAATTGCAATCACGTCAGCAATAAAATGACCTTTGCATAATTCATTCATTAATCCAAGACTTATAAATGATGGCGGGCGCACTTTAACTCGATGAGGTTGTAAAGCACCTTTACTAACAATAAAATAGCCAAGTTCACCGCGTGGATTTTCAACTCTTGTATAAATTTGACCTTCGGGAGGTTTAATCCTTTTTGGGATTGCTGAAGTTACATCACCTTCAGGAATTTGAGCAAGTGCTTGATCAAGAATATTAAGACTTTGTTCCATCTCTAAAACACGGACGAAGTATCTATCCCAACAATCTCCAATAGTTCCGAACCAACCTTCACCTACAGGAATATCAAACTCAAATCTATCATAGATTGAATAGGGATCGTCTCTTCTTAA
>JAUXVN010000117.1 GCA_030684555.1 Ignavibacteria bacterium
TATTCATAGAAAACCAATTAAATTGAAAATTAGTAAGATACACGATGTTCACAAGTACATTACACTCTCATTAACCACGTCATTCATGACGTGGGCAATCCTAATAGAGCAGAGCATGGCTTTAGCCGAATTGATTTTATGGTAAACAAAAGAATCTCTTATTTGGGCTAAAGCCCGGTTAAACATCCTATTCTTATCTCCGTCCTAAAGGATGGAGATAATGTAACAAGACAATAACCTAAGAGGGGTTAATTCCCCCGGCTGTCGAGAACTACTTCTCGACAGTTTTGGGATAGAGATATTGTTTTACCATTATTTATAGTCTCTTTACTTTTCTTTGCCCCGAAAGGGTTCGGGATAAACTCCAGAAAAGTAACCCCAAAAATAAAGGGGCAGGCAAAAGAAACATGCACTTTAAAAAATTGCTTTACTTGATATTTGATAACTCTACACCGCAAATATTTCCTACGAGAAAATTCCCGACTTGTCGGGACAAACAGATTTTCTCGCTTAACGGAAATCTTTGCTTGATATTCTTATTTTGTATTTGATTATTTTCTTTTTTGTATGAGCAATTTTTTAAGGTGCAGAACATTTAGGGGGAAAGCAGTTGAGCAATTATCTAATGTGCAAAACTGTTGAAAAAGAATTAGAGATGAAGAGTAGCGAGTAGTTTGTAGTGAATAAAAAGTAATACCGGTTGTTGAGAACCACTTCTCGACAGCCGTGGGAAGGAATAATCTAAATCATTATGAATTACAAAATTAATTATTCTCAGATATAGGATAATCAGTCAGTTAAGAACTCTTTCCAATAAGGCTATGAGATCCCTTTTTGCAAAAGGTTTGGAAATATAACCCGACAAACCTCTTTTAAGGAACTCCTCTTTATCACTTTGCATCGCATAAGCGGTGGCGGCAACAATCGGTTTATCCTTGTATTCCGGAATCGAACTCCTTATATACTCTGTTAATTGGACGCCATCCATACCTCTGCTTAAATTAATGTCCATTAAAATCAGATCATACTCTTTTTGCTTAAGCATTTCGATTGCCTTAGCTGCCGTTGCAACAGCATCAACATTGTATTTCTCTTTTAAAATTAATGTGACATATTGAACTGAAATTTTATCATCTTCAACGTATAAAATGTTTTTATTGGTTTTTGGTGTTGATTTAATTTGCTCGATTTCATTATTCCCCAAAGTTTTAATACTTTTTTCAGTGGTAACATTTGTTGTTTCTGTCAGAGGAAATTTGACAATGAAAGCCGAACCTTTTCCTACTTCACTCTCTAATGAAATTGTTCCTTTCATCAGCTCGGTATTGTTTTTTACAAGTGTAAGCCCGAGACCGGTTCCTTCAAAACTTCGGGATAAACCTTCGCTAACCTGACGGAATTCCTCCCAGATGACAGTTTGTTTGTCTAACGGAATTCCAATGCCAGTATCAATAATTTTAATGACTGCCATTTGATTTATTGATTCAACGGATAATGTTACTGCCCCCAATTCGGTAAACTTGACTGCATTATTTATCAAATTACTTATAATTTCGCGGAATAACCTTTCATCAATTTGACAGTTAATCTCTTCATTAGAGCTTTTAAAATTATATTCAAGTTTTGCATTGGCTGCCAATGGTATAAAGAGGTTAAAAGATTCTTTCAATAAAGGAATGATGTTTATTTTGTCAACGGACAATTCCTTTTTGCCTGATTCACTTTGAGAAAAATTTAAAATTAAATTAACGGTTTCCAAAAGACGATTTCCTCCTTTCATTATATTATCAATCATTGGAGTTAATTCGCTATTACTTGTGAGTTCTTCTTTTAGAAATTCGGAGTAGCCAAGTATTGCAACAAGAGGAGTTCGTAATTCGTGACTCATGTTAGCAAGGAAGTTGGATTTAACACGGCTCATTTCTTCGGCTTTATCTTTTGCAATCATTAATTCACTTTCATACTCTTTTTGAGCCGAGATATCTCTCAAGATACTTAAGAGTAATTTTTTTTCTTTTCCGGTTTGAATAAATGAATTGGAGAGAGAAATCCATTTTTCTTCACCGTTCCATAAAACAACTTTTGTTTCTAATTTGGTTTCGATATGTCCCGAATTGAATCTCTCCTTATATCTTTCGGGGGCATTTTCATCTTGTTTTAGATAAACAGAAAGAAGATTTTTTCCTAATAATTCAGATCTATCTTTTTTCACTAATTTACAATAAGCTTCATTCACTTCAACTATAATTCCATTTGAATCAGTTAATCTCATACCGTCGAAAGAATTTTCCCATGTTGATCTGAATTGCTCTTCTGATTTTAATATCCTTTCGAGGGTCAGTTTTTTTTCTGTAATATCTTCTTTAACCGCTATAAAGTTTGTTATTTTTCCTCTCTGATTTAATAAAGGAGAGATAACGGCATTTTCCCAAAACAACTCCCCGTTTTTCTTTTTATTATGAAACTCACCCTGCCATTCAACTCCAGAAAGAATTGCACTCCAAAGTTTTGAATAATCTTCAGCGGTTTTTTCTCCGGATTGAAGTATACGTGGATTTTTTCCTTTAACTTCTTCTAATGAATAACCTGTTATCATTGTAAACTTCGAGTTTACATATTCAATATTTCCTTTTGGATCTGTTATTATAACCGAGACCGGGCTTTGTTCAATTGCTTTAGAAAGTTTAACTACATTTTCTTCGGCTCTTTGTCTCTCAATATAAATGCTTAATTCATGAGCAATCAACTCAAGAATTTCGATGCTTGATTTATCGTAAGCATCCGGGTTATCATAACTTTGTACAACAATTGCCCCAAGAACTTTCCCTTCAATCATTAATGGAACGCCTAACCAAGCCTCAGAAGTTGTTCCGATTAAATCAATAATTCCGTTTTCGTGCAATCGAAGAATGTCATCTTTTCGTAATATTATCGGTTCATTTTTTCTAATCACATAACCGGTCAGTGATTTATCGGCACTCCACTCACTAATCTCATCTTTCTCATCAACATTAACAAATGATCTTAACATTCCGGTCTCTTCATTATAAAAAGCTATGAAGAAGTTTTTGGCATAGATTAGATGATTCAGTTCAAACTTAATCGAATTAAAAAGTTCATCGAGGTCTTTAGAATTTATAACGGCATTTGCAATATTGTACTGCATCGTCTGTATCAATTCAACACGCTTGTGTTGAGTTATATCTCTTATCAAAACATGCCGTGCGGGATGATTATTATAAATAACGGCATGTGAAATAATTTCTACATGAATCAGTTCCCCGTTCTTTTTTTTGTGCCGCCATTCACCTGCGGAATTCAGCTTTTTGTCTGTTTGAGCAATATCTAATTCTAACAAGGGGATATCTTCTAAAGGACGAATATCTCTCAATGTCATTGAAAGAAATTCATCTCTTGTATAACCATATTGATTTATCGCCGAAGTATTCACCTCCAGAAATTTTAGAGTCTCGATATCATAAATCCACATTGGTTGAGGGTTATTCTCAAACATGTAGCGGTATTTTTTTTCACTTATCCTTAAAGATTCTTCTGCTTTTTTCTTTTCACTTATATCTCTTGCAACGCCAAATATACTATTTTCTTCGGGGTAAGGGAATGAATTCCAATCCAACCATTTTATTGATCCATCTTTGCATATAAATCTGTTTTCGAATTGAAAAACTTCATTTCCCTCAATCGAAACAGTCTTTGCATTATTCGTTGGTTCTTTATCATCAGGATGAACAAAATCAACCCATGGTTTTGAAAGAAGTTCCTCTTTACTCCAGCCAAGCACTTTTTCCCATGCTGGGTTTAATACTTTAAAGTATCCGTCAAAACCGGCTATACATAACATATCGATGGAATGATTAAATATTTTATCGCTCGTTTTGAGTTTTTCTTCTGCAAGTTTTTGTTCGGTAATATCTATTGTGTATCCGGCAAGATACCGTGGTTCGTCATCAATGATTATTGGGAATTTAATTGTGGTATAAAATCTTCCGTTCAATTCTTCATCAACTGAAATCAATTCTCGATTGTTTAGAATTCTCTTGTCATCTTCAACCATACTTTTAGCAATATCTGAAGGGAAAAGTTCATCCATATTTTTACCGATGATTTCTTTTAACGGTCTTCCAAGCATTTGCTCATAATTTTTACTGAGCCTTAAAGCTCTTATCTCTTTGTCTTTAAAGAAAACATATATGGGACTGTTTTCCATGAAACGACTAAAAATTTCTTCGCTTTCCCTTAAACCTTCTTCTGCGGTGATTCGATTAGTAATGTCGTTAATAATTGCAAGAAATACTTTTTTATCATTTTGTTCAAATAATTGAATTCTTATTTCAACCGGATATGTAGAACCATCTTTTCTTTTATGAATTGATTCGAGATGGAGTTGTTTTACTTCGTTTCTAAATAACGGTTTGATGGTTTGTTTAAACTTTTCCAATGTAAATTCCGGTTCAATATCTACCGGAGTCAGGACTTTAATTTCATCAAGCGTGTATCCCAGATTTAGTAATGCACCATGATTCAAATATTCAAATTTTAATGTGGTCGAATCATATATGTAAATTTCATTCAGGCTGTTGTCTATGATATCCAGCAAATGTAATTGTTTCTGTTGTAATAACTTTTGCCCGGTAATAACTTCGGTAAATAAAATTATTCCTCCAATTGTTCCCACTGATTCATACCATGGACGACATTCCCAGCGGACATAATCCACGGTTCCATCTGCCCGCAAAAACTTATCATCATCGGAATTTAAGATTTCTCCGGCTAATGATTTTCTATGAATTTCCTTCCAACGTTCAGGTAATTCCGGAAAAATATCATAATGTCGTTTACCGATAATATCTGTTTCATTTATTTTATAATCTTTTATAAATCTTTTACTCACATAAAGGTAACGGAGATCTTTATCAAGAACTGAAATAGCGCTCGGGTCATTCTCAATTATGTAACTCATTAAGTAGTTGTTATAAAGGAGTTTGTTTTCAGCCTCTGCCCGTTTCTCAATTTCTTTATTTAAATTTGCTATCAAATTTAGAGTGGCAGTTTTGGCTTTTGTAAGTTCACTTATGGTTTCTTGTAGTTCAATAAAACCAGCTTCGGCAAGTTGTTCACCTGGATTTTTCTCTTTATTGAGTTGAGATTCTAAGTCCAGTCTTTCTAAAATTACCGCTAACATTTGCACGCAATTTTTTAAGAGAATTTCGTTTTCTTGACTAATCGATTTGGTTTTCTTGATACAGATATAACCGAATGAAGATTTTTTTGTTTTAATCTCGAAGTGTAGACTGTTTGGAGTTGCATTTTTTGGGACATAAAAGAAAACTATTGGTTTGAATGCTTCGCAAATGCCCTCTATAAACAATTCTATAATCTTCACTTTATCGTGAAGCTGCGAGAGCTTAAACATCAATAGAAACAATTCGTGAGCAATATTCATTAGATTACCTTTTTAATTGCAAATTCATTAAAGTTTTGTTGTAACCAAATTTCAGTCTCTAGCAGAAAGTATCAGCCGGAGAATAAAGCTCTTCCGCACTATTTATCGAAAACAGTACGGAATTAACCTTAAATATCGGAACAATTGTTTTTTTTTATAGTTATTCCTACTTTTAATACGATTGAAGTTGATGATGATAAAATTTATCATTGTTACCCATAACTTAACAACTTTTGTATGTACATTCAATAATACTTTTAATGAGACGTTGCTTATCCTGTAAAAGAATATGCTAATGTTTTTGGTCTTGAATGGAAGATAGTGTTTAGTGCAAACCATATTAGCGAAGTAGATAATTAAAAGCAGCAAATTTTTCCATTATTTCGGCAGTGTATCACTTAAAAATTAATCGGGGTTAAATCAGATACAGTAGATTTGAAAAGGCTTCGTTTCCGTAATTCATTTTAACGGCAACTATAACAATTAGTTGATTGAATAATTCTATAAATTTACATGATAGATACACCTTTACATTTTAGTGTTGATAATTTATGAAACTGCAAAATAAAAACCTTAAGCAAAAAGAGAATGGAAAAATGAATAAAATAATTCAAGTAGCCGGAATAATCGATGCTGAAGAAGCAAAAATGTTGATGGAATTGGGTGTTGAATATTTAGGTTTTCCTTTAAGACTTCCCGTAAATAAAGAAGATCTCACCGAAGATGAAGCCGTTGAAGTGATTAAGGGAATTCATCATCCGCATAAAGCAGCTCTTATAACATACTTAAATGATGCTGAAGAGATAATTAATTTCTGTGATAAATTGAATGTGAAAGTTGTTCAACTTCATGGAGATATAAACTCTCAACAATTAAAATTACTTAAAAATCGTCGACCGGATATTGAAGTTATAAAAAGCCTTGTTGTACGTAAAAACAATTTGACCGAACTTGAGAACATAGTTAAAATTTCTTCACAATGGATTGATTTGTATATAACCGATACATTCGATCCTGAAACAGGTGCATCCGGGGCAACCGGAAAGACACATGATTGGAAGGTTAGCAAAAGACTTATAGAAATATCTCCAAAGCCAGTAATTCTCGCAGGGGGATTAAACCCATTTAATGTTAGAGAAGCAATTCTATCAACCAATCCAGTCGGTGTAGATGTTCATACCGGAATTGAATCTGTAAATGGAAGAAAAGATCAACAAATGACAAAACAATTCATTAAAGAAAGTATTTCTGCGTTTAAAGAGTTAGAAATTGCATTGGGTTAAATAGTTTTATTAATCCACGTTACGCAAAATGATATTCAAATTTTGTTGAGGCTGTCCTAAAAGTTGAAAAGTCATTGTCCGTTAGCTAATCCCGCATGCGGGATCACAATGACTTTTCTCTTGTGTCATTGCGAACGAGTCTTCGAGTGAAGCAATCTTTTGTTTTTAATTCATAATTGAGATAATTTCATCCGGCAGCCGCCAATCTGCGTAACGTGAGTTATTAAATATTGATTTTTACACATGTCGCTCCTACGGAGCTCAATTTCATTGGTTTTTTAATTTCTACAAACAGTTCGCCCCGATGGGGCTTGGCTTTGGTAATTATCATTTTTTCTACAAACATTTCATTCTTTAGAAAATGAATAATGTTTTTTACAACGTTTGTATTCTCATATTTTATTAGCTCCGTAGGAGTTTTCTGTTTGTAGAAAGAATAAGAAAGAAAATATTCAAGCTCTGTAGGAGCGGTCTGTTCATTCAATCCATTCAAACAATTATTTTTCACTATAATCGATTTCATATTTTGTTAGGATTTCTATAGTCTTGATATGTATCCGCTAGCTAACGGATTCATAATGACGACGGTTTTGCGTAAGGGGAATAACTGATTCTCCTTTTTTCTTCATCTTCGAACTAATTTAATGAAATTTTGCCATACAAAATTTTTGCTTCTATTTTTTCTTATCTTTGCAAAAGTGATCATGATTTATTGAACAAAACAAAGTATGAGATGTCGATTCTTAAACCAAAATTATTTACAACTCTAAAAGGTTATACAAAAAAACAGTTTATTGCAGATGCAACAGCCGGAGTGATAGTTGGTATTGTTGCATTGCCGCTGGCAATTGCATTCGGGATTGCGAGTGGTGTAACTCCCGAAAAGGGAATTATTACAGCAATTATTGCCGGATTCATTATCTCTGCCTTCGGTGGAAGCCGTGTGCAAATTGGGGGACCAACCGGAGCTTTCATCATTATCGTTTATGGAATTGTGCAGGAGTATGGAACTACCGGTCTCGCTATTGCAACAATAATGGCCGGAATAATTTTAGTAATAATGGGATTGGTCAAGTTTGGTTCTTTAATTAAGTTTATTCCGTATCCTGTTGTTGTTGGTTTTACAAGCGGTATAGCACTTCTCATCTTTTCTACACAGATCAAAGATTTTTTTGGACTTCATATACAAAAAGTTCCTTCTGAGTTTCACGAAAAATGGATTTCTTACTTTGAAAATTTTTACTCGATAAATTATTATGTCTTTGGTATAGCAATGCTTGCTATGATGATTATGATTCTATGGCCTAAAGTTACACACCGAATTCCCGGCTCATTAATCGCAATAATTGTAACAACAGTTTTAGTTATGGTTTTCAAGTTACCGGTGGATACAATAGGAAGTAGATTTGGAGAAATATCATCTGCCATTCCTTCGCCAAGTTCTTTTGAAATAAATATTGGAGTGATAAAAAACTTAATAGGACCGGCGACTGTAATAGCAATATTAGCAGCAATTGAATCTCTTCTCTCTGCTGTTGTTGCCGATGGTATGATAGGCGGCAAACACAGAAGTAATATGGAACTAATTGCTCAAGGTTTAGCCAATATAGTTACACCAATATTTGGTGGAATCCCCGCAACCGGAGCAATTGCTCGAACAGCAACAAACATTAAAAATGGTGGGAGAACTCCTATCGCCGGAATTATTCATGCTCTCACTTTACTCCTTATTATGCTCTTCTTCGGAGAATACGCCAATTTAATACCTATGGCTACATTAGCCGCAATATTGATTATTGTTGCTTACCATATGAGCGAATGGAAGACATTTAAATCTTTAATGAAAAGTCCGAAAAGTGACATAGCTGTTCTGTTAACCACATTCTTTTTAACCGTAATTTTTGATTTAACTATTGCTATTGAGATAGGAATGATACTTGCGGTACTTTTATTTATGAAGCGCATGGCTGAAGTTTCTAACGTAAGTGTAATTACACGGGAATTGGAAGATTCAGACGAAGTATCAGATCCTAATGCTATTAATAAGAAAAAGATTCCGGAAGGTGTTGAAGTTTTCGAGATTAATGGACCATTTTTCTTTGGTGCCGCAAAGAAATTTAAAGATCAGATTATGGCAATTGAAGAACCGCCGAAAGTAAGAATTATCCGTATGCGAAATGTTCCTGCTGTTGATGCGACAGGTTTGCAGACACTAAAAGATTTTTATCATGACGGGAAAAAACTTAATACACATCTTATTCTTTCGGGAGTTCACACTCAACCTCTATTTGCAATGACTCAAGCCGGGTTATTAGACCTTTACGGTGAAGATAACATTTTTGGGAATATTGATGATGCTCTCGATCGAGCAAGAGAAATTCTTGGTTTACCAAAATTAGGAAGACCAGCAGAATTCGTTCCGACTGTTAAAAGAGATTTGGATAAACTATAAATTTTATAGCCTAATGATGAAATGCCGGGAAGTGTTCGTAACGCATCTAAAGCTCTGGAATTATAGAGCTAAAGTTCAATATCTCTATTTTTTTCAACGTGATTCCCGTTGCCTCATTTCATTATACAATTTGTGATCTTACTTTAGAAAAAGAATAATCTACCCCATCATATTTAATAGATATTCCGGTAAAGCTTCAATAAAAAATCAAAACTAAATTATGAGATATTCAACAATTCTCGCAGACTCATTTGCAAACTTAAATTGTGATAGGAACAAAAACTTGTCCAAAAGATGTAGTTCTTTTATCATCCCTTTGAGTGATTGAATTAATATCACACCCTCCATAATATTACAAAGCATTAAAATAATAAGTGCAAAGCAAATTTGATTAATCAGGCTGGAACAGCCTCGAACTGATTTATCATTTTATCTATAATACTGTGAGAATATTTCACTTAACATAAGTTGGGAAGTCCCGCTTAAAACGATTATGCCTTTAATAGAAAAAGGACCTTACAAATATTTTAAGCATCCTAATTAAGCTATTGTAATAGCAGAAATAGCAATTATTCCTCTTGCATTTAATTTGTATTACACTGCAATTGCTTTTACTATGCTCAATATGCTCATGTTATTTATAAGAATTAGAGAAGAAAACAAAGTATTAAATTTTCGAAACCAGATAGAATTATCATAAATCTAATAATATGAAACAGCAAATTGTAAAAATAAAGACTATTGATCATATCACACATGACGTGCTAAGAATTGTAACTGAGAAACCTCTGCATTACACGTTTACCTCCGGACAAGCAACTGAAGTTTCAATCAATAAAAAAGATTGGCAGAATGAAAAAAGACCATTCACATTTACTTCTCTTCCAGACAACGAATACCTCGAATTTATGATTAAAACTTATCCTTCTCATAAGAGCGTGACTAACGAACTTTTAAAGTCGAAAAAAGAAGACGAGTTGATTCTTCATGATGTGTTTGGTGCAATTAATTATAAGGGTGAAGGTGTATTTATTGCCGGAGGGGCAGGAGTTACTCCATTCATTTCAATCTTAAGGTATCTTCAATCAATAAATGAAATAGGTGATAACAAACTCATCTTTGCCAATAAAAAACAAGAGGATATAATACTTAAACAAGAGTTAAAAAAAATATTGGGTGACAAATTCATCAATATTTTATCCGAAGAAAAAGCGAATGGATATGCAAATGGTTTCATCACTATGGATTTTCTTCTGGATAATTTTGGCGGAATAAATCAATACTTTTATTTATGCGGTCCCCCGCCTATGATGGAGTTCGTAGAAAAACAGTTGCAAGATTTAAATGTTGGTGAGAAACATATAATTAAAGAAGAATTTTAGTAAATAATGAGGTAGTGGTTATGCAATCAGAAAAAGAACTTAATTCCAAAATACTGGAAATTACAATGACTATTCGGGAAAAGTATCCTGAACTTTATGAACATCTAGGAGAAATGCCTGTTACAATTCCCAACATTGAAAATCCTGAAATAAACAATAAAAATTTAAGAGATTATTATGATTCGCTCAAATCTATATTGAAAAATTATGTGCATGAGCATTTACCGGAAGGTACAAAGTAATATAAAGTATTGAATTGAATAAATCATTCAATTAGAATTAAACAAAAATAAAATTGAAAGAGTAATACTATGCGTGAGGAAGAAAACAATATTATGGAATTGCTTACCACAGAATTAATTAAAGAACTCCTATCTATAGGCAGCACTCCATGTCTTTCACTTTATATGCCTACTTATAGAAGTCATCCTGAAAACCTTCAGGATCCGATAAGGTTTCAAAATCTCGTCAAACAATTTGAGGAATCCTTATTAGAACAATATTCTGCAATCGAAGTGAAGAAATTTCTTGAACCTTATTTAACTTTAAACAACAACAGCGAATTTTGGGGGCATACATTAGATGGACTTGCGGTTCTTGGTTCGACTGAATTTTTCAAAGTTATAAGGCTACCGATAGCAGTCCAAGAATTTGCAGTCGTAGCTGATAGTTTCAATACAAAGCCACTTCGACAATATTTACAGTCCGCAGATCGTTACCATGTTTTGGGTTTGAGCCTTCATGAGATAAAACTCTTTGAAGGTAACCGTCATTCACTCGTTGAGGTAGATCTCCCGCCTGATTTTCCCCGAACCATAACAGAAGCACTTGGAGATGAATTAACCGGCAAACATACAACTGTTGCATCTTATGGCGGAACGGGTGGAGAAAGTTCAGACATGCACCATGGTCATGGCGGCAAGAAAGATGAAGTTGACAAAGATGCTGAAAGATTTTTTAATATAATTGCCAAAACTATTCACGAAAACTATTCAAAGCCTACAGGTTTGCCGCTTATACTTGCTGCTCTGCCCGAACACCATAGTCTTTTTCAAAAGTTAAGCAAAAATCCACTGCTGTTGCATGAAGGTATCAATATAAATCCTGCCTCTATTTCAACAGATAAGATGATAAAATTAGCATGGGAAGTTGTGGAACCAGTCTATTTACAAAAGCTAAAAGATTTGGTTAAAAAGTTCGAACAGGCAAAAGCAAATAATTTAGGGAGTGATAACATTAAGGAAGTAATCAAAGCTGCTGAAGCAGGAAGAGTAGATACGATTCTTATTGAGAAAAACCGGGTAATTGCTGAAAGACTAAGAAATAAAAATACCGGGACTTTCAAACAAGCAGATTTAACAAAACCAATATTAGATGACCTTCTTGATGATATAGGAGAATTGGTAACAAAGATGGGTGGCGAAGTTCTGTTTATCCCGTCGGAGAAAATGCCTTCTAAAACCGGCATTGCCGCATTATATCGTTATTAAAGAGTGTTTCCTCCCTATGCCAACTATAATTATAAATTTTATATACAATAGAGGGACGTTTGAGAAATCATTAGTAACGGTTAAGAATTATCGGGGCTTTGAAATTACGGATTGATAAGTATTCGGAAATATTATTGCTGAATAAGGCAAATGTATTTTAAACAATAATTTTATAAAAACGTGGGAAAGAAAAATGAATAAAATGATTGATGAATCAGTGTCTGTAATTGCCAGGGCAGAATATATAGAAGTAGAACCCAATGTAAGTCTTCATATTACAGATGCAGGCGAAGGCAGACCTATTGTGTTAATGCATGGTTGGCCGTTAAGTGATGAAATGTTTGAATACCAATACAACGATCTGGTAAATAAAAACTTTCGAGTAATTGGTATTACTCTAAGAGGTTTTGGTAAATCTGATAAACTATACAGAGCTTATGATTACAATATACATTCATCAGATGTTAAAAAAGTTTTAGAAAAGTTGAAAATAGAGGATGCAGTTTTAGTTGGCTTTTCCATGGGCGGTGCTATCGTAATTCGTTTTGTGGCAAATTACGATGGAGCTCATGTTTCTAAGCTGGTTTTGGCTGCTGCTGCAGCACCGATTTGGACACAGCGCAAAGATTTTCCTTACAATCTTCCCCAAAGCGCGGTTGATGATTTAATTGAATTGAACTATAAAGATCGACCGAAACTCTTAGCAGATTTTGCAAAGATATTTTCTGCTGCCGAAACCTCATTAAATGAAGGCATCGGAAATTGGTTGAATGGAATTTGTTTGAGTGCTTCTTCTTATGCAACAGCTCAATGTTTAATCGCTTTGCGTGATACAGATCTGAGAAATGATCTGAAGAAAATAAAAATTCCTACAGTGATTATGCACGGCAGAAAAGACAAAATATGTTCTTTTGATCTAGCGGAACAGATGAAAGCCGGAATCTCAAATTCACACATTGTTGCTTTTGAGAATAGCGGACATAGCATGTTTCTGGAGGAAACTAAAAAGTTTAATGCAGAGCTAATCAAATTTGCAGGAGAATGAACTGAATGACTTATAATCATTCAAACAGTCTCGAAATAATATTGAACAATAAAAGAAAATGAAAAATGTAATTATGCTGAAAGGTGATCCATGGATGAGATAATAAATGAGAAGAGCACTTCCAAAATTCTTAATCGCCGTGTTCACATGGCGAATGAAAGAACATTTCTTGCATGGATAAGAACAAGCATAGGAATAATGGCATTCGGTTTTGTTGTTGAAAAGTTTGCGTTGTTCATAAAGCAAATGTCATTGATTTTGGGAAAAGCTAATATTGGAAATGCTTTGCCTCCTTCTCGTGGAGATTCGGCAATCGTTGGAATATTCCTAGTTGGTCTTGGCACTTTGATGGGGCTGCTTGCATTTATAAGATATAAGAAGATAGAAAGACAAATAGAGGAGGATACATACAAGCCATCGTTCGTACTTGATATACTGCTCACCATATCAGTCCTTGCAGTCGGAATCTTTCTTGTAATTTATTTGATTCATAGTACTTAATTCGAATGAAGACGGCAATGAAAAATGGGCAAACAATCAATAACTCTAAAAACTAAACGATTATGAATGCACTAAAAAGATTTGATTTATTTTAAAAAAAAAGAAAAGGTAAAATGCAATTATCAATAGCTTATATTAATGATGTACATGGTTACCTTGAACCACATCCTGAATTATTCTACAAAGGTGGTAAAGAAATCATAGAGACTGCTGGTGGTTTTTCTCGTATTGTTTCTATAATAAAGGTTATTAGAAAAAGTAACACGAACACCTTATTGTTTGATGGTGGAGATACCTTTCATGGTACATTACCACTAATCCATTCGAAAGGGGAAGCTATCGTCCCTATACTAAATAAAATGGGCTTTAATGCAATGGTTGGTCATTGGGATTTCGCATATGGTCCGCAACAACTAAAAAATATTGCGAGTCAGTTAAACTATCCCATATTAGGCATTAATGTGTATGGCGAAGATAACAGCCTATTTCTTCCACCTTACATTATAGAAGAAGTTGAAGATCTGAAAATAGCTGTAATTGGTATTTGTTCTAATATCATCGATAAAACAATGCCGAAGCAATTTAGCGAAGGATTAAAAATCACAGATGGTTCAAAGGAGTTGCCTGGGTATATTCAAAAAGTAAAGGATGAAGGTGCAAATCTTATAATACTTCTTTCACACAATGGATTTCCGCAAGATATTGATTTGCTTTCGGAAATAAATGGTGTGGATATTTGTTTGAGCGCTCATACTCATAACCGATTATATGAAACTATAAAAATTAATAATACAATTGTTATTCAATGCGGTTGTCACGGTTCTTTTTTAGGACATATTGAATTGAATATTCTGGAAAAGAAAATTATTGATTTCACGTATAAACTTATCACCATTGATTCATCTGTTAAACCGGATAATGATATTGAAAATATGGTTGTTGATATTATAAAACCATTTCAAAATTTAAAGCAAGAAGTAGTTGGACAAACACCCGTCATATTACATAGATATAACACGCTGGAATCCACAATGGATAATCTTTTATTATCAGCCATAAAGTCGTTAAGTAAATCTGATATTGCATTCTCAAACGGTTGGCGTTACGGAGTACCCATTCCTATTGGCCCAATAACCAAATGGGATTTATTCAACATTATTCCCATGAATCCAGTGGTTTCTACGGTACAACTTACTGGCAATGAAATAATAAATATGCTTGAAGAAAATTTGGAACGGACATTTTCTTCTGACCCTATGAAACAAATGGGTGGATATGTTAAAAGATGTTTGGGCTTACATGTAAAAATGAGGATTGAAAATCCAAAAGGGTATCGAATCCAGCAAATATTTATTGGTGATGAGCCGCTGATAAGAGAAAAAACATACGAAGCAGCTTTTGTTACAATGCAGGGTGTGCCGGAAAAATTAGGTAAGAATAGGCTAAACTTATCCATAAAGGCAGTTGATGCAATGGCAGAGTATTTAGTTCAAAACCCTAATTTTACAAATTTTTATCACAACACTTTTTGTTTGGTATAATTGATGAACCATTCATGGATAAGCTATCAAACCCAGGAAGAGTGAGGTTATAAAATAGTAAGTGTAAAGTCGAAAGTGATTAGTTAAAAAAATATGAAAGGATAAAAATTATGTCATTAATAACAATAGTAATTGTTTTAGTTGTTGTTGGAGTTATTCTCTGGCTGATTAATAACTACATTCCGATGCAGGCTACTATTAAGAAAATCTTAAATGCCGTTGTGGTTATCGCAGTCATTCTTTGGCTGCTCAATGCATTCGGAGTTATAGGAAGCCTCGATACGATTCGTATTGGTAATTAATACTACTTCACTTCCTTCATCCTTGAATGAAGCAATTTAGTTAAGGATGGAGAATTAAATAGAAAAGAAAAAGAAATCAATTCTTATAAAGATGATTTCAACTGAAAAATTTATTAACAAAAATTTAAGAGATAGTTATGGAAATTATAGGAACTCTAGTTGTCGGTTTAATTGCAGGAGTCATTGCAAAATTATTATTGCCGGGTAAAGATCCGGGCGGCTGCATAATAACAATTCTACTTGGAATTGGAGGCGCATTTGTTGCGACTTATCTAGGCAAATTTTTAGGAATTTATGAACCTGGTGAAACAGCAGGTTTTATTGGTGCAGTAATTGGAGCTGTGATTATTTTATTATTTTATAGAATGTTCCTTAAGAGAAAAAACTAAGGGATTATTGATATCCTTATTAAGAGCTTATTAGAATTCAATTTTCAAGTTTGATAATTGCAATGAAATTTTTTCGTACATATGATGTAGTCTCATTTTCATCCCTTTGATCGATTGATAGACTTAAAATCAGCAAGAAAGTTGAAATAAAAACTAAATCTAATTTTATTAATTGTTAATGGAGATAAACAAAAATGAAAACATCAAATAGAAAAAAAAATAACAATTCTAAGATTACTGATCTTGCAAAAAATAAAAAAAAGGGACATGCCAATTTTTAACAAAATTCCGATGTAACGGCAGATCGGTTTCGGTGTGGGCGCTTAAAGGAGAATGTATTTTATAGTAAAACATAGATTTATTAATAGAAGAAATTCAGTACTTAATATTATTACTGTTAGTGGTAACAGTAAGATTAACCTGCAAAACTCAAAAGCAGTTTTTATTGACATAAAAGTAAAATAACAATAATTTAATACCCGACAATCTACTTAAAAATATTTTGCCGAATAATTAATTTATAAAAATATTATGGCTCATTTAACTACACGCTCCGCATACAAGAATTTGGTAGATAGGATTAATCAATTACCACAAGGAGCCCCACCCTCAGAATTACTTTATAAAATTTTAGAAATGTTATTCACCGAAAAAGAGGCCGGGTTTGTAGCATCACTACCAATAAAACCATTTACTGCAGAGGAAGCAGCATACTTAACTAAAAAATCTTTGAGTGAAACTCGAAAAATACTGGACGAACTTTCAGCAAAGGGAATTTTATTGGATGTTGAACAAAATGGACAACCGATTTACTCTCTTCCTCCGCCAATGGCAGGCTTCTTTGAATTTTCGATGATGAGAATCCGTGCCGATATTGATCAAAAAGTTTTGGCAGAACTCTTCTATCAATATCTTAATGTGGAAGAAGATTTTATTAAACAGCTTTTTACTGGAGGAATCACTCAACCGGGAAGAACTTTTGTGAATGAAAATGCCTTGAGCGAAGCGCACAAATTGGAAGTCCTAGATTATGAAAAAGCAAGCGAAGTAATTAGAACAGCAAGCCATAGAGCTGTTGGAATGTGCTATTGCCGGCATAAGATGGAACATCTCGGTAAAGCGTGCGATGCACCTATGGAGATTTGCTTAACATTCAATAATGTTGCCGCCTCTTTAATAAAACATAACATTGCCAAAGAAATTGATTTACAAGAAGGAATGGATTTACTTCAAACTGCCTATGATAACAATCTTGTTCAGTTCGGCGAAAACGCAAGAGAGGAAGTTAGTTTTATATGCAATTGTTGTGGCTGTTGTTGCGAAGCGATGCTCGCCGCAAAAAGATTCGCAATGCTGCATCCGGTACACACTACAAATTATCTCCCTGTCGTAACAACAGAAGATTGTAATGGATGCGGAAAGTGTGTGAATGTCTGTCCTGTTGAAGCTATGAGTCTTGTTTCTGCTAATGATCCGCTGAAGAAAAAAAGAAAGAAAGCAGTTTTAAATGAAGATATTTGTCTTGGATGCGGATTGTGTGTTCGAGCTTGTACTGCTGGGAATATTCATCTGATAGAACGAAAGCAAAGAGTGATTACTCCTCTCAACAGTGCTCACAGAGTTGTATTGATGGCAATTGAGCGCGGGAAATTTCAAAATCTAATCTTCGATCAACAAGCTTTGTGGAATCACCGGGCAATGGCGGCAATACTTGGTGTGATTGTAAAACTTCCTCCGGTTAAACAAGTGCTTGCAAGTAATCAATTGAAATCACGTTACTTGGAATATCTTTTGTCAAATTATAATAAAAATTAAAAACTTGTATGCAGATTGTATAAAACTTGAATCTCTATTACTTGTTCAGAACTATTTAGTAGAATTGCTAACAGCGACCGGTATAGTTGCAGTTTTGAATACTGTAGGTTTAATCATTTTGGGAGTCGAGTATGCTGTATTGATTGGAGGAATCAGTGCTTTACTCAATATTATTCCTTATATCGGCGGTATTGTTGCAATGGCTTTAACAATTGTTATAGTTCTAGCAACTAAATCGCCAATATATGCTCTTTGGGTGCTGATATTATACGGTACGGTTCAGTTTATAGATAACAATATTCTGATGCCCAAAATTGTTTCATCAAAAATAAAAATTAATGAGTTTATATCAATCATAGCAGTATTAGTTGGTGGTGCATTATGGGGAATCCCGGGGATGTTTCTTTCTTTACCAATTATAGCCATACTGAAAGTAATATTTGATCGTATTGATCCTTTAAAACCATTTGGATTTGTACTTGGTAACACTATGTCATCCAATGAAGGAAAGTTTTTAAAATTTTCTGAAAAGAAAGCTAAAGCAAGCAACTCTTAATAAAAATAACTTATAATGAAAGACTTAAGAAATGATGTTAGGTATTTTAGAAAAACATCATTTTTTTACCATCTTGATTTTTCTCTATGTTAATCCCCATAAAAATTTAATCACCTTTTGAAAGTTACTCACCCGAAAGATGTAGTTCTTTTTTCATCCCTTTGCCTAATTGTATCACTTAATCTCTTTCCATAATTTTAATTAAGAATTTTAATAGAAAGGATCATTTATATGTTATACACTATTGCAGTTATTTTAATAGTTCTCTGGCTTGTTGGGTTACTTACCACGTACACAATGGGTGGAGTTGTTCACGTACTTCTAGTCATCGCAATTATCATGATCATTTTAAACGTAGTCCGTGGAAGAAAAGCGTTATAAATAGATAATTGTGGTCCCCTTTGAGAGGGAATCAGGTTGTTTGTAAAAACAATTTCAAAGGAGAATTTCCTTCGAAAGGTTATGTGCAAACTATCAAAAGTATACCAGACAAGAACGAAGATTTTCGGAAGGTGCTTTATTCATTTGAAAACTTTCAGGTCGTTATAGTAGCACTGAAGGCACAGGAGAAGATCGGGGTAGAAGCACATAAAAAGACCTGAAGAATTTGCGCCGACAGTTCAACGAGATTTAGGAACATTATGAATTTTGTTTTAACAAGAAGATAAATTTTACAACTTAATACACTCACCCCCTCAATTAAAGGGGGTGAAGTATATCAGTATATCCTATTAACCAGCCATTAATGACCATAGGAAATATAAAACCACTCCGACAAGACTTAATCCAAGCATTCCGATAAATGCATAAAATGGGAGATCATTCAATAAACTATTTTTATTCTCATTCGTTTCCATACAACTATTCCTTTCAATATTTTAAATAAAATAGATACAAACCAACACCCTAAGTCATTTAGGAAATGTTGGATTAACACAATTAATAAATTTTAAAATGAAGGAAGAGCTAAGTACTTGTGGAAAAATGAATTGCTAAAAAGGTTTTGAATCTATTACAGGCAGAAAATCCTCCTCTGTAAATCTTCTTTGCATCGGTGATTTCTTCTGCGGGACTTATATCATACTTGTCATAAAAACTATTTGATTGAGGTGAATTTGATTCACTAAGTTTTCTTGATGATGTTGGGATTTGTTGATTACTTTGAATATTAATATCACCGATAATATTCTCAATAATCCGTTGAGATGAATCATGCCCGATTCTGCTGACGGAACTTTCAAACGGTATTACTCTTATGAATATTACCGACAAAGCAATCAAACCGCTGATTAAAACAGCATATTTATTCTGTTGCGCAGATGACATTTATCTATTCAAAATTTCTATAGGTTTATTAAATAATAAAATTATCACTGATAATATAGGGATTCTATTCTTATTCTAAATAGACAATTGATCCATTGGTTAAATTGAGGATTTTTGGCGAATTACTTGCTAATTCATTAGACTCCAATCACCCAACTAACCACATCCTCAATATGGGTGAAAAGGTTGGACTCAACTTCTTCATTCTGTCATTGTGAATTACCTTGAGGCAGTTTTCGATTTGTAAGTCGAACCGTTCACCTCCCGTTTTATTCGACCAAAACGAGTTGTTAAATACTCAAAAACTATTTTTTAATATTTTTATATTCTTTCATTTAGCACTCTATCTAATCCGTTAATCCGGCGACTATTTAGTTCGTCAAGAAGAGCGGCTTGCAATACTGCTGACAAATATTTACTTTTTTACAAAATATTTAACAGATTCTAATTCTTTAAAATCAGAATCTTGTGTCCAAACTATTGCATCATTAATTTGTGCTGTTGCATAAATTATGCTGTCAGCCATAGGAATATTTTTTTCATAACTTAATTTTGCTGCTTGCATCGATATTGATGAATTTACATCAACTACTTTCGCTTGTTTCATTAACCCAACAACCTGTAATGCGGTATTTTCATCTTTTTCTTTTAAGATTTTCTTAAATATTTCATAAATATTTATGGAAGAAACCAAAAGCTCTTCCGTGTTTTCTATTGCTTCTGCAAAATTCTTAGCATTTTTACTATCTGATAAATATTCCAACCACCCTGATGAATCAACCAGGTTCATATTCTATCTCCTTCTCTTTGAATACCCGTATCAATACCTTTTAAAAATCCACGAGCTTCTTTAATATCCTTTAGAAGAAGAAATTCTATTCTATTTCCGAATTCCATAATTTGTAATTTCTGCCCGGGACGCAAATCCAATTTTTCTCTAATTTCTTTTGGAATTACGACTTGAAATTTGGGTGATATTTTTACTGTAGTCATAAAATCTCCTATTATGTTTTACATTAAATATATCGATAATAATTTTGCATGTCAACAAATAATCGTTCGACTATTGATATGTTTCAAGCAGTATAACTATTAATCAACCCGTCAAAATTGCGTTATAGCATTCCGGCTGATGGATAATTCAGCTTGCAAATGCAGCTTTAAAAATGTTGTGACTAAAAGTGACCGGGACATTTCTAACTTCGCCTTCCACATAGACCAAACATATTTTATCTAAATTTCATATTTTCATTTATAGTCTGCGATTAAAGATGAAGCCGGTATCTTTAATTTACTATGAAGAGTACGAATCATTGAGATGCTTAGCTTCCTTTTTCTATTTAGAATTTCCGATGCCCTGCTTTTCGAACCCAAAATAGATGCCAGAGCAGACGGTTCAAGATTGAGCTGTTCCAATCTGAATTTGATTGCTTCTACCGGATCAGGCATTTCGATTGGGAAACTTTTGCTTTCATAGTTCTCTACAAAGATTGAGAGAACATCAAGCTCATTGTAATCTTCAGAATTTATTTTAATATTTTTTTGCATTAATTCATAAATCCTACCGATTGCGGCTTTATACTCTTTTTTAGTTCTAATCGGTTTTAACATATTCGATTTCCCTTACATTAATTTTATCATACATCTTATGTGTTCCAATCCAAACAATAAAGACAATTCCAATTCTATATTCAATATCAGTTACCAACCTATAATTATTTCCCTTTATATTAAAAACGACCCTTTTATTTGTAATAACTGATGCGTTCTTGAATTGTTTTTTTAGCTCATTAGGTGACTTCCAAACAGCATTCGATACCTCATCATACCATGATTTAAGTGGCTGCTCTAATTCCGGGCAATTTTTCCAGTAATTAATTAAAGTATTTCGTGCGATTATTCTCATAAGCTTATTTTCAAATATAACAATTGTTCCCATAATGGGAAAGTAATATTATTATTCATGATATTCCTTTAAGTGCTTCAAGAATTTATGAAGATAAAACTGTTAGTATATAAGGATTATGATCTAAATACGGGTCTTTAACAATTCTCTTTAAAAACAAAAAAGCTCAAAACAATCTGTTTTAAGCCTTTCGCGGAGAGTCAGGGATTCGAACCCCGGAAGGACTTGCATCCTTAACGGTTTTCAAGACCGCCGCATTCAACCGCTCTGCCAACTCTCCGTTTTTCAGACTTCAAATATACTCCTTTCTTCTTTTTTGACAAAACTCTTTTTCTATTAAAGTAGTTTTTTTACCGATTTGTTCGTCTTTTGGACTGCTTCCTCTATTTAATTAATTTTGCATCTGTTTTTAATCTAAAATATGGTTTTTGAAACTTTCTCGATTGAGAAGTGTTATTAGTTTATAAACTCAATCCAATAATTTATGAGGTAAGCGTTGAAATTTTTCATTTTATTTTTATTAAGTACTACATTGTTGTTTGGTCAATCAGATTCAATCAAATGGGTGTATAGCGGAGTTACGGGTTTAAATATTAATCAAATTGCGCTTAGTAATTGGACTCAAGGCGGCGATAATGCTCTAGCTTGGACATTGACAGGAAGTTTTGGTGCAGATTATCAATCAACAACATGGTCTTTTTATAATAATCTTAAACTCGCGTATGGAAGAACTAAACTTGGTTCAGCAGATTTTAGAACAAATGATAATGAGCTCTATCTTGAAAACGTTGTAACATATAATATCGGATGGAAAGTTGACCCTTATTTCTCCAATACCGTTAGAACTTCAGTTTCAGATGGATTTGATTATAAAGTCGATCCGGCAGTTAAAATTGCAAATTTTTTTGATCCAGGTTATGTAACCCAAAGTATAGGATTAACTTATCACGTTCATAACTTTAATACAAGATTGGGAGTTGCTCTTCAAGAAACTTTTACAAATAAATTTCGCAGTTATTCTGATGATCCTGAAACCACAAACAAAGTTGAAGCATTTAAATTAGAAACCGGTCTCGAAGCCGTCACCGCTGCTGATTATCAACTTGATGAAAATCTTTTTCTCACTTCCAGATTAAGACTTTTTACAAGGTTTACGGATATGGATGTTTGGGATGTGCGGTTCGATAACACACTAACAGCAAAAATTAATAAGTTTCTTAATGTAAATCTGAATATTTTAACTGTGTACGAAAAAAGTCAATCACCTAAAACACAGTTAAAGGAATCTTTGCAGTTAGGTATAAATTATAATTTATTTTAAAATTTTTTGAGGTTATAATGTCCATTGTTCAAGAGTTTAAAAAATTTGCTATGCGTGGCAATGTAATTGACCTTGCGGTAGGTGTTATTATTGGCGGGGCGTTCGGTAAAATCATTTCCTCCGTTGTTGCTGATATAATTATGCCTCCCATAGGTTTATTAGTTGGCGGTATCAACTTTACAGATATTAAAATTAAAATGAAAGATGCTGTTCTTGATTCATCAGGAAAGGTTCTTTCGGAAGCAGTTACACTAAATGTTGGAAATTTCTTTCAGGTTGTTTTTGATTTTACTATTGTTGCAGTTGCAATTTTTGTATTTATAAAAGCATTAAATAAATTTAGCACAAAACCGGAACAAGCACCTGCTGCTCCACCGGCTCCAAGTAAAGAAGTTGTGCTGTTAACTGAGATAAGAGATTTATTAAAAAAGTAATCCATTTATAGGGAATATGAGAAGCAAAGCAGATAAACATAAAAAATGGTCTATTCATCACGGTGATTATGAACCGGATAATTCACTTCGCGATATGGAATTGCAGATAAAGAAAAAGCAAAAAAGAGTAAAAATTATAAAAGCTGTCTTCTTTGTCGTAGCTGCATCAATTCTCCTTGCTGTGATACTAAGCTTGTAAAAGATTTAATATTTTTAATTCCGGTTGTCCGGTTTTTTTTTGAACAGAAACATCAACTCACTATTAGTTATTCCCAAAACATAATTAGTTCTAATTCAAAATAGCCATATTAACGAATAAGGTTATAATGTTATATTCAAATTTTTCCCTTAAATTTATTTTATTATTTAAGATAAAATCGGAGTCTAAAGTGAAAACCAATTTGAGAAATCGACCTCTCTACTTTTTTTATTCAATACTTCTTCTAACGATGGTATTTGTATTCTCCGGATCAACACCTCCCGAAGAGGGGATGTATCCGTTGAGTGAGATTTCAAAACTTGATCTAAAAAAAGCAGGACTTAAGATCGATATAAATGAAATCTATAATCCGAAAGGGAGTGGTTTGATAGACGCTCTTGTTAATATCGGCGGCTGTACGGGCTCGTTTGTTTCGGAAGAAGGATTGATAATTACAAATCATCATTGTGTTTTTGATTATGTAAGCCGTGCCAGCAGTGTTGAAAATAATTATTTAGAAAATGGTTTTCTTGCTGAAAATAAATCTCAAGAAATTCCTGCTCAAGGTTCGACTTGTAAGATTACAGAGTCATACGATGATGTTTCAGATATTATTCTTCAAGCGGCAAATAAGGCTGCTGATGTTGCCGAAAGGACAAAAGCTATTCAAAAGAAAAGTAAAGAACTTATTGAAGAAGCCGAGAAAAATGATCCGGCTATAAAAGCAGAAGTTTCAGAAATGTTTATTGGTAAGACTTATATTTTATTTAAATACAGAATAATCAAAGATGTCCGCTTAGTTTATGCTCCTCCAAAATCAATCGGCGAGTTTGGCGGTGAAGGAGATAATTGGGTTTGGCCCCGTCATACGGGCGATTTTTCGTTTGTCCGTGCTTATGTAGCTCCTGATGGAAGCAGCGCAAATTATTCAAAGGAGAATGTTCCTTTCAAACCAAAAAAATTTTTAAAAGTTAATCCCAATGGTGTTGAGGAGAATGATTTCGTATTCATTCTTGGTTATCCGGGAAGAACTTTCCGTCATCAACCGTCACAGTTTATACAATATCAGGAAAAGTTTTTACTTCCATATACGGCGGAACTTTATACATGGATAATGAATGAGTTTAAGAAGCTGGGAGAAAATGATCCGAAAATGGAATTGAAACTTTCATCAAGAATTAAAAGTCTCGCAAATACCCAAAAAAATTATCTCGGGAAAATTAAAGGGCTGCGTCGACTTTCTTTAGTTGAAAGTAAACAGAATGAAGAATCGGAATTAAAACAATTAGTTCTTTCTAATAAAAATTTAACAGAAAAATATTCTTCGGTGTTTGAGGAAATTTCGTCTGTTTATAATGAAATTTTTGAACTTGGGCGATTTCAAATTTTGTATCCGCAATTGTTAAATAACAATATGATTATGAGGATTGGTAATTCTTTAATCGATTATGTTGAAGAGATGGCAAAACCGGAGAATGATAGAAAAACTCAGTTCACTGAAAAAAACTTGCCCGCATTTGAAAATAGAGTTAATCAAACTTTCTCTGATTTATTTCCTGAAGTTGAACAATTAACTTTAACCAAAATATTAAGCGATGCAGTAAAATATCCGGAAATGGAAATTTTCCCTCCGTTTGCTAAATTGCCATCAGAGAAGGGGGAGATTGAAAAGTTTGTAAATAATATCATTTCTAAAACAGAATTAAAATCAATTAATGATTTCAACCGCTTAAAAACTAAATCAATTGATGAGCTTGAGAAAATGAATGATCCGCTTCTCTCGTTCCTTTTTGAGTTACGAAATGAATTCAAACCCTTCACAAAAAAGAATGATGAACGTAGTGGAAAGTTGAATATCCTTCTGGCAAAATATCTCGAAGTGAAAAAAGAATGGCAGGAAAAAACTTTTGTGCCCGATGCAAATAGTACTCTTCGATTAACTTATGGAAATGTAAAAGGTTATTCCCCTGTTGATGCAACGTACTACAAACCAATTACAACACTTGCGGGCGTTATTGAGAAAAGTTATATGGGAGGAGAATATGTCATCCCATCAAAACTAAAGGAGTTATATGATAAAAAAGATTTCGGAAGATTTAAGAATAAAAAACTGAATGATGTTCCGGTTGCAATTCTTTACAATACTGATACATCGGGAGGAAACTCGGGCAGTCCGATAATGAATGCAAAAGGAGAAATCATCGGTGTAAATTTCGATCGTGCTTTTGATGCTACAATTAATGATTTTGCATGGAGTGAAGCTTACAGCCGGTCAATCGGCGTTGATATAAGATATGTTTTATGGGTAACTCAAAAGATTGGCGGCGCTGATTATCTTCTTAAAGAAATGGGTGTTGCGTTAAAGTAGGAAATTTCTAATAGGAGTAAAAAGGCGGTCTTTATGATCGCCTTTTTTATATCCGAAAAGCTATACCGGCTTGTATTGAGACAAATGCTCTTGCAATATATTTTGTTCTAATTCTGTTATAACGGGCATTTACATCAACATCAAAAAAAGGAGTCATGTTCATCCTGAAACCTACAACCGGTGAGAAACCAAATTTGTTTTCGGTTTCTTTGGCTGAAAGAGTTCCCAATAATCCATAGTCTATTTCTAAATAATATTTAGAATGATAAAGCCCAGCATCAAAACCAACATACGGGATAAAATCAACATCGGTAAAATTAAATCGTGCGCCGATTAAAAGTGGGATTGTCTCAAACTTGAAATTGTAATCAGGAAGGTCTTCCTTAAATCCGCACTTATAATAACCTATTGAACCGGTTAACTCAAAGTTTGAATATAAAACGGTTGTACTGAAATTTACATTTGTTCCAAATCCAACATCAACAGCATCTTCAAAAAAACCGGCTGGAATTGCAACTGATCCTTGCGATCCAATTCTCATTTGCGGAAAGTGATTTATTGTTGATAGGATGAGAATAAATAATAGACTTCTAAAACTTCTTTTTATCTTCATTAATTCAGTTCTCAAAAATATTTTATCAAATAATTGGTTGGAAAATAGTGATAATATTTTTTAAAACCATTATCGGGGATGAATTAGAATGATTGTCTATATTTTTTTTGACGTGAGAGAAAAAATCTTTATTCCAAACAAATTAATGTTTATTTTCACGCAGAATTATTTTACAGATTGAAAACATCAGGCAAATTGTATTGAGAAAATTATTTCGAATTTATTTTACCAGCTTATTACCGCTGTTTCTTACCATTTGTTGTACATCATTAATCTATAGTCAACATTCATCAGTAACTATTAACGGCGTTGTTACCGAGGCAGTTAGCGGAGAAGTATTAATCGGCGCAAATATTTTAGTTTATAATGACAGCTCGAAATCTTCTAGCCCAATTCGGGGCGGAGCAACAAATAAATATGGATTTTATTCCCTTCCGGGAATACCAATCGGGACTTATTATCTCTTCGTTTCAAGCATCGGTTATGAAACTATTCAGAAGAAATTGGTAATTACTTCTGTTGCTGCTTCATTAAGGTTCGATTTTAAATTGATTAAACAAGCTGTTCAATTAGATGAAGTTCTGGTACAGGATAAAAAAACAGGATTTACAGAAACAACAAGCACAATTGAAGTTGAACCTTATGTGGTCAAACAACTCCCGTCAATAGGTGGCGAGACGGATGTTTTCCGTGCATTACAATTGCTTCCGGGTGTTACCGCAGCAACTGAAATATCGACCGGTATTTATGTTCGCGGCGGCTCACCTGATCAAAATCTTACTTTAGTTGATGGTGTTGTTGTTTATAATCCATCTCACCTTGGAGGATTCGCATCAACTTTTAATTCAGATGCACTTCAGAATATTAAGTTAATGAAAGGGGCATTCCCTGCTGAATATGGCGGACGTCTTTCGAGTGTGCTTGATGTTACTATGCGCGAAGGAACTAAGGAAAAGTTTGTCGGAACTGCCGGTATTAATATGATCTCATCACGTATAACAATTGAAGGTCCTTTGGAAGATAAGGCAACTTATGTTATGTCCGGCAGAAGTATGTATCTCGATAAAATACTTCCTTTGATTCCTAATGCAGATCCAATTCCTAGGTATAATTTTTATGATCTGAATGGTAAAGTTAATTACCGGATTTCAGAGACAAATAAAATATCTGTAAGTGGATTTTTCAGTCGAGATAATTTAACTGATCCCCCCGCAAATAAGGATGTCGGGTTTGATATTTCCTGGGGAAACTCAACCGTAAACCTTACCTGGACAAGTATTAATTCAGCTTCAATTTTCTCAAATACTTCATTGATGTATACTAATTATTCTTTCTCAACTCTTTTGAAAGATAAACTTGCACAAAAGGATCCTTTAGATTTTTACACTTCATCAGTGATTAACGATTTTCTTTTAAGAAGAGATATGCAAATTTTTGCCGGCGAAAATCATACTATCAAAACCGGAGCTGAAGTTGTTTATCATAACTTTTCAACAACTACAAGCGATTATTTTATTCAAGAACTAAAATACAAAGAAAGTTACGGAACATCCGTAAAGGCTGTGGAAGCATCACTATTCTTACAAGATGAATGGAAAGTGTTTTCAAATTTTTCAACCAATTTCGGAACTCGTCTTTTCTATTTTCAAAATCAAAAATTCTTACGGTTAGAACCGAGGTTTTCGTTCACGTATAATATCTTTGAAAGATTCGTTTTACGAGGTTCAGTTGCTGTTGCTCATCAAGCCCTGCATATGTTAACAAGAAACGATATTTATCTTCCAACAGATGTTTGGTACCCTTCAACAAAGGATATAACTCCTTCAAGAGCAATTCAAGGGGCGTTAGGATTTGAAGCTGTCTCGTTTGATCAAACTTTCCTTTTCTCAGTTGAAGCATATTATAAAGACATGAAAGATCTTTATGAATATCGTGAAGGTGCAACATTTGCTTACGGATCAGAGTTTGAAAAGCAATTAGCTAAAGGTAGAGGTGAAGCCTATGGATTAGAATTCTTTTTAAATAAACGTATCGGAAATGTTAATGGATGGATAGGTTATACAACCGCATGGACAAGAAGATATTTCGATTTGTTAAATGCAGGGAATTCTTACTATCCGCGATATGATAGGAGGCATGATATTTCTATTGTGCTAACTTATGAACCAATGCAAAATCTAAACTTTGGAGCAACCTGGACTTACGGAACAGGACAGGCTTTCGCATTACCTATTGGACAATATTCGTATGTAGGACTTGGAACAGCATCAACTGATAACAAAGAAGCACTCTACTATAATTATTCAGAAAGAGATGCCTTTAGATTACCGCCATTCCATAAATTAGATGTGAGTTGTAAATATACTGTTGTGTGGAATGAGACTTCTCTTGAGTTAGCATTGAGCATTTATAATGTTTATAACAGAAGTAATCCATTTTCTAAATATATCGGATACAAAATTGATGAGGATTCAGGTGAAAAAATTCCTGTACTTAAACAATTTACATTATTCCCATTTTTACCGACTTTCGGCGTGAACTTTAAGTTTTAAGAGATTATGAAAAAAATATTAATATTATTATCTGTGGTTACTTCGATCATTTTTTTTGGTTGTGAACAAACTTCACCAACAGAGGATATTCCTTATAAAACAGTATTGGTTATAAGAGGTCTTGTTGAAGAAGGAAGAATTATCAAGGATATTTATGTCGGTAAAACTTTTCCGGTCGGTATTAAATACAATGCTGATTTTGCAAATGTAAAGGATGCAACAGTACTTATTCAAGTTAATGATGATGTAATTTTTACGCTAAGACATTCCGGTAATGGACTTTATACTACAAATAATATGATTGCAAGACGCGGTAATAAATATACTCTAATTGTTCAATGGGGAGGGAAAACCGCCTATGGTCAGACATCAGTACCTCAAAGAGGTTCATTTCAATCAACTTCAGTTAATACAAAAGAGGAAAATGGTCAGCAAATATTTTTTCTTGAGGGAAGGATAACACCGTTTTCAAATGAAGCCTACGGTGCGGCGTGGGTTGTTCTTGGCTCTGGAAGCAGTATAATGGAAGAGAGTAAGGAATTTGGAAACATTTTGAGAGCAAACAAATCAGGAGATTTGTTATTAGTTCCCACAGCAAACATACCGCGTAATTATATATCCGGCACCAGCAGTATAGGGATTCATTTTTATGTTTATGATAGTTCTTTTTATGATTACTATTTAACACAAAACTCGAATCAAATTTCAGATGCAATTTTTGGTCAACCGACTGCAGCGGTAAAATGGAATGTTACCGGCGATGCCATAGGAATGTTTGTTGCACGTACTGATACAGTTATTAAAATGAAGTAAAGTTATCCGTTCACTATTTCCCGCCAATATACTTCGCAAGTCCGCTTGATCCGCCGGCCCATTTATTTCCTTCATTATCAATTGTAATTGCTGTAACCGAATTGTTTGGTAAACCGGAGTTTTGAACAGAATAAGTAATCCAATTGTTATTCACAAAATGATATAACCCTGTTGAAGTCCCAACCCATAAAGTTCCATCGACTGCGGAAGTAATTTTATTGATAATCAAAAAACTTGAATTAAAGTAATGCCGAAAATTTGTTCCATCATACTTTGAGAGAGTTCCCGGAGATACTGTTGTCCCTGAAGCAATCCATATCATTCCTTGTTGATCTAAATAAAGATGATTTATGTAGTTATTCATCAATGAAGAATTTATTTGATGAAAAACTTCCCAATTAACGTCATCAAATTTCACCAAACCTTCACCATAAGTTCCAATCCATTTATTATTTGAAGCATCAACTACAATTGAAGTTATATAATCAGAAGGGATACCGGAATTTCTCTTTGTGAAAACTTTGAAGCGAACACCATCAAACGAAACCAAGCCACCGCTTGCTGTTCCAAACCATAAAACATTATTTTTATCTTGTGTTATTGATGTAATAAAGTTATCGATAATGTTTGTATTAGCAGTAGTGAATTTAGTCCATGAAGCACCATCATATTTTGCAATTCCAAGTGACGTTGCCACCCAGGTATTTCCTACATGATCAAAAAAGACTTGCCTTATAAAATTTGAAGGCAAACCAGAATTTGACGAATTAAAAATTTGGAATGTATTGTTAGTCAGTTTTGCAACTCCCCCTCCATTTGTCGAAATCCATAACGAACCACTATTATCAAAGGTAAGGTCAACAATAGAACCTGTAGGTAAACCGTTTGCAGTTTTCCATATTTTCCACCAGTAAGCCGGATCTTCTCGAAGTTCTGTAATTAGAGTATCAGTTCTGCCGCGTTGAAAGATCAGATAAAATGTAGTATCAAGATAGGTATCTTTCTTAACGTCAATCTTGTAAAAACCGGGCTCAATTTTATCAATGTAAACCGGGGTAATTCCTTCGGCTGATTTCCCGTTAATTATAACTGTTGCTCCTTCAGGAGATGTTTTAACTACCACCTGACTTTTTGTTAAGCCGGGAAGAATTGGGGGTCCGTCATCACAGCTAACAATCAGCCCGAAAAAAAGAATTAGCAAGTATTTTAGAATATTTTTTGTCATTTCATTTATATCAATTAATCATTTAAAATTAGAAAAATTTTGGGTAAGAACCAGAGATCGCAAAAATATATTACAAAATATTTTTGAGACATGTTTTAATATTTGGTTTTTGTTCCCTTATCAATTGCCTAGAAAACTAAAGATTAAATATTTTAGTTAAAGCTTTTGTGGCAACTTGCTCAAGATAATATTCGGCATCTTCGATTGCGTCATTCTTACTAACACCAAGTTCTGTTATTGAGTAGATGTAATCAAAAACATCATCATAAAGATTTTTGGAGTTAACATCATAATCTCCCGCCAGCATCAAGGTTTTGATGTTTTGCTTTTTAGCAGCTTGTGCAATTCCATACGGAGCTTTTGAAAATTTGGTTTGATTGTCGAGGTAACCTTCCCCGGTTATAATTAAATCAGAATCTTTGATTAAGCTTTTAAAATCAATTTTATCCAAAACGAACTCGATACCGTTAACTAATTCAGCATTAACAAATGCAAATAAACCAGCAGCTAAGCCGCCTGCGGCGCCTGAATGTTGAATGTTAATTGAAGGAATAAAAAAGTGTCTCTCCGTTAAGTTTGCAAAATATTTGAGATTATCATCTAGAAGTAAAACATCATCAGTCTTTGCTCCTTTTTGAGGTGCAAAAGTTTTTGAAGCTCCATTCTCGCCATAAAGTGGATTGGTTACATCACAGATAATTTTAATTTTTGCACTTAAAATTCTTTTATCAATTGATGATGTATCAATCATTTTAATCTTACTTAAATTACCGCCACAGCCTTCAACAACAACACCATCGGAATCTCTGAATGAAATTCCCATTGCAGATAACGCACCTGTTCCGCAATCGCAAGTAGCACTTCCGCCTGCACCAATCAGAATATTCTTGCAGCCTCTATTAATAGCATTGATGATTAATTCACCTGTTCCATAAGTTGTGGTTATTAGAGGGTTTCTCTCATCTTCGCTTAAAAGAGTTAATCCTGAAGCAGAAGCCATTTCTATAACAGCCGTATTATCGGGAAGAATTCCGTAATATGTATCAATCGCTCGCATGAGTGGATCGTGTACAGTTGTGTTAATTCTTTCTCCACCAAAAAAAGCAAGGAAATTATTTACCAATCCTTCTCCCCCATCTGAAACGGGAACTTCAACTACATCTGCATTCGGTATTACTTTTAATACTGCTTTTGAAATAATTGAGGCTGCTTTAATAGCAGACAAACTTCCTTTAAATGAAGCTGGGGTTACAATGATTTTCATTTAATCCTGTTTCTCAAATCTTGACTGAGAGACAACTTCTAACGGGAATGATGAATGAAGAGGACAAAGATTCGGCATCTTTTCAATATTAACAGGATAAAGTTTCCTCCTTCTACAGTTTTCAGTTGCTAATAATCCCGAATCTTCACACAATTCAATTTCCTCAATTGTACTTGGTTTGTCAATCGGATTAAGAAATGAACCGGGAGTTCTTTTAGAAAGATCATTCATCATATATGCCCAAACAGGGACACAAATTGTTCCGCCAAATGAAAATCCACCACCAACTTTATTTACCGGATTATCATAACCCGCCCAGATTGCAGTCGCAAGTGAATTATTGTAACCTACAAACCAGACATCGGTTGCATTTTGAGTAGTACCGGTTTTTCCGGCAGCAAATCCTTTATAAAATTTTCTTATAGAAGAAGCTGTTCCACTATCAATGACAGTTGAGAAAGCTGTGGTTATAAGATAAGCTGTTGCAGAATCAATAACAGTTGCTGTATCTAATTGAGCATTATAAATGACTCTCCCGTTTTTATCTTCGATCTTTAAAATTGAAAATGGTCTTGCATAAATTCCTCCTGCAGCGAATACTCCACTTGCTGCCGCCATTTCTAACGGACTTACTTCTGAAGTTCCCAATGCTAAAGATGGATAAGGATATAAATTTGAATTAACCCCTAATTTTTTGGCAAACGAGATTACAGAATCGGGATTAGTCAATTGAGTAATTGAGTAAACAGCCGCAAGATTAATTGAATTTTGTACAGCTGAAATAATAGGCATATTCGACCAGGTTGATGTATTTGATGAGTTCGAAGGTCGCCATTCAAATTGGGTTCCGGAATCAACTACAATTGGAATATCTTCTAAAGGTGTTGCAAGAGTAAAACCATCTTCAATCATTTTACCGTATAAAAATAATTTAAATGATGAACCAGGCTGCCGCACAATTTGAACAGCTCGATTTATTCCGCGTGGTTCGGAATCTTTATTGCCACCGATTAAGGCTCTTATTTTTCCTGTCCCGGGTTCGATTGATACGAGTGCAACTTGAGCAGATTGCATCTCTTTTTTCATACTGTTCCACTGCTTTGTTACTGCTTCCTCTGCGGAAAGTTGAGTTTGATAATCTAATGTTGATGTTATTTTCAGTTGATCTTTTGAGAGTGTTAATCCGCTTTGCCTAATAACTGTTAAAGCATCTCTTCTTATTTGCTCGACAAAATGTTTACCGATAGAAAAATGTCTTTTTAAGTTTAACGGTTGTCGTTTGATTTTATTGAATTCAGTTTTTGAAAGTTTCCCGACTTCAACAAGATTATGTAATACTTCATTTCTTCTATTCAAAAGTTTCTGTGGATTTTTTTCGGGGTTATAACCATTCGGTGATTGCAGCAAACCAACGAGTGTTGCACTCTCTGTTATGGTTAGTTTATCAGGCGTTGTATTAAAATACTCCTGTGATGCCGCCCAAATTCCATGCGCTCCAAGCCCGAAATAAACGGTGTTAAGATACAATAAGAGCAACTGATCTTTAGAAAATTTCTCTTCCAATTTAAGAGCTAAATCAATTTCATTAACCTTCCTCGAAACTGTTCTATCGTGAGTTAAGAAAAGATTTCTTGCGAGCTGCATAGTTATAGTGCTTCCACCTTGAATAGACCCGGTAATCGTCTTTAGCAGCGCTCTGCCAAGCCCGGAATATGATACACCGTTATGTTCATAAAAATTGCGATCTTCGGTTGCAATCAACGACCAGAGAACATGTTTACTAATGTATCCCGTACTTTTAACTTCCACACGATTTTTTTCACCGATATAACCAAGGAGTTTTCCGTCTTCTGTAAACACGGTTGATGCATAATCAAGTAAAATCGGGGGGAGATCTTGTGCTGAAATATTAATTGTAAAAAATGTAATCAAGTAAAGAAAAACAAGTGAGAATCGGATTCGACTAAGTTTAATAATTAAATAAGATTTCATCATACAAAGCAAAAAATTTTTATTCCAAAGAAATGTCGATACTTAATAAAAAACAACCTCATAATCTTTCAACTTTCCGGAGTTGTAATTGAATTTTGCACTAAAGAACTTTTTATCGAGAATCCATTGCATGAAAATTTTATCACCATCCCAAAGATTCAAATCGAAGAGCTTTTCATCTTGAACCCACTCTAGTTTCCCTTCTGCTGAGTCAATTAATTCTCCGGAAAATTCAGTTACGGAGAAAATAAAGACATACCAATCCTCAAATCCGTCAAATGCGGGAAAGGTTATAAAACCGTTCAATTTAGGATTTTTAATATCTAATCCCGATTCTTCTTTTATTTCGCGAATAACACACTCCTCAGGTGACTCACCCATTTCAAATTTACCGCCTAAACCATTCCATTTCCCTTCGTGCATATCATTCTCCTTTTTAATCCGGTGGAGCATTAAGGTAGCACCATTATTTGCATCTTTTACGTAACAGAGTGTTGCAAGTTTCATTAATCCTTTTCCTCAATTTTAAGTGGTCACAAATATACTTTTATGAATAGAGGATAAAAAATATTTTTTTTATTAAGTTGATACAGTTGTTAAAAACAAATTTGCAAAATTGAATCCAAAGGGATTAAAAATGAAGACACAATATTTTAATTTACCTCCACACATCTTAGAGTTAACCAACCATCGACTACATACATGGCAATCAAAAAAATACAATTCAAGAATCTGGCAAAAAGATGCTACTATCTGGAAGGAAGATCCAAAGGAGCATGCTGAACTTGCAAACAGACTTGGCTGGTTAGAGCTTCCTGTATCAATGAAAAATTATTCGGTAAGTTTTAAATCTTTTGCTGATGAAGTTAAAAATGATTTTTCTCATGTTCTGCTTCTTGGAATGGGGGGAAGTAGTTTATGCCCCGAAGTCCTTGCAAAAACATTTGGTCCAATTGAAGGATATCCGAAGTTAGCTATTGTTGATACTACTCATCCGGCGGTAATAAAGAAAATTGAAAAAGAATATGATTTCAAAAAAACTTTATTTTTACTTGCAAGCAAATCCGGCGGCACTGCTGAAACTATGTCTTTTTTCTATCGATTTTATGATCTCCTCTCAAAGCAGATTGAAAATCCGGGAGAGAATTTTGTTGCATTAACTGATCCCAATACGAGTCTGGAAAAACTTGCGAAAGAAAAAAACTTCAGAAAAATCTTTTATACACCTTCCGAAGTCGGTGGTCGCTATTCAGCGTTAACTCCCTTTGGATTAGTACCTGCAGCGTTAATCGGGATTGATATTGAAAAATTTCTATTTAATGCGGAAGAGTTTTCACTCAATTGTGCGGAGAATATTCAAGTAAAAGAAAATCCGGGAATGTATCTCGGTGCTTTAATTGGAGAAATGTCACTAACCGGAATTGATAAACTTCCATTTTTCGTTTCACCTCAAATTTCATCTTTCCCGCAATGGGTTGAGCAGTTAGTTGCCGAAAGCAGTGGTAAAGAAGGGAAAGGGATTCTTCCGGTTGCAGACGAACCCATCACCGATATTTTAAATTATGGAAAAGATAGATTCTTCATTTTTGTCCGATTAGAAAATGATGACAATACTCAACTTGACAAGCATTTTGAAATGTTAAAGAATGCGGGCTTTCAAATATTATTAATCGACTTAAAAGATAAATATGAATTATCTGCAGAGTTTTTTAGATGGGAACTGGCAACAGCATTTTCCGGGGTTGTTCTTGGAATAAATCCATTTGATCAACCCGATGTGCAGGTTGCTAAAACGCTTGCAAATGAAGGGCTTGCGGAATATCATAAAAACGGAAAACTTCCTGAATCAACTCCATCAAACAAATTCGGCAACATTGAAATTTATTCAAACCAAAAATTCGATTCACTTGAAGAAACAATAAAAAATTTCATGAGTGATTTGAGTGAAAATGAATTTATTGGAATTCTCTCATTCATCCCTTATGGAAATGAAATTGATAAGGCACTTCTCGGCATTCGCAAAAAATTAATGGAGAAATATAAAATCACAGTAACCACAGGTTATGGTCCTCGTTTTCTTCATTCGACTGGACAATTGCATAAAGGAGGTTCGGCAAAGTGCAGATTTATTCAAATTACAGATAGTATAACAGAAGATGTTGAAGTTCCGGGTAAAGGGTATAGTTTCGGAGTATTAATTACGGCTCAGGCTTTGGGCGATTTGAAAGCATTGCAAAATAAAAACAGAAAGAATCTCCGTCTTAATATAACGGCGAGCTTAGCAGAATCTTTACAAAAAATTGAAGAGGTTATTTAGTCAGCTTAACTGACCTTACGCAGAAGATATGAAAAAAAGACTACTTGTCATTCTGTTCGCCAGGGCGAATTGTTTCAGAATCTGTTTTCCCATAATATTTAGATGCTGACCCGCCTGAGGCGGGCAAGCATGACATCTGCGTAAGGTGACAACTTAAATAGTTTTTCGTATTAATAAACAGTAACGAAAAAATTTTAGATGCAATTTGGCAATAACAAAACGCATCAGTTTTAGGAGATGATGGAATGGGGACAAATACAAAACTTTATGAAATCAACATCCGCACTTTTTTGAGGCGATATGACTCGCCCGAAAAGCGAGCAACATTTAATGACATTCCATTAACATTCTGGAAAAGTCTTGCCGATAAAGGTTTTAATTATATCTGGCTGATGGGTATTTGGGAAACTTGTCCTTCTGTTATTCCCGAGCACTGTTTTCAAGAAGGACTTGTGAATTCATATAACCGCGCATTAAAAAACTGGACAAAAGAAGATGTCATTGGTTCACCATACGCAATTAATCGTTATGAGATTAACTCATCTCTCGGAGACAAAGACGAACTTAGGTTTTTACGAAAAATAATTCATTCATTAGGAATGAAACTTATACTCGATTTTATTCCAAATCATTTTAGTGTTGATACGATTTACAAAGAATCAAATCCCAATCTCTTTTTACAAGCCTCGGAAGATGATCTTAAAGATGACCCCCATACTTTTTTTAGATCGAAAACCAATCCGGAAATCATTTTTGCTCATGGAAGAGATCCATTTTTCCCTGCATGGACAGATACAATTCAGTTAAATTATTTCAATCAAGATACTCGAACATTTATGATAAATACTCTTCTTGGTATTACGGAAATTTGTGACGGTGTAAGGTGCGATATGAGTATGCTGGTGATGAATAATATTTTCCTAAATACGTGGCGTGGCGTTATTAATAATAGTCATATTCAAGTACCGGAAGTTGAATTCTGGAAAGAAGCCATTAATAAAGTTAAAAGTGAAAATCAAAACTTTCTATTAATTGCTGAAACTTATTGGGATCTGGAATGGGATTTACAGCAATTAGGTTTTGACTATACATATGATAAAAAATTACTCGACAGATTAAAAGATGGAACTCCGCGAAGTATTCATGAACATCTGAAAGCTGATTTATCTTACCAATTAAAATCGGTTCGATTTATTGAAAATCATGATGAGGATCGTGTCACCCAATCACTCGGAACTGAACGTTCACTTGCAGCAGCGATTATCATTTCTACAATTCATGGAATGCATCTTTTCTTTGAAGGTCAGTTTGGCGGTTATAGAATAAAACTTCCTGTTCAACTTGGCAAAGAACCACACGAACACGAAGTAAAATCAATTGAAAAATTTTATGATAAACTTTTTGAGATTACTAATCATGAAGTTTTTCATAAAGGGATTTGGAAACTTTTAGATATTAATTCTTCATGGGAGAGGAATAATAGTTTCAACAATATTCTTGCATGGAATTGGAGTTATGCAGGTCATCAGCGGTTGATTGTTGTTAATTACTCCAACACAGTTTCACAATGTAGAATTAAATTGGATGTTGAAGGTTACGAAGAAAATTTTAAATTAATTGATCTTCTGCACAATACAACATATTGGCGTAATTCAGAAGAAGTTCACCACACCGGTTTATTTATTGAACTTCAGGCGTTCAAGAGTCACATATTTTCTTATTAAGGAAAAGCGGAAAGGAGGTCGATTCTTCTTTTTCAAATTGTTAGGTAATGTGTTGATGATCAAATTGCTCGTGTGTGAAGTTATAAATTAAATCCTATTCCCATTTTTAGAAAAGGATTCGACGGTACTCCAATATTAATTAAATTATTGATTCCACTTTCAATCTGTAGGAATACTTTATCCTTTAACTCAAACTTTACACCAATTAAAATATCATTCAGTACACTTCCTCCTAACAAAAAGGTGTAGCCTAAACCTAATTTTGCATTCAAATAAAAATTACTATTCAAATGGTATATTAAGCCAACTTTATAGTATATCTGTAATGTATTAATTCCAAGCTCATTTAGTAAGCCATAAGATGCAGTATCTACTTGGGGTGAGAAAGAGGTAAAAAACTGATAGTTAAGATTTAGAAAGTGTTTATATTTTTTATTTGGGAAATAATACAATCCCCATTCTTCGGAACCATTATAACCAACGTATATATTAATTTTCGTTGACAAATAATAGTTTACGTTACTTTTTGAGATAATGGTATTAAAATACTGAATATCATTAGTCTCATTTTTTTTACTTACTATATATTTATTGATTTTTTCAAGTTCGGAATAACCATTTTGGTCAGATGAACTATTACTTTGACATAATGCGAGTTTACTGTTTACTGGTACTATTAAAAAGAGGATTGAAAGTACAAAAATTACTCGCTTCATGGAATCTTTATAATTTGATTATTGGTTTCAATTCCAACGGTTAAATATTTTTGTGAATGACTTTAGGGCTCCTCTAAAAACTAATCCGTTGACTAACGGATAACATGTATGTGCTGCCAAACCGGATTTTCGAAGAGAGCTAAATAAAGTTTTTAGAGTTGCCCTTAATAAAACCGGATAGAACGGGATTTAATATTATTAACTTCTTATCAACATAAAACAAATAAGCCGATAAGAAAAATTAATGAAATCAATAGAAATTTTAAGAAAAAATTTTAATTCTTAAATAACAACTTGCTTCTGGTGAGTAGATTCGTTTATCTACTTCTTTTCTCTAAAGTTTTCCAATATTCGAATTGTGAAGATCAAAAAGAAACCGAGACTTGATAAATAAATGTCGGTTAAATCGACCAGAAAGAGTGCATTTTTGTCGATTAATGTCCCCATATATTTAACAAGCAATACTGTAGTAAAAAATGCCGAGAAACCGAATAATCCGGCTCTAAGCGGAAAGAAGATAAAATTCAGGAAAAAGGAGACCACTTTATTGTACTCTTTTTTCCTTTGGTTTTCCAACCCTAAAACTGATGACTGTTCCATAATTCCATGCCTCTTGAAATTTGTGGTTCAAAAATACTACAATCAAATAGGTTTGTCTGTGATGGGGAGCACTTTGGTGAATATTTTTTTAGAAGGCAGAAAATCTGCTTTTTTAAGTTACGATGTCGCTCTAATTGTAATTAGACTTATATCATCTTCGTAACGGTTGTTCGTAAATGTGGAAAACTGTGTTTGAATATAATCGAGAGGATCATTCGCTTTAGGCATAATGTTTATCATTTTAGCAAGATTGTCAGAACCCAGAGGAACACCACTTTCGTTTCGTGATTCAATAATTCCATCGGTCATTAAAACGAGAAAATCATCATCTTTCATTTCAATTACTGAATCTTCAAAAAATCCATCCGCTGCAAAACCAAGTAGCATGCCGTCTGATTTAATAACTTTAACTTCATTACTTTGAAAATCTTTAAGCATTATTGGAAGATCACCGGCACCGGAGTATTTAACGACTTTAGATCTTTTATCAAGAATTAAAATTGATAAAGTTGCAAAAACCTCCGAGATTTTCGCATCCTGATAAACTGATTGATTTACATTCTGAAGAATAGTTTTTGGTGAATATTCTTTTGAATTTTGAAGTGCACTGCGGATCGCACTTCTTACATAACCGGCGTAAGCAATTGCAAAATACCATGCGCCCCATTTTTTTCCCATCACATCCCCAAGAACTACTGCCATCAAATCATTATTGAGTTCAAAATAATCAATAAAATCGCCGCCGGGAATTCCTTTGAATGGAAGATGCCAATGTTTGATCTGGAAACCCGGGAAAGATGGATAATTATCCGGAACTACTTTTACACGAAGAACATCTGCTGCTTTATGAAGTTCTGACACAACTTTTTGGCGTTCTTTACCAAGACTTTTAATAATTGCTGAAACTTTTGCAACAACTACTCTTGGTCCGGCGGTTTTAAGAACGTAATCTGTAATTCCAAGATCGTAACCTTCGAGTATATCTTCTTCGCCCCCTTTAGATGTTAAGAAAATAAACGGAATAGATTTTAAATCGCTGTCATTCAATAATCTTCTTCTAAATTCAAAACCATCAACCTTTGGCATCATTATATCGGATATAATAATATCGGGTGGATTTTTCTTAGCTTCAACTAAACCTTCTTCGGCAGAGTTTAATGAAGTACAATCAAAGCCTGCTTTTGTAAGGTTGTAATGAAAAAGTTTTGAGAGTGAAAGATCATCATCAACTAAAAGAATTTTGGGAATGTCTTCTTGAATCGCATGTTCTATAGATTTTTTTGCACCGTAAGTTTTATAAATCTCTGTTCTTCGCAATAATGCTTGAACTTTTAGAAGGAGTTCTTGAACATCAAACGGCTTTGAAATTAAATCGTCACCGCCGGAATCAAGAGCTTTTTCTTTATCTTCATAACTGCTTTTTGCGGTAACAAAAATAAATGGTAAAACGCGGTGTTTTTCATTTTCACGAACTTTTTTACAAAATGTGAATCCATCCATACCTTCCATTCCGACATCACAAAGAACAAGATCGATTTTTTGGTTTTCGAGAATTTCGAAACCTTCATTCGCATCGGATGCTTCTAATGTATGATAATCTTTTTTTCTTAAATGAAAACCGATTAGTTTTCGGATTGTCAAATCATCATCAATTATTAAGATATTTTTAGGTTCGGATTGACTCATAATTAAACTTAAATTTTTGCTCCAAAGCTCTCTATTGCTTCAAGTTTATTTGGATATGCTTCAAATACCCGGTACATTCTGGTTAGCTCAAACATTGAGTGTACGGCTGGTTGAAAACCTACAAGTCTTAAATCTCCACCGAGGGCAGTTGCCTTTTTTAATGAAACAACAAGTGAACCAAGAAAAGTTGAATCGATAAATTCGCACTCGGATAAATCGACAATTAATTTTCTTGCACCGGTTTCAATATCTTCCGAAAGTATTTTTTTGAATTCTTCGGCTTCTTTAAGAGTTGCGCGGCTGAGGTTAACTACCTCAACTACAACATCCCCGAATTGTTCTCGCATGAAGTCCATAAATTTATTCCTTATTTATTTGTGTTGACCGTTCAAAATCTTTAGCCTCAATTTTGAACTTTTCCATTAAACGATATATAGTTGCTCTGCCTAAATCAAGGCGTTGAGCAGCTTCCATAATATTTCCTTCGGTAATTTTCAAAGCATGTCTAATAGCTTCTTCTTTAATTTTTTCAAAAGGAATTATTATCGAATCATCAAAAAAAGAACCCGAGAAATCGACTTTTTTATTTTCGCTTCCGGCTCTAATATGCATTGGAAAATCTTCTACATCAATATAATCACCTTCTGAAATAATTACACAACGTTCAACAGTATTTTCCATCTCCCGCACATTGCCGGGCCAATCGTAATCATAGATTAATTTCAATGATTTTCTCGAAAAACCTTTGAGTTCTTTATTCAATTTCTTTTTGAACAACTCAATAAAATATTCTGCAAGAACCAACACATCTCCTTTACGCTGACGTAATGGAGGTATAATTATCGGAAACGAATTTAATCTGTAATAAAGATCTTCACGAAATTCTTTATTCTCAACTGCTTTTTTTAAGTCGCGGTTTGTAGCCGAAATAATTCTAACATCAGTTTTAATTAAGTCGTTACCGCCTACTCTTTCAAATTCTTTTTCCTGAATTACTCGAAGTAATTTTGCCTGAAGGGTCATTTCAAGTTCACCGACTTCATCAAGAAAAATTGTTCCGTCATTGGCTATTTCAAATTTACCGAGTTTTCTTTGATGCGCTCCGGTAAAAGCTCCTTTTTCATGTCCGAAAAGTTCACTCTCTAATAATTCGCGTGGAATTGAGGCACAATTAACAACCACAAAAGGTTTATCTTTTCTGTTTCCGTTGTAATGAATTGCACGTGCTATTAATTCTTTACCGGTTCCACTTTCACCATAAACTAAAACCGTTATATCATTGTTTAATACTTTTGTTACAAGTTTAAAAACATCCTGCATTTTTCCGTCAGCAGAAATAAGATTTGAGAAGTTATACTCCTGCTTTACATTTTCTTTAATATTCTGAAGTTCTCTTGTCAGATCATAATTTTTAATTGCATTTTTAACCGCAGGTTCTAAACGTTGAATTTCTATTGGTTTTGGAAAATAATCGTAAGCGCCGAAACGAAGCGCTTCAAGTGCAACTTCAATTCTACCTTGAGCCGATAACATAATTACGGGAAGATTTTCATCAAATTGTTTTACTCGCTTAAGAGTTTCAATGCCATCCAAGCCGGGAAGCATAATATCGAGCAGAATAAGATCGGGCTTGTTGCTCAACTTCTTAAGCATATCTTCACCGTTGTAAAAGACTTCAATTTTATAATTCCACTTATCTCTTACCCAGTAAGCCAACAATTTTGAAATTGCGAGTTCATCATCAACAATAAATACTAATTTATCCAAAGGTTCCTCATGATTTTTCACATAATTTTCGGAAGTTTGATTATGAAAGTAGTCCCCTTATTTTCTTCACTTTGAGCAGTAATCAACCCCTTGTGTAAATCTATTATTTGTTTAACGAGAGCTAAGCCAAGCCCGGTTCCCGGAATTTCAGAGCCCGGACGGCTAACTCTATAAAACTTTTGAAAAATAAACGGTAAATCTTTTTTAGGAATTCCAATTCCTGTATCGCTTATTATTACTTCAAACTCTTTATAAAAACTTTGTGCAAAAACAGCAACGCGTCCCCCTTCTGCGGTAAATTTGATTGCATTACTTAAAATGTTTTCGAATACCTGTTCAATTCTTTCTTTATCAAGATAAAGCATAACTTCTTCTGAAGGAATTTCAACAGAAAGAACGACATTTTTCTCTTCTGCTTTTTTTGTCATTCTTTCTATAACCTTTTGAAGTAGTAGAATTACATCAAATTCCATTTTGTTAAGTGTGATTTTTCCGGCTTCAATTTTAGAAATGTCAAGTACATCATTTATAAGTTTAGAGAGACGTTTTGCTTCATTTAAAATTATCTGATTAAATTCAATTTTCATCGATTCGGGCATTTCATGGTCTGAGTCAATAGTTTCAGAAAAACCAATAATCGAAGCAAGAGGTGTTCGTAATTCATGTGAAATATTTGATACAAATTCATTCTTCAGTCGATTAAGTTCTTCAAGAACAGATATTTTTTGTTTAGCTCTGTCTCTCTCAATTGCAATTAATCTATTTGCTTCAATAAACTTATTGTTAAGCTCTTTGGTTTTTTCTTGATCTAAAATTCTTTCGGTTATATCTCTACCAATACCGAGCATTCCTTCAACTTTTTCATTATCAAACGTAGAGCGTGCATTGATTTCGAAAATAATATTTTTTCCATACTTGCTATTAAAATTGACATTAAACGAAACGATTCGGTTTGATTTTAATATCTGTTGAAAAGATTTTACTACCGATGGTTTATCTTCATCAGAAACAAAATTTAGGAAGTGCTGCCCTTTTAGTTCATCCGGAAGATATTCGAGCGAAAGTGCTCCGTTGCTATTTACCGTGACGAAATTTCCTTTGAAATCAAGAACAAAAATAAGATCATCAGCAGTCTCAAATAATGTACGTAAACGCTCTTCCGACTTTTGAAGTAAAATCTGATTTTGCTTTTCACGCGTTACATCGTAAATAATGCCGTCTATTCTTGTGAGTTTACCTTCTTCAAAAACCGGAAAAGCGGAGTGTTTGAAATACAATTCATGTCCGGCAGGATTTACCATACTGTATTCAACAGTGGCTGCAATCCCTTTTCGAATAGTAAAGATAAACTCTTTCACTTTGGCGTAATCATCCGGATTAATCATTTTGATAATTTTAATCGGATGATTAATAATATCATCTTTAGAAACTCCCATTATTTTTTCAATTACATCGGTAATGAAGTAGTAATTTTTGCCGTCCGGTGTAGATGAAAAAATAATCGCATCAAGAAAAGGGATTGTTCTTGACAAGTATCTTTCGTAAGTAATTCTTTCACAATATATTGAATAGTTAGCTGCAGACTTTTCTAAAAGTGTTATTAAATTTTGATTTACCTGACTAACTTTCTCGTTATCTTCTAAAAGAAAAAATTCGTAATGATTTTGAAATTCTTTTCGGAATGATACTTTTTTATTCGATTTTTGAAGTCCGTTTTGGAGATTGCTGTAGGAGAGTTCTTCTTTTTGGATATCTATTTCTATATCGGAATAGTAGAGATCAGAAATGTGAGGAACTGATATGATAACTTTATAGAGTTCACCATCTATTTTTTGAATTAGAAGACCGGAACTACAAGCCGAGTCGTCTACAATCAATTTAATTATATCAGTTACAATTTCTTTCATTAAGTTTCGGATAAGATAGAAAAATCAAAATTATAGTTGCTTAAAATACGAATTTAAAGTTATGTTTTAAGAGTGTTGTTTAAACTTTGCGGTTAAAAATAAAGAAAAATCATCAATAAAATAAGCATGTCACAAAAATTAGAAGAAGCCTCATATTTCTCATTAGCTGCTAATATCTTTTTGTTTATTATAAAAATGATAATTGGAGTTATATCGAATTCGATTGCCGTAATTTCAGAGGCACTAAATTCGTTAACAGATATTGTATCGTCACTTGCAATTATGTACAGTGTTAAGGTTTCATTAAAAAAACCTGATGAAGATCATCAATTTGGACATGCCGCCGCTCAACCTCTTGCCGCTTTCATAATTGCACTTTTTGCAGCAATACTCTCAATTAATTTAATTGAAGAGGCTGTTAGACGAATAATTTCCCCAAGTGAAATCAAAATCAGTATTGCGGTTTATGTGGTTTTATTGATTACAATTGTTATAAAACTTTTGTTGACAAAATATCAATCCAAAATTGGTAAGGAGCATAAAAGTCCCGCATTAAGAGCAAGTGCTGTTGATAGTTTGAATGATGTGCTTGCATCATCAATCGCAATAATTGGAATTATTGGAGTTCAATTTGGATTAGTAATTCTGGACAGTATCGCCGGTATATTTATCGCTTTCTTCATAGCAAAATCGGGTTATGAAATTGCAAGAGAAAATATCGATTATCTTATGGGAAGGGCTGCGGATGAGCATCTTATCATAGATATTGCGAATAAAGCTTTGAAAGTTAAAGGAGTAGAAGGGTTAAATGAATTACGAACTTATTATGTTGGGGATAAATTTCATGTAGAAATTCATATTGATGTTGATAAAAGCCTCAATACTAAAGAGTCACACGATATAGGGAAACAAGTTCAAGCAGAAATTTTAAAACTTGAAGATATTAGTAAAGTGTTTGTTCATATTGATCCGGTTTAAAAGACTTTAACCATAGATTACTTTTACGGTTTGAAAAAAAATCCCGGGACGGCTTTAACACCGTTCCGGGATTTTATTTTTTGATGAGATGTTTATTTTATTTTCAATTCAGGTAGTGTTGAAGGGAGTACAGGCCCACCCAACTTATCAATCTCGTTTTGTAATTCTTTCAAGTCGACTTCAGCTAATTTCTTAATCTGATTATAAACCGGAGGGAATTCTTCAGCCAATATCTCATAGGCTCTGGTTTCATTCTTTGTAAGTTTTGACGTAGAACGCCAATGAGTATAAGCTAAAGTTCCCAATCGTTCAGTAAATGTAACCGGCGAAGGCGAGTTTTCTTCTGCACTCGGACTGTCACTTCTTCTTGAGAACATCAATGAAATATTATCGAGTTCGAATGCCAATTTATCTGCTTTCATTAATAATTCATGCGATGCTGATGGAGTCGATATCACAGCCTGACGAAGATTAGTAACCTGTTTTATCACATCGTTCAAGTATTGATGAGTACCGCGGATAATTCTTCCAAGTTCATTCGATTTTTTCTGGAATGTCACTAATTCATTTCTATCAGGTGTTGGGAGCGTTGTATTTCGAAGTGTTTCGGCATTGAACGAAACTTCATCAGAAAGAATTTTTACACCATCACGGCTTACCATTTCCATATTGGCAGAATACTTGCCCGGCATAACAGGTGTAGTACTCTGCTGTTTTGAGGAAGGATCAAATTTTTCAGTACTAACCGAATTAAGATTTGGGAAACGCAAATCCCAATTTAATCTTTGAACCCCTTTACTTGCATTTTTTGTGATTTTTCTAATCACATTTCCACCTTCATCCTTAATATTAAAAACAAGATAGGGAGCTACTTCACGTTGCTCTGCAAGAAGTTCTTCTTCTGTTGGTTGTGGAATTGCTTTGCCGTCTTTAAATAACAGTTTCTCTTTTTCGTTTCTGATTTCCTTTAATGTTTTCGGAACATCCTTAACATAATATGTGAGTGCCGCACCGAATTCAGGATTCGGAGCTCTATAATAATTTGCTCCTTGTGCGTATAATGCTGTAGACGGGATATACATAAGCGCATCTTTTATTGGGAAAAGATAAGCTTCTTTATTCAACATATCTTTCGAGATATTTCTTAATGCTGAATAATCATCAATTACATAAAATCCACGACCGAAAGTTCCGATTACCAAATCGCTTTCTCTTTTTTGAATTGAAATATCACGAACAGGAATATCGGGTAGACCGCTGTTTAGTTGAATCCATTTATTTCCACCATCTACTGAAAAGAAAAATGAAAATTCTGTTCCGACAAATAGAAGATCAGCATTAACATAATCTTGTTCTATTGACCAAACCGAACCATTTACATGTAAGTCGGCAGAAATTGATTTCCATGTTTTTCCTTTATCGTTACTTCTGTAAACATAAGGTTTGAAATCATCCCGTTTGTGATTATTAAAAGTTGCATAAACAATGTTCTCATCAAACTTTGATGCGAGAATATCACTTACATAAGTGTTCTCGGGAAGTCCGGGGAAATTAGAAACTTTGCGCCATGTTTTTGCATCTTCGCTTACTTGAATTAATCCGTCATCAGTTCCGGCATATAATAAATTTTCTTTTAATGGTGATTCAGTCATTGAAACAACCATTCCAAATAATGAAGTTGATTTATCTTTTGAAACTGCATCAACACTCCAATACTTTCCCATTACAGGCCAACTATTTCTATCTATTTGAGCAGATAGATCATCGCTAATAACTTCCCATGTATCGCCTCTATCTTCACTTCTGAAAACTTTATTTGCGGCACAATAAATTCTTGTATTTTTATGAGGACTAATAAACAAAGGGGTATCCCAATTCCATTTATAAGTATTTTCACCCTTACGCGGTTCGGGACGAATATCAACGGCTTCTCCGCTTTGTTTATCATATCGAACCATTCCGCCGTATTGAGATTCCGCATAAACTATATTTTGATTTTCCGGATCAACAGAAGACCAAAATCCATCGCCCCCATTTGTAATAAACCAATCTGAATTTACAATTCCATCTGCACTAATTGTGCGTGATGGACCGCCCATACTTGAATTGTCCTGAGTGCCGCCGTAGATAAAATAAAATGGGGTTGAGTTATCTGCAAAGACACGATAAAATTGTGTAACGGGGAGATTAGTTTTAAAATTCCAATTTTTTCCCATATCAAATGATTCATAAATTCCGCCGTCGCCTCCCATTAACAAATGGTCGGTGTTGTTTGGATTAATCCACAAAGCGTGATCATCAACATGACGATCATTAATTCCAACATTAACCCAGGTTTTACCCGCGTCAGTTGTAACTTTAGAAACAACTTCCAGAGAATAAACTTTATCGGTATTTTTCGGATCACAAACGATTTCGTTAAAATATTGTCCCGATGAAGTATAACTACTCATCTTTTCCCATGAAGCCCCGCGATTAGTGCTTCTGAAAAACCCACCTGCTTTTTCGGCAGCTTCCATAATGATATAAATTATATCGGGATTAGCGGGAGAAATATCAATTCCCATTCCTCCAATATCAACTTTAGGAAGACCATTCATAATCTTTTCCCATGTTTCGCCGGCATCTTCACTTTTATAAACTGCCGATTCGGGACCACCGCCGATTTTAGTAAATACATGTCTGCGTCTTTGTTCAGAAGTTGCGTACATTACATCGGGATTTCGTGGATCGTAAATTAAATTATTAACTCCGGTATGCTCGCTTATATCGAGAACCTTCTTCCATGTTTTTCCACCGTCAATTGATTTGTATAATCCACGTTCACCACCGGATCCCCATACTGAACCTTCGGCTGCAACAAATATGTTATTTGAGTTACGTGGATCGATAACAATTTTTCCGATTTGTCGGGATTCCTTTAACCCCATATTTTTCCAGGATTTTCCACCATCAATCGATTTATAAACACCATTACCATAACCAAGTGCGCGTTGATGATTATTCTCTCCAGTTCCAATCCAAACAACAAAAGGATTATTCGGATCAATTGCGAGACAGCCGATTGAGTAAGCGCCCTGATTATCAAATATTGGTTCATAAGTAGTTCCGGCATTTGTAGTTTTCCAAACATGACCGCTTGCAACACCTACATAATACTCGCTAAAGTTGTTTGGGTTAAATGCAAAATCCGAAATTCTTCCGGATGTTAATGCAGGTCCTATTCCGCGCCATTTTAATCCCTTAAAGGTTGAAGAGTTCATTGGGTCTTTGTTTTCTTTACTTTCTTCCTGTGCGAAGAGGTTAAGACTCAACAATAAAATAAAAAGTAGAATTGATAGATATTTTAGTTTCATATAATTCACCCGGTTTGTGAAAGACGAAAATTTGTTTGGTCAAAAAATAATCAATGTGAAATCATTTTCTTAAAAAAAATATTTAAGCGGAGATATAAAGTCGCGAACAAAATTGTAAAATAAAGTTAAAAACAAAATTGAAACTGCAACCAGGGATGATTAAATCGAATTTATTTTAATTTCGATTGAAATTATTACATTTATTGAATAAGTTGACAATGAAAATAAAGGAGTTTTTATGAAGTCTCTGATTTTATTTGTTGTTTTTAATTCCGTTCTATTTGGACAATTTTCGCAGGAATGGGATACACTCTCTTTTAATCATTACATTAATGATATGAAGTGTACTAATAACGGAAACCTTTTTATTTCTACTGAAGAAGGACTTTTCAAATCAACTGATTTAGGAAATACATTTGAATCTCTTTCCAACACCTCCACTATCTTAACCACTGTCGTTAATGAAAATCAAATTTTCTCATATTTAAATAATTCCATTGTCGTTTATACTTCTGATAACGGAAGCAATTGGATATTAAAAACAAACCCACTTACAAACGAATACCCTTCCTTCTTTGAAGCCGATGAGAGAGGCTGGTTATACCTTGGTACTGAAGACGGGAATTTATTTCGGTCAAAAGATAATGCAACAAATTGGACAAAGATTTATGATCATCCATCGAATAATCAACTCTCGAAAATATCATTTAAAGATTCGAATATAATTTATCTTGCAATACATCAACAAGGACTTGATATATCAACAGATACAGGAGAAACATGGAATGAATTTATCTCAACCGGTTCTGGCGGCTGGGGAGGCAGAATTGATTTTGTCCAGGCTCCGAATGGTGATTTTTTTGTGTCGGATCTGGTAGGATTTTTTCAAACAGACAGCAATGGTATATTTAAGAAAAAACGACTTGGTTTTTATCAGTTCAACCAATTAGAAATTGATAAAAATAATAACCTATTTATGGCCGGATATCAAAATGTTTTCAAATCAACCGATATGGGAAATACCTGGTATCCATTAATTAACAAAAACTATTCAAGCGCTTCAACCTGGATGTATATCCTTACAGTCGATTCTGTTTTATTTGCCAGACAAAATAACAGCATAATGCGAAATATCATTAAACCGGGAGTAATTCCAAACACTATCGGTAAAAACTACTTCCCAACAAAAGTTGGAAATAGTTATATGTACAGGGATGTTGACTGGACAGGGATGTATCCGAGTTATGTTACTTATTCAAAATATTATATTACTGCGGATTCCATCATAAATGGTAAAGAATATTTCCATCATACTAATTTTGGATGGGTTAGATATTCAGAAGAAGAGAAAAGATTGGTTAAGTTTAATAATGGTTCCGAGGATTTAATTATGGATTTTAATTACCCGGAAGGAACGCTCATTTCTCGTCCTATTACATTTGAGCCATTTGATTCTCAATATATTCAGATAATCGGGAACTCCACTGTTCCAAACTATCAATTTCATTCAAAAGGTTTTACTTTTTTTGTTAGTGAAGGAAGTTATTCATTTTTGTTTACTGAAAATATTGGATATAGCGGTTCGAACGGGATTAATTATACATTTGGTTCTGTAGATAACAAACTCATCCAATGTATTTCAACAGATACTTTGGGAAATCCTTTTATAATCGATTATACTCACAATCCCCAAATTCTTTTTCAACCGGTAACTACTACTAAAGACTCAATAATTTCATTTCAGTTTACGGTTAAACATAATTATTCTGCAGCTTGTTCCGTACTGCTCGGGACAAATAATTTTATTGAAACAGTAACAATGGAAGGTTTCTACACAAACGGAGTGGATACAACTGACTTCACTCCCATTAACGGAATGAATTTACATTGTACGCTCGAATATGTTATTACAACACCGATAAATCTTGATAAACTAAAATCCGGTTACAAGCTCTATTACAGATTAACCGCTAAAGATAAGGGGATGATGCCTCATTATGGATATTCCCCGAACGTTTCAACTTATCATACAATTAAATTTGATACAACAAATTCGATAAATATAACTGATGAGATTCCAAATGAGTTTGCGCTTTATCAGAATTATCCCAATCCATTTAATCCAACTACAAAAATTAAGTTTGCAATTCCGAAAAGTGAAAATGTAACTTTAAAGGTTTATGATATTTTAGGGAAGGAACTTTTTACATTAGTAAATGAGTGGTTGAGTGCGGGGACGTACGATGTTACTGTAACATCAAATCATTTTAATCATCAATTGTCGAGTGGTGTTTATATTTACAGAATTCAAGCAGGGGAATATTCATCTTCCAAAAAATTAATATTAATGAAATAATGACAAACATATTTATTGCTTCACATAATCCGGGTAAAATCGATGCTGCCAAAAGTGCATTCGAAAATTATTTTTCAAATATTGTTGTTGAAGGAATTGATATTGATTCTGGTGTTCCTTCACAACCAATCGGAGACGAGACGTTTAATGGAGCTGAGTCACGTGCATCAAATCTGATGAATCTATTAAAAGAAAAAAATATTTCTGAAGGATTTGTCGTCGGTATTGAAGGAGGGGTAACACAAATAACAGAAAAATGGTTTTCGTTTGGGGCAGTATGTATTAAAGATTTTTCGGGAAGAACCGGATTTGGTGCTTCATCACTTTTCCCTTTACCGGATAAAGTAATCGAAGAAGTTTTGAATAGAGTTGAACTTGGAAAAGGGCATCTCTAAAAACTCACCCAAGAGTTAATAAAAAGTAAAAGAAAGAAAGGAATAGAAATCGTAAAGTTGTATTTTTACGATAGTAATAAATAAAAGAAATTATATGAACCACGGAAAATACAAACACAAACAAGCAAAAGGATTATTTGACGAATCACTTCGCTTAGAACAACTAACAGCAACCAAAGATCCAC
>JAUXVN010000079.1 GCA_030684555.1 Ignavibacteria bacterium
GTAATTGGGTTTAATAAACCCGTAGTGTTATTTGCTGGGGTTGCAAGTAATGGATTTGAAGGTTTCTCAATAATAGTTTTGGTCTTCCAAACATCTGACCAATCTCCCCAACCAATTTGATTACTTGCTCTAACACGCCAATAATATTCGGTAAAATTTGTTAATCCGTTTATTGTTTTTGTCGTGTCTGTTAGTAATAAATCGTCTTCTACTAAAGTTGAGAATAATGAATCTGTTGATAATTGGAAATGATAATTCTGTATTGATTCTATTCTTTCTTCAGAACTATTCCAAATAAACTCTAATCCATTTATCGGTTGATTAATTGATTCATCAATCGGTGATATTAAATTTGTTGAATATGGATTCCCCAAAGTTTTGAAATTCCATTCACTACTCCAATCACTTTCTCCACCGACATTAATTCCCTTCAATCTCCAAAAATATTTTGTGTAACTTGATAAAGCCGGTAATACAAATGATGTATCTGTTAATGTAGAATCATTCACCACGAAAGAATTAAATAGACTATCCGTCGATAATTGAAGTCTATAATTTTCTACTCTTTCCGATTGTAACCACGAAACCGTAATTGGATTTAATAAACCTAACGCATTGTTCGTTGGTGAAGCAAGAACAGGAACAGTCGGCTTTTCGATTATTGTGGTAAATCGATAAATTGAAGACCATTCTGAACTTCCAAATACATTTATACTTTTTACCCGCCAAAAATGAGTAGTTAAGTAATCTAAATTAGTAACATCAAAAAACGTATCTGTAATTCCAATCTGATTAGAGATGAATGAACCATATGTAGAATCACTACTCAATTGAAAATTATATGTATCTGCTCTGTCAGCAGTTAACCAACTAAGTTGCGAACTTATTAAAATATTAGGTGCTGAATCCGCAGGTGAAGCAAGCAATGGAACAGCAGGTTTTTCGAGAGCTGATTTGAATCTCCAAACATCAGAAAATTCACCCCAACCCAATTCATTTTCAGTTTTAACCCTCCAAAAATATAAACTATCTTCATCCAAATTTGAGACTGCTTTAATAGTATCTGTTAAAGCCGAATCTAATATAACCACAGTAGAAAAAGTAGAATCTTTGCTTAGTTCAAACCAATATCTAAAAGCTACCTTAGAAGCATCGTAATCTTGACTATACCACTTAAAATTTAAAGTTGTCGCAATATCAACAGCATTATTATCTGGAAAAAATAAATCTACACCTTTCGTATAATCGAGAGTCTCAAATTTTCTTATTTCACTCCAATCACTTGAGCCAGAATCATTAACTGCTTGAACTTTCCAAAAATATTCGGTCCCCGGAAGTAAACCGTTAATGGAGAGTGATGTATCTGCTAAAGTTGTATCCTTAACTAGGGGAAGAGAAAAAAGTGAATCCAAAGAGAGTTGAAATATATAACTTAAAGCTGAATCAGCTTCATTCCAACTAAACTCAATCGGTGAAACAAGTTCCTCTGCATTGTTCAACGGATTTAAAAGATTGGGAATCTGCGGGAGGGACGAGTTCTCAACTGTTTGTTCTGGTTTATACTGACCAAATAGAGTAACAGTTAAGACAAAAAGAATAGTAATGAGTTTTTTCATTTGTAACACTCACTTATTTTCAAAAAAATTATTTCAATATTGCAATAGCTTACTATTTAATATTTCAGAAATGAAATATTAGGTAGTGAATTAATTAGTTTACAGATTAACATACAAATCTTATTCGAAATATAGTTAAATAACCACATTTCTGATGTGACTTATATCAAGTAGTCACAAATAAGAAAGAATTTGCCCATGACAAAAATATAACTCTTTCTAATGAATCAAAATCCCCAGTACTAAATAAATTAAAGCTGTAACTCCTCCCGCCAATAATGCATAAGGCAATTGTGTTTTTACGTGATCAATATGGTCACTGGCTGAAGCCATCGAAGAGATAATAGTTGTATCCGAAATCGGTGAACAATGATCACCAAAAACTCCACCGCCTAACGCTGCTGCAATAGTCAAATAAAGATTTGCACCAAGTGCTTGAGACATTGGAACACCAATCGCTATCATTATAGCAAATGTTCCCCACGATGTACCGGTGGAAAATGCAATCAGACAACCGACTAAAAATATTATTACAGGAACGAAGTTGGGTGATAACCAACCTTTTGTTATTTCTGCTGTATAGATGCCTGTCCCCAATTCTCTACAAACTGTTCCAATTGCGAATGCAAGCATCATAATTAATGCAAGTGGAATTAATCCGCTGATTCCTTTGAAAATTAAATCTATAATTTCACCAAACTTAAAAATCCCCTGCACTGAATATGATACTCCGGCAACAACAATTGACGTTAAAACTGAATAAAGTACTGACATTGAACCGGAACCTTTTCCGAGCGAATAAAAGATCTGTTCATACCACCTTAATGAATCGATGTTTTCAACTTGACCCCATCCGGTTAGAACCAGCATTAACGGCATCATTCCAACCATCACAGCTATCGGTAGAATCATATTAATTGCTCGTTCCGGAGTATTTTCTTTTTTCTCCAATGAAACTACATCAGATGAAATCAATGGTTGTGCACCATCCCTAAGTACTTTCCCTTCAGTAATAGCCCTAAGCTCAGCTTTTTTCATAGGACCAAAATCTTTTTGAGTAATAATGACAATCAAAACCGTGAGCGCTGCAAGCATCGGATAGAAATTAAACGGAAACGCTCCTATCAATATTGCCAATGGATTACTAAATCCCTGAGCGGCTAATAAGCCCATAATATAAGCGCCCCATGCGTTTAGGGGAATTAAAATACAAGTAGGAGCAGAAATTGAATCTGTAATGTAAGCAAGTTTTTCACGAGGTATTTTTAATTTGTCAAAGATTGGACGAAAAAGTGTTCCAACAGTTAAAGCGTTTATGCTTGATTCAACAAAAATCAAACTTCCGGTTCCCCAGGCTAAAAGCTGCACAAATTTTCTACTGTTCCCTGCTTTTTTATTTTCAACCCGGATAAGTAATTTATTTACAGTGTTAATAAATCCGGCAACTCCTCCGGATCTTTGAATAAAAGCTATTAATGCACCAACCAAACAACTGAACATAATTGTTCGAGTATTCCCCGGATCTTTAAACACATCTACGAGGGCTTGAATTGTTGCAGTAGTACCTGAAATAATATTTCCATCACTCAGTATAATCCAGCCAAGCCAAATTCCAAATAAAAGTGAGACAAAAACTTGTCTGGTTTTTATCGCCATTATAATTGCGATAAATGGAGGGAGTAAAGACCAAAAGCCGTGATGTTCCATTCCGTACCTTTGTATTTGAGAAATATTACTTAAAGGAGAAATTCATGAAATATTTAAACACTAATTCTTTAACACAGTTTTATATTTTAAAATAGATTTTTTTGAATCAAAGATAATCAGATATATTAAACTATTAAACAATTTCCTTCAAACATTTCAATTTTATCAGCATTAACTAAAAATCCATTTAGAACAAAATATTTTATCACTGAATTTTCTTTTAAAATGAAATTAGCCGAATTTGATATTTCAACAGCGCCAATATTATGGTTCTTGTTATTTAATAAATTCATCGTAAGTTTTGTGAACTTGATTTCATACTCTGATTCATCAATTTTAACAAACAAAATCTCTTTTTCTAATAACTGTTCTATAACTGAAACATTTCCCAAATCTAATTGATTTATTTCTTCTTCAGTTATTTTTCCTTCTGACAAAGTTAGTCCATCACAATCATATTCTTCAATTCCGTATATTGTTGAAAGGTCGCCAATAGCCTCGATGTTTGAGATATAATAAAATGTCCTATCTTTTGAAAAAAACTTTTCTTCACGGTTAATTGCAATATCGACTTTAAATGAATTCTCTTCTTTTTTAATCAATACATTCCTTAAAACTAAATCGTATAAAAATTTTCCGTTAAAAGGAACGGACAAATACTCAGAATCATCTTTTTCTAATTTCTCAGTACAAATCATATAAAAAGATTCAAGAAGTAACAGGAAATTTAATTTTCTTAAAAATTGTTTTTCACGATCACTTTTCCATCGCCCTGCTTCAATTAATATTGTACTTACTTCTTTACTTGCGATTGTGTCACCAAATGATCTTGGTTCAAAATCATCTCCGTATCTTGTAATTCGTTCTTCCGTCAATGGTTTGAACTTTTTAATTAATTTTGAAAGTAATGAAATTGCTTTACTGCGGGATTCGTTAATCGTCTTGGCTTCATCAAATGCCGGTGCTAAAACCGAAAGTGCAACTACTTTATCATTTCCGCCAACAGACCAGCGGTAATCTTGGTCGTGCATATTAAATGCGAAATCTGGTTTAATTTCATCAACAATATTGCTTAACATTTTTGCTTCGGGTGATTGAAGTGCTCTTGCATCACGATTGATATCAATCCCAACTGAATTAAATCTAACAAACTTTTCTGCCCCATCAGGATTGAGCATCGGAATAAAGTATAACGTCAGGTTTTTTGTGATTACTTTCTTTTCATCTGAAAATTTATTTGATGAGTCGATAAAAAAGTTAAAAATATCCAAAAATGCAGAAGTTGCCGTGGCTTCATCTCCATGCATTTGTGACCATAACAAAACAATTGTTTTTCCGGTACCGATTTTTATAAGAAAAATTTCTCTTCCCTCAACAGAGTAACCTAAAATCGATTTTTCAATTTTGCCTTCGGAAGTAATTTTGTTGATGATATTTATTAAGTCCGAATGAGAAAATCTTCTTGATTTTATTGAAGATTCGCTAAAGTGTTGGTATTCATCATACAAATCAGATAAAAAATTTTGAGACAATTGTTTTCCTTCTATTCAATTATTTTCTGCATAAAACTAAAAAATATTTATGTCATTTTGAAGATGGATTTGGAATTTAAATTGAATCTATTAGTTGACTATATCAAAATAAACTTCATTAAAAATGAAAAACCGCTCCGTTGTTGTACGGAACGGTTTTCATAAAATTAAATGACAGATACTATAACTAACTCACCTTATGCAGATGTCATGCTTGCCCGCCTCAGGCGGGTCAGCATCTAAATATTATGTGAAAACAGATTCTGAAACAAGTTCAGAATGACAAGTAGTGTTTTTTCCATATCTTCTGCATAAGGTGAATTACTAAATTACTTCATAAGTAATAATTTCTTACTAACAGATTTTCCATTGTAATTCAATCTATATAGATAAGTACCGCTGGACAACTTTTCAGCATTAAAAACTACACTATGAGTGCCACTGTTTTGAATTCCATTTTGTAGTTCAGCTATCAAATTACCAAGAATATCATAAACAGAAAGAGTTACCAAACCGGTTTCGGGTATATAATATTCAATGCTTGTAGATGGATTAAAAGGATTAGGATAGTTTTGTCCTAAAACGAAACTGTTCGGATTTGCGTTTACTTCATCTTTAATACCTACAGCAGTATTATTTTCTACCATCCATAAATAACCATCACCTGACCAAACAGCAAAATCAGAACTATAATTAACACAGATGAACTCACTCTTTCCATCCCCATCCATATCTAAAGCCGGATAAGCATAGAATAATCTTGGAGTTATAGTTGGAGTTGCAGTAGGTTCAATTCCGCTATGTTGAAAAATATCGAAAGCAACTTTCACATCCCAATTTTCTGCAAGTGAAGGATCACCGCTTCCTTTATATTCCACATCAAATAATTGTCCGTTCGTTTCCCCGGCAATCATTAGACTTTTTTTACCGTCGCCATCCATATCTAATACTTGCATTGAGCGTAATTTACCGCCTGCTTTAACCGGAAGTGTCATTAATACTTTAACATCAGCAGGAGTGATATTTGCAACATCAGTAATATTGCTAATCACAAATATTGTATTTGTAGGTTCTGTACCGGCAATAAACATTTCATTCTTGCCATCGCCATCAATATCAACGGTTACTACTCCATCGACTGCTCCATAATCAACTCCTGTAAACTTATAGAGAGTATCTAAACTTTTTACAAGTTCAAACTGGTTGGGACCGGTGGATTCAATAATATGCAAGGTTAAATAATTCCATATCAAAGCATGGATTTCTCTTTTGCCGTCATTATCAAGGTCACCTGTTGAAACGCTATATAAACTACCGCCGGTTAAACCTTGCAAATTATATTCAATATCAAAAGAACCAAAGCCATCAAATTGTCCAATAACTGAAACAACCATAACTTCACGACCTCGTCCGCCTTGACGAACACCGACGATTAGTTCGTTTTGTCCATCATTATCTATATCTTCAATAATCAAACTGTAGGGACGAAAATCAATAGAAGCGGGTAAATTGAAATTCCATTCTGCAGAAGGCTGCATTGGTCCATTTGTATAATTTCCATATTTATTTTCACCTTGAACACCACTCCACTCAAAAACCCAGAGGCGGGAAGGATTTGGATTTGGGTCTGTTCTTGAGGCAGCGCATACAGTGATTTCAACAATTCCATTATTATCAAGATCACCAACTACAAAGGGTGCAAATGAATTTATTGGAACAGGAATAGCCCAATACCAGACAAGCTCATAGTTATTATCACCGTTAGCTTCGTACATCAAAACATAATTTGTATCAAGGTCAGTATAGCTGCAAATAAACTCACCCTTCCCGTCGTTATCGGTGTCAAAACCGGCTTTAACCATAGCCATTTCTGAGCCGACTTCAGGAGCCTGGAAAGGTTTTTGATGCAGGCTCCAAACGTGGTTATATTCACTTTGAGCCGATAAATTCAATGCTAATAATAGCATGATACTAAGTGTTAGAAGTTTTTTCATCTATCACTCCTTCTTTTTTGTTTGAGATATTGATTTAGTGTTCATTTAATAATTATTCTATTTATGACATTTTTGAATCAATGATTTGTTTAATTAGTTCTTCTCCATTTTCTTTAATATTAACTACCATAGTTGTTAATTGCGATTTCATTTCTCTGTAAAAATCATTTTTACTAATAAACCCTGCTTCATAATGGAAGTTATGAAGAAACGGGTAAAACGGATTTATTGTTACCGCTTCAAGTTTAGGTTTTTGTAAATATTTTATTGAAATATCAGATTGTTCAATATTATCAATAAGTTTCTGCAAATCCAAAAAATCAGCAGCAAGAATTAAATTGATGGGTGAATTCAATATCAACTCAACATTAACACAAAATTTACTTTTCAAAGCTTTTAACAAATGGTCAAATGCTTCATTAGAAATTAATCCCGGAATTATTATCGCAACAACATCTCTTTTTAATTTTTCAGAAAGAAGCAGTACATCATTTTTATCTAAAAGAGAATTTAAATCAATCTCTGTTTCACCCTCTTTAGTAATAATTCTGATCGAATTCACATTTTCATAATTACATTTTCTTTGGGGGAAAGAGAATATTTTTTCGATCGCCTTCATTTCCGATGCTAATTGAGAGACTATATTATTTCTTGCCGCCCCTGTTGTAAAAATTATTCTATCAACTACCGACATTGGTGATAATCTATTTAGGGAACCATCAATAAATAAATAATCGATTTCATATTTACTGATTAAATCAATAATCTTTTGCAAATCACTCTTTTTATTCGGACCGGCAATCACAAGTAAACCAGGTTTAATAATTTGGACAATTAAGATCTCACCTAATGCAGTTCTTAGTCCGGTTTTACAAAGTAATTCAAATTTAACATCACTATTAGCAAAACATTTTTCCGAAGTAGCGGCTATTACATTTTTTTCAATTAGCAATCTCGGTTTTGGAAGAAGTGTAATATTATCAATCTCTTCTCCATCATAACCTATTCCTGTCACCGCAATATTTTTTTTAAAGTGACTTAAACTACTCAACAAAAATGAGAGTGTTGTAGTTTTTCCAGTATTTTTTGCTGTACCAACAATTCCAATTTTTTGCATTTGGTTAATCAAGGATTTTTACCGTTTCAAAACCGAATTTACCCGGATAAGCTCCATCTTCCTTATTTCCTAAATCACCTAAATTAATAGATTCAGCAAGGTGATTTCTACTCGCTACTAACTTCAATGTATCTTTTAATTTTTTTCTCAAATCCAATAGAAAATCATCACATTTTGAAGTTGTGTTAAAAGAAGCATCCCCTACAAATCGATATGCATCAGTGATTGCTCTGATACTATCAATTCTTGATGTGATACAAATTGGTCCTCGTGAGTAAGCTTCGTCTGTTGAAGCAACGGTTATTGCGTCAACACCTAAAGTTGCAGCAAGAGCAGCATGATAAGAAGTGGAATTAGCGCTTTGTACACGTTCTTCTGTTTGAGTCATAAAAGCAATTGGCTCACCTGGCCAAATCGGCATATCAGCAATAGAACGGAGAAGTTTAATTTTTGCAGCGTTATAATCAATAAAATTTTGTTTCATCATTCCGTTAATTACGATGTGTGGACCGTAACAGAATAATGGTTTCGGTATCGCTTTTGCACTGAGTTTTTTACCGATCATTACATTAATTAAAAGTCCTGCTAATGTTTTCCATGTTGGTACTCCGCTCAATTCATCATTACCCGGGATATCAAAAGGCATATTGAATTTGGCTGCAAGTTTAATCGCTTCAATACCATCAATTGCTAGTCTGGTTGGATCAGTACCCGCTCCCAATGAACCGTAGACTAAATTGATTTTTGTCAGATCAGCACCTGCTAATCCGGCTAGTAAAACAGTTTCCGGAGTATTTAATCCACGATGGGCACGTACTGTCAGCAAGGTACTCGGATCTAAAAGTTCACGCATTAATTTGATATTTTCAAAGGAAGTAATTGTACCATCATTTTCGTGAGTCAGTAGTCCATCAATTAATCCTTCATAACGAGCTTCCCATGATGGATTGATGATAAGATAACCATCAATTCCCCACCGTTCACAAATTTTTCCGTGTGCGATATCTAAAATTGGGCAACCGCTTCCAAGGAATTTAAAAATTGCAGGATGATTATTGTTATGCTGAATCGTAACTGGATTTACCGGTTCTGAATCTTTAATATATTTTCTTAAAGATTCCAACTCAGACTCTGTTACATTTCGTACACCCTTTGGATAATTTTTATTCTTATTTGCCTCAACGATAACGCTGTCTGAGATTACATTATATTTATCGACAAGTTTTTCTTTGAGCGCAATATTTTCAGTCTGAATAATCTCTTCTTTTAATTTTGCTCTTTCAATTGCATTAGAAGTTTTTCCTTCAGACCATTTAAGTGTTTTATCTGTGATCTCTTCAAGAAGTGATTCGATTTCTTTATCATAGAAATCATAACTGTATTTGGAAGTAAAATCTTTTTTTGTTCTATGCAATCCCCTGTTTGAGATTTTAATTTCTCTCCCCTCGATATAAGCAATAAGTTCATCGAGTGTGGAGTGTTCACCAAAGCCTTTATCGAATCCAAGTTCGGCAGCTAATTCCGGTGTTATTGGTTTTCCACCAATCACAATTTTCGAATTTTCTCTTACACCTGCAGCATCAAGTAAGTCGACGAATCTTGCTAATATTTCAGCAACTCCGTAACCAAGAGTTCTACTTACCAGAATAAAATCATAATTCCCTTTTGAGGCAATATTAACAACCGCTTCCATCGATAAGTCCGGTGAGAGTAATTCGGTATTATGACCGTTTTTATCCAATTCACTTTTGATGATTTTGATCCCGACATCATGAACAGGGTCTAGAGGAACACATAAAATATTTCTAACCATTTACAATTTCCCCGTCTTCTTTACTTGAATGATTCATAAGCCATGGATATGAATTGCCCGGTTTGTAAACATATTTTCTTAACCGAACTCGCATTCCATAACCATCAAATTCTTCATACATTATGTCTATTTCCCCTAAGTTCATCTCATAACCTAACTGCAAGGCTAATTGTTTCCCTTCGTTGTGATTTGAACAAATGATATATGTTTCAATATCAATTGCATCCATAACTTTATCAATAGCTTTCATAACGTATTTCCATCAAACAAATTCAAAAATAATCGGGAAGCGATTGAGAAAATTCAATTACCGCTTCCCGTAAGGAGGTCGGAGAGACCTGCATTAATTATTCGAAAAGACCTGCGTGTTCACAAACAATTTCAATTAACATTACAAGTCCACGTACTGTCATTCTTGCTCTTTCTTCAATTATTTGTCCGTTATTATCAGTTGTACCAAGTCCCGGAGAAATAAAGATATTTGCATCGTATGCAATTGTAGGAATGATTCCCATTTGCGACATACCATCCTGAAATAAATTTGAACCTGAATACATATCTTCAATACTAAATATCGGAATTCCGATTTCGCCGTTTTTCCAGCTATCTTCATAATTGATTTCAACTGTTCCACAATTCATGCTTTTTTCAATTTTAAAGAAAGGACGAATTCTTGAATCAATTCTGCTGAATTCATCTGTCACAATATTGTAAAGATCATCAATCGGTTTAGTTAAGAGAGTAGGATTATCTCTTAAAACTCTTAGTGCCGCTAATTGTCCGGTTAAACCTTCTTTACCCGGATCTAAAGTTACATACGCAGCTTTACCGTATGATGCAGTAGTTCCATATCTTTGTCCGTGATAACCTAAAGCTCTTCTGATCGGGACAAGCACATCTTCTTTACCGATTATTAAAGCACTTGTTGATGAGCCTGTAGCTTTATCCATACTGAATATCATCACATCCGCACCAACGTTTTTAATATTTGTCCCAACGAATGGAATACCCCAAGCATTATCAATAACGTAAGGAACGTTATATTTTTTAGCTAATTCAGCAATACCTTTTGAAAGTAACGGTGTTCCGTTTTCATCTTTTTCACCATAACCATAACCGGTTGTATCATAACCCAATGATGCAAATCCGGATAATAGGGTACGATGGATATTTGCAGTTTCTGCAATTGATTTAAGTGATGCTTTTGCATCTGTATTTTTTAACAATGGAACAGGATGATAGTTTATTCCATGAACAGGATATTCAGCCCCTTCTAAGGGAACCAGAACTGTATCAAAATTATTCTGTCTTTTGCCGTAAAAACCTAATTCACCTGCAGTTGTACCTCTATCAGCGAGAATGTCTTTATATTTTGGAGGAAATGGTCTACCGTATGATGCCTGATGATGCACGTGTCTTTCAAGAGGGGCAATGTAACGTGCACGATAATTATCTCCTCTCCCTTGAGAAGGAGGTGTCATTAATGAATCGAATGAAACCCAAAGTCCGCCTTCACAAGTATTTACGGGTGCTGCATCATAATCATCACCGTAATATTCTTTTACAATTTCTCTAATCTGATCAACATAAACAGCAAGAGGAACAACTTTTTTTGCTTCTTGCGCCATGAAATGTTCGATATCATCTCTTAGCGGTGAAGGGCAACCGGAAATTGCACCTGTTAGACCAAACGCACCTTTCAATTCAACCGGAATGTTAAGTGTTTCCCCGGCTTTTTTTGCATCGGCATAAATTTGAGGAATGCGTTGTTGTAATCTTTTATACATTTGAAATTTTAATTTTGGCTTAGCCATTTTTGAACTCCGTTCTATTTATTTTAAAGTTTTGATTATTTATTAAATCCTTTGATAACTATTTCGTCCCCAATTTTTAATCCAAGTTGTTTTCCGGGTATTCTTTCATTTACAGAAAGAATAGTATTCTGATGATTTGGCATGTGTGTATCATCATAACCAATTATTGTCCCGATCTCTTTTCCATTCCAAATAACCGGATCACCGGTGAGAAGTACTCCGCTATTTTTTAATTCAACAAAAGCGATATAAGCAATATTATCAACACTATTCCCCGGTTTAGCTGTTACATCGTCTGTTGCAATAAGTTCAATTATTGTCCCTGTTGAGAAGGCTCGTGAAATAGGGTGAATTAAATTCAAACCCCGATTTTCCAATTTACCGTCAAGTACAACAACGACTTCACATCTAATCTCTTTTTTAGAATGATAAAAAGTAGTGTTGACAAGATTTCTTTTATATGGATCTGACATCACTTCACCTAAACAAGTTTTTTAACAAAATCTTCAAGCGTACCATGAAGGAAATCAATTACAGGTAGTTCAATCATAGTGTAACACCCCGGTTTTTGGTTCATAGCTGCTCTTGCTGCAGAGACCATTACCTGAGCTGTTAATGCGGGATTATTAATTCGCATTTCAAACTTCATAATCTGATTGTGAGTTGTACCTGAAACTCCTTTTCTTTCCATTAAAACACCATGCCCAACGTCAATCAAATTTTTAACATCGGTCACTTCAAATACATATGTACGATCTTTAACAAAATATGGATCTTTTTTTATTGCAGTTTCAACATCTTCGAATTTACTGCCTGTTTCTAATTCAACATAAACCATTCTTCTATGAATGCCCATGCCCGCCGGAACCGTTACAGATAAAGCATTTTTTACTCCAGCAATAGCTTTAACCGCACAAGTATGTCCCATTGACATACCCGGACCGTAATTTGTATGGGTTATTCCTTTGGGTGCCATTGCCAAAAACCACCCTCTAAAAACAGAGTCAATTCCAGGATCCCAGCCTGCGGAGATGATAGAAACTTTATTATTTTTTTTTGCAATTGAATCAAGGTCATGTTTTAATTGAGGGATTTCTGGATGAATATCAAAGCTATCGACAGTATTGATTCCCATTTCCAATAAACCTGTAACCGTACTCCGCACACTTCTTGAAGGAGCACAAACAATTGCAACATCAACTTTCCCAAGTTGACTTACATTATTAACAATTTTTATTTCATTATCTCTTGAACATTTATTTGCATTTAGAGAAGTTCTAATTTTGTCAATATCCATCAGATCAACAATACCGGCTAACTCCATATCAGGCTCTTGCATCAAAGCATCGAGTGCACTGCAACCGACATTCCCAAAACCGATTATTGCTACTTTTATTTTATCCATATTCTATTCCCCGGTTAATATTTAGACAATTAATTATTTGCTTGTTTGGTGAAAAATAATTTTAATGCCTTTCGGGCATTTTCACCATGATTCTTAACCAAAATTTCTATTTTGTCTTCATCTTCAGATTTAAGTACTGAAATTATCTCATCGTGTTCCATTACTGATTCTTCAAGATGTGAAATTAATGATAAGTAGATATAATTATATCTTAATGTTTGATTCCTCAGAACAATAATAGTTTTTTTCAATTTTTCATTACCACAACTATCATTAATCATTTGGTGAAAAGCTGCGTTCAATTCAAGAAATTCTTTATAATCCTTCTCACGAGAATTTGCTATGATACGCATCTCATTATTTATTTCATTCAATTTCTCAATAACTTTAATATCGATACACTTCACGGCTAATCTTGCCGCTAATGCTTCTAACGAACTTTTAATTTGGTATGTTTCTTCAGCATCTTTTAATGAAAGAGCACTTACAACAGCTCCTTTACGCGGATTTACAGTTAGAAAACCTTCAGTTTCTAATTGAAGAAAGGCTTCTCTGAGCGGTGTCCTACTTACCCCAAGTTGATTTGCAACATCAGGTTCGGCGAGGCGTTCTCCCGGGACAAGTTTTCCTTCAATGATCGAATCTCGAATAGAATCAGAAATTCTATCTCTAAGAGTTCGTATCTGTTTGACATCGAAATTGATTAAATTTTGAATATTTTCCATCTTTTTTCCTTGTGATTGTATATTGTATACAATATACAGACGAAAATTAATACTATTTTTTTTATTATCAAATAGAAAGAAGGAAATTATTGAGGTTAGTTTAAAATATATCCGGTGGGAAATACTTACAAAAAAAGGCATCCGGAAAGATGCCTTTGTAAGTTTTTTATTTTCGTTCAAAAATCATTTAACCTGAGAAATCCCTGACCCTCCGCTAAAACTTGTTTTACCGAGTGTTGCAGTTCCATAATATTTTAATTGAGAACCACCACTTTGAGAAGTATTTAATGTTCCCGTTAGATTAACAGTACCTTGTGATCCCCCGGACATATCTGTATCAACATCTTCAGCTATAAAATTTTTAAGATTAAAAATCGAACCACCTGAGGTGCTTATATACAAATCTCTTCCCTCTCCTTCAAGATCACTTGAACTTCCACCGGAAAGTGTCATCTTAATATCACTACAATTCAACACTCCCTTAAATGCTGAGCCGCCAGATAAGCCGGCAGAAAATTTCTCATCAGGAATATTCATATCAATTTTTCCACGACTTCCGCCACTTAGATTAATTTCAGTTAACATCGGCATTGAAATATTTATGAAAACATCTCCTCTTGACATCAATCGATTCTCGGAATAATAAAATTTCAACTTGTCCCCGGATTGATCAACTATAAGATACTTCATTGTCTTTTCACCGGCTTTAACTTCAATAGAGTATGAATCGGATTGAACAATATTAATTTTCATTCCGCTGCTTACCGAGACCTTTTCAAAGTCTCTATTTTCATATATCCTGGTTGTTGGGTTTCCCCCGCCAGTTACAGTTATAAACGAACATCCTGACACAAATAATAAAACAATTGGTATAAATAATCTGAGCATTTTTTTTCCCTTATAAATTTTAATAATTCAATTCGCTTTTCAAAAATAATTAGTCTCATCGAGAATTTCACCATTTTCAGGATAGTCGTAATATTAAAAGGATTAATTGGGTTTTTACGGTGATAATCAAAATCTAATATTAATTAAAAATTCAAAAATCTGTTTCTTAAATTTTTATCACTTATTTTTGGCAAATTAATTGAATGAATATTACTGATGATGGACTGCATGAATATTGAGAAAAGAATTGAAATTTTAATAGTTGATGATGATATAGGGATTATCCAAATTCTGAAATCGCATTTACTAAAAAACTATAATTGCAACGTTTCAACTGCACTGAATGGTTTAGATGCACTTTTAAAATTACGAGAATGCAAAGTCGATTTAATTTTTCTAGATCTTGCCATGCCGGAAATTAATGGAATGGAAGCATTGGATGCTATTAGAAATGATTCTGAATTGAAAAATATTCCTGTCGTAATAATGTCATCAATTTCAAAAAAGGAAGTTGTTCAGCAAGCATTAAAGTATGGAATCTTTGACTATATCAGAAAACCAATAATCATCCACGAGGCAGCATTAAGATTTGATCAAGTTATTAAATCGATACTGAAAAATCAGAGTGAAGAGCATACTGAAAAAATTCTAATTATTGATAATGATAAAAAATTCAAAAATGAATTAGCAAAACTACTTTCTGAGAG
>JAUXVN010000080.1 GCA_030684555.1 Ignavibacteria bacterium
ACTGCCAATGATTTAGCAAACTGTGTGTATTTTTTCTCGCACACACGGTTTGCAAGTTAATTAATTAATACGATTACCTTTAACAAGTTTACCAAGACGGAACGATAAACTATAAAATTTCACAATGCCAAATGCGAAAACAGCTTGCCCCGCTCTGCGGGGGCGTCCGCTTGATTGGCTGGTTATACCCCCATATGCTTACATTTATAATTCTTCTGGATTTAATATTTGAAAATAATCTTTAGCTATATTTAGAAATTTTTTATCTGATGAAACGAAATAATCAATTCGTGAATAATTGTTGGAAAATATTGCGGATGCTAATTGGAGTGAATCTAAAGTTCTTAGACTATATTTTAATCCCAGACTATCAAGCATAGATAAAGCAATATTTTTAATAAAACGGTCAACGGTAATTATACTTAACTTTTGAAAATCTTTGTCAACTAACTGAAAAACTTCTACTAAATTTTTATCATCAATTTGGTTTTCTCTATATTTTTTCAACAATGTAGAATGAAGTTCTATCTTAGTTATATCTGATGTTGTTAAGAATAATTCTTCAGATATTCCAGTTAAATATTGTGTGAATTTTTCAGTCCCTTTTTCTTGGTGATATATTTTGACTACTGCACTTGTATCAAGAAAAAGATTCATTCTTCTTCTCGTTCAGAAATAATATCATCAGAAATGTTTCCCTTTATTGGTTTAGTTAATTCTCTGACCTTTAAGAAGGACAACTCCCTAAAATTGATTTTGGGAATCACGATAACTTTTACTTCTGTTTCCTCTTTAAATGGTAAATCCTTTAGAGACAAGTATCCATCTTTAATTCTTGCATCTATTACATATTGATTCATTTTCTTTACCTTTCCATTATTTTATTTTAAATCTAAAGAATTTTGAATTCATTTACTACCAATGTTTACTTAGGGGTATAACGACGTTGCCGATAACCCGCCGCCCAACACAGCAATGCAGATTAGAACGACAAAGCCAAAGATTTAGCAAACTGCACTTATCTTTCTTTGCAAGTGCAGTTTGCAACAATGTTAATTAATAGAACTACTTTGAACAACAAACTTAAAACGGAACAACCAACCCGATAATTTGTAAATTACCGAAAGCGAAAAGGCGGTCGGGTTGATTGGCTGG
>JAUXVN010000123.1 GCA_030684555.1 Ignavibacteria bacterium
CTTATAAATATTATCTTACTACTTTGGGAAAAGAAGCTATCGTAGCAGCTCAACTTGTTAAAGATGTAATTTTGGTGCCTGCTTTCAATTACTAAATATTCTGCCAACTATTACACGAACTTTACTAATAAGGTACTAATATGTTTTCCATATTCGTCCGTAATTAAAAATCCGCTGCGGCGTGTTATTTTTTCTGATGTTTTGGCTATTTTTATTCTCATTTTAAAGAAGATTTTTATTGTTTTTAATAATTAACCCGATTGGTGATTTCGTTTTTTTCAAGAATTCCCATTTCTATCATATTAAAAACAACATTAATGCCATCTTCTTTTTCTCTATATCGGATTTGAGATTCTTCACTTTTATGATTGGTTCTACAATCTTTTTCCTTATTTTTCTTAACAAATATTTGCGAAAGAAATGCTATGAAAATTAAATTTATCGGAGCAGCACAAACCGTAACCGGATCAATGCACTACATTGAAGCAGCCGGAAAAAAATTCATTCTTGATTGCGGACTTGTTCAAGGTAAACGAAAAGAATCGTTTGAAATAAACAGGACTTTTGAGTTCTTTAATCCGGTTGATCTTGATTTTGTAATTTTATCACATGCCCATATAGACCATGCAGGTAACTTACCAAATCTGGTAAAAAATGGATTCAAAGGGAACATCTACTGTACATTCGCAACACGTGATCTTTCATCCTTAATGTTAACCGACAGCGCCCATATTCAAGAGAAAGATGTTGAATTCGTAAATAAAAGGAGGAAGAAACAAGGTAAAAATCCTTTTGAGCCTCTTTACACACAGCAGGATGTCAATAATACCATCCCACTTTTTGTTGGATTAAATTATCATCGCGAATTTGAAATTACCCCGGGAATTTCACTTACGTTTTATGATGCAGGACATATACTCGGTTCTGCACTCACATATCTTATTATTAAAGAAGAAGGTAGAATAATTGACTTTGCTTTTAGTGGTGATATAGGAAGACCAAATTTACCTATTTTAAGAGATCCGGAAAAAATTCCAAATGTTGATTTCTTTATTTGTGAGTCTACATACGGAGGTAGATTTCACGACAGTGCCACTTTGACAGAACAAAAAATGACTGATGTTTTGCTTAAAGCCGTTGCTCGAAAGGCAAAGATAATAGTCCCTTCGTTTAGTGTGGGAAGAACACAAGAACTTGTAATGGTTTTGAATAAAATTTTCGAGAAAAAAGCTGTCCCAAAGTTTCCAATATTTGTAGACAGTCCGCTTTCAGTAAATGCAACAGCCATATTTAGACTTCACCCTGAGTGTTTTGATTTTGAAACATCTCAATTTTTATTGAATAACCATGACCCGTTTGGATTTGATAATTTGACTTACATAACCGATGTTGAAGAATCGAAACGACTAAATGATTTAGATGGTCCGTGTATGATTATTTCATCTTCAGGAATGGCGGAGGCAGGAAGAATCCTTCACCATCTCGCAAACAATATTCAGAATCCAAACAATATTGTTTTGATTGTTGGTTATTCCGCAGAACATACACTCGGAAGGCGTATTGTTGAGCGTGAACCTGACGTAAAGATATTCGGAGAAGAATATAAACTTAACGCTGAAGTAATTGTTCTTAATTCATTGAGTGCTCACGCTGACAGCAACGAGTTAACTGATTATTGTTCAAACTTTGATAGAAGTAAAATGCAAAATATTTTTCTTGTGCATGGTGATTTTGATCAACAAGAAAAATTTAAAAAGCGTTTGCAAGAAATTGATTTTAAAAATGTAATAATCCCCTCTCGTACAGAAGAGTTTATTTTATAATTTCAGTCCATGTTTACTCAATATTTTTTTGAGATAAATTTGATTCATCTTGAAGGTTATATTATCGGATTTATAAAAATTCTCGTCAACAAAAGTCTTACGATTTTAGTTTTACTTTTGATAACAATTTTGTTAACTGCTAATAGCAATGCTCAAACTAATAATGATTCCCTTATAATATTCACCGACCCGGCTTCACTTAATTTCTATTCACAAAAGTTTAATAAACAATTAAACATTTATAACCTCTCGTCAAATCTAAAATACCAGTACAACGTTGATAGATTCTACTTTAATGTTCGGGAAGATTATTCCTCAACTTTCATTAAAAGCAGTGAGAAAAGCACTCGAGATGAAAACTTCATTTCATTAAACGGTGTCTATAATTTTTCGGAGCTTATTTCATTTGGCTCACTTGTACAGAGTAATATATTATCTGATTCGCGGAAAATTGAGATTAACTCTGCTTCCGCAAACAGTGCCGTAATATTCACCAAAATTACTCCATTAAAAGACTTTTCAATAGCACCCTTTTTCGGATTTGAAAGTAACCGGCAAATTGGAGAAATAGATGAGGGAAATATTTATGGTGCGGAAGGTATAATTAATAAATTTCGTTTGACCGATACTGAGATTTATTCAACACTTAAATTCCGAAATGAAGATATTTCTCCCAGAAAAAACAGCTTTCGCGATGTAAAGTTTCAACTCTCAAATAGTTTTGATAATAATTTAAATAATGTTTTAAGATTTAGCTTTGTTCAATCCGGTAGAGACTTTTATCAATATGCGGATACAATTATTCAACAACAATATTCGATAAAAAATAACATCCAGAATAGATTGGAAACAGCTTATCAACTTTTCAATGTTTTTGATTATAATAATTTTCTACCGAACATTTCTTTGACAACTGTTGCGATGGTTAATTGGCGGTCTATTGATAGAAACACCCGTTATAGAAATATGTTTAATCAATCAGCAGCAATGTATGATACCAAAATTAATGAGCTTCGATTTGAGCTTGAAAGCGGGATGTTATACAAAACCGAATCAATCAATACACTTTTAAGATTCAATTACAATGAGAGAGATGAAAAGCACCAGACTAAAAACATCTCCGGTTCAAACCCGATTTTTTTTGATCAGCGAACCAAACTCGAAAGTCAGAAAAATAATGTAACTCAAAGAATGATGTTAACAATAAGTTCAGAGATTTTTATTACAAAAAAAGATTTGCTTAGTCTAAGTCTGCTGCAAAATAAACTTAGATATGATACCCCAAGTGAAGATAATTTTGATGATCGAGATGAATTGTTAACAATTCTAAAATTAAAATACCTCAGAACAATAAATTCTTTTCTTGAACTTTTTGCAGATTTAGAGGGGAGTATCAGCAGATTGAGTTATATTTTTGCTGAACGGAGTTCAAACAATAATATCAACCGTGTAATCAAATTAAATACCGGCAGTCGATTTACAACTTCAGACTTCGAAAGTCAAAATAATTTTGAAGTACTTGCAAATTACACAGTCTATGATTTTGAAGATATTAATCCAAATTATAAAAGTTATACTTACCGGCAATTTCTTTTTTCGGATTCAACAAATATTAAATTAAGTAAATCATCTACCCTTAAGCTTACAGGTTATTTCCGGTTATCTGAGCAGGGTGAATTAAGCTGGGCTCAATTTTCGATGAAACCAACCAGACAATTGGAGGAAGTTTTTATTCATCCAAAACTTCTTTCAAGAAACGGAAATTTTATCTTTGGAATTGGATTTAGGCATTTTTCATTAAAAACATTTGCATATAAAAATAGTGATAAAAATGAGGAAGCATATTATTCCAGTGTCGGACCTTCCGCAGAAATTTCTTATAATGTTTTTGATAAAATAATATTAAGAATGGATGGTTGGATGGAGTTTGTTAATTCAGGCAGGAAAAATTATCAGGAAATTGCATCTTTAAATTTTAACCTTGACTGGAATTTTTAGTTTTACAGTAATTAAATTTTATTATCTTAACAAGAAAAAAAAGTAGAATTTTGCAGCTAAAAGAATATTCCTTAGAAATCGACAGCGATCCTAATAATCTCATCACGGTTGAAGAGTTTATTAATTATATTGCTTCTGAATGTAACCTGAATAAGGAAAAACTACCCGGACTACTTATCGCCATTACTGAAGCCACTACAAACGCAATTATACATGCGAATAAAAAAGACAGCTCTAAGAAAGTAACTCTTCATGTAACTACCGATGCTGAGGAATTGATCATAAAAGTGAAAGATCAAGGAGCAGGATTCGACCCCTCAAAAATACCTGACCCGACTGAACCGGAAAATCTTTTAAAAGATTCAGGACGTGGACTTTATTTAATGCGAATTTTTGCTGACGAATTAAGGTATAATATCACTCCTGAAGGGACCGAAACCATCCTGGTCATTAAACTTTCAAATCCCTAAATTTTATTTTACTCTCCATTTTTTATTGATTACCTGAAAATTGTAATCACTTTTAAATATTCATATATTTCCGATCAAAATCGTTCCTAATTATTAATAAAATTTAAGGTGGAGAAATGAGCAGAAAAAAAATCTCGTTAATTGGCGGCGGGCAAATTGGTGGAGTACTCGCACAACTAATTGCACAACGTGAATTAGGTGATGCTGTGTTATTCGATATTGTCCAGGATTTACCTCAAGGTAAAATTTTAGATTTAGCAGAAGCTTCAAGAATTGACTCATTCGATGGAAACTTCAAGGGGACAAATAATTACGAAGATATAACAGATTCAGATATTGTTATAATTACGGCAGGTCTGCCGCGAAAACCCGGGATGAGCAGAGATGATTTATTGGTGACCAACGCAAATATTATGAAATCGGTTGCTGAAAATGTAACAAAGTATGCTCCAAACTCGATCGTTATAGTTATTTCAAATCCACTTGATGCGATGGTAACACTTTTTCAAAAAATTTCAGGCTTCCCTTATAATAGAGTTTTCGGGCAAGCAGGTATTCTAGATTCCTCACGTTTTGCTACTTTTATATCATGGGAACTTGGCGTTTCTGTTAAAGATGTTAATGCAATGGTTCTGGGCGGGCATGGTGATACAATGGTTCCATTAGTAAGATATGCAAATGTTAACGGAATTCCGGTTACAGAAATGCTCGAAAGAAAATATAACGACAAGCAGAAAGCAGCCGAAGTTATG
>JAUXVN010000129.1:2500-69920 GCA_030684555.1 Ignavibacteria bacterium
TCGTTCATCTGAGCACCAAATGAACCAACTGTAATGAAGTTACCTCCAATGGCAACATTTATAGTTTGTGAATTCGAACTTGACATGGCTCTTAAAAGCTGCACGTCTGTTTGAGAAAAATTGAATTGATTTATTGATGCTACAAAAAGCATCGTAAGCAGAACAATTTTCAAATACTTTCCATTATTTTTCATTTTTATTCTCATTAGTCCCTTTATTTGGCTGAATATTGTATTGAATAATATTTTTGATAATCACCCGAAATGATTCTTTCCCACCATTTTTGGTTTTCAAGATACCATTTTATTGTATAATCAATTGCTGTTTCAAAATTAAATGAAGGTTTCCAACCGAGTTCATTTTCAATTTTAGAGGCATCTATCGCATAACGTCTATCGTGACCGGGACGATCTTTTACATAGTGTATTAAGGTTTCAGGTTTGCCAAGTATTTGCAAAATCAATTTAATGATATCTATGTTTGGCATTTCATTATTTGCCCCGATGTTATAAACTTCGCCCGATTTACCCTTTTCAAAAACCAAATCTACTGCTTTATTGTGGTCGATAACATATATCCAATCCCTTACATTCATCCCATCACCATAAACCGGAAGATTTTTATTGTTAAGAGCATTAATAATCATGAGTGGAATAAGTTTTTCGGGAAACTGAAATGGACCATAATTGTTTGAGCACCTTGTAACTGAAACCGGCATTCCGTAAGTATGATAAAATGCAAGAGCCATCATATCAGCTCCGGCTTTACTCGAAGAATATGGGCTATTCGGCGATAGATTGGTAAGTTCAGTAAATAATCCTTCATCACCTAAGCTGCCATAAACTTCATCTGTAGATATCTGTAAAAACTTTTGAACTTCGTGTCTTCTCGCTGTTTCGAGAAGTACGTTTGTCCCGATAACATTAGTTCTATAAAATATTTCAGAGCCAAGAATGCTTCTATCTACGTGAGATTCAGCAGCAAAATTTATTACATATTTGATTTCATATTTCTTAAAAAGATATTCAACTAATTCTGAATTAGTTATATCTCCTTTTACGAAACAATAATTCGGGTTGTTTTCAGATTCTTTTAAATTTTCAAGATTACCGGCATAAGTAAGTTTATCAAGATTAACTATAAAATAATCATCCCGCTCTTTTAGAATATGATTGATATAGTTGCTTCCAATAAAACCTGCACCACCGGTTACTAAAATTCTCTTCATAAAATATGTTCCATATTAGTAAGCAAAAAATCCGAAAAAGATTCCGGTTTGAATAAATAACGCATCCCCTTTTAATGTTGAAGGAGTATTGAAAATTTCTTTCTTATTATCTATTTGCCAATCTTCACTAAAAGTAAAAGCATATCCGGCACCAATTCTAAATGAGACAAAACGATAGACCGGAATATCGACATTCAAAGTAGGAGCAAAAACAAAATGTGTTTTATTTATTTGTCTGCTAAAGCTTGAAGCATACTGAGATGTATCTGACAATTCGTTCCAGATATTATCCCATTGAAAAGTTGATTTATTTCTAAACAATTCAATTTTTGTATCACCACCACCGATAATTGCGCCAATAGAGATAGCAAAACTTCGACTCAAAGGAATTGAATACTCAAGTGTTAACCCGCCAAAACTTGAAGAAAAAATTATTTCTCTTTCGAACCCGTCCTTAAATGCTGTACTGGATGTTGAACCGCCAAAGCCGATTCCTCCGATTCGCAAATTTGGAATAAAACTTAAATAGACGAATCCGGCTCCACCAGAAGCAAAAAATCCACTGTTGCTCAGTTCAGGGACGCCAAACCCAATTAACTTTGAATTCAGTTCATTAAAATTTGGGATTAACCAAGCCGGAGAAAACCCGCCACCTGCTCCAAAAGGTGAGTCGAAATATCTTTTTTCTTGAGCCTCAACTTTCAAGGAAAGAAGAAAAATCAAAAAGAGTAAAATCGATCTACGCATACTTACCTCAACAAATAATTTAAGTTAACTTATTTTTCGTTTTCATCTTCAGAAAGATATGTTACTTTCATATCATAATTCCATCTATCAAAATATAAATTCCCTCCACGCCATTCAACTTCACCGCGTTGAAAATCAAGCGTTTCGCTTCGTGGATAAATTTTTCCAGGATACAGAGGTTTTCCATAATCGTCATTCACAATATACCGATATGGGTCTATTCCTGAAGCATAAAAATATTTCACCAAATCATCATTGTTTTGCTGAATTCCAAAATCCGGGTCAACCGTTATCCAGCCGAATTCATCAAAATAAACTTCAGCCCAGTCATGCAAATTCACAGCCCCCGGATGGAGCATCCAACCGCTTTGCCATTTAGCAGGTATTCCATTATACCGACAAAGTGTTATGAATAATAAAGATTTAATTCCGCAATCTCCATGCATGTTGTCCAAACAATAATCTGAAATTGCACTTAATGTAGAATATTCCCGAGCACTCGCCCACGGAATTTTTTCTGTGAGCCACTCTATTATCAATTTAATTTTTTTATAATTGTTTTTTTCTGTCCCAATAATTGATTGAGAAATCTCTTTTAACTTATCACTAAAGTGAATATGCGGAAGTTGTTCAGTTGTGAATGATGAATACACTTCTGAGTTTTTAGAAACAGTATACTCTTTAGTATCATCTAATTTTAAGAATGAACCATAGGACAAATACTCTAATTCATAAGAGAATATTGTAGGTTGTCCCGCAACTGTAGTCTGTTCAAGATAGATACTGCTGTGTGAAAATTCATTACCACTAATTATGTGGTTTTTAGGATTAACTTCTTTCAAATTAATATTCAACTGACGAGGATTATCACTTCTCGGGTAAGGCAGCCAGCACCTAATAACTTCCCCTGCCGGAACCACATCAGGCTTCACTTTCAGCTCATAATTAATTCTAAATTTTACAGGTTTCAGCAGTTGCCTTTTTGTCAAGTTGGATTCGTAAATTAGTGCGGGAATGTGAACAGACAAAAAATCAGCAAGTTTATTCTCGCCAATGCTATAAATGCTCTCTTTTACTTTCTTTGCTTCTTTATCAATTCTAAAAAGATTTGGGATAGCATTCTTGAAATATCTTTTCTCCCCATTTATTAATTTCATTTCGAGTGCTTTAGATGATTCCCATTCAACAAGCATTTGGTCGGTGAGTTGGGGATAATATTTTTTTAATTGATTAAAAATGTAATCTCGATTTCTTGTGAAATCTTTTTCAATTCTATCCATTAATTCTTTTTGAAATGAGAGTTCGTATTTATCTAATTCTGTAATCTGTGAAAATGTAATTAATGAATCTATAATTAAACCCGCTTTTTTATAATTCCCCTCACCAATTTCGGATTGCAATCCCGGAAATTTTTGCTGACTGAAAACAGTTGTATTCAGTACAAGGACGAATGTTATTAAAATTTTCTTTAGCATAAATAGACTTATTTTTGTGTAAAAATAATCAAATCAGAAATATATCTGAAAACACATTCTCCTCCTTTTTGAGGGGTTACGAGATGACATTTCTTTATAACCTGGGAAGCAGCATCTTTAGGACAAATACTTAATCCAACAAAATCTAAGACTTCCAAATCATTGACATCATCTCCTATAAAAGCAATTTGCTCCGGAGTAAAACCATTTTCACTAATTATCTTTTTTACCTCGTCGAGTTTATTTTCGACACCATAACTAATAAAATCAAACTTGAGAACATCAGCACGCTTTTTTGCTATCGGGGTTTTATCGGCAGATATAATGCCGGTTTTAATGCCGGTTTCTCTCAAGAGTTTAACACCCATACCGTCTTTCGCATTAAATTTTTTCATTACAAGTCCGGCTTCAGTATAATACATCCCACCGTCTGTCAATACACCATCTACATCTGTAAGTAATACTTTAATTTGTTTTAGTCTGTTAAAATTCTTTTTGCTTATTGTTTCTTTAGACACAATATTTACTCGATTCATTTTATTTATATTTTCTGAATACCGCTGTTTCAATCTTGTTGATTGAAGAGCACCTTAGTTTTACAAAAACCGATTGTAATAATATGAATTTTTTAATTGTTTGAGAAATGAATATCTCTATAATAGTTATCAATAATGGTCAAACAGGTTACTTCAATAAATTTAAGTTCCCGATTTTTTAGCTGCGAAATAATCTTCGACTGCATGAAATATTTTCGTAGTCAGATATTACAAAAGGTTAGTATTTTCAACAAATTAAATAAAATTTCATTGGAACATCTTTTGCAACTGATTTCCATGAAAAAAATTATTCACTCATCAAGGAGTGGTTATGAGACTCCTAAAATCACATTTGAAAGATTAATTATGAAAAAATTTACTCTTATCATGTTTTCCTTATGTATTTTATTAACCATGCAAGTTTCAGCTCAATGGATAAATAAATGGACTTCAGCACCAATCAGTTATACAACATTAACAGGATGGTTCAATTTCGAAAAAACTGAAGATAGTTGGAAACAAAGATTTTATTACTTAGATACGCTAAAATTTATGGTGTACGCTGATCATTTTTCGCAAAATCCTCAATACACATATAATTTTACTAATGCAGAACAACTTGCAGGTCAACAATTATATTCAATGGCTCAGGATGTTACAGGTGATGGAATTACAGAATTCTATGTGCTCGGCTGGTATGGGAATTCTACTGATTACCGTCAAGGTTTCAAGATTTTAGATATAACTACAAACACAGCAGTTTTCGAAAAAAACAATGTTGGAGCTTATTATTCGTACCCTACTTTTGCAGATGTTGACGGTGACGGAGTTATAGAATGTTACTTTATAAAATATCCGTATCCTTTTGATGGTACTTACACATATGAAGTTTATACCACAGGAACAACCGGTTTAAATACAAATGATAAACCGATTCGATTTGAACTAAAACAGAATTTCCCTAATCCATTTAATCCATCTACCAAAATTGAATTTTCTATTGATAGAAGTGAAAATGTCAAATTGGAAATTTTTGATATAACCGGCAGCAGTGTAATTACTCTTCTTAATGAATTTAAGGAAGCTGGGGCTCATTCAGTAATTTGGGATGGGAAAGACTCACAAAATTTTTCTCAACCGACCGGGGTTTATTTTTATCGGTTAAATATTTCAAACCATGCTGAAAATCGAAAAATGATAATTTTAAAATAATTAGAATCCGGTTTAGATTACTCACATCAAACTGGTGTCCAACGCCTACTTTTAAGAAAAGGAGTGAAATGAATTCTTTTAATATTCCGCCAAACGTCGCAGTAAGCGATACAGGCTTTGTGTTCCTACCTACTACGGGGGAAACATTTACTTTAAATGAAATCGGCAAAGAAATTTTTAAGCAGCTTCAGCAAGGTAAAGGTTATGATGAGATTGTAGATTCAATTTTATCCTTTTATGATATAGATAAAAACTCTTTCGAAAGAGATTTTAATGATTTTGTTATGCAGTTAAAAAATTATTCATTAGTAGTTGAATTATGAATATTGCCGTAACAGGTCTGAATGCTACCGATAATCCGGGACCAGGAATTCCGGTAATCAGAAGTATCAAAGCACACCCTGATTTTAATGGGAATATAATCGGTTTAATCTACGACTCATTAGAACCCGGAATTTATATGGAAGAGATGGCGAATAAATGCTATTTAATTCCATATCCTTCAAGTGGACTGGATATGTTATTAGAGCGTATTTCAGCAATCCATGAAAAAGAAAAAATTGACCTCATCATTCCAACACTTGATTCAGAACTTTATGGTTTTGCAAAAATTAAAGACAGATTAAGTGAGCTCGGAATTAAAACATTCTTACCTACTATTCAACAATTAAACATAAGGGCAAAAGATAATTTATTTGACTTTTGCACATCGCACGAAATTAAAGTACCAAAAAATATTCTACTCACATCTTCAAATGATATTTACAAAATTCCTAAGGACTTTAAATATCCGGTAGTTGTAAAAGGTATATTTTATGATGCTTACATCGCAAATAATTTTGATGAAATTAAAACCGCCTTCCATAAAATGAGCGCCAAATGGGGTTATCCTATTATTGTTCAAGAGTTCATCAAAGGGAATGAATTTAACGTTGTGGCTTTGGGCGATGGCACCGGAGAAACAATTGGTGCGGTTCCGATGAAAAAACTTTACATTACAGATAAAGGTAAAGGTTGGGCTGGAATTACAATTGATGACCCGAATCTATTAAATCTTTCGAAAAAAATTATTTCAAAAACCAAGTGGAAAAGCGGAATGGAACTTGAGTATATAAAATCGGAAGAGACGAACGAATATTACTTACTCGAAATTAATCCACGATTCCCGGCTTGGGTTTATCTTGCCCCAAACGCTGGTCAAAATCTTCCGTATGCTTTAGTTCAATTAGCTATGGGCGAAACCATTAAACCATTTGAACAATACGATGTAGGGACAATATTTGTGCGGGCTGCATGGGACTTGATTACTAATTTAAAAGCTTTTGAAAAAATTGCAATCCAAGGAGAAATATAATGGATACAAAAAAACGATATGAACGACCGGTAATCACAAAACATTACTCAGGTTTTATGAACAAAATCGGAACAAGTTCATTCTCAAAACCCAAAAAAGATATTGATGGTGTTGCCGTTACTGATTTAGTTGAAAAATTCGGATCACCATTGTTTGTTATATCAGAAAAGAAGATTAGACAAAATCAGCGTAATGCGGTTCGTATTTTCAAAACACGCTATCCAAAAGTTCAGTTTGCATGGTCTTATAAAACTAATTATTTAAATGCTGTCTGTTCAGTATTTCATCAGGAGAATTCATGGGCAGAAGTTGTTTCAGAATTTGAATATGATAAAGCGCGTAAACTTGGCATTAAGGGAGAGAACATTATTTTCAATGGTCCTGATAAAAGTCGAAATGCACTTTTAAAAGCCATAAAAGAAAAAGCTAAAATTCATATAGATCATTTTGATGAACTTTATGAAATAATAGAATTATGCGACACCGAAAAACTTAAAGCAAAAGTTGCAATCAGAATTAATATGGATGTAGGTGTTTATCCTAAATGGGATCGATTCGGTTTCAATTATGAAAATGGCGAATCGTGGCAGGCAATTAAAAGAATAATTACAAATAAAGACCTGGAATTAATTGGGCTTCACACACACATAGGAACTTATATGATGTCTACCGAAGCCTATAGATTAGCAGCGTCAAAATTAGCCGGACTCGCAAGAAGCATAAAAGAACAATTTGATATCGTACTTGAATATATTGATCTCGGTGGCGGTTTCGCTTCACATAATACTTTACTCGGACAATATTTACCTGCAGAAGAAGTAATTCCCTCAATTGAACAATTTGCTGATGCAATTTCATCAGGATTATTTGAACTAAATTTCAAGAATGACGAGTTACCTTTACTCATTTTAGAAACCGGGCGAGCATTAATTGATGATGCAGGATTTTTAATCTCAAGTGTATTAGCAAACAAAAGATTATCTGATGGAAAGAAAGCACTCATAATTGATGCAGGGGTAAATATTTTATTTACAGGTTTTTGGTATAAACATAAAATTACTCCGGCTCAGGATTGCGGCTTACATACTGAAGAATCAGCAATTTTTGGACCTCTCTGTATGAATATAGATGTTGTTAGAGAAAGCATCACACTACCTCTACTTAAAAAGGGGGATAAACTAATAATTGAATATGTTGGAGCTTATGACATGACCCAATGGATGCAATTTATCACACTAAGACCAAATGTAGTTATGATAATGGAAGATGGTTCAGTTGAATTAATCAGAAAATCTGAAACGCTTGATTACATTTCTGAAATGGAATTACTTCCATTAAAACTATCGTTAAAATAAAAAGTGAACAGGAATTAAATTGAAGCTCCAAACCTTATTAAACGAATCAATCTTGATGTTCATTGATTCTATTTTATACTCTTACGCTCAAATATTTTTTTCGAACAGGAGGTGGCTTGGGGCAATTATTCTATTTGTTACACTACTATTCCCCACTGTTGGTTTAATGGGGCTTCTCGGAGTGATTATAGCCAATATTACCGCCGCAATTCTGAAATTTGATCAGTCAAAAATAAAAAGCGGATTTTATGGATTTAACGGTATTTTATTTGGTGTAGCTGCAGGTTACTACTATGAGCTAAGTTTTTTCATGCTCATGCTTATACCGGTATTTCTGATTATCACTTTTTTTATTTCTGCTGTGTTAGAGCATTATTTAGCAGTAGCCTTCAATCTTCCCGGATTGAGTCTTCCCTTTATTTTTTCTTTATACATCTTTATAATTTTTCTGACTAATTATAGTAACATACAAGTTCACCATCTGAATTTTCCGTACGACAATATTTTTGCAAGTCTGCCAATATTCATTAAAAATTACTTTAAGTCTTTAGCTTTAATAGTTTTCCAGCCGAGTGTATTTGCAGGAATTCTTTTATCAATTGGGATTCTAATTTTTTCAAGAGTTTTATTTGTCCTTAGTATTGTGAGTTATAGTTTGTCAGCAATTTTATTGACTCTGATATTACCCGTCCAAGCAGAACAACTTGCAATATTAGTAGGATTTAATGCGATTCTAACTGCCTTTGCACTTGGTGGAGTTTTAATCCTTCCATCACCAAAAAGTTTTTTGTTAGTTTTAATTTCTACATTAATTGTAGTTATCTTCGCAGGATTTTTCCACAGATTATTAAATGGTACACTTCTACCACTTTTAGTTCTTCCATTCAACTTTATAGTTCTTTTCACAATCTATAGTTTGAAATTTAGAAAAGAGCAGAGTGAATTGGAATTGTTATACTTTGCTCCCGGCTCACCTGAAGAAAATTTGTACTATCATCAGAATAGAAAAAACCGATTTGACAGATTCAAATATTTTTTCCCGGAACTTCCATTTTTTGGTGAGTGGTTTGTTTCACAAGGTTTTGATGGCAGTTATACTCATAAAGATGCTTGGAAGTATGCCTGGGATTTTGTAGTAGTTGATGAGAAAAATTCTCAGTTTTCAAATGAAGGGAATCAATTAACCGATTACTATTGTTACAAACTTCCTGTATCGTCACCACTGGATGGAAAGGTTGTGAAGGTTGCAAGTTCTATCCCAAATAATGAAGTTGGAGATGTTAATCTCGATAAGAATTGGGGGAATACGGTAATCATTGATCACGGTGAAGGCTTATTTAGTGCAGCTTCACATTTAGATTCTGATACAATTAAATTGAAGGAAAATGATTATGTTTTAAAGGGAGATGTTATTGGACTATGCGGAAATAGTGGTCGTTCACCATATCCTCATATTCATTTTCAATTTCAATTGACTGATAAAATCGGGGACAAAACTTACCGTTTTCCATTTGCACATTTTATCGAAAAGCGAGAGGACAAACTAATCGCCAGAAGTTTTGATTATCCTGACGAGAACAGCATAGTACAAAATATTGTAATACATAAAACAATTAAAAAAGCATTTGGATTAAGATTAGGTGATAAAATTACTCTTCAGTGTTCGATAAATGAAAAAACTTTTACCGAGGAATGGGAAGTAAAAGTCGACATCTACAATATGCTCTATATAGAGAACAATAATCACGAAACTGCATTCATCTATCTTACAGATAAAGTTTTCTATTTTTCTCATTACTTGGGCGGGAAATCATCTGCACTTTATCACTTCTTTCTGTTAGCATATCAAGTTCCATTATGCTATCACGCCAATCTTGAATGGAAGGATCAATATTCACTCTCACAGTTAACGGGAACATCAATAAGATATTTAACCGAGTTCTTCCTTTCGTTTAAGAATTTCATAAAAGCTGAAGGAAGTTTCAAATATTTAGAACGTGATGAAAAGAGCGATTCATTTATAATCGATAATAAAATCGAATTAAAAGGAACAGGCGTTCTTAAATCATTTAAGAAAACAATGTCCGGTCAGATTAAAATAAATGGAGATGGAGAAATCGAATCATTTCATTTTATTAATGCTAACAACTCAAAATTTAATGCTACTTTAACAAGCAATAATGGAGATTGATTTTGAAAAATTATATCATAACAGGTTTTTTAACATCGACAATAATTATACTGTTTTTTGTCACACAACTTTTATCCCAGCAAAAGGATAGCAGAATAATCGCTTTCAATTCATCAATTAAATATGAAATTAAAGGTGATTACAAAAATGCAGCTTCGGAAATCCAAAAAATTTATTCTGAGAACAAAAATAATTACTTAATCAATTTAAGGTTGGGCTGGCTAAACTATATCTTAAAAGATTATGCTAAGTCTTTGGATTATTACAATACTGCATCTCAATTAAATAAAGAAAGTATTGAGGCGAAAATTGGCTCAACTTACCCACTTTCAGCTTTGGGTAAATGGGATGAAATAGTAGAAATCTATAAAAACATTCTCAAGGTTGATGCAAATAATTATACAGCAAATTTGAAATTAGGTCAAATTTTTCTTGAGAGATATGATTATGCAACTGCAAAGAAATATTTAGAGAAGATAAACAAACTTTATCCGGCAGAGTTTGAACCAAATTTATCGCTTGGATATACGTACTATTATTTAGGCAACATCCAAAAGGCAAAAGAACTCTTTACATACGTATTAATGCTGGATGAAAACAATTCATTAGCATTATCAGGTTTAAAATTAATCAAATAGTATTCAGTTTTCCGGGAAAAATATTTTGAAATTTCTTGTCTTTACTTTCTTACTGTTGAGTCTGTTTAATCAGTCTTCATTTGCAGATTCAACTTTTGTAGCTCCATCATATTTTTTTACATATGGTGACTATTCGAATAAATCATACTCGATTTCCAATGCCGTTTACCTTTCTACATATCTGACAGATAGAATCACCTTAGTAAACCATTATGAATATTTAAATATAAATCTTAGAAAAGATTCAACATATAAGCAGCACACGCTGCTTGGCGGAGCAATTGTTAACTTCTTCCCGTACTATCTTAAATTCTTTTACAGTTACAAGAGGGGTGATTATTTAATTGATAATAATAAAATATACTCTGATCATACAAATCTTTATTCAATAGAAGCTATTTATTATCGAAATCTTTTTTATTTGGGATTAAGTTATTCATTTGAAAATGCAATTGGTATTCTCAACACGAATAACCTTACACATCAACAAATTCATCAGGTAACCGGCAGAATTGAATATATTGTTTCCCCTTCTCTTTATTCATCCCTTCGTCCAAATTATAGTGCCTTAAAAGACGGTCGCAAACTTTACTCAGTGTCGGGAAAGGTTACATATTTCCCGATAATAAGTACATCAATTAAACTTTACGGGTTTTATGGAGAAAGAGCATACTATTTTGATAATGATATTTTAACTCTATTTAATCAAGATGAAACTCAAAAATATCAAGCCGGTATTCAATTAGATTATTACCCATCATATTATATGATGCTTTCAACCGGGTTCCAACATACAAAGTTTCAATCGTTTAGTATTAATTATTTTGTTGCCGGTATTCGCTACGGACTATTTATTTAATCGTCGATTATTGATATTTTGGTTTATTATTAATAATCCAAAATGTTATGAATATTGATGCCCTTTATAAAATTAGCAAGAAAAATAAAAAACTAATAATCGGTTTAATGTCCGGAACATCTCTTGACGGAATTGACATCGTTTTAATTGAGGTTAAAGGAAATGGTCTTTTAACCAAAATCAAACAAATAGCGTTTGAGACTTACCCGCTTCCCTCGAATCTGAAAAAGATGATTCATCGCAATGCTGAATTCAAAGGGGGAAATGTCACTGAATTATGTCAATTAAATTTTTTAATTGCACGAATATATGCTGACTCCGTTTTGATATTCCTGAAAAAACTAAATTTAACTCCTCTACAAATTGATGTTATTGGAACACATGGACAAACAATTCACCATCTTCCGAAAAAAGAACTGATGTTTGGATATAATTCAGCTTCAACATTGCAAATAGGTGATCCATCGGTTTTGGCTAAGTTAACCGGCATCTTAACAATTGGTGATTTCAGAGTTGCCGATGTTGCTTTAGGTGGCCAAGGTGCCCCGCTTGTTCCATATTTTGATTATATCATGTACACATCAAAAACAAAAAATCGAGCACTCCTCAACATCGGTGGTATTTCTAATATTACTGCAATTCCTAAAAATGCCGATATTAAAAGTTTAATCGCTTTTGATACTGGTCCTGGCAATATGTTAATTGATCAGATTGCAAAAAAATATTTTAACAAACCATTTGATAAAAATGGGACATTTGCATCGAAAGGAGAAGTTAATTCATCTCTGTTAAAAAAACTTTTTGCAGAAGATAGGTTCACAAAAATAAAACCACCAAAATCATCCGGTCGTGAATATTACGGAAAAAATTTCCTCCCGTCTTTTTATAAGTTGATGGATGAGCTTAATAAATACGATGTAATCGCTGCCATAACTTATTATACAGCAAAAACGATTCATCATAATTATACAAAGTATATTGAGAATAAAATCAAAATAGATGAGTTGTTTGTGAGCGGTGGAGGTGCACTGAACAAGACTTTATTGAACTACTTACAATCACAATTTGGAAACAGAGTTGATGTAAAGATTAGTGATAATCTTGGTATTTCAGTAGAATCAAAAGAAGCAATTTGTTTTGCCGTTTTGGCGAACGAAACTTTAAGTGGAAATGCAGCGAATGTAATCTCAGTAACAGGGGCATCAAGCCCTACAATATTGGGTAAAATATGCCTCCCTTAAAAGTTCTGATTACAGGTGGAAGCGGTTTACTTGGACAATATCTCAATATTGAGTTTTCAAAACACTTCGATATACTAACTCTTAATAATTCGGTAATTGGAAATGTTAAATCATTTAACAATCAATCCGTCGATATTACCGATTTTCGTAAGTTGAAAATAATTTTTGAGGGATTTAGACCGGATGTTGTGTTCCATACCGCAGGGATTTCAAATGTTCAAATTGCAGATACACTAACACCAAGCGAAGTTTTTAATATCAATGTAAAATCAACCGAAAACATTGCACAACTTTGCGATAAATTTAACAGTAAATTATTTTACACATCAACTGACTTAGTTTATGCAGGTTATCGCGGTTCTATGTTAAAGGAAGAATCTAAATTGATACCATTATCTCTTTATGCTGAAACTAAATTAATGGGAGAAATTAAGATACAAGAAACATTAGGCAACTTTGTGATATTGAGAACAGCGTTATTATTCGGTTATGGACTCCCCCCTCGAACCAACTTCTTTCAACAAATGGTTATTGATCTTAAAGGTGGAAAAGTTGTAAATCTTTTTACTGATCAATTTAGAACACCACTCTCTTTAGCAGAAGCAGCCTCGTTTTCTGTTGAATTAATAAAGAGAAATATAAGTGGTGAGATAATTAACTTTGGTGGAGCTGAAAGAATATCCCGATATGAGTTGGGAGAAATGGTTTGTGAATTACTGAAAATCGACAAACAACTACTAAATCCGATTACGATGGATCAGATTCCCGGAGTTCCTATTGTAACCGATGTTTCAATGGATACATCCAAATTAAGATCATTCGGAATAAAGCAGCTCTCTTTGCAAAAGTCTATTCAAAATGTTCTCTCACAATTTAATTAAGTAAAGGTAAAAAGTTGGAACAACTACTCGGAGCTCATACATCAATTCAAGGGGGAGTATCGGCAGCGGTTGACCTCGCTGAAAAACTAAAGTTTACTGCAATGCAGATATTCACAAAAAATAATAATCAATGGAAGGGGAAACCTTTATCAGACGAAGAAATTAATTCGTATAAATTGAAGTTGAAAGATTCCGGGATAAAATTTGTAGTCTCCCATGATTCCTACCTAATTAATCTTTGTGCAAAAGATGAGGAAATTTTACAAAAATCACGAGACGCATTTTTGGATGAACTAACTCGCTGTGAATTGTTAGATATTCCCTTCTTGAATTTTCATCCTGGTGCTCATGGCGGGAACGGAGAAGATTACGGAATTAAACTGATTGCAGAATCTTTAAACATTGTTCACTCAAAAACTAAAAACTTCAAAGTTAAAAGCATGCTCGAAGTTACTGCAGGACAAGGAACTGCATTGGGTTACAAATTTGAACACTTAGCCAATATAATCGATCTTGTTGAACATAAAGAAAGAATGTCAGTTTGTATTGATACAGCACATATATTTGCTGCAGGTTATAATATCAAAGATGAAAAAGAATATAAAAAAGTTATTAATGATTTTGAAAAAATAGTCGGACTTTCCAGATTAAATTGTTTCCACATAAACGACAGTAAAAAAGAACTCGGCTCACGAGTAGATCGTCACGACCATATAGGAAAAGGATTTATTGGTGTTGAAGGTTTTAGAAATATTATGAACGACAAACGATTGACGCATATTCCAAAGATACTCGAAACTCCAAAAGGGAAAGAGCAATTAGAAGATTTAGAAAATCTTTCTGTACTTAAAAGTTTGATTAGATAATCACTACGGTTCTAATGGTCGAAGAACAATAATCCCGGTATGCTTTTTGATTTTAGAAAGATATTCGTGCAAAGTAGTTTCAGTAATCTGAACTTTTGATCCAACAATCGGTGCATGCATAAAATGAATTTCACCATCACTCATTTTTACTGCAATTCCGACATGTGATATATCAAGTCCCTTTAGATTTGTTGATATCGCGATCAGATCACCGTTCTGAATTTTACTCTCGAAATTATTTACTCCAGATTTCGGAATATAAAAGTATTCTCGTTTGTTAATTTCTTTTTCTTGAGAAGAAATTACAGGGATATAAACCGGATTTGATTTCAACATTTGATAAGAATCCGGATTTTTGGACATAAAGCCGACATTAAATTTAATCGCTTTTCCACCAATTTCTTTTGTAACATCTTTAACAATTCCTTTTTTGGTATTACTAAAAATCCAATCAGAGAAATAATGTAATCGAGAAGGATAACCATCAATTATTCCATCACGGTAACGAATGTAGGTTAATTCATTTTTATAATCTTCGAAAGTGAATTTTTGTTTTTTAATAGAACGAGCAAATGTAACGGCTGTTTCAAGAAAAGTTGTACAATCCAAACCGGTTAAATTTATGACTAACTCTTCATCCCCTTTAGTTTCAAGGGTGTGAGCCACATAATCTGTATTAAGAAAAGTTTTTCCAACTTCAGCAACAAGATCGCCAATTTTTAAATTTTCTAATTTCTTATCGATAACAAGTTGAAATTTTGAATTACAAACTTCAACATCCTTTTCTGAAAATACTTGTCCAAATGAAATGGTTGAAATAAGAAGGAGTAAATAAATAATATTTTTCATATCGGAAAATCCTCTTCCTGTTGAACAGGAGTTATTTGATTTGTTTCAATTTGTCTAAAATGTTCACGGCTCTCAAAACGCGCATACTCTTTAATAAATGATAATTGTATATCACCTACCGGACCATTCCTCTGTTTTGCAATTATCACTTCCGCCATACCTTGTGTTGAGTTCCCATTATTGTCGGTTGTAATTCCGTAATATTCAGGTCTGTTAAGAAACATGACAACGTCAGCATCTTGTTCTATTGAGCCTGACTCGCGTAAATCCGAAAGTTGAGGTCTTTTATCAGTACGTGCTTCAACCGCACGATTAAGCTGAGCTAATGCAAGTATCGGAATATTTAATTCTTTAGCTAATGCTTTTAAAGATCGTGATATTTGTGAAATTTCTCTTTCACGACTTTCAGACCTTGCTGGACCTTGAATTAACTGAAGATAATCTAAAACTATTAAACCAATATTTTTTTCTGCCTTCAACCGCCGTGCTTTAGCCCTAATTTCAAGAATAGTTTGAGCAGGTGCATCATCAACATAAATAGGGGCTTCAATGAGCTTAGAAGCTATTTTACCGAGTTTCATACCATCTTCACCCGGCAATTTACCGGTTCTCACTTTATGTGCATCTAATCTGCCTTCAGCACAAATTAAACGTATTACCAATTGAATTGTAGCCATTTCGAGACTGAAAAAAGCAACCGGAATACGAAACTGCATTGCAGCGTTTCTGGTTAAAGAAAGTGCGAAAGCAGTTTTTCCCATTGATGGGCGGGCTGCAAGAATTATAAGATCTGACTTTTGGAAACCGCCGAGTATTTCATCCAAATCATAGAATCCTGTTGGAACTGAAAATTGTTTATAATCAGAAGAGTGAATAGCTTCAATATATTCTAATGCTGAACGAACAGCTCTATCCATATCCTGATACGAGCTTTTCATATATTGTTCTGTTATTTCAAAAATTTTGCGTTGTGCAAAGTCGAGAATATCAAAAGCATCTTCACTGCTTTGGTAAGCTTCTTGAGCAACTTCGTGAGTAGCAGTTATTAAATTACGAAGTATTGCTTTTTCAAGAATGATTTTGGCGTGGTAAGTAACATTTGCAGCAGATGATATATCTTGTGCAAGTTGACTGAGATAAACTGCACCTCCTACAGATTCAATTTTACCTGATTTTCTTAACTCTTCGTAGAGCGTAACAGTGTCAATTGGTTCGTTTGATTCGAAAAGACTTTGCATCGCTTCAAAAACAATTCTATTCTTTGGAGAATAAAATGCAGAGGGATCAAGCAACTCGATTGCTTTAGGAACTGCATCTTTTTCGATCATCATTGCACCCAATACCGAAGCCTCAATCTCTATTGCAGAAGGTAAAATTAAATCTCTTGGAAGACTTCTTAACGGGGTATCTTTTTTTGTTCTAGCCATATTTAATAATTTATTTTACTTTGACAGACGATCTATCAGGAAAACATCTCGTCATATAATTTTCTAAATTTTTGAACATCTTCCCAGCAGCCTCTTTTCCAATTTGGATTTCGTAACAATGCTGCCGGATGATAAGTTACCATTACTTTTGCGTTTTCAAAAGAGAATATCTGTCCACGTAAATTAGTAAGCGAATCTTTTTTCTTAAGAATTCCTTGAGCGGCAGTCAATCCAAGACATAAAATAAGAGAAGGTTGAATTAATCCAATCTGTTTTTTGAGATAAGGAATACAAGTATCCATCTCTTCCGAAGTTGGAGTTCTATTTCCTGGAGGTCGGCATTTTATAACATTGGCGATAAAAACTTCTTCACGTGTAAAATTGATTGCTCTAAGAATTTCGGTTAAAAGTTTTCCTGCTCTCCCGACAAAAGGCTCACCTTGAGCATCTTCATCAGCACCCGGACCTTCCCCGATAACCATTACTTTTGCCTTACTGTCGCCGGTTCCAAAAACAAATTTATTTCTTGTTGCACCTAATGAACATTTCTGACAATCGCAGATAAGTGAATTTAGTTCCTCTAAACTACTTGCTTTTTGAAACTCTTCTGAAGCAACAAAAATATCTTCGGTAATTGGTTTGACTTCTTTCGCTTTAACCTTCTTCTCAATTTTCAAAGATTTAACATATAAATCATCACCAAATATTTCACTCTGTATTTTCAAAGTTCTAATTACTTCCTCTTTTTTCATAATTTGTATAGCTTGAGTAATTCATCGATAATTTTGTGTGCTGTTTGAAATTTCGACATTAACGGAAGTTCGATTTTACTTTTATCTTTTCCAATAATCACGACTTTATTTGTATCAACCTCAAAACCACTTCCGCTCTCTTTCAAAGAATTGAGAACGATTAAATCAAGATTTTTAAACTTTAATTTATTTTCTGCATTAATTACCTCATTATCGGTTTCTAATGCAAATCCTACAACGATTTTGTTCCCTTTATTCAATGATGAGAGAATGTCATCGGTCTTGGTTAAAGAGATAGAAATTAAGCTGTCTTCTTTTTTTATTTTAGAAGAAGATTTATTTTCCGGTTTGTAGTCAGCAACTGCAGCAGACATTATTAACACATCATTCTTTTCAAATTCAGAGATGACACTATTTTTCATTTCTGATGCCGAGCGAACATTTATGCGATTAATGCCCTGATACGAACTCAATTGAGTAGGACCGGAAATTAAAGTTACATCCGCACCTCGCAGATATGCAGCGTGAGCAATCTTTAATCCCATTTTTCCGGAAGAACGATTTCCGATATATCTAACCGGATCAATATCTTCATATGTTGGTCCGGCTGTTACTAAAATTTTTTTGCCGGTTAAATCCTTTTTGTATCCTGATAAAACTGTTTCAAGAGAGTCAATTATTTTTTGAAGCTCGGGAAGTCTTCCCTTCCCTTCCAATCCGCTTGCTAATTCACCAGAATCAGCATCAATAAAATGAAATCCAATTTCCGTAAGTTTTGTTATATTCGATTTTGTGATTGGATATTCATACATATCAACATCAGCAGCAGGTGAAATAATTACTTCACCACGCATTGCTGTAACCAAAGTAGTCAATGCATTATCAGCAAAACCATTCGCAATTTTTGCTATGGTGTTTATAGTACATGGAGCAATCAACATAACATCAGCCCACAATGCAGTTTCAATATGCCATGTATTTTGCTGTGATGAATCTTTTGGGAAGATTTCTGTTATAACCGGATTTCTTGATAACGTAGAAAGAGTTAATGGTGTTATAAAATGATGTGCAGAAGGAGTCATTACAACTTTAACTTCTGCACCTCGTAAAATAAGTTCACGGACTAACAAACACGACTTATAAGCGGCTATACAACCTGTAACACCGAGAAGTATTTTTTTACCACTGAGTAAGTCTGTTTCCATTTGAAAGTCTTATTTTTTATATGAATAATCTAACTTTGTGTCCAATAGCAATTTTACCGCTTGATGATGCGGTTTGTCTCTTTTTTCAAAATCAAGAGAAAGTTTTAATTGAGCGGGATTATCGAAATCTTCGCTATCATCATCAGGATTAGTATTCGGAACATTAGTTAGCTGTGCATTATATTCTAATCTCTGTTCTTCATTAATTTGTCTTGCTTTTTTACCGCAAGCTACAATTGCTTCATATACATTTGATGCGCAATTGTCAATTGCTCTTAAGTCAATTGGTTCGATGCCCATGTTTTACTCCTTATTTATTATTTTTTTAATTAATTCCGAAAGTTGATTGACCGCAATATTAACATCTTCATTCACAATTTGATATTCAAACTTATCTTTTTGATTCAATTCCATTTTTGCCCGGTCAATTCTTTTAACAAAATCTTCTTCAGTTTCTGTTTTTCTATTTTTTAATCGCTTAACTAATTCTTCCAAACTTGGTGGAAGAATATAAATCATTTTTGATTCAGGATATTTTTCTTTTATTGATAATGCACCTTTTACATCAACTTCAATTAGTATTGATAACCCTGAATTAATTGTTCCTTCAACAAAACTTTTATCTGTACCGTAATAATAATCGTAAACTTTCTCCCATTCAATAAAAAAACCTTCCTCTTTTTTTCGGGAAAATTCTTCTTCTTTGACAAAGAAATAATCGACACCATTTTTTTCTGTTGGTCTCGGTTTTCTAGTGGTTGTAGAGACTGAATAAACTAAATCATTATGAATTTTCAGCAGTTGCTTCAATATTGTTGTTTTGCCTGTACCGCTTGGAGCAGCAACTATTATTATTTCTCCCTTTTTCCTAAACACCATCTACTCAATATTTTGAATTTGTTCACGAATTCTCTCAATTTCCTCTTTGATAAAGACGGAAAGATGAGAAACTTCTGTAGAAATTGCTTTGGAAGAAATAGTGTTAGCTTCTCTATGCATTTCTTGACAGACAAAATTTAATTTGCGTCCTACATCAGATCCTTCTTTTATAGTATTGAGAAAAAAGTTGAGATGACTTTTTAATCTTACACACTCTTCAGTAATATCCGATTTATCTGCAATTAAAGCTAATTCAACTTCAAGCCTGTCAGAATAACTTGTGATATCATTAACCAACTGCTTAATTCGCTCTTTTAATTTATTGAAATATTCTTCAACTTCTGAACGATAATTTTGCTCAATTTTCCCAACAGTCTCTGTAATATTTTCTATTCTTTGCACAAGATCTTTGGATAATTGTGCTCCTTCAGCATTTCTCATCACAATAAAATTGTCAATTGCATGCGAGAGTGTATTTTTAAGAGTTTCGAAATTTGAATCATCAAACTCTTCCATTTCAGGAGTAAATAAATCCTTAAACTGGAGAATATGGGCTAATTTAATTTTTTCCTTTACCTTAAATTTACTACGAATTTTCTTTAAGGCATCAATCGACTCTTCTAATCGTTTCTGATTAATAACTAATCCGGAACCATTCTCACCTTCTTTTTTGATTAAAATGGTTACATAAATTTTACCACGTTTAATTTTATTTCGGATTAATTCCTTTAATTCATATTCTTTATTTTGAAGAGTTTGCGGAAGCTTAAGCGAAATTTCCAAAAATCTATTATTTAAACTTTTCACTTCAATTTCAAAAGAAAAACCGTTCATTACCGAAACAGCTTTTCCAAATCCGGTCATACTCGAAATCATTTATTGTCCTATAAAAAAGATAAGAAAAATAAGCATTTTACAAGCGGTTTCAAAGAAGTTAAATTATCAAACAAAACTGATATTCGGTAGAAAGATTAAAATGCTTCACCTATTCCGAAATGAAATTCCATTTGATCCCAAAACCTTTTTTTGAAAAAACTTTTTCTATCAGCCGGATCGTAGGCTTTAAAACCAAAATCAATTCTGAACGGAGCAATTGCAGTATAATACCGAAGTCCAAAACCTACAGCAACAGAAATTCCGTCAAATCGAAATAAATTGACATTATCCCACGAATTACCAAAATCAACGAATACTGCTGTTCCAATGCTCTCAAAAAATCTGTATCTATATTCAATGGAAGATTCGAGTAAAAACTTACCTCCTTCTACAAAATAAGATATTGAAGTATCTTGAGGATCAGTAATAATATATGATGGATTTAAACCTCTGGTTTTCCAACCTCTTATTGAATTACTTCCCCCTGCAAAAAATCTTCTTGTAGAAGGTATCTTATATTGATCACCGTGGTACGATTGTATCTGTCCGACTTTTAATTTGAATCCAACTACTGCAGTTTTAATGTTATTTGCCGGAAGATAATAGGCACTACTTACTAATAATTTAATAAAAGCCGCCTCTTCAAATGATTGTTTGCTTAATTCTGTATATAAGTACGGAAGTGAATTTGCATCTTCGATAAGAAAACTGAAATTATAACCTTTTGATGGGAAGAGTGGATTATCGGTTTTAGTAGCTTTAAGATCTGCACCTAATATTGATAGAGTTTGATTGAGGGATAATTCAAATTCTTTAGATACAAATATTTCTTTCACATATTCAAGATTGTAATATGCTGTCAAGAAATTAATAAACGTATAACTCGGCAGTTCGAATTCAAAACTCAGTTTTCCTCCAATTCGATAGGCGGAAATATTTAATTCTTTCTGAATTGAACCATAGTTTTCTAGTATTCCAAAGATTGGTCTATTAAAAATATATGGTTGTTCAATTCGTGTTTTCGCTTCAACAAAACCTGATACTGTGGTATCATTGTTAAAAAACTTTTTGGGTAGAGTAAAAATTGCAGCGTTAAAAAAATCACTCAACCCGAACTGCCCGGAGATGGTTAATTTTCTTGCATTGCCTAAAAAGTTTTTGCGAGTGTACATCCCCCCAATACCGGCATTGAACGCATTCTGCTGGTTATTAAGAATTATTTCAGGAGCAAGTTCATTCATTAAACCAATTGTACCATTTACCGATAATGGAACGTAGTTGTCTATAGTATCGGCTACTTTCGGACTAATAATAACAGAGGAGAATAATCCGGTTCTATATAAACGAACCTGACTTTGACGAATTTTTTCAATACTGTAAACGTCATCTTTTTTAATACCGACAATATTACTTAACAATTCATTTTCGACATAAGGACTTCCTTCACCGGTTGTAACAACTTCAAGACTGTCAATTAAGTATCTTTTTCCGGGATGGAAATAAATCCCAATATCCGCAATATTTTTAATTGTATCCTTTATTATTATAGTGCTATCGAAGGTTGCGAGCATATAACCATTGTTTTCTAACTCAACGAGAATTTTTTCTATATTCTCCTGGACAATTAATTGAGAATATCTTTTATTGACATCAAATGAAAGTTTTGATAAAGTATTTTCCCTTAAATCTACCGGAATAACTTCAAAACCATGAATGTTCACTTTTCTCAGGTTTGAAGGAATACCTTCGTTTATATAAAAAGTTAAATCAACAGTTTTTTGGACTGAATCAATTGTGTAATCCGATGCAAATGAAGCACGGAAAAATCCATTTGCAATATAAAAATCGTTTAGTGCTCTTTTATCTTCGTGCAGATTGAGGCTGTCAAAATAAGAAGGTTCATTCCCAAAGCTTGTAAATGTATTTAAGAATTTCCAAAACCACCATGGTGTTTCTTCAGAATAAATTGTTTTCCTAAGATCTGTTTGTGAGATTTTTGAATTCCCGACAAACGATATTTTATTCAATTCATATTTTCCATTCTCCTGAGCATAGATGGCGGATGTAATAAAAATTATGAGGAGGTATGTATTAATTAAATTTTTCAAATTTTACTTAATAGTAGTCTATTTAAGCTGGATATCTTTAGTAACTATAACCAGGTCTTCATAATCGGTTTTGAATAAATTAATTATATAATCTTTAGTAAACTGATCTTCTATGTTTGGAGATAAAAATAAAGATATAGGTTTATTTCGCATTATGACCAAATGTGCATAATAAATTGTACGATTCCCAAAATCAGCGAGATAGAAATAGATTTCGCCTCCACCTGAGCCGAGGAAATAGTCGCCGGAATTATATGATAATAACTCGGTACCGAGTGAATCAAGTTTTACTTTTTTGATGATACTTTCTTTAACCGCTCCTTCAAGAAGAGTAGTTTCATAAACAATATTTACTGTATCTGTTGTAAAATTATAAAGTGAAAATTTTATTCCCCACTCTTTTTTTGACATAATTTCTCTCACTCCGCAAATCTGCAATGAATCAGGATTTTGGAAATATCCGGTGACTGCATATTCAACTGGTGCAGCTAACTTTGAATTTAAAAATTCCAAGGCATTTTCCGGTTCTGAAATCCGTTGAACTAATTTTTCTTCTTCTGTAAATTGTTTCTCTCCTTCACATGATAAAAAAAACATTGCCACGATTAAGTTGAAGAAAACCAAATACTTTTTATGGGTTAATGACAATTACAGTCCCTTCTTTTACATATTTATATAATTCATCTATATTCTGATTACTGACAGCAACTGAGCCGTCAGTCCAATTAAAAACAAAAGGTAAATTTTTAATTAAATAATCTAATTTACCGCTTCCATGAATTCCAATATTTCCACCCAATGCAGTTTTATTATTTGGGCATTTCCCGTAATAATATTCAAATTTAAGTTGATCAAATTCTTTTTGGGTAATTTTCTTTTTTAATAAACCTCTCTCTGCATCTTCAAGGTTTGGATAATTTAATCTGAAGAATTTACCGTAGATGTGTGAAGAATCTATTTCACAAATTTTATAACTGCCGATCGGAGTTGCTTTTTCTCCAATAATGGATTTACTTTTCTTAATTCTGCCAAAAGCTGCTCTATATTTTTTAACCAGTATTGAATCAGAGAACAAGTTTAATGAATAAGTAGATTGTTCAACAACTATGTGTACATTTTCAAGAGTAGAAATGCCATGAGAATTCATCGCCTCTTCAATAGTTTGTTCTCGAACATTAATAATAATTCCGTATACAATACATCCTAATAAGAAGAGGACAATACCGCCGCTAAAGAAAAACACTTGTTTAATCATTTACAAAAACTCTAAAACTAAAAGATAACCATTTTGATCTTTTATTCATTTAGATGAAATGTCATTAACTTAAAATAAAAAGGAGATGAAAGTTCATCTCCTCAATAATATTTATTGGAAAGATGAATTAGACTTCCATTATTTCTTTTTCTTTGTGCTTTAAGATTTCATCGACTGTTGTAGTATGTTCATTAGTCAGTTTTTGAATTTTATCTTCTCCTTCTTTCAACTCATCTTCAGAGATTTTTTTATCCTTCTGAGCTTTTTTAAGGTGTTCATTTGCATCACGTCTTACATTTCGAATTGCAATCTTATTATCTTCCCCGAACCTTTTAATCAACTTAACTAAATCTTTTCTGCGTTCTTCTGTTAAGGGTGGAATCGGTATTTTTAAGTTTGTTCCATCGTTCATAGGATTAAAACCAAGATTTGCCTCTCGAACGGCACGATCAATACTTTGCAGCATACTTTTATCCCATGGAGTAAAAGCGAGGGTATGTGTATCAAGTATTGTCAAGTTACCGACTTGACTTATAGGAGTATTAGTTCCGTAATAATCAACCTTAACCCCGTCTAACAAAGCAGTAGTAGCTTTACCTGTACGAATGGATGCCAGTTCATGGCGGAGTGCTTCGATTGATTTATCCATTCTGTGTGAAGCATCATTTACTATTTCTTTCATATGTTCCTCAAAAATATTTCTGAAATGCTGATTGCAAAAATAGTCAAGAAATTAGTCTTTCACCAGAGTTCCGATATTTTCTCCATTTACTAATGCTAAAAGATTTCCCGGAACATCCATATTAAAAACTACCATAGGCAGATGATTCTCCTGACATAAACTAACAGCGGTTAAATCCATCACCCGTAAATTCTTCTTTAGAATATCAATGTATGAAATATTTTCAAATTTAAATGCATTTGGATTTTTTTCCGGATCAGAATCAAAAATACCGTCGACTCTTGTTCCTTTTATTATTACATCAGCTTCAACTTCAACTGCTCTAAGTGAAGCAGCAGTATCTGTACTAAAATAAGGATTTCCGGTACCGGAACCGAAAATTACAATTCTTCCTTTTTCAAGATGACGGATTGCCCTTCTACGGATATACGGTTCGGCAATCTGTTCCATATGAATTGCACTCATCAATCTAGAAAAAAGTCCTATTTTTTCAATTGCATTTTGAAGTGCAAGTGAGTTAATCATTGTGGCAAGCATTCCCATGTGATCACCAGTTACTCGTTCGATTCCTTGATCGGTAGCGCTAAGTCCTCTGAAAATATTTCCTCCACCGATAACAATTCCTATTTCAACACCTGCTTCATGAACTTTTTTAACTTCATCCGCAAAGAAATCAAGTACAGTTGGATCAATTCCGAATCCCTTATTCCCCATAAGTGATTCACCGCTCAATTTAAGTAAAACTCTTTTGTATTTTAGTGGCATCTTAACCCCATTTTAGGATAAAAAAAAAGTCTTAATAATTATTAAGACCTTTATAATAATGTTATTTTTGTTCGTCACCGAGATGGAAACGAAGGAACGAATGAATTTTTAACGACGTTCCGTGATGCTTATTGAATTCATTTATCAAGTCAGTAATAGTCTTAGAGTTATCTTTAATAAATGCTTGTTCAGCAAGACAATTTTCTTGATAATATTTATTCAATTTACCCTGAGCAATCTTTTCAAGAATATGCTCGGGCTTTCCTTCTTTCTTTGCGACTTCTTTATAAATCTCAATTTCAGAATTTACTAATTCTTGAGGAACCTCATCTCGATAAATTGCTAATGGTTTCATCGCAGCAACCTGCATTGCAAAATCTTTTCCCATAGCTTCAAATTCCGCAAATTTATCTGTAGGAAGATTATCATAACGAACGACAACACCAAGTTTTGAACCGGGATGAATATAATCAACTACTAAACCATTTTCGGCTGTTAGGACAGCAACACGTGATACCTCAGATTTTTCACCGACTTTTCCTACTAATTCAGTTAAACCATCGATCAATTTTGGATTCTTCTCAAATAATTCTGCAACCGAAACCGGATTTGAAGTAAAGGCAGCATTTACAACTTCAGTAGAATAGTTAACAAAATCTGTTGACTTTGCAACGAAATCTGTTTCACAATTAACTTCTACAATGGCAACAGAATTTTTTCCTTCTGAAATTTTTGTAAGAATAATTCCTTCTTTAGCATCTCTATCGGCTCTTTTAGCTGCAACAGCAGCACCTTTTTTACGTAATATTTCAACAGCTTTTTCAATATTTCCTTCGGCTTCAAGAAGTGCTTTTTTACAATCCATCATTCCTGCGCCGGTTTTTTGTCGTAACTCATTAACTTGAGCGGCGGTAATATTCATATTTACATAACCTCTTTCTTTAAAAATAATTTGGACTACTGATCGGAAACTTTTTCGCGTCCTTTTTCTTTCTTTATTCGTTCACTTTCAGCAGCTTCTTCAGCTTTTAATTCTTTAGCTTTTGCAGCTCCTTCAATCACGGCTTCAGCTATAGACTTAATAACCAATTCAATAGTTTTAACTGCATCATCATTAGCCGGAATAACATAATCAATCAGATCAGGATCGCAGTTAGTATCCACAAGTGCATAAACCGGAATATTTAATCTCTTGGCTTCTTGAACTGCAATTGATTCTTTTTTAATATCAACAATAAAAAGTGCTGCAGGAAGTTTCGCCATATATTCAATTCCTTCGAGAACTTTTTTAAGTTTGTCTTTTTCGCGGGTAAGGAACAATCTTTCCTTTTTTGTAATTTTATCGAAGGTACCATCAACTTCTTGCTTTTCAATATTTTGAAGACGTTTGATACTTTTTCGGATTGTAGAGAAGTTTGTTAACATTCCACCAAGCCATCTTTCTGAAACCCAATATTGGTCACATCTTCTCGCTTCGGTTTCGATAATATTTTTAGCTTGTTTTTTTGTTCCTACAAATAAAACCTTTTTACCTTCAGCAGAAAGCTCATAGATTTTTTCTGAAACTAAATGTAAAAAATTCTGAGTTTTTTTAAGGTCGATGATATGAATCCCATTTTTTTCCATAAAAATATATGGTTTCATTTTAGGATTCCATCGGCGGGTCAAGTGCCCAAAATGCGCACCTGCTTCGATCAATTGAGTGATGTCAATTTTTTTCATTGATACTCCTGTTATACTTCTACTTTCTTCAACTTTGTCTTTAATCCCTTTTTATGCGGGACACAGGAGACAAATCGGAAAGTATGATTATTAAATAATGAATTAAATAAAAACTATCTCTTAGAGAATTGGAATCTCTTACGAGCTTTTGGCTGACCATATTTTTTACGTTCAACCATACGGGGATCTCTAGTTAAGAATCCTTCGCTTTTCAATTTTGGTCTGTATTCAGGATTAATTGTAATGAGTGCTCTGGCAATACCGAGACGAACTGCCTGAGCTTGTCCGGTTGTTCCACCACCTTTAACATTAACCGCTATGTCATACTTCCCGAGGTTATCAGTAACTTTAAGTGGATTCAAGATATCATCCTGGCTAACCGGTTGAGGGAAAGCACGATCAAACTCTTTTCCATTTACAGTAACTTTTCCGTTTCCGGTACGTAATATTACACGCGCTACAGATGTTTTTCTTCTTCCAATAAAAATTTGCTCTATCATTCTTTCTCCGTTATAAACTTAATACTTCTGGCTTTTGAGCAGAGTGAGGGTGTTGTCCACCACGATATACTTTTAATTTTTTTACTAATTTTCTACCAAGACGTGTTTTAGGAAGCATTCCTTGAACTGCTGATTCAATTACATATTCAGGTTTGTTCACAATTAAATCTTGAAATGAACGGGTTTTTAATCCACCAGGATAACCTGAGTGATGTGAGTAAGTTTTAAGTGTTTCTCTTTTACCTGTTACTTTAACTTTTTCAGCATTAATAACAATTACAAAATCACCAGCATCCATGTTAGGAGTAAACTCAGCTTTTTCTTTACCGCGGATAACCCGTGCAACTTTTGAAGCTAAGCGTCCTAACACTAAATCGGTAGCATCTACAACATACCACTTCTGATTGGCATCTTCACTTTTTATAAATCTTGTCAATTTTTCCTGTTTCACAGAAATTCCTCCTAGGGACATTTTTCGTTTTAATAAAGTTTTCAAAAATAATGTGAAAGGGGTAAAAAGTCAATCTTTTATTAAATAAATAATTCTATTTACCCCTTTAATCGTGCGGGGCATCACATTAAACGCTTCTTTTTCGATTATTTCTTAAAATTAAGGTCAGAAATATGAACCAAATTTAAATGACTTCAACATTGCAAACAAAACCGGCTGCTGAGAATTGAAATTTTCTCTCCCCTTAACTGTCAACTTCAAGGAGTAATCTTCTGAATTCTCTGTAACGAGATAAAATATTTGAGTGACATAATCTAACATCTCTTCCGGGTCATTATAATACGCAATGCAATCATTCAGTTTAAAATTATATTTATACCTGGTCGGATTAAATAAATATTTCTCTTTTACTTCAAGGTGTACAATTGGCGGAGAATTATTGCTTCCACCTAAACCCAAAAATGTTACGCCGTCTAATTTATTTTTTCTATTTTGATCAATGTAAGTCCATCCCACAGGAAACCTGACTCTCACATTCAAAGTTCTTTCAGCATAAATTTGTCGAAGTGAGGAAGTATCCGCCTCTCCTATAAAAGATGGAAGTTTGGTTTTAGTCTCCTCTTCTTTTATTGGGGTTTGCTCTTCCGGAATATTGCTTGTCTCCTCGGGCGAAGTAAATTTTTCATCAATTTCCTTAGGACTACTTTTCTCTGACACATCATTTTCAGTTTGATCACTACTGATCTGAAGAAAAATATCACCTTGAGTCGAGCTGGAAAAACTTTCTCTAAAAAAGATTACTGATGCAAAAATTATTAAAAGATGAATCAGTAACGAAAGCCCCCAACTGATTAGCGGTTTATCGAACGCATCCGATCCAAATGATTCCTTTAATATAACTATTTCTTTATTCATTAAATTATCTTAAGAAAACCCTTTTTGAGTAAAACTTTTGAAGCCTTTTCAAAAATTACTAAATTTCGAACTGTTTTTTCAATCCATTTTTAAGGTTTATTATTTATGAAGTTTTTAGTTACAGGCGGAGCCGGTTTTTTAGGGATAAATTTAGTCAGATATCTTCTAAAAGAAAACCATGAAGTTGTTTCATTAGATATTGTCGATTTTGATTATCAAGACTGCAAAGATAAGATACAAATAATTAAAGGGGATATTCGCAATAAAGCGACTGTATTAAAAGCAGTCAAAAATTGCGATCAAATTGTTCACACTGCGGCAGCACTTCCATTATATAAAGAAGAAGATATTTACTCAACCGATATAAATGGAACAAAAAATCTGTTGGAAGCAGCAGAAAAAGAAGGAGTAATAAGATTCATTCATATTTCTTCCACAGCTGTTTATGGTATTCCTGATCATCATCCCCTTTTAGAAAATGATAAGCTTGATGGTGTTGGACCATATGGAAAATCAAAAATAAAAGCTGAAGAAGTCTGCCTTGATTATAGGAAAAAAGGAATGTGTGTTCCGATTTTACGTCCCAAATCATTTATCGGTCCTGAGAGATTGGGGGTATTTGATTTATTATACGATTGGGCAAAAGACGGTCATGGTTTCCCAATGATTGGAAACGGAAATAACAAATATCAATTTTTGGATGTAGAAGATTTGTGTACTTCAATTTATCTTTGTGCAACTCTTGATGAAAAAATAGTGAATGATACTTTCAACATTGGAGCAAAAGAATTCACTACAATGAAAGAGGATTATCAGGTCGTTCTCGACAAAGCCGGTTTTGGTAAAAGGATTATTGGTTTACCTGAAATGCCGATAATCTGGACTTTAAGAATTCTTGAAGCAATGAAACTTTCGCCACTATATAAATGGGTTTATGAAACGGCTTCAAAAGATTCATTCGTTTCAATCGAAAAAGCTGAAAGAATATTAGGCTTCAAACCAAAGTTTTCAAATAAAGATGCACTCTTGAGAAATTACAAATGGTATCTCGATAATATTGATTCTATTCAAGCAGCAAGCGGTATTTCTCATCGCGTGAGATGGAAGCAAGGAATTTTAAGAATAGCAAAGTTGTTTTTCTAAATGGATAAGTCTCAAGAAATAGTGATTCGTCATTCAATTAATGAAGATGCACCATACATCTTTGAATTGTTAAATGAAACATGGGATGCCGCATACTCTGCTTTCATTCCCAAAAAAGATTTGATTGAATATTTAAACAATACTTATAATATTTCAAAGTTGGAATTACTTTTTTCCAATAAAGATTACGAGTGCTATTCGGTTCTTATAAATTCTAAAATTGTTGCATGGCTAAAATTATTCGAAGATGTTGAAAAGAAAAGATTTTATCTTTCATCAATATATGTATTGCCCGATTTCCAAAAATTTAAAATCGGAAAAAAATTAATCTCATTATCTTATGAACGAGCTGTAACAAAAAGTTATGATAGCATCTGGATTGGAGTAATGGTTCAAAATTTAAAAGCCCTCGATTGGTATAAACGTGAAGGGTTTATTTTTACTGAAGAATTGCCTTTTAACATGAACGAAACTTCAGTTCCACATTTAATCGGGCAAAAAATTTTAATTTAATTAAATAATTTCATCTAACTTTGAAATTAAAAAAGAGGAAAATAATGGGAACTAAAAAAGAATACCTAAAAGATGTTGTAGAACATATTGATATTAAAGAGCACAATGTTGTCGCACTTGTCGACTCAATGGAAAAGATGGCATTCCAGGCACGTAACTTAAATCGCGCTGCAAGAATCTATGATATGATGCTGAAAGAAAATGATACTGCCATAATTTTAACTTTGGCTGGAAGCTTATTCAGTGCAGGACTCAAAAAGGTTGTTTACGATTTGATAATGAATAACATGGTTGATGCAATAGTTTCAACCGGAGCAATTATGGTAGATCAAGATTTTTTTGAAGCACTCGGTTATAAACATTATCTCGGAACTCAGTTCAGCGATGATAATGAACTTCGCGAACTTATGATAGATAGGATTTATGATACTTATATTGATGAAGAAGAACTTAGAATTTGTGACGATACGACCGGAAAAATATTTGACAGCCTTGAACCACGTCCATATTCATCGAGAGAATTATTGTGGGAATTTGGACGTTACCTCGAAAATAATGGCGGACCAAAAGTCGATGATTCAGTTATTTGGGCAGCTTACAAAAAGAATGTTCCGATTTTTGTCCCGGCATTTTCTGATTGTTCAGCAGGGTTTGGTTTTATTGTTCATCAAACAAAAAATCCAGATAAACATGTCTCGCTTGATTCCGCAAAAGATTTTCTTGAGTTAACTCAAATCAAATTGAATACTAAAGAGACAGGAATCTTTATGATTGGTGGAGGCGTTCCTAAAAATTTCACTCAAGATATAGTTGTTGCTGCTGATATTCTTCAAGAAGATGCACCAATGCATAAATATGCAATTCAAATTACTGTTGCTGACGAACGTGATGGCGCACTCTCAGGATCAACATTGAAAGAAGCAAGTTCATGGGGTAAGGTTGAAACGACTTACGAACAAATGGTTTTTGCTGAAGCGACAATCGCAATGCCTTTAGTTGCAGGCTATGCTTATCACAAAGGCTCTTGGAAAAATAGAACCGCGAAAGAATTTCAAAAATTGTATACTAAAGAAAAAGTCAAAGCTTAAAATCTCAACAAAGGGCAGGTTCACAAAACTTGCCCTTTCCTATCTAAATTAAATTTAATTTTCAAAATCCAAACTATTCCCTATTTTTAACCCGTAATTGAAATAGTTTTTCACAATACGAATTTAATATGCGAATTATAATTGCCGGTATGGGGGATGTGGGATTTCAACTCGCCCGCCGGTTGTCTTTAGAATCTCACGATATCATTGCAATTGATCCCGATCAGAAGCGGTTGCAATATACAGATTCACTAAGTGATATACTGACGATCAACGGCTCTTCTACATCAATTAAAATTTTACAAAAAGCCAGAGTTGAAGATGCTGATCTTCTATTAGCAGTTACTTCCTCAGAAGAAGTGAATTTTACTACAGCAATTCTGGCAAAAAAAATGGGAACAAAAAAAGTTGTTGCACGGGTTGAGAACTCCGAATATGTTGCAATTGACTGCCCGATTGACTTTTCTGAGTTAGGTATTGACTATGTAATTTATCCCGAAGAATTAGCAGCACTCGAAACAGTAAAACTGATCAAAAGAACTGCAGCCTCTGATGTAATTGAATTTGAAGGAGGAAAACTAACCTTAATCGGTTTGAGAATTGATAAAACCGCTCCATTAGTAAATAAAACTTTGATTCAAATGGCACAAGAGTATTCTGCCATTGACTTTAGAATTATTGCTATCTATAGAGGTATCCGGACTATTATTCCAAACGGAAAAGATAAAGTTCTTCCTAACGATCAAATATTTGTGATAATAAAACCTGATTCGATGAAAAGTCTTATTTCTATTGCCGGAAAAACAAATCAGAAGTTTGAAAATTTGATGATCCTCGGCGGTAGTAAAATAGGAAGACTCACAGCAAAAATGCTGGAAGGTGAATTAAACATTAAACTAATTGAATCGGATAAAGATCGCGGATTCGAATTAGCAGATGAGTTACAAAACACTTTAGTGATTAATGGTGATGGAAGAGATATTGACCTTCTTGCTCAAGAAGGGATAATTGATATGGATGCATTTATTGCCGTTACGGATGATTCAGAGACTAATATTATTTCATGCCTCATGGCAAAACATCTCGGTGTTAAAAAGGCAATTGCACTCGTTGATAAAGTTGACTATATCCCGTTAACTCAAACAATCGGACTTGATGCACTCATCAATAAAAAGATGATAGCCGTAAATGATATTTCCAGATTTGTACGTAAAGGTGAAGTGCTTACAATTGCAAGTTTACATGGAATAGATGCAGAAGTATTTGAATTTATTTGCCAACCAAATTCACCAGCTACAAAGGCGAAAATTAAAGATTTAAATATACCCAAAGATGCAATTATTGGTGGAATTGTTCGTGATGATGGATCAATAATTACAATTGGAAACACGCAAATTATTGCCGGAGATAAAGTTGTAGTATTTGCACTCCCCGGTGTAATTGATAAAATTGAAAAGTTATTCAGCTAATGGTTCAGTTTAAACCTGTTATTAATATTATTGGATTCCTTTTGATTTTAGAGGGACTATTAATGCTCCCCGGAATTCCTTTTTCTTTATATTATAATGATAACGATGTAATCCCGATTTTAATATGCGGAATTGGAATTTCGATTATCGGTTTTTTTTTATGGTACTTCACAAAAACCAAAGATTCCATTGAGATAAAAAAACGCGAGGGTTATTTGATTGTTGCTCTCGGTTGGGTTGTAATGTCAGCGTTCGGTGCACTCCCTTTTATGCTTCATGGCTCTATTCCAAGTTTTACCGATGCGTTTTTCGAAACAGCTTCCGGTTTTACAACTACAGGAGCATCGATTCTAACCAATATTGAAGCACTTCCTCACGGACTCCTTTTTTGGAGAAGTATGACTCACTGGATTGGCGGGATGGGTATTATAGTCTTATCGCTTGCGATACTCCCGTTGCTCGGTATTGGTGGAATGCAATTATATGTTGCTGAAGTTCCGGGAACTTCGAAAGATAAAATTCACCCTCGAGTTAGAGAAACCGCAAAAAGACTTTGGGCAATTTATGTTTTGTTGACTGCAACTCAAGTTGTTCTTCTAATTTTTGGAGGAATGAATTTATTTGATGCAATCTGTCATTCATTTGGAACGATTGCAACCGGAGGATTTTCAACTAAAAATACAAGTCTTGGACACTATCAATCTGCTTATATTGATTATGTAGTAACAATTTTTATGTTCCTTTCCGGGGTCAACTTTACACTCCACTATTTTGCGCTGCACGGTAGAATTAAATCTTATTGGAACGATGAGGAGTTTAAGTTTTATTCGATATTGATTATACTTATTGCTATGTGCATTGGAGCGTATTTGTTTATTTCAAACTCATTTACTTTTGAGGAATCATTCAGACATTCAATATTTACTGTAGTTTCTTTGGTAACTTCAACAGGATTTGTTACAAGCAACTATGAAAGCTGGGGATATTTTATTGAAATAATAATATTTCTTTTACTATTGACGGGCGCTTGTGCAGGTTCTACTGGCGGAGGAGTGAAAATGATACGACATTATTTACTCTTCAAAAATGGGATTTATGAATTAAAAAGATTAATTCATCCAAACGCAATTATTCCGGTAAGGTATAATAAAAAAGCAGTTATACCTGAAGTCATATCTAAAATATCTGCCTTTTCACTCTTCTACTTATTAATAATCGCCGTCGGGGCACTAATACTAAGTTTCACCGGATTAGGTTTCACCTCTGCTTTAGGCTCTGTTGCTGCATGCATTGGTAATGTTGGTCCCGGTCTTGGCGAAACCGGACCTATCTTAAATTATGCAACTATATCTTCAGGCGGAAAATGGCTTCTCTCCTTCATCATGGTACTTGGTCGTTTAGAATTATTTACTATACTAATAATTTTTTCACCCTACTTCTGGAAAAAGTAAAATAAATTTTTATAATAATGATAAACTTAAAATCCATTTTACATATTATCGGTTTCCTTCTTATGATTGAAGCAATACTGATGCTCCCCGGAATTGCTTTCTCAATTTACTACGCCGATAAAGATATAATCGCAATCCTTATCAGTGCAGGGATTACACTCACATTTGGTATGCTAATGTGGTACTTCACCCGAAGTCAAGAATTTTTTGAAATAAAAAAAAGAGAAGGTTACATCATTGTTGCTTTTGGATGGATAACCATGTCGGTTTTTGGGACATTGCCTTTTATGATTGACGGATCAATCCCGGGTTTCATTGATGCCTTCTTCGAAACTGCATCCGGTTTTACCACAACAGGAGCTTCGGTAATTGCAAATGTTGAAGTTATGCCACACGGAATTTTATTCTGGCGGAGTATGACTCATTGGATCGGAGGAATGGGAATTATTGTTCTTTCACTTGCAATACTTCCTATGTTGGGTATTGGAGGTATGCAATTATATGTTGCAGAAGTAGCAGGACCAACTAAGGATAAACTTCATCCGAGAGTTAAGGAAACTGCAAAGCGGCTTTGGGCTATTTATGTACTGCTAACTTTAGCCGAAACATTTTTATTAATGTTTGGAGGAATGAATTTTTTCGATTCAATTTGTCATTCATTCGGAACTATTGCAACGGGTGGATTTTCCACGAAGAATGCGAGTGTCGCTCATTTTCAATCTGCCTACATAGATTATATAATTATACTTTTCATGTTCCTTTCCGGAACAAACTTTTCTCTTCATTACTTTGCTCTTCACGGAAAAATAAAATCGTATTGGGAAGATGAAGAGTTTAAGTTCTATTTCTTTTTTGTGCTTATAGTTGTATTCAGTATAGGGTTTTATCTAAACTTCAGCTCTTCAATTGGACTTGAAGAATCGTTACGCAAATCTGCCTTCAGCGTAATTTCGATTTTAAGTTCAACCGGTTTCGTAACCAGTGATTACGAACTATGGGGTTATTTCATGGGGATGATATTTTTAGTGTTACTTCTGATAGGGGCTTGTGCCGGTTCAACAAGCGGTGGAATAAAAATGGTTCGTCATTATTTATTACTTAAAAATAGTTTTTATGAGTTAAAAAGATTAATCCACCCAAATGCTATAATCCCTGTCCGCTATAATAAAAAGGCTGTTACTCCGGATATTATATCCAAGGTTTCAGCATTTACCCTTTTATACTTTTTAGTTTTTGCAATCGGTTCAGTAATTATGGCAATATCGGGATTGGAGCTTTCTTCTGCCATGGGATCAGTTGCTGCTTGTCTCGGAAATATTGGGCCTGGTCTCGGAAGTACAGGACCAGCAACTACTTTTGCGAATGTGAGTGATTTCGGAAAAGTCTTTTTATCGTTTATAATGATATTAGGTCGATTAGAACTATTTACAATGCTGATTATTTTCTCCCCTTCTTTTTGGAGAAAGTAATCTAATAAAGATTGATTGTTTTTGTGTCATCAGATGAATTAATGTGAAACCATATTTACATCTTTGACATTTAACCGGTATATTTGTTCATTAATTGTTTCATTTTATAGTAAGTACATACATTGATAAAGAAAATTGCTTCAAAGCTAAAAAAAATTCTCGGTGGAAAATCGAAAGACGTTAAAGTCATCCCCACTGAAACCGCAAAAATAAAAAAAACCTCATCTCCCAAAACTGAAGTTCCTCGAGTTGAAAAACAGGAAGCACCGGTTAAACCAAGGAGAAAATATAAAAAAGAAACTCCCGAAGAATATCGTCTTCGTCACGAAAAAAGGTTAAAGAAAAAACCTTTAACTGAGAAACCTCAACATCAAATTCCAAATGAAAAATGGGACGAATCTGTTTTTGTAGTCCCTCCGGTAGAAGGTAAAATCAGTTTTCTTGATTTGAAATTATCAAAAGAAATTCTTCATGCAGTTTATGATCTGGGCTTCCAGTATTTTACACCTGTTCAAGCTGAAGTTCTACCAAAAGCTATGAATGGTGAGGATATTACTGCTCAGGCACAAACCGGAACCGGAAAAACTGCCGCTTTTTTAATTACGATATTCAATCATATTTTTAAAAATCCGCTGAAAGATAAACCAAAACCGGGAACACCAAGAGCACTCATTCTTGCACCAACACGTGAATTAGTTTTACAAATTGAGAAAGATGCACTTGGAATCGGTAAGTATATTCAACTTTCCATTCTCTCAATTCTTGGCGGAATGAATTATATCAAACAACAAAGCAAATTGCAGAACGAAGTTTGTGATATTCTTATTTGTACTCCGGGCAGACTCATCGATTTTATGAAGAAACGAATTGTTGACCTTTCCAAAATAGAAATTCTTATAATTGATGAAGCTGATAGAATGTTAGATATGGGATTTATTCCTGATGTAAAAAGAATTGTAAGCAGTACACCGCCAAAATCAAAGCGACAAACAATGTTTTTTAGTGCAACGCTTAGCGGCGATGTAAAGAGACTTGCGGAGTCATGGACCAAAGAAGCACATGAAATCATAATCAAACCCGATGATGTTGCAGTTGAAAGTATTGAGCAAATAACTTATATAACTACAATTGATGAAAAGTCGACTCTTTTATATAATCTGATAATGCAGAAAAAATTAGAACGTGTTTTAGTTTTTGTAAATCGGAAAGATGATGCAAAAAGACTCAAAGAAAAATTTGATATCTACGGAATAAGCTGTGCTCTGCTTTCAGGAGATATAGCACAAAATCAGCGGATTAGTCGATTAGAGAGATTCAGAGAAGGTAAAATAAGAGTTTTGGTTGCAACAGATGTTGCCTCACGAGGAATTCATGTTGAAGGAATTTCACACGTAATTAATTATAATATGCCTCAAGATGTTGAAGAGTATGTTCATAGGATTGGACGAACAGGAAGAGCCGGGGCATCGGGAATTTCTATCAGTTTTGCTGATGAAGATGATGCACACGAAATTCAAAAATTGGAAAAATTCCTCGGGAAGAAAATTGAATTTTCTTTTCCAACAGAAGAACTGCTTGTTCAAATCCCCGAAGAACATAAAACTGTTGAGTTTAAAAGACCTCCTCAAAAAGCTTTTACCAGAAAACCTTACCGTGGATCGAATAGAAGAAAATAATTTGAATAGGTGAACAACAATTGTTATGCTGAACACGGGTCAGCATCTTTTAACCATGTTGTCATGCTGATGTATATCAGCATCTGTTTGCTGTCGAAAAATTGTTCTCGAACTCCGTGGGATGAATTTCTAACTTTCTAAACCCTGTTCTTTTCTTTGCGAAAGAAAAGAACGAAAAGAAACAGGGACTGTAAAAAATTGCTTTACGTCCTAGTTGATTATACTGCACCGCATTAATTCCCTACAAGAAATATCCCGACGGGTCGGGACAAACAGTATTTCTTGCTTTACGGGATTAATGCTCGGTATTCTTGTTTTGTAGGTTATTATTTTTTCTTTTGTATGAGCAATTTTTTAAGGTGCAAGGCAGTTGAAGCAAAAGGCAAATATTCTCCCGCTGTCGAGAAATAATTCTCTACCACCTTGGGATTATGCGTCCAGGTTTTATAATTTAATATTAACTGCGCAATATCCATCTTTGTAAGGAACGGTCGCGACCGTTCCCTACATTTTAGAAATTGAATTACCAAACCTTTCTCCCGGTTGTCGAGAACCACTTCTCGACAAAGGAAGCCGGAAAACCAAAACACTAATAGGAAGCAGAACGCTTATGCAAAAAACAAAATAAACCTTGTGGAGTTGAGTTTATCTTACATAACGTCGGTCTAGAAATGGCTCTATACCTCCTTGAAATGAATTTCAAACTTTCTAAATCATGTTCTTTTCTTTTCGAAAGAAAAGAAACAGGCACTTTAAAAAATGAGCAGTTATTTTCTGAGGAATTATTACATAATTATGGAATTCATAATCCCGAAGGGATGATATGATTATAGAATATTGTAATCCGTAAACTAATAAACCCCGAAGGGGTGGTCTCATGGATTGTCGGTTTGCGAACTATAATGTTTATGTCACCCCTTCGGGGTTAAGGATTTTTTTAGGTGCGGTAGAAATTAAAAGACGCAGGTGAAACTGCGTCTTTTATAAATATTATATGATATTTTTTTACTTCATCAAAACAAATTTCTTTGTTGATGTGAATTCTCCTACAGCTAATTTATATAGATAAATTCCACTCGATAAACTACTTCCGTTAAAATCTATTGAGTGATAACCTGCAGTCAGTTCTTTATTAACAAGCGTTGCAACTTTCTCACCGATAAGGTTATACACTTCCAATGTTACAATTCCCTCTTTCGGTAAACCAAATTTTATTGTTGTTGTGGGATTAAACGGATTCGGATAGTTTTGATAAAAAGTATAATCAGTCGGTATGTTTTCAATATCAACATTAACAACATTACTGTAAGTAAATTTACCATTGTTATCAATTTGTTTTAATCTGTACAAATATTTTCCTGTTGGAGAAACTAAGTTATCGGTATAAGAATAGTTCTTTGGAGAGTTTGAATTTCCATGTCCTTGCACAAATCCAATCTTTGCCCAATCGTTTAATGATTGACTGCCGACTGAAGACTGTGGACTGTTAACTCTACTTTCCACCTCAAATCCATAATTCTCAACTTCGGTAGCTGTTTTCCAGTTTAACACTACTTGGTTGTTGGTAATAGTAGAAGTGAAGGAGGTTAGTTCTACGGGAAGAGGGCTGCTCGCAGCAAATTGCATTATACGGTTGTTATCTGCATCTACAACAAGTAGTTTATTGTTTGTTGCGTCTACTGCAACTCCATACACAGACCCAGCTTCCATATCCGAATCATAATAAAAACCATTTTGACCCTTTTGATATGTATTGTTAGTTATAAAATTTGGTTGTCCTAAAACATTATCAGCAGCAGCTCCATTACTTTTGCTCGAAGCGTTATTGAATATCATTATCCGCGTGTTATTAAAATCCGAAACATACAATCTTCCCGCACCATCAATACAAACATAGTTTAAAGAATAAAAAGTTGTTGAACTTAAACCAGAAGAACTTGTATTATATGCACTCTGTCCAAGCACTCCACTTGCGCCTACTCCACTAGTTGTAGGATTATCGAATCGTAAAACTCTATTATTAGAACCGTCAGCAACCCAAACAGTTGTGCCGCTGACAGTTACGTCATATGGACTATTAAAAGTTGATTGAGTTGTACCTGAGGTATTAGTTGTAAAAGTAGCTTGGCCTAGCACGAGATCTGCATTAGCGCCGTTAGACTTGCTACTTATATCATTAAATTTTAAAACTCTATTATTACTCATGTCAGCAACCCATAAATTTCCACTTCCATCGATGCAGATGCCATATGGATTCCAAAACTTTGATTGTGTTACACCAGATGAATTACCTGTATAATCTGATTGCCCCAATACACCGTCTGCGGCTGGACCATCGCTTGAAGCAGTGTGAGCGTTGTTGAATTTTGTTATTCTATCACCATCTTGTTGACAAACGTATAATGTTCCATTATAAACAGCAACAGCTACGGGATAGGGTGTTGTGTTCTGGGCAAAAGAACTACTTCCAGTTCCAAAAACTCGTTCGGCGGTAGGTTGGTTACCTGATATAGGATAGGCGAACCGTAGTACTCTATGGTTGTACAAATCCGCTACATATAATTTGTTGTTGGTTAAGTCAATCGCTACATACCGAGCGCCATTCAATTTGTTAGTTGCACTACCCGAAGTGTAAGTAGTAAAATCTGGCTGCCCAATAACATACTCAGCATTTTGCCCGTCTGTCCATTGGGCTTTTAGCTGGTTTGTGGATATTCCAGCGAGAATGATTGATAGAAAAAAAGTTAAGTAAAGATTTTTCATAGTAGTTCTTTTTTAATTATAAAAATGTTGCAATAGTTTTCCGTGCTCATAATCTTGATTGGTAATAAAATCATTTCATCAACGAGAATTTTTTAGAATGTATCTCTCCACCCGTAGCCAATCTATAAACATAAACTCCCGATGATAGTCCGCCTGCGGTGGAACTTGCATCAAAATTAATTTCATGTGTGCCGGCATTTTTAAATTCATTTATTAAAACAGCAACTTCTTTTCCGAGCATATCATAAATTTTTAATGTTGTATGACCACTCTCCGCTAAACTAAATTTAATTGTTGTCATTGGGTTAAATGGATTTGGATAATTTTGTTCTAATGAAAATTCTGTTGGCAGATTTGAAATATCAACTTCAATAGCTTTTGAATATTCAAACTTTCCATCTGTGTCAATTTGTTTTAATCTGTACAAATATATTCCTTCCGTTATTAGTTCATCAATAAACGAATACTCTTTATTTGAATTTGAATTTCCGTGTCCCTGAACAAAACCAATCTTCTCCCAATTATCAATTGTCAATTCTCCATTATCAATTCTCCATTCTCCATTATCAATTGCTCTTTCTATTTCAAACCCATAATTCTCAACTTCCGTAGCAGTTTGCCAGTTTAACATTACTCTGTTGTTGGTAATAGTAGAAATGAAAGAAGTTAGTTCTACGGGAAGTGGGCTGCTTGCGGCAAATTGTAAAATTCTATGGTTGTTTTCATCTGAAACTAATAACTTCCCATTTATTGCATCTACCATCAGAAAACCAACATTTCTATAGGTCTCATCAAACATTTCTTCATAATAGGAATAAAAACCATTTTGTCCATTTGAACTATTACTATTAGAAGAAAGATTAGACTGCCCAATAACATTATCTGCTGCTCCACCATTATTTTTATTGGAAGCATCATTATATATAACAACTCTGCCATTATCTATATCTGAAACATAAAGCCGCCCTGCGATGTCAAAATCAACATCAAGCGGATTGTACAATGCAGTCGATGATAAACCGGAATTGTTTGAGGTGTAATTATCATGCCCCAACACACCGTTAGCATTAACTCCATTAGTGGTAGGATTATCAAATCGTAGAATCCTATCATTTGCCTGGTCTGCCACCCAGACAGTTGTACCGCTTACTGCAACACCCGTTGGGTTTGCCATGGATGATTGAGTTGTGCTCCAGCCGCCAGAAGTGAAATTTGATTGTCCAAGAACCAAATCAGCATCAGCCCCATTAGATTTACTATTAACTACATTAAATTTTAATACTCGATGATTATTTTTATCAGCAACCCATAGATTACCGCTTGCATCAATATATATATCATTGGGGTAATAAAACTTACTTTGAGTTGTTCCATGTGAAGAAGATGTATAGTCACTTTGCCCTAATACACCGTCTGCATTTGGACTTGTTGTAGCTGTGCTGGCGTTACTAAATTTTGTAATTCGATGTAACGAGGTGTTGCATACGTAGAGGGTATTATCAAAAACGGCGACCGAACTAGGTGAATATAAAGAATTTTGATCATTTTGAGCCATCATATCGCCAAAATACATTTCTGCAGTTGGTTGGTTGCTAGAAATGGGATAAGAAAATCTAAGAACCCTATTATTAGAAAAATCGGCAACGTATAGTTTCCCATTCGTATAATCAATTGCCATTCCGCGAGGAACCGCGAGTTGATTGGTAGCCGTACCAGAGGAATATGACGAAAAATTTGCCTGCCCAATAACATACTCAGCATTTTGCCCGTCTGTCCATTGGGCTTGTAAATGGTTTGTGGCTATTCCAGCGAGAATGATTGAAAGAAAAAAAGTTAAGTAAAGATTTTTCATAGCACTCCTTTTTAATTATAAAAATGTTGCAGTAGTTTGTACAATATTTCCGATAACCTTTCGGAGTAAATATTTCACCGAAGGTGTTTAGAATTTCAGTTGTTTAAAAAGTATGGTAGCACCTTAAGAAATAAACTAAAATATAAATCAACGGCTGCAAATGAATAGAAAAAGCAAATGAAAAACATCTTTTTGTTGTTAAGATTTATTGTTTTTAACAAGATTATTTTCTCCGATTTTAGAAAACCCAAAAATGAAAATTTGTTTTGATTCTTTGGAAAAAAGGGAGATTTGACTAAATTGACGGGCGTGATTATTATGTTAATAATTGTAAAAATTTATAAATATTAACAAGTCCTTTCTTGACAAGGCATGCTCAATAGAAATTTTCATTGAACATATTTAAATAAAAATTAAAAAATGAACAACTCGCTGAATAAAACGATCAAACGATTGCTGATTCTTTTACTGCTTTTAGCAATAAATTCTTCATTTGCACAAACCCAAAAAGATGTAGAACAAATGATTGAAAATTTTGCAACTGCGCAAGCTAACGAGCAGGAAGCTCAGCTCGAAGAAATAATTTCAATACTTCTATCGAAGGATACAACTTACGCAAGAGAACAGGTTGCGCGGCTTGTAGAAATTACTGCAAATTATGAATCCGAAGATCGGGCATTAGTAAAGGCGCTTTCACTAATGTATTCTGCCTACTATGGCGCACCGCAGAAGAAAATTATTTCATTAAAAAAAGCTTTTGAAGTTGCAAATCGTTATAAATTTTTTAAAATAATGGGAATGGCAAAGGCAGATATCAGCGATGCTTACCGGCAATTTTTTCAATACGATTCAGCGATGTCTGCCCTTTGGGATGCGAGATTGTACTTCGAAAATGCAAATCTTCACGATGAAGTTATTTCGATAACTCATAGAATTGCCGATTACTATTACGATGCCGACTTACCTGATAGAGCAGAAGAATTGTATCTTGAATTGCTAAAAACTAATGGTAAAAAAACTGAGAAGAGTTGGAAAGTTTTTAGGTATATCGTACTGACGAATAACCTTGGATTGATTGAAATAAAAAGAAAAAATTATAAAAAAGCCGAAGGATATTTCTTAATTAGTTTGAATAATCGATTAACCTACAAAGGCGGAATTTTAGATAAGCACGACTCTACACAGCTTGCATATATTTACATGCAGCTAACAAGAGTAAATCTATCGCAAAATCGTCTTACTTCCGCAAATGAGAATTACGAAAAATCTCTTCGCTTCACACAAGATGTAAGGTGGAATGAAAATTTTGTTAGTCTTTTTATACTCAAAGCTAAAATATATTCTGCAAATTCGGAATATAAACCGGCGTTAGATTATCTCACTAAAGCAAGCGACTTAAGCAAAACGTACGCTTCGGCTTCAATTATTTTAGAGTTGTATTCCACCTATGCGGAGGTTTATCATAAACTCAAAGATTCTGAAAAAGCTTATTATTGGTTTCAAAAGTATCATACAATGAAAGACTCAATATCTATTCAGAAAAAAGCTGCAGCGTTCTTGCAGATAAAAGCTGAAAAGGAAAATGAAATTAACCGTAACGAAATTATCAGTTTGCAGCGTGAAAAATATATTCTATTAACTGCCAGCGCTATAATCCTTTTCGGTTTGGGAACGTTGTTGGTTATTCTATTTCTAAAGAGAAAAGCTGATAGAATGTTAATTGACAAAAGTATTGAAGTAATGGAAACCGAAGAAAAATATGAGCATAAAATAGTAGAAGTTCTTCAAGAAGAAATTTTGAAAGATGAATTCGAAACCATAGTTGAAACTGCCGAAGATAAAGTTTTTGATGAATCTAATATCAAATTTACAAAAATTATTTCGAGATTTGAAAAAATCATTTCAGAAGAAAAATTATATCTCAATCATACGTTAAATCTGGAGGATCTCGCCGAGAGAATGGCAATAAATAGAACTTATCTGTCAAGAGCGATTAATCAAATATTAAAAACTAATCTTAATTCTTACATAAATGATCTACGAGTGAAAGAATCTATTCGTTCGATCACATTAAAAGAAAGCAATCATTTTTCTATCGAAGGAATTGCAAAGGAAGTTGGTTTCAACAACCGAACTTCATTTATTGCAGCATTCAAAAAATATACAGGTGTTACTCCTTCATTCTTCATCAAAAAAGTAAATGAAGAGAAATAATTCTCATTCTTATTTGGTAAGAGTTTATTTATAACATTTGTACGCCGTTCAAGAATTTAATTCCATAAAACAAATTCCGGGCTGTAATTATGTTTATCCATTTTAAGCTCTGCACACAGTCTTAGTTCGTTGGCGGTAAGGGTTGGGTGTTTTTCGGTTAATTTTTTGAAAAAATCGGGATGAATTTTTATGAACTGCGAAAAAGAATACTGATGCGGCAATTGCTCCGTTACGGATGAACATAGACTTTTCGAGTTCAAGTTCATTTGTTTTTATCTTTTGCTTATACTCGTCAATCAAATGCTGAGTATCAATTTTTTGAATCAATGAGGTTACATCAGTTTGATAGCTTTTTTCAAGCAGCTCGTTTATTTTGAAAAGATTTTTGTTTAAGAGTTGAACATTTCCCGACTTTTGGTGATACTCATTAAATTTTTTCAGAATATTAATTTGTTCCGAAATCATCTCCTCATCTCCGGCAATTTTAAGGGCGCGATTTAGGTAAGTAAGTGCTTCGCTTTGCCTGTTAATAGAGCTTAAGAGATCAAATAAATTCATGTAAAGTTTAATCAAATGAAAAACGTTGTAGTCGGTTATAAAATCAATTTCGGCAAATTTAAGGCGGGATATGGCAGACAGAGTATCTCCCCTGTCAATCATAATTAAAGAAAACTTTTATTGCTTCATTGTATTTATCCGAAGCTAAATCATATTGCTTTTGATTATAATAAACATTACCGATATCGATTAGTAAATAACCGGAAATCGGGCACATTCCGATTTCGGTAAGTAAATCCAATCCCTGTAGATAGAAAGACAAAGCTTGAGCCGGTAAGCCCTGCCTTTCAAGTATAAAACCAACTTCCACCATAGCAAAAGCACGGATTGAATCGTGAACTTCATCAGTAGGAAGTTCCAAAATCTCGAAACCGAGTTTTAGTGCTTCATTAGGTTTGGAGAAAATAATCTCTATAAGCGAATTAAGTAGTTTTTCCCCTTTTGTGTTGCTTTCTGTTCCTAATAAATTACTCCCCAAAAGTATAAATAGTATAATGGAGGCATACTTAAAAAGAGAAAAGTTTAAACACTTTTGAGTATTTAGAAAGTGAGACATACTACTATTAAACCCGGGATAATTTGTTCCATTTTATTTATTTATTATGCAAATATTGCTTACAAAAATGAAACTTAATATATCTAAAAAATTTAATGTGGGTCAAATAATTGGCTCAACTACTAATTTTTTTTAATCTGAAGTATATAAAAATGTCGCGCCTCCTGAGCTTGTTTTATTAATCATTCAATTTACAAATTTTAATAAAACCCGTAGGGGTGACATTTTTGTAACAACGCAACAACCAATAAAACACAAACCCCGTAGGGGTGGCATTTTATTCAAATTGCAAAACTGACGCACCCACTCAGTTTATTGGTCATTTTGTTATATCTATATCTACAATAATTACCCTTTATGAAATTCTCAATTCACTTCATCAAAACAAATTTCTTTGTTGATTTGAATTCTCCGGCAGTTATTTTATACAGATAAATTCCACTCGATAAACTACTTCCGGTAAAATCTATTGTGTGATAACCTGACGTCAGTTCTTTATTAACGAGCGTTGCAACTTTCTCACCGATTATGTTATAGACTTCCAATGTTACAATTCCGTCTTTCGGTAAACCGAATCTTATTGTTGTGCTTGGATTAAAAGGATTGGGGTAGTTTTGATATAGCACATATTCTGTTGGAATAACATTTATCTCAACTTCTACTTCATTGGAATAACTAAACTTACCGTCACTGTCAATTTGTTTTAACCGGTAAGAATATTTTCCGTTTTTTACTGATTCATCTATAAAAGAATATTCTTTTGGTGAATTTGAATTACCGTTACCTTCAACGAAGCCGATGGTTTCAAAATTTTTAATTTCTAATTTTTCATTTTTAATTAAACGTTCAACCTCAAATCCGTAGTTGTTTACTTCCGTCGCCGTTTGCCAGTTCAGAACAACTTTACTATTCACAAAAGTAGCAGTGAAGGATGTTAGTTCTACCGGAAGCGGTGAGTTATTATCTCCGATGGTAACGGGAGAGAAGGATGAATAATAATTTGTGGTTTCAACATATCTTAACGAGCCATCTATTACTTCTGGTTCAGTTGGGAGTACTTCCCAGGATGATCCGTTATAGTGAATGATTTTGGGAGTCCCGGTAAAAGATGCCGTAAGAGCAGGTAGATAATACAACCTTAACTTTATACTGCCACCGGTTATATCGCTTATTTCCCAATATTTATTAATAGTGACAGCTCCACCCGGAAGATTTGTGGGCGTTGAATTCATTTCAACAAAGCCTAAAGATATGCTTCCGCTTTGAGCAGTAAAGCCAATATTTGAATTTGAAACTATATTAGGTGTCGTTGTTATACCGGTGATTTCAACAGATTGCCAACTTAAAATCGAATACCCATTATTGAAACCAGAATTCATTTCCCAGAAATCATTTGTTCCATTTGTTGTTTCCACTATAAAATCCCAACCTGCATTTGTAAAAATAGATTGGGTTTTCATCTCTGCGGTGGTTTTACCGGTACCGCCATCCGACCCCCCTTGCCCGGAAGTCTCAGTATCCCAGAAACAGTTCGAAACGGTACCTCCGGGATTATCTCCAATTAGTCCACCAAAAGCTGAAACTCCTGCAACACTACCTGTACTGTAACAATTGGTGATTGTACCAATATTCAATCCTAACAAACCACCTACATAAGCCATTCCGTCGACGCTACCTGTACTGTAACAGTTAGATACAATGTTATTATTGTAGCCAGACAAACCACCAGTATAAGTTCCGTCTTCGCTGTGGACGCTACATGTACTGTAACAGTTAGATATAGTGCCCTGATTACGTCCGGAAAAACCACCAACCTGTTCATTATTCCATTCATAGGGGCTAGAGACGCTACCTGTACTGTAACAATTGGTGATTGTACCTTTATTAATTCCAATAAAAGCGCCTACATATGATTCTCCTGTAACATCAGCGCCGATTACACCCAGATTTTCAATAACAGAACCCGGGTTAGATTCACCAAACAGACCGATACGATAATCTGAAGGTCGATTAATATATATTCCTGATATGGTAAACCCGTTGCCATTGTACGAGCCCAAAAAATCATATGCCCCTTGTCCGATCGGGGTCCATCCCTGGGGGTCCGGGCCCATATCGGGATCCAAGTCCCAGGTAGTAATTGGAGGTTCAGCAGTAGCAAAATCAATATCCGCAGTTTGGATAAAATACAGTCCATCATCACACTGTTCCTGGTTTTCAGTGATCCAGTAAAGGTTCTGCCAGATTGCAATCTGGTAGGGGTTTCCGCTCGAACCATCACCCAAAGCAGGCGCTTGAGGGAGAGGGGCTGGTGGGTCTGCCGGATACTGCCAATCCAGATAGGGGTAACCATCGTTACGACTTTTTCCAATGTTCCATATTTCAGTTGAACCGTTTGGGGTTTCTCCTTTAAAATCCCAGCCTGCTGAAATATATGTACTTGCCCGATTCATCTCTGCGGTGGTTTTACCGGTACCGCCATTCGAAAACGGTTGCTCGGAATACTCAGTATTCCAGAAACAGTTACTAACGGAACCTTCAGAAGTTCCTCCAATTAGTCCACCAACAGTAAAAACTCCTGCAACAAAACCGGTACTATAACAATCAGATACATTGCCGTAATCATTATATCCCAACAAACCACCTACTTCGTCTGATCCGGAGACGCTACATGTACTATAACAATTAGATACATTGCCGTAATCATTATATCCTAACAAACCACCTACTTCGTTTATTCCAGTGACGCTACCTGTACAGTAACAATTGGTGATTGAACCACGATTTGCTCCAATTAAAGCACCTACATATCTATCTCCTGAAATATCAGCGCTGATTACACCCAGATTTTCAATAACAGAACCGAGACCAGATTCACCAAACAAACCGATACGATAACCTGATATTTGGTTAATATATAATCCGGATATGGTATGCCCGTTGCCATCGTACGAGCCCAAAAAATTATATACCCCATCTCCGATCGGTGTCCATCCCTGGCCGAGATCATTAACCCAGGTAGTAATTGCAGGTTCAGCAGTAGAAAAATCAATATCCGCAGTTTGGATATAATACAATCCTTGATCCCAAATGCTCGGGTTTTGGGAGATCCAGTAAAGGTTCTGCCAGGTTGCTATCTGGTAAGGGCTTCCATTAGAACCGTCACCAATAGCAGGTGGTGTAGCTGTCTGTGCCATTAGTCCGGCACAGAAAAGCATAATTAGCGATAAAAACAGCAAGTTAATCTTTTTCATTTTTTACTTTCCTTATTATTTATAAATCAACATTTATTCTTTGCTATATTTTTTAATTCATAAAGATCTTTCTTCAATAAATAAGCGCTCGCGCCCGCTTTCTCTGCTTCGTGTCTATATGTTTTGGAATTAAAACCTGTCAGAATGATTATGTCGGCGCCAGGGAATGAACTTGTAATCTTCTCTGCGGCAATGAGCCCGTTAAGTTCTTTCATTTTTTCTCCATTTATTATGCATGTTAGTTAGTTAAGTTGACTGCTTCCTTTTATAAACCGTTATTTTTTTCTTATTAATATTTCTTTTCATTCAATTATGTATTCTAATTTTTCCTAATTAAAAATTTTATTACGGTCTGGCGCGGTCTAAAACTTTTCTAATATCTAATAGGTTAGTCTTCATAAAGTAGTGTTCGATGCCTAGTGATTTTGCCGCCTGCCGGTAAGAGTAATTATTATAGCTGGTAACAAAAGCTATATTAACATCAGGCATAACCGCTTTAATTTTTTCAGCCGCAAGAATTCCGTTCATCTTTTCCATTCTAATATCCATAAGTATCCAGTCGGGATTAAAAGCTGAACAGCTTAATACCGCACTCTCGCCGTTTTTGCATTCCATCACCGTGTCTGTTTTCAGCGCAACAGATTTGGATATTTCTTTCAGCATTAAATCGTTGTCGTCAACAATCATAATTCTCATAATAGCTTGTAATTTTTAATTGAAAATTAATTGAGGAAAGTCTGGTTGGAATGAGTAGTACTACTCAATTTGGGGAATTTGGGTTTGAAAGGTTTTAGAGTTAGTAAGTCACCTTGCGCAAAAGTTTTATCTCTGTGTAACTCTGTGACTTCTCCGTGGCACTCTGTGTAATAAAGACCAACAAGTAACACAGAGAAACACTGAGCAGGCACAGAGAACCACAGAGAATGTATCCTTTCATCAATTCTTGTGTAAGGGGTATTAGTAAGTTGAAACGAACGTGGATATTGAAATTTAAGGCTACTTCACTTTGCTCAAAATAACTCACGGTTTTCAATTGCAAATTGTATTAAGCTGTGAGCTCCATGCAGGTTCAACTTATCGGAAATATTTGCGCGGTGGTTTTCGATTGTGCGTGTACTGTTGAATAGTATATCGGCTATTTCACAATTTGTTTTCCACTCGGATAGAAGTTTCATTATTTGTCTCTCCGCGCTTGTTAAAGAATTAACGGAATCAATTAAGAGTTTGTTTTGAACCTCATCCGACTTTTCTGATTTTATTAAAGCTTTCAGGCGGCTGCTTATGAATGTGCCGCCGTGATAAACTATTTTTACCGCTTCGATCAGATCATGAACTGCGGTTTCTTTAAGCAGATAACCTTTAGCTCCAACAGATATAGCCTTATAGAAATAGTTTACGTTTTTATGCATAGTAAGTAAAATAATCTTGGTGGTAACTCCGGAATTATATAATTCCGATAATATTTCGAGACCGGTTTTGCCCGGCATTCTTAGATCAATCACAGCAACATCGGGTTCGATTTCGCGAATTATTTGCAGCGCTTTGTCGCCGTCTTCGGCTTCATAAATTTCAGCCGGTTCAAGTTTTTCAATAGTTTGCTTAACTCCTGCGCGGAACAGAGGATGATCATCGGCAATGAGCAGAGAAATTTTGTCGGGGGTCATTTACTTTTTAGTTTTGTTATTAAATTCTATTTTAATTTTAGTCCCTTTGTTTGGCGCAGAATCAATTAATAAAACGCCCTTCAACATTAAAGCCCGTTCCCGCATTCCTTTTAGACCAATATGCGGGCGATTTTCTTTTTGGGGGTGATTTGAATCGGCAAAACCCAAGCCGTTATCGGAAACGGAGATAATTAAATTTTTACCTTTAATTTCACCTGCGAGAATAACTTCCGTAGCATTTGCGTGTTTCAGAATATTGTTAAGAGCTTCCTGGATAATTCTGAAAACGTTGATCTTTTCATCGGAAGAAAAATATTCGTCTAAGGGAAGGAGATTGTTGATAATTTTTAGACCCGATGCAGACTTAATTCTATAAATCATAGATTCGATCGCTTGTGATAAACCGAGCTCTTCCAGTTCCGACGGATGCAGTAAATGGGAAATATTACTTACATCTTGAATAGAACCGTCCAATATTTCCATAACCTCATTTATATTTTCTTCGAAGTTTTTGTCTCTTTCCGCCAGCATCAATCTGTTTTTTACAACCAAAAGATTTTGTCCAAGGTCGTCGTGCAATTCCGCTGAAATATTTTTCCTTTCATCTTCCTGGCTGTTAATTAATTTATTTGTAAGATCTATTTGTATTTCTTTTTCTTTTTTTAGTCTGTTTACCCGTGTACTATAAAGCAAAAATACGACCGCACAAAAAATAGAGGCGGCAATAAGCCTGAACCACCAAGCGTTCCAAAAAGCCGGTTGAATTACAATTATTAATTTGGTTTCATTTGCAGACCAAATGCCGTCGCTGTTGGCGCCCTTTACAACTAAGGTGTACTCACCGGGAGGCACCCCGGTAAATGCCGCCGTTCGTTCTCCATTGGTTAACGTTAACCATCTTTCGTCCAAGCCGGACAGTTTATACGCAAACATATGGCGCAGAGGATTTGAATATGCGGGCATTACAAAATCGAAAGAGAAAAAATAATCGTTGTAAGGCAAAACGATTTCATCCATGAATGAAATTGATTTATCAAGCTCTGCCGGCTGGTTAAATTTTTTATAATTAGTTATGATAACCTGCGGTGCAAACGAATTTTGAAATATCTTATCGGGGTAAAAAGAAGTAAATCCTTTAATCCCGCCAAAGAACATTTCTCCGCTGCTGTCTTTGTAATAAGCCGCGGTGTTAAATTCATTCGACTGAAGACCATAACTGTAATCATAATTTATAAATCTACCGTCCGCCGGGTTGAATTTTGAAAGTCCTTTGTTTGTACTCAGCCACAAGAATCCCGCCCTGTCTTCAAGAATGCCGTAAACACAATCGTTAGGCATGCCGTTGCCGGTTCTGTAAACGGCAAAATTATTTTTCTCGAACGAGTATTTGTTCAGACCGCCTGCGGTTCCAACCCAAATATTATTTTTACAGTCTTCAAAAATTATGTTAACTCTATTGTTGCTGAGTGAAGGCGAATCATGTTTGTCATCTCGGGATTCGAATCTTGAGAAAGAATTTTTTTTAGGATTATAAATAGAAATCCCGGATTGACTCGTTCCCATCCAAATATTACCGTAATTATCTTCACAAAGAGCCATTACATTACCCGCGTTAACGGTATTTGGGTTGTCGGGATTATGAACAAAGTTTGTGAATGATTTGCTTTTATGGTCGTATTTTGCAGTTCCACCGCCGGTTGCAAAATAGATGTCATTATTTTTACAAACGAGAATGTCATGAATCCAATTGGATAGAAAATAATATTTCCCCGCATCGATACTCAATGTATATTTTTCATAAGCGCCGGTTTTCACATTGTATTTGAACAAACCGCTTCCTTCCGTACCTACCCACAATACATTCTTGTCGATAGGATCCGGCGCCATCGAATAAACATTTTTCCCGTTGAATAATTTTATGTTATTCCAAACTGCGGGTTTTATTGAACGATAATTTTTTGCCTCAAGCAGTCCCGTATACCCACCGATAAGCAAGTTTCCATTCACTTTTAGAATAGTTCTTATGCTTGAAATGTCAAATCCGTTTTGCGATGAATTTTCCTGTGTAACGGAATTAAAATTGTTTCCGAACGGCTCAAGTTTTAGAATACCGCCGCCATCGCTCCCGATCCAAACTATACCTCCGTTATCAATAAGAAATGTAGTAGGCGCGGGTATAATATTATTTTGCCAAAGAATAACATCTTCATCCTTTGTAATTTTATAAAATGTTCTGTTAGTAAGTATATAGCATCCGTTTCCAGTGTTATGTATATGTGTGACTAAACCAAAATCTTTGTTATGTTCTTTAGCACGCGGAGTGTACCGAAAGAATTTTTTCTTTTGTTTGTCGAATATAAAAGCGCCTTCACCGAAAGTGCCTACCAGCATTTCATTTTTTGATAATTCGTTAATTGATGTGATAAAATTTATCATTTCCACTTTTCGATGAAGCGGATTAATTGGAAACTTTTTAATTGTTTTTCCTCCCCCGGAGAGACGGTACAAACCGTATGCCTGAGTGCCGACCCAAATATTTTTTCCACTGTCTTCATACAAGCATGTTATTACTTTTTTATCAAATACCTTGAAGTGTTCACCGCCGTTTGATATCCCAATTAATTTATTTTTCTTTGGCAGCTTTGCATTCTTGGAGGTGATAAGTTTATTTAATCCTTTGTTGGTACCAATCCAGATGTTTTTGAAACTGTCCTCTAATATTGCGGTTATTAGGTTACCGGAAAGGTCTGTTGAATCATTTTTTTGATACGCAGTAAATTTTTCAGTTTCAGGGTTGAATTTGTTTAATCCGCCGTAAGTTCCTATCCAGATATTTCCATCGGAATCCTCGTACAAACATTTAACGTGGTTGTTGACGAGCGAATTTTTATCAGGAGAGTGTCTGTAAACTTGAAAGCCGATTCCATCGAATCTATTTAAACCGTCCTTTGTGCCTATCCAGATGAATCCCTTTCTGTCCTGGATTATTGCGAAAGCAGAGTTTTGAGAAAGCCCGTCGTTTATTGTTAAAATCTGATTAGTTCCATTTTTCAGGGGAGTCGGTTGTATAGTTAGAGTGAGAAATAATAAAAGAGAGAAAAAGGAAATTATTCGCATTACTTTTTATACCTGAGAATCATATTAAATAAACTCACCTATAAAAATATAACATAATCTATTTAGTTGAAATTTGTTCTAACAATATTTTTTAGATTTACGGATTGTGTTTAAGACAGCGATATTTAATTTGGAAGAATATTTCTCAAAAATCTACTTTCAACAATGGCTCTGCGAGAAAGGACTCTCGCAGAGCTGTCATCACTATTTTTATGTTTAATTATGCAATGAATAGTTTTTAAGATTTTTAATCCGGGATTTTATTACTTCATAAAAACAAACTTCTTAGTTGATGTGAAATTATCTGTTGTTATTTTATAGATATAAATTCCACTCGATAATCCGCCAGCGGCGGATGAAGCATTAAAACTAACTTCATGATAACCGACTTCTTTGCTTTCGTTGTTGATTAGTGTTGTTACTTTTTGTCCGACGATATTATAAACTTCCAAAATTACTTTTGAATCTGAAGGAAGAGCATATTTTATAGTTGTACTTGGGTTAAACGGATTAGGGTAGTTTTGATAAAGTGCAAACTCTGTTGGGATGTTATATAGTTCAACTTCAACTTCATCACTGTAGGAAAATTTGCCATTAAAATCTATTTGTTTCAGACGGTAGGAATATTTTCCGTTTTTTACTGATTCATCTATAAAAGAATATTCTTTTGGAGAATTTGAATTTCCGTTCCCTTCAACGAAGCCGATGGTTTCAAAATTTGTAATTTCTAATTTTTCATTTTTAATTGTTCTCTGAACTTCAAAGCCGTAGTTGTTCACTTCCGTGGCGGTTTGCCATTTTAACTCTATACCGGTACTTAAGATATTTGCTGTGAAGGATGTAAGTTCTACCGGCAGGGGATCATCGGGATTGGTTAACCCTGCGAGGTAAGAATAAGGACTATTCATAACAGTAGTAAAATCACCGCCTGCATAAATCCTTCCATTCGTAAAATCAAGTGAAATGGTATTAACCACACCGTTTGCATTCGGATTCCAGGTTGTTGCAAGTCCGGTTGTAATATCAAGACCTGCAATTTTATTTCTTGTCTGCCCCCCTATAGTTGTAAAGGCGCCGCCTGCATAAACTGCCAAATCTGATACAGCAATGTCATAAACAATGTTGTTTGCAGTCGTCGCATCCCAGGTTGTTGCAAGACCGGTTGTAATATCAAGAGCTGCAATATAGTTCCTTGCCTGCCCGCCTATAGTTGTAAAATAACCGCCTGCATAAACTGTTGAACCTGATACAGCAAGGGCACGAACCTGACCACCAGCACTCACATTCGGATCCCAGCTTGTTGCAAGCCCGGTTGTAATATCAAGAGCAGCAATATAGTTTCTTACCTGACCACCTATACTCGTAAAATCTCCCCCCCCATAAACTGTTGAACCTGATACGGCAAGGGTATAAACCGCGCTACTAGCATCTGGATTCCAGGTTGTTGCAAGACCGGTAGTAATATCAAGAGCAGCAAGATTATTTCTTGACTGCCCGCCTATAGTTGTAAAAATACCGCCTGCATAAACTGTTGAACCTGATACGGCAAGGGTATAAACCGTGCCACCTGCATCCGGGTTCCAACTTGTCGACGTTCCACTTGTAATATCAAGAGCAGCAATCCTATTTCTGGTCTGCCCGCCTATAGTTGCAAAATTTCCAGCTGCATAAACTGTTGAACCTGATACGGCAAGGGCAACAACCGTGCTATTTGCGTCCGGATTCCAACTTGTCGGCGCTCCGCTTGTAATATCAAGAGCGGCAATTCTATTTCTGGCCTGCCCGTTTATAGTTGTAAAATTTCCACCCGCATAAACTGTTGCACCTGATACGGCAAGGGCACTAACCGTGCCGCCAGCACTCGGATTCCAACTGGTTGCAAGCCCACTTCCACTTATATCAAAAGCAGCAGTATAGTTTCTGGTCTGGCCACCTATACTTGTAAAATCTCCACCTGCATAAACAGTTGAACCTGATACAGCAAGGATGTTAACATAGCCGGTTGCATTCGCATCCGGATTCCAACTCGTTGCAAGTCCGGGTGTTGTACTATCAAGAGCAGCAATATACTTTCTGGCCTGCCCTCCTATATTAGAAAATTGACCCCCCGCATAAACTGTTGAACCTGATACCGCCAGGGTAAAAACGTTTGCATCTGAATTCGGATTCCAGGTTGTTGCAAGTCCTGTTGTAATATCAACGGCGGCAATTCTATTTCTTGTCTGCCCGCCTATAGTTGTAAACAATCCACCTGCATAAACAGTTGAACCTGATATGGCAATGGCATTAACCCTGCCGCCTGCATTCGGATTCCAAATTGTCAGCGTTCCCGTTCCACTTGTACCAATAGCGGCAATATTATTTCTTACCGTTGTACCTATTTTAGTAAAAGTTCCACCTGCATAAACTGTTGAACCTGATACGGCAATTGCGTAAACAACTGCGGTTGCAGGGAAAGATGCATTTGGATTCCAGGTTGTTGCAGCGCCGGTTGTAAAATCAAGCGCGGCAATTCTGTTTCTTGCCAGCCCGCCTATATTAGTAAATTGACCGCCTACATAAACTGTTGAACCTGATACGGCAATGGCTTTAATATACGGAGGATAAAATGTAGATCCGGTTGCATTCGGATTCCAACTCATATCAACAGTTTTATCGGCTTTTATATGCGCTATTTTATTCCGGGCAACTGCTCCTACATAAGTAAAAGTACCGCCAATAAACCATCCGCCCAATCCATCGGGCGCAATTGCATAAATTGCCCCGTTTACCTTAGGCATTGAAGGATCATAAGTCCCGGTTGAGGTATCAATTGCAGCGCCATAGCCTGTAGAAGGACCTACTTGGGTAAAATCACCTCCAATATACAATGTATTTCCACTTATTTTGGTTGCTTTAACCGAACCATTTGTGACATATAAATTCTCCTGCAATGTTTGTGAATTCGTTATTCCGGGAACTATCACAAACAATAAAGCAATAAACAAATAATATGAATTTTTCATTTTTGCACCTTTTTTATTATTAATAAATCAGTTTTTCTATTGCAGTTCCTACCATCTTTTAATTTTGCAATCATTTCATCATCAACATCTTTTTAACAGACCTAAAGTCTTGTCCCGCAGTTGCGGGATCAGTTGATTTCGCTTGTATAGAATAAAAGTAAACTCCCGACGCAGCGCTGCCCGCATTCCATACAACGTTATAATAACCTGCTTCCTGAACAATGTTGATCAATTCATGCACTTTCTCTCCAAGCATATTGTAAACCGTCACTTTTACATTGCCTGCAAAAGGCAGTGCATACTTAATCGTTGTTGAAGGATTGAACGGGTTAGGATAGTTCTGGTCAAGAATAAAATACGTCGGCAATGCCGTTAATCCGTTTTCGGCAGGCAATGAGGTTATCATCTCAGATAACGGTCGTCTCCACACGCCGCCGGTTGAAGTACCGGCAAAGATATCCGTACTGGAAACGGCAATAGTAACGATATTGGTGTTTGTTAAGCCTTCATTGACAGCAGTCCAGCTTGTGTCGTTGTTGATGGCAAGAGAGACGCCGCCGCTAAGGCCATAAATAGGAAGAGGAGAAATTCCGGCAAAGAGATTCGTGCCGGAGACCGCAATATCAACTACATAAAGATTCGTCAAGCCGGTATTTACCTTTCTCCAACTTGTGCCGTTGTTGCTGGAAAGATAGATACCGCCGTTAGTCCCGGCGAGGAGATTCATCCCGCCTGCCTCGTTTGGGCTGACTGCAAGCGCCCGGACACCTAAGTTCGTCAAGCTGCTATCTATATTCGGATTTGTATTGACCTCTTTCCAACTTTCACCGTTGTTGGTGGAAAGATAGACGCCGTAAATAGTCCCGGCAAAGATATTCGCCCCTCCTGTCCCGTTTGGACTGACTGCAAAGGTATAGACAGTAGCCCTCGTAAAGCCGGTATTGGCTTCCGTCCAATTTGTACCGTTGTTGTTGGAAAGAAAGATGCCGCGATTAGTACCGGCAAAGAGATTTGTGCCGCCTGCCCCGTCGGAACTGACCGCAAAGGCATTTACATTATTGTTCGTTAAACCAGAATTGGCTTCTGTCCAGCTTGTGCCGTTGTTGGTGGAAAAAAAGACAGTCCCGCCATAAACCCCAAAAGTCCCTGCAAAGAGATTTGTGCCGCCTGCCCCATTGGGACTGACCGCAAGCGCCCTGACATTAGCATTCGTCAAGCCGGTATTGGCTGCTGTCCAACTTGTGCCGTTATCGGTGGAAAGATAGACGCCGCCGCCGGAGGTCCCGGCAAAGAGATTTGTACCGTCTGCCCCGTTTGTACTGAAAGCAAAGGAATTGACAGTAGCTTTCGTCAAACCGGTATTGGCTGTCACAGTCCAGCTTGAGCCGCGGTCGGTGGAAAGATAGACGCCGCCGCCGGCGGTTCCGGCAAAGAGATTCATCCCGTCTGCCCCGTTTGGAGAGACAGTAAGAGCATTGACTGAAGTGTTCGTCAAGCCGGTATTGGCTGCCGTCCAGTTCATGCCGTTGTCGGAGGTAAGATAGACGCCTCCTTCAGGTCCATAAATTCCGGCAAAGAGGTTTGTGCCACTAACCTCGTTTGGAATAACAGCAAAGGAACGGACAGCAGACTTCGTCGTCAAACCGTTACTCGCCACAGTCCAGCTTGTGCCGTTGTTAGTGGAAAGAAAGACAGCGCTGCTACTATTACCGTTGTAAGCTCCTGCAAAGAGGTTTGTTCCGCCTGTTTCGTTGGGACTCGCCACAAGGGAAAAGATATTATTGTACGCCAAGCCGGTATTAACTGCTGTCCAGTTTATGCCGTTGTTCGTGGAAAGAAAGACGCCGCCGCCAAAAGTTCCGGCATAGAGATTCGTGCCGCTGACCGCAAGAGCATAGACATCAGTGTTCGTCAAACCGGTATTGACTGCTGACCAGCTTGTGCCGTTGTTGGTTGAAAGATAGACGCCGCTAACGCTGTCGCTATCAGCAATAGTTCCGGCAAAGAGATTTGTGCCGCTGACCGCGAGGGCATAGACCCTTTTGTTTGTCAAGCCTGTATTGGCTTCTGTCCAACTTGTGCCGTTATTGGTGGAAAGATAGACGCCGCCGCGATCAGTCCCGGCAAAGAGGTTTGTGCCGCTCACCGCAAGGGCAAAGATCTTTTTGTTTGTCAAGCCGGTATTGGCTTCTGTCCAACTTGTGCCGTTGTTGGTGGAAAGATAGACGCCGTCGCTGGTAGTCCCGGCATAGAGATTTGTGCCACTGACCGCAAAAGAATTAACTTTACCACCGTAGGGACCATTTGTCTCAACCCATTGAGCCTCCGTGTAGGGAGCAACATAAAAAATTAAAGTCATTATGATTACTATTTGAAAGAATGTTTTCATAGATGTGAATCCTTTTTTAAATTTGGGCTAAAGCCCATTTTTTTTGTGTTAATTTTTCCCGACTTAAAGAGGTTGTGTGAATATTCACACAACCTCTTTAAGTCGGAGCTATAAAACTTACAAAGAACTAAAGTAATCCTTTAAATTGACGCTAATGCCGCCGCGCGTGATATACAGTTGCCCGCATTGCCGGGGAAACGACTCCCTTTTCGGCGGGTGGTGTTACCTGAGCAAAATGAGTTTTTTTGTTTCGACATAGTCATTAGCCTTTACCGAAGGTTCCAAAGAGCTCCCTTCGGAAGATGCATTTGCCACAAGCCGGTAGAAATAAACACCGCTTGGCAAGGTTGACGCATTCCATTGCCGTGCGTACGTTCCGGCAGGCAACTCGTCTGCGACCAGAATCGAAACTTCTTTTCCCAAAGCATCAAATACTTTCAATGATACAAACGATTTAGATGGAAGGTTAAAGGAAATAGTCGTCTCCGGATTAAACGGGTTCGGATAGTTCTGGTTAAGAATAAAATGCGTCGGCAATGCGGTTAATCCGTTTTTGGCAGGCAATGAGGTTATCATCTCAGATAACGGTCGTCTCCACACGCCGCCATTAGTCCCTGAAAAAAGATTCTCACCGGAGACGGCAAGAGTCAAAACACCGATGTTCGTCAAGCCACTGTTTGCCACAGTCCAGCTTGTGCCGTTATTGGTGGAAAGAAAGACACCGCCTTGCCAGGTTCCTGCAAAGAGAATTGTTCCACCTGTCCCGTTATCAGCGGGAGAAACGGCAAAAGCCTTGACATCTGTGTCCGTTAAACCGATACTGACCTCAGTCCAGTTTGTACCGTTGTCGGTGGAAAAATAGACACCGCCGCCATAACTCCCGGCAAAGAGATTTGTTCCGCCTGCTTCATTGGGAGAAACGGCAAGAGCATTGATAACGGTCTTTGTCAAGCCGGTACTTGCCTCAGTCCAGCTATTCCCGTTGTTGGTGGAAAGATAGACGCCGCCTTGCCAGGTTCCGGCAAAGAGATTCGTTCCGCCTGCCTCGTTGGGAGAGACGGCAAGAGACAGTACCTCGGTGTGCTTCAAGCCGGTGTTGACCTCAGTCCAACTTGTACCGTTATCAGTGGAAAGAAAGACACCGCCGCCGCCGGTTCCGGCAAAGAGATTTGTAACGCCTGTCCCGCTATCAGCGCGAGAGACGGCAAGAGCATAGACATAACCGTTCGTCAAGCCGGTATTAACCGCTGTCCAGTTTATGCCGTTATCGGTGGAAAGAAAGATGCCGCTGCCGCCAGTCCCGGCAAAGAGATTCGTACCGCCCGCCCCGTTGGGTGAGACGGCAAGAGCATAGACATCAGTGTTTGTCAAACCATTACTCGCCGTAGTCCAGTTTATGCCGTCGTTGGTGGAAAGAAAAACGCCGCCTTGCCAGGTTCCTGCAAAAAGATTCATAGCGTCTGCCCCGCTTGGAGAGACGGCAAGAGCATACGTATATATGTTTATTATCCCGGTATTTGCCGCAGCCCAGCTTGTGCCGTTGTTAGTTGAAAGAAAAACGCCGCTAAAAGTGCCGGCAAAGATATTTGTTCCTGTGGCAGCAAGAGTTAAAATCCTATTATTTGTCAATCCGGTATTTATTTCAGTCCAAATTATACCGTTGTTGGTGGAAAGGAAGACACCGCCGCCATAAGTTCCGGCAAAGAGATTCGTCCCGCCTACCCCGTTGGGAGAGACAGTAAGAGTACGGACACGAGTATTCACCAAACCGGAATTGACTGCAGTCCAGTTTGCCCCATTGTTGGTGGAACGAAAGACGCCGCCTTCTGCCCCGGCAAAAAGATTTCCCGACGAGTCGAGAGCAAGAGAAAAGACATCTTTCTTGGTCAAGCCGGTATTGACTGCAGTCCAGTTTGCCCCATTGTTGGTGGAAAGAAAAACACCGCCGCCAAAAATCCCGGCAAAAAGATTCGTCCCGCCTGCCCCGTTTGGAGAGATGGCAAGAGCACGGGCATCAGTGTTCGTTAAGCCGGTATTGACTGCCGTCCAGCTTGTGCCGTTGTTGGTGGAAAGAAAAACGCCGCCGCCATTAGTCCCGGCAAAAAGATTTGTGTCTGAGACGGTAAGTGATAAGACAATAGTGTTCGTCATTCCGGTACTCGCCGCAGTCCAACTTGTGCCGTTGTCGGTGGAAAGAAAGACGCCGCCATTAGTCCCGGCAAAAAGATTTAAACCTGAGACGGTAAGAGACAAAACATTAGTACTCGTTAAGCCGGTACTCGCCGCAGACCAGCTTGTGCCATTGTTGGTAGAAAGAAAGACGCCGCCATCTGTACCGGCAAAGAGATTCGTGCCGCCTGCCCCATCGGGGATTGTGGCAAAGGAATAAATTACTCCCCCCTCAGGTCCGGCAGTTTGCTGCCATTGAGCGTGTGCTGTATTCCCATTTAAAAGAAGAAGCCCCAAGAGAATAACAGGAGTGAGGAGAAACCGGTTAACATATCGTTTGTAACTATGCATACTAAACCTTCATGAATTATGTTCCGCCAGCAAATCATGAAAGAAAACATCAGATTCTTGGTTGCTTGGCGATGATTGTAATTTGATTATGAGTGAATAAATAAATTACTTTACGCAAAAAATGAAGATTATTCATAATCTTAATCTTAATCTGCTTTAAATACGCAAAAACGAGTAAGATTATGATTAAGATAATTTTCCCTTGATAACTGCGTAAGGTGAATTAATACTCTGACTGCTGCATGTAAAAGTAAACGGGATATATGGGATCTACAATACCTCAAAATGGAGTATTTTTCCGTCAATATCTCAAGAGGTCACCACAGATCATTGACAACAGAAAAGGGAATTATTTCAGAATGGTTCGCAAGTGAAAGACCTTGTTGATGGCTTCCGACTTTGAATGAACGTGAAGCTTTTGATAGATGTTTTTTAAATGACATCGAACCGTTTCCGGGCTGACGAAGAGATTGTCGGCAACCTGTTTGTGGGTGTAGCCTTTGGCAAGGCGGTCAAGAATTTCTGTTTCCCTGTTAGTAAGCCCATGAGTCTCATCGGGCTGCGGGCTTTGGCGAAATAATTCAAGGATGCGCCGCGCAATTTGACCGCTCATGGGTGCGCCGCCGTTTTGAATGTCTAACAAAGAGTCGACAATTTTCGATGGGGGAGTCCTCTTCAACAAATACCCGTTTGCGCCGGCTATAATCGAATCGAAGATCCTCCCATCGTCGTCGAACACGGTGAGCATCACAACAGAGGTTTTCGGCACAATCTTCTTTACCTGTCGGAGACACTCGATCCCGTTCATTCCGGGAAGACCAATATCCATCAAGATGACGTTAGGATTGAGGGACGTCACATTTGCAAGTGCCGCTTCACCATTCGCAAATACTCCCACACACCGGCATTCCGGAGACTGATCTAAAGCATCCCGCAATTCTTCTTTCACTATTTCATCATCTTCAACGATCATTACACTAATGTTTTCCATAACAGATCCTCGCTCAATATATTTGATGCAAAATAATCATTTCTTACGCAATAGAGATACCTCAAATTGGAGTAATCTTTTGCAATTCCGCACTGAACCGGACTGAAGTGCCGAGTTGAGGAATTGCTTCGATAGCCAGGCTCGCTCCTATTGCCTCTGCCCGTTCCCGCATGTTCTTGAGTCCAAATCCAACACCATCGGTAAGCGGTGGAACCGATTCACTCATACCAACCCCATAATCAATAACTTCAAACGCGAGCCTATTTTCCTGAAGAGAGACAACTATGGACACAGATGAGGCGCCTGAGTGCTTGACAATGTTGTTGACGGCTTCTTTTACAATGAGGAACACGTTTCTCCTGAAATCCGGGCTCAACGTGATATCCGGGATCGATTCAGGAACGTTAATCTTATACTGAATACCGGCGGACTCAAACATGACGTTAATGAAATACCGCACATAACTGATAAGACTTTCGAGGGTGTCATGCTTTGGGCTGAGAGACCAGATAATTTCATCCATCGTGCCCATCACTTCTCTCGCCGTCGCTTCTATCACGCTTACCCGGTGTTGAATCGGCGTAAGATCACCCCGGCATATACTCTGATCCTGCATTTCTTTGTCGACCCGGTTACTAAGGAGTACAATACGCGTCAGACTGGATCCGACCGTATCGTGCATGTCTCTTGAGATACGTGCTCTTTCCTGCTCTATCATTCGCTGCCGCTCCAGAATAACCAGTTGTTTCTTCAGCTTGCGTGCGGTGTAGATGCGAATCATCATGAGGATAGCCCCAACAGATGCGAGGAAGAGAAAAATTGTGAACCACCATGTTTTCCAATAAGGGGGTTCGATGATAAACGAAAACTCTGTAGGTCCGCTCATATTCCCGGCATAGTCTTTTCCCCAGACACGAAACGTGTAATTACCATCAGAAAGATTAGTGTATTCCTTCTTGTTGTCCGATGTCCAGTCCAGACGGTCTGCGTCATAGCCGTTCAATTGAACCTGATAACGTGTGTCTGATTCCTTGAAAAATGAGGACAATGAAAAATGAAAGACGATCTCGTTCTGGTTATGTTTAAGAACAACTCCACTTTCCAATGGTTGATTTGTTACAAGTCCTGAAACGGAAACATCCCTGATGAAGAGTGGTTTTCGAAGAGTATCCACAACCTCTGCCGATGGATCCAGAAATGCCGCTCCTTCCGTTGTTCCAACCCAAATCCTGCCGCGTGAATCAAGGATCGAACTGCCGAAGTTTCCTTCATTGTTTGGCAGTCCGTCTTCCATCGTAAAAATTTCGGACTTTATTTTGCCATCTCCAAGAAACGTAAACCGTGTGACTCCATTATTTGTCAAAAAGTAGAGTCTCCCCAGTTTGTCCTCTTTAATGCCGTACACGGTGTTGTTTGAGAGACGAGGAGATGTAATGTCATTGAATGTTCTCCATGTCTTACTGCCAAGATCGAACCGGGAAACGCCGTTGCCCCGTGTTCCAAACCAAACAGCTTTGCCCTCGCGGCTGGCAGATGTTGTGGATAAGGGTTCAAAAATACATTGAACGGTATTTGCTCCTAGACCATCTCTCGTGTCATAGGTTTGATGCTTACCGTTGCGAAAACTGGAAACCCCTACTGTTGTCCCAAACCAGAGGGACCCGTCGCTTGTCTCGCACATACTAAGAACGGTGTTCCCGGGAAGTCCCTCTTTGTCTGTAATGGTTTCCCACTTACCGAGTGCATATTTGGATACACCGCCGTCGCCTCCAAACCAAAGAGAGCCGTCTTTAGTCTGATAGGTAAACCACGCGCTGTTGCTCGCAAGACCATTTACTTTATTATATTTTGTCAAAGTTTGGTCCTTGTATCTAAACACACCATTGTTGTAAAGACTTACCCAAAGAGACCGATCCTTCGATTCATAAAGGTAGATAATGATGCCTGAGATGAGATAGTGAGGGTACCATCTGCCGTTACTATAGCGGACGAGACCACTACCCACTGTCCCAAACCAAAAATCTCCGTTTGAGGTTTCACAAATTGCAGTCGTTCCACCTTCCGCCGCTCCCATGTTCTCGACAACAAATTGCCAATTGCCGTCATTATACCGATAAAGTCCCGAGAACGTGCCAAACCATAGGCTGCCATCGTAGGTCTCATGGATAGAAATGACAAACATCCCGCCTTTCCCTGTTCGCTTGATTCCCAGAGACACGGACTGTGGAGCAGCGCTTGTGTCACTCCCATGAAGGTCGTTGAATTTCCACAACCCGCTTTCGGTACCAAACCATATCTCCCCATTCATTCTTTGATAAATGGCGTATACAACACTGTTCATTGCCCCCCGCTTCACCGAAAACACACTCCACTCTCCTTTGTTGTATCTTGCAATCACGTTCTTAGCGCCAAACCACATCGCACCATCGCTACTCTGAAAGATTTTCGAAATGCTTTTGCCTTTCATCCCATCGGGCACGTCAACTGTGAGCCACTCGCCACGGTAGCGCATAGAAACACCCTGGCTGGTGCCTGCCCACAACGCCCCATTAGTGCTGTTGCAAACATCGTTGATGATGTCCCCGACTAAACCATTCTGTTTAGTGTAGGTTTGCCATTTCCCTCCAGCGAATTTCGACAACCCGCGATCTGTAGCAAACCAAACTGCTCTCACTCCGTTATCTTCTTTGGTTTCGCAAATACCCCGCACAGTTCTTCCTACCAATCCGTCTGATGTATCAAAAGACTCCCACCTTCCGTGAGTATAGCGATGTACCCCGCCCCGCCCCATACCAAACCAAACCGCTCCATCGCTTGCGACGAACATTGATTGGACCCAGTTTGAAATTGTTCGCCTCGGCATGTTGACGGTTGTCCACTTGCGTTGATCATAATACGCGGCTCCATCTTGTGTGCCAATCCAAAACCTTCCACTACTGTCAGTTGCCATACATTGAATTGTCCCTTGCGGCAAACCATCCTTTTGGGTGATGAGTTTGAGAGCTTTGTTTGCAAACAGACTGATATCACGCGATGGTTGCGCATACGTTTTTATAGGAAACAGTAAACATAATAAAAAAGCCCACAGCGTAAGATGCACAACCATGAATAGTTTTGTCCCTTGTTTTTCAGATTTCCTCTGTGTCACAAAAAAGAGCATCATACCTGTTCCTACCTAAATTGTTCGTACATAGTTAGAGACTGTTCTGTCCGGAAGATTTACGGTTACCCACTTATGCCCGTCATAATAGGCAGCGCCATCTTGCGTCCCTATCCATAAATACCCTGTTTTATCAACGGCGATAGACATAATTGAACTCTGAGGAAGACCATCTTTATTTGTATAAATTTTTATAGCGGGCGAAGCAAAATTTATTATATCATTTTCATCTATAAAATTCGATTGAGAATAAACTTCAATAAAAGTAATTAAATAAAGTAATAAATGTAATTTGCTTACTCGTTCTAATATTTTCATTTCTATCATAAAGCTTTTATAAAATACTTGGTTTTTTCAATCCTTCTTCCCGACCATAAACAACAATCGAATAGCATCATATCTATTTCACTCCATCCTAAACATATAAAACTATGAGCATCCTGTATATGGGCTTAAACGATTGATTTAGAAAGTTCTTGTTCAAGTTCTATCTGATCAAACTTTAAATTTTGTGTTTGCGGAAATGAGCCGGAAATTAAGAGTGATAAAAGTACGACAGTGAGGAATCTCTTTTTTGAATAATGCAATTCTTTAATCATGTAAGTTATTAATTCAGGTCATCTGCACAAATATAGAAAGATTATAATCTTTTTCTAAAGTAAAAATTATTTGGGTGATTGCATTCAGAATGGAAGGGATTAAATATCCAAGGCCCGAAAGCAGGTTAATCGGGCTTTGTTTCATTAACTATTATTCAATAATAGTAATGAGTCAGGTCTAAAAAGGTCAACCATTCAATTTGAGACTGAAATATAAACCGTTGAAACGGTTTTCTATAAACCCAAGTTATTATTAACCCGTTAGCTAACGGGTTAATGGGAAAAGATTGAGAATCTGAAACGGTTTTAACCGTTTACAACCTTTTTAGAGTAAACTCAGTAATACATTACATAATTATTTTAATTTTTATAAAAGAAAACTTTTCGCCATTACACTTCTAATTTAAATAATTGATTATGTGACAGAGTGATTATTTACTTTAAAAGAAGCATCTTCTTGATTGATGTATATAATTTCTCTGTTCCGATTTCAACAGCGCTTAATCGATAGAAATAAACACCGCTTGTTAATTGATAATTGATAATTATGATACCCGGATTCCATTTCTTTATCAATTAATGTCGCTATTTTCTCGCCTAAAATATTGAATAATTTCAATTTTACATTTGAAGTTTTCGGCACTCCAAACTTAATTGTTGTACTTGGGTTATCCCAAAGGGATGGCTTCGCCAAAAGGATTAGGGTAGTTTTGATAAAGTGCATATTCAGTTGGTGAATTGGAATTGCCATTACATTCAATAAAACCAATCGTTTCCTAATTATCCAAACCTCGGAGTTTTTTTATGCAGTATCTACTAACCCTGATGTCATGCTGATGTATATCAGCATCCGCTAACAACGAGGAAGATCCCGACCTTTGTCAGAGATTTTTTAGGTACAATTTATTTTACTGAGCTATTTAAATTTAAAATCTAACTTAAAATTATATAACCAAGGTATTCTTGGATCTATTCCCTCTGAGATTAATTTTTGAGGTAG
>JAUXVN010000132.1 GCA_030684555.1 Ignavibacteria bacterium
TACAGAAACAGTGAAACAAAATATTATTATTTAGTAACAGCAATAGACTCAACCGAAAATCAGTCAGCCCCGGGAGAAGAAGTAACCGTAACAATAACCGGCAATGCAGAATTTCCCCCTCTGGTTTTAGAAGAATACAAACTACTGAATAATTATCCGAATCCATTTAATCCGAGGACAATAATCCCGTATCGGTTAAAAGAAGGAGGATATGTAAAACTATACATCTATGACATCAAAGGAGAAATAGTAGAAGTATTAGTAAACGGCTGGCAGGAAAAAGGCTACTACGAAAAAGAATTTGATTCAAGAGGCAAGCGAAGTGACGGAATGCCGGAATGGTCAACGGGTTACAATAATGATATAGCTACTGGCATTTACATCTATAAACTTCAAGTGATAAACGGAAAAAAAGAGCCTATATTTACCGGTTTGGGCAAAATGATATTGTTAAAATGAAAAGGGTAAAATGATGAACAACATAAGTATAAAAACAGTATATCTCTTGATACTTCTGATAACACTCCCCCTCCACTCCGAAATCCGATACGTAAGCAAAACCGGAAGTGCGCAGCCACCATACACAAGCTGGCTTACTGCAAGCGACAGCATTCAGAAGTGCATAAACATAAGCAGTTTTGGTGATACTATTTATGTAGGTAACGGTACATATATAGAACAAGTCTTTATGATACACGGATTATCATTAATCGGTTCCGGTTGGGATAGTTGTATTATTGATACAAGAACACTCTCTTATCCACAAAGTTTTTACTCGGTGACTATGAAAGATAGCTGCACTATTGAAGGCTTTCACATAATAGTAACAAACACAACCGGAGGAATAGGAATATCATGTAGACCGGGGCTAAATGATCCCATTTATTTTTATGGAGAAATCCGAAACAATAAAATATCTACTTCCTGGGAGGGAATCTCAATATCAAATTCATATGTGACTATAAAAGACAATATCATGAGTGATGTACAGGTAGGTATAGATGTGTTTGCATCAGGAACCACAGTACTCGATTCAATATATAATAATTTTATTTTTAATGTAAGAGATAAAGGCATAGGAGCAACCTTAGGTGCACGAGCAGTAATATTTAACAATACTATAAAAGTGATTGGTGATTTGGCAAAAGGTATATCAATGCCCAGCAACGGAATCAGTAAGGTTTATAATAATTTATTAATTGATAATACACGAAGGGGTTACGGAATAACTGCAGGGCATCCTGATCTCCCATATGAAAAAATAGATAATATAGTAATCGGGTTTAATGAGGGTATAAATGCAAACTCTAATAGAATAGTAAGAAATAATATTTTGTTAAATAATAGTAGTGGTATAAAAAATATAGCAACTGGTCAACCAAATGTAAAATATAATAATTCATGGAACAACGGAACAAATTACTCTGGATTTACACCCGACAGTACAAATCTGTCGGTACACCCAATGTTTGTAAATGAGGACAGCTTGAATTTTTATTTACAAATGTACTCACCATTAATAGATGCCGGCGATCCTTCAATATTAGATAAAGATAGTACAAGAAGTGATATTGGACTTTATGGAGGACCTTTTGGTGAATCTTACAAATACCTTGATTTCGCTCCCCGGTCACCCAAAGGGATAACAGCTTCAATTGATTCAAACAATATCACAATAAGCTGGCTGCCAAATACAGAATCAGATTTTCATCATTATCGTTTGTTCAGAGACACGCTCGCCGGATTTATTGCTGACTCACTCAGTCTTGCAGCTGAATTGAGGACAACTATCTATACCCACCCGATACCAAAAGTCGACAGACTATATTATAAACTGACAGCAGTTGACAATCAAAAAAATGAATCGAATTTAAGTGAAGAGATTGGAGTGATTTTGGTATCTGCAAAAGATAAAAACCCGTTTGTAGTACATGATTATATCTTGTACCAAAATTATCCGAATCCATATAATCCATCAACACAAATAGCATTCAGACTAAAGGAGTTAGGTTATGTAAAACTGAGCGTGTACGATATAAAAGGGGAATTGGTCGAGGTATTAGTAAACGGTTACAAGGAATCCGGATTCCATGAAGTCTCTTTCATTCCAAAGAGCAGACCGAATACTCCCTCAGATATTGCAAGCGGAATATACATCTATAAAATAGAGGTATTAAACAGTAAAAGTATACCGGTATTTAATGATATTAAAAAAATGATATATTTAAAATAGATGGGAGAGAGTAAATGAAACAGCGAGTAGCAATAATTGTAATGGTATTAGCTTTAATAAGCATAAACACTATTCATGCTCAAAAATTCAACTACGGTGTTTATTTAGATAAAGGGGATTCAACAAATAGTGAAATTTATAAATTAGTTGACGCTTTAAAGATGAACACAATAGTCCAGTATGTAAACGGGTGGGATACTGCACAGCAAGATACGTTAAAAAAGTATGATATTGTTGCAGTGAAGAATTCTGGACCGGAAGATGCAATATTACATTACAGCAGCGGCTATTATACAAAATGGGAAGCAGATGAAGCAAGGAATTCGGCGTACATCGGCACGGGTATGAAATCAAAATTCGGAAGTCCAATCAATTATAAAAACAGTGCGTGCTGGACAAGCGGGGTCAGCTCAAATAAT
>JAUXVN010000133.1 GCA_030684555.1 Ignavibacteria bacterium
TGGCTGCACAACTTGTTAAAGAAGTAATTTTGGTACCCGCTTTCAATTTCTAAATATTCTGCCAAATATTACACGAACTTTACTGTTAAGGTACTAAATGCTGGATTCAATTTGATAAACCAAAAGAGTCGGGTTTGTGGATTAGTTATGAAATCGAAAAGCTAATGAATTGAAAGACAAATAAATACTCCGCCCAACTTTGGCGTTTGTGATGGTGGATAGTGACAAACCCCAAGCCAAAGGCTTCCCTTTCGGGACTTTAAGAAATCTTATGATTGATTCCTTATAATAACCATTTGGTCTTCCGGCTCTTTTTTTCTGCTTTGGTGATTTTTTCTTGTGGATTAATCTGATTGCATATTTTCTGTTGTAGGAACAGTTCGTACAGAACTCATCGAGGATTTGCACCTTTCCTAATTTCGTAGAGGTGAAATACCGTTTCTTGATTTCTTCTAAATACTCTCTTTTAGCTTTTCCGCTCATAGATAACCTCAATTATTTGGGTTACCTATATTATGGCGCAACGTCCTTTTTCCCATTCCATTGGGTGATATTATTTTTGGCGCAATGCGGAGTTCCTTTTGGTTGTAAATAAAATATCGATGCACTCGGTATAATTATTATATTTCAGAGTATTCTCTGTGTTGCTTTATTCTTAGACAGAGATCCACGGATGAGTCACATAATTAAACTGTAATAAAATTTATGAGGTTAAAATGAAAGTAGGAATAATCGGAAGCGGAATGGTTGGCGCAACAGCTGCATACGCAATTATGATGAGAAAAGCTGCCAGTGATATTGTACTTATTGATGCGAATGAAAAAAGAGCAATTGCTGAAGCTCAGGATATAATGCACGCTGTTCCTTTTGCGGCGGCAACGGATATCTATGCGGGAAGTTATGAAGATCTAAAAGACGCAAAAATTGTTGTAATTGCTGCAGGTGCAAGCCAAAAACCGGGCGAAACAAGACTAATGCTTATGGAAAAGAATGCTTCAATAATGAGAGATATTATTTCCCACACGGCAGAAGTAAATCCTAACATAATTTTTCTGGTTGCTACGAATCCCGTTGACATAATCACTCACATTTGTGTTGACATTGCAAAGGAATTTGGAATACCGTCGACCAGAATAATCGGCAGTGGAACAACACTTGACACAGCCAGATTTAGAACATTGCTTGGTACTCATATTGGAGTTGATTCACAGCATGTTCACGCTTATGTAATCGGTGAACACGGCGATTCAGAAGTTTTATGCTGGTCAAATGTTGACATTGGCGGGGTTTCGTTTGAAGATTTTACTGAATTCAGAAAAATTTTATTTAATGATGAAATAAAACAACAAATTGATGATGGTGTAAGAAACGCTGCTTATAAAATTATTGAAGGGAAAGGCTCAACTTATTATGGAATTGGAGCTGCCATTGCAAAGCTTGTTGATGTGATTAACAGAGACAATCGCGCGGTTCTAACAGTCAGCACATTTAAAGAAGATGTTGAAGGTATAAAGAATGTAACTCTTTCGCTTCCTCATTTAATTGGAGGGGAGGGGGATTTGGGTGTGTTGCCAATTCGACTAAATGTTAAAGAAAAATCTTTATTAAAAAGTAGTGCTCAGATTATTCGTGAAAAGATAGATGAATACGAAAAAAAATAATTGATTAAATACTTTGCATGAATTGATGTTCAAATAAAACGTGGTTGCTATTATTACATCATTAATGAACATAAAAAGTTTGTTTTAAATGGGTGAATAAAAGAAAACATTCCTCAGTCTTTCAAAGATTTGTTTCTCGAGATTGTGAGGTGATTATCAACTCTTATAACCTTGCTAATCCACAATGGACAGGAAGACTGAAAGATTCTCCAGAATGGATACAACTTGGCATCTCAATTTTTGATTCACTCAAAGATTTTCCGTTTGTTTATGAAGTCTTTCCTTCCGCTTCATACAAAACACTTGAAAAAAAAGAAGAAAAATTGAATGGCAGATGGGTTATGAAAAATGGCGATCAAGTTCTTATGGACCTTTCAAAAGCTGAAGTTATCAGACATTCTTTGAGCCAGTTGATTCACCATAGAGCGCAGTTAGGTGTTTATCTCCGTTTGCTGGATATTCCTATTCCCGGAGTTTATGGTCCAAGCGCTGATGAAATGAATCCGTAATTGATTCCAAACTTTCTCATCTAAAAAATCAGTGAACATCAAAAATAAAATGCTGAATGAAAATAAATCATTCAGCATTTTTTATAGGAGAAGGCGTGAATGTATAAGCGTAATTATCGGAACACTTATGCATTAAAATTTTTCTATACAATTCTTGAGAATAATTAGTAAAATCAAATCTTACTTTATTTTAATCACAACAAAAGTAACATCATCATCAGGCTCTAAATTGTTTGTCCAACGCATTCCTTCTTCTTTAAGATGGTTAACAATTTCTTCGGGTTCTTTTTGTGCTGCTTTTTCAAAACTGTTTCTTGCTCTTCTATAACCGTAAAGTTCTTCATTTTTATTTTTTAGTTCGGCAAAACCATCGCTCATCAATAACAAAGTATCGCCTCTTTCTATACTTGATTCTTTTACATCGTAGGAAACACCCTTCATTGCCCCCAACGGCATATTGCTTATTACAAGTTCTTCAATCATTTGACTGCTTTTTCTGAAAATAAGTAATGGCGGCATTCCCGCATTTGTAGTGATAATTTTGCTATTCGTAATCTGAACGCAAGTTAAAGCCATCATTAATCTGCCGAGCTGCATATCCTTTATTGCGGCACTTGCATTTTCAAAGAATGGTTTTAGTTCTTTGTTTGTTCGGTCTGACATAAAAAGTGATTTCATTATTGAGACCATCATTCCCGACATCATTCCATGTCCGGTTGCATCTCCAAGAACTACAGTTAGTGTTCCATCAAGATGAACGTGAAAATCATAATAATCGCCGCCGACCTCTGTGGCAGTTTTCATATATACAGCAATATCAAGATGTGGAAGTTGAGGTAGTCCTTTCGGAAGCATTGAAAGCTGCAGATTACGGGCTTCTTCAAGTTCTTTTGTCTTTCTATCATTCTCAATTTGCAGAAATTTTTTATTTTCATTTTCTTTCCTTCTCTCTAATTCATACTTTCTTATTCCGCCCAACATTCCGACAAAACCAATAATATAAATTCCATACGCCCACCATGTAAGCCACCAGGGGGGATTAATCCTAAATGAATAAACCTCTTCATTTGTTTTTACTCCATTTGAAGTGATCCCCCGAACTCTGAACGTATAATTGCCCGAAGGAAGATTTTGATATTCGACAAATGGGAGAACTGATGGACGGGACCATTCTTTATCAAATCCTTCTAAGAAATGTTCATAAGTTGTTTGGCGGGGGTCTCTATAATTTAGAGCCGCATAATTAAACACAAATGAATTTTCTGAACTTGAAAGAACTTGAGGATATGAATAATAATAAAACTGTTTGTTGACAGTAACAGAAGTAATCTTTAAGGGATAATTTTTTTGCTCACTCTTATAAATGTAAAGCCCAACGCCATTATAAAACATCACCATATTTCCAAAACCATCAAGCGTAGAAGAAGAAGGAATTCCGGTGGCAATATTTTCGTCAGTGGGAAATAATTGGAACTGATCGCTTTCAGTTTTTATTGCACCCAAAGGGGATGAGAAATAAACAATTTTTCTAAAACGATCTAGAACGGGATTTGATAGATTGGCCGAAGGAAGCCCATCTTTCTTAGTATAGAATCTTAGATTAGTTCCGTCAAAAATTACAAGCCCTCTATTTCTAAGCCTGATATATAAATTTTCTCCGGCCTGTATATCAGTTTTAGTACCGGCAACACTCGCTCCTTTTAAAATTCTGAAATCAGCATTTGCATTTACACTATCAATTAAGTTCACAAAACTCTTTCCGTTAAATACATAAAAGCCGCCAACCGTTAAGAAGTACATACCATTTTTAAGGTTACCAACATAGTGAAGCTGATCTGAAGGGACGTTCCAACTTTCAGGCGGTTTTGTCCATGACTTTCCATTATATAACATTATTTTAGAATGAGCAGAAGAAATATCCTTCAGAGTCTCGGCAAATATCCCGATAAACCAAAGTCTCCGATTATTATCTTCAAGGAGATTAAATAGACGATATTTATTATTATTATCCGAATTACTGAAAGGGGATTTAATCCCTACAAATTTTGCTCCATCGAATCGTCCTAGATAGTAATCGGATTCAACAAGCTTATCGGCGGCGGGTCTCACATAATTTTCCCACGCATAAATATCACCATTGGTTGTTTCAAGTATATTTGATGTACTATAGGGTTTCCCGTTTTCTTCAGGAATACTCTTAAGTTTCAGAATCATTTCCCCGTCACTATTTAAAATCTTATTAACCATAGTAATTCCCTTGGAGGTTGCAATCCAAATTCGCTTTTGAGAATCTTGATAAGTTTTAAAGGAAACGTTACTTGCAAGCCCATCTTCTTCAGTAATTGTCAGCAATTTATTACCATCCCAAACATTCAGTCCGACATTATCGGTTCTTGCATAATCGGGAATTTCGCTATACGAATATGAAATCCAGACAAAACCATCATGGTCAGCGTAAGAATTTGTGATGCCGCCTTGTGTTAATAATAAGCCATCTTTTTTTGTGAGCATTCTGGAGTGATTAGGATAATATATTCCGAGCCCCTTTGAAGTATTTAATAAAACCCCATCATCGATTTCGGTTCCGGAAAAGCCATTCAACGCATCGAATTTGACCATTTTTTCGCTGCTGAGAGAAAAGAGTTGATCGGGATATTTTGAACTTTGGTCTTCTATAGTTCCGGGCAAAACAAACAACTCAGGAAAATATTTGTTAGGTTTTGTAAACAGAGCATTGGTAAATCGAAAATCGTTTATTGTTTTGCCGGATCTCAGATTTTTAAAATCATCGAGTCCCTTCAATAAATCTGATGGTTTCCACTTACCGTTATCAAATTCGAAAATGATGTTATTATTAATATTGAATAACTCACCATCGAAGAAAAATGTACTTAAAAACAATTTATTCAGATTTTTACTGTAATAAACTTGCAATGGACGCTGATCAGATTTAAGCAGCTTTATAAACTCAGTAAACTGGTAGAATTTATTACCATCATACATTAACACACCGGAATTATTTGCGGTCTCGATAACAGAACTTCCACCATTGAATGCCATCCATGTATTTCCTTCTTTGTCAATTGATGAACGCAAAGCATCAGGAAAGAACAGTGCCCCCTTTAGTGTGATGCCCATTGACTCATCTACCCTCACGAACTTTCCATTTTTATATAAAGCTAAATATGCTCCTTCAAAAGATCGGGTGTTGTGTCCGGATGAATTAAATATCAGATCTCCATAAGGAGTTTCAATGAAATCAGTGGCATTATCGAGAGGAAAGTTAGTGGAATCGAAAACTGTAAACCTATCGTTTTCAAAATATGTTAGTCCCCCGTTATTTTTTTTATCTACGAAAGGTGTTGTAGATCCAATCCAGACGCGGGCTTTGCTGTCGGGTCTAATAAGTGAAATTATCTGACCGGAAGATCCTTTTAGAACATATCCTTCTTTTTCAGTATAAACCTTAAAATCTTTTCCATTGAATGTTATAAATTTTTCGGGAGAAGCAAAGTAAATTTTATTATTTGTTGAATCGTAATACATACTTTGCATTGTCGGTAATCCAATGTCAGTTCCAATTTCTTCAAATTCATATCCATTAAATCTGTATGTTCCTTCGATACCGCTAATCCAGATATATCCATCCTTTGTTTGCACAATATTAGACCAATTGGTTGAGGGCAAACCTTCTTTGTTAGTGTATTCAATCAGATCGGCGTTAGCTTCTGTTTTTTGTTTCTGCTGTGGCAAAACTATAGTTGAAATTGAGAATACAATAAATATTACAATTTTTACAATAACGTTATTTTTCATCTAACATCCATTTTTAAATGTATTACAAATTCCTGATCGATTTTTAGTTTATTGATAAACTGCATTTAGATATTTCTTATTTAACTTTAATAACAACAAACGTTATATCATCATCGGGTTCTATTCCGTTCATCCATTCAGTAGCAGAGTTATTTAAATATTCAACTACTTGATTGGGACTTTTTTCTGCTACTGAATTAAATTCACTTTTTACTCTTTCATAATCATATTGTTCATTTTTTCCATTCTTTAACTCGGGCAATCCATCGCTTAACAACAGTATCGTATCACCTGAAAAAATTTCTAATTCTTTTGTTTCATACGGAAAATTTTTCATTGCACCGAGAGGCATTCCGTTTAAGATAATTTCTTCAACCACTTTAGATTTTTTTCTAAAGATAAACAACGGTGGCATTCCTGCGTTTGCAAATTCAATCTTGTTAGACTTTATTTTAATCATCATAAACGCCATCATAAGTTTGCCAAGCTCAATTCCTTTAAGCGTATTGTTACTTTGTCGAAAAAATGTTTTTATATCCAGCATTGATTCACCAGATGAGAATAAAGCCTTGACCATTGATACAATAATTCCCGCTTTCATTCCATGCCCGGTTGCGTCACCAATTGCAAAGGTAAGTGTTCCATCCAAAGCAATATGAAAATCGTAATAATCACCTCCGACTTCGGTTGCTGTTTTCATATAAACAGTAATATCAAGATGCGGCAATTTTGGAAGTTCTTTCGGAAGCATAGAAAGTTGAAGCAGACGCGCATCTTCAAGTTCTTTTGTTTTGCGGTCATGCTCTAACTGTATTATTTTAGCCTGTACTTCAACGGCTCTTCGCTTTTGTTCAAGTTCTTCAATTGTTTCTTCAAGTAATATTGCTGTCGTCTTTTTTACTTTCTCTGTTCTTTCAAGCTTGAAGGCGGTTATCATCAATTCTTTATCCGCATCTTGTAAAAACTTCAGAAGAGTATTTTTTTCATCCTCATTAATCTTTTCATTTTGCTGGATTATGTTGAGTATATTTTGAAGATTTTGATTCATTTTACTTTTCCTTTAAAACCACACAGCAGGTTGTAAGGTTGTGCATTTCTAAATTACCACCGGTTGCTCTTGCCAATTCTGCGTTACTGAACATCCCCACCATCGGGACATTCCAGATTTTCCTTAGACCTTCAATCTCCATATTCATCATAGGTCCAAATACAAGAATTCTGCCCGCACAGCTAAATACAATTAGTGCGTCTGCTTCAGGCATCTCTGTATTTTTCAATTCTTCGGCACTTTTAATTACAGTTTCCATCACATCAAAGTCGGGAGGAAGTGAGAATCTGATTTTCGAACCCTGGGGGACTGATCCGCTGCAAAAGAAAGAACGATCGCTCCAGTCAACAAGTAGACCGGGACGCATGACCGGGTCACCTTTTTCACGTTGCAGTTGCAAGGGGAGATTTGCAGCAATCTCAAGCATCAATCCGGTATTGTCGGGTGATACATTTTCCACCCCCCCATATTTTACAGTAAGATCCAATACAGGAATATCATCAACTGTATAGACATGGTTTCCTTCACTTTTTGTTACTGTTTTTTCTGTTCCTACGGCTTTCCAGCCACAGGTTGCTTTTCCTTTGATGAGGATTTTATCTTCATCAAGAGCCAGGACAACGATGCCCTGGTTGCTTTCCTTTCCATTGGTAAAAACAAACTGCTCGGTGAAGGTGTAATCATCGGAAGCCATGCCGCCATAAACATTCACAGCCTTGCCCACCACGTCTTCAAAACCGAAAAGCAACTGCTCAGCATCCGTTTCAAGGTGAGAGCCGGAGATAAGGAAGGTCGGTCTCGGGAATTTTTCCTTCGCTTTTTTAGCTAAACCCGATGCAATTTCGCGGAAGTTTTTTTCAGGAAATTCATCGAGATAGATCTGGAAATGGTCATTTTTCATATCAAGCAGTAACATCACCACTGTTCCATTTTCCGTCACTTCATCAATGAATTCACCGCTCGTGGTAGCTCCAAAAATGGCTATACCATGCGAATCCAACAATTTACTAATGGCTGTTCTGTCCTGTTTTACAGAAAGAAAAACAACGGCAAGTGTTGGTTTAAAACCATCGGCTAAACTTTCATCCAATTCATTTTTAATTTCTTCAGGAGATTTTCCTTTTATTGATTTTGCTTTCATTCTATATCCTTTATTTCTTATTATTTTATTTTTCTTTCATTGCCACCCAGCAGCAGGCTGCCGAGTGATTATGCTGCTGTCCGTTTTTGGCTCTGCCAAATTCCCCGTAGGTATAGAATCCGGCCATGGGGCTGTTCCATACCTCCGCCAATCCTTCGTTTTCCATGGTCACCAGCGGTCCAAGAGCCGGTTCTCTGCCCGCACAGGAGAATACAAGCAGGGCATCCGCATCTTCACCCACCGAATTTTTTACATCCGTTGCTTCATCAACGATTTCCTGCACGATATCAAAATCGGGCGGCACAGAAAACCAAAATTTTTCCCCCTCTTTCATCTCCATATCAGTAACAAGTGCATTTTCATCGTGATCAATGCTCATGGGCCCCTTGATCAATACTTCATCGCTGTTTTCCCGCTCCACGATAAACGGGTAGTCGAATGACAGTTCATTTAAAACATCAAAATACCGGTCTGCAGCTTCTTTACCTTTGCCCAGGTACTTTAGGTACATATCCACTGCGGGTTTTCCGTCAATGGAATAAAGGAGTTTACCATTGCTGCGGGTCACTTTTCTGGAAATTCCCAACCGTTTCCAACCGGTGATGGCCATACCATTCAGGGAGACTTTATCAGCATTCAGAACCAAAGCGACAAGGCCATGATTTGTCTCCCCATTCTGGGTAAATACAGCCGTTTCTTTTAATGTAAAATCATCCCCGGCCATGCCCCCAAAAAAGATCTTGTCCCGACCCATTGACTCTGAGAGTTCATAAACCAGGGCTGTTCCGTCAAACAATTCTCCGGGCGAGGTTACCCCGGTACTGCAAATGATCAGGGCCGGATTGGCAAATTGGGTAAGTGCGGAATTTGCCACCTGCTTGGCTGCTTCCTGAATACTGAGTCCTTCCATACCTTCGAGCAAAATGGAATAAGCCTCACGGGATAAATCCATCAACATCATGACTATTTCTCCTTTGCTTTGGTGTCCATCAATAAACTCACCACAGGAAGTAGCGCCAAAAACGTCTATATCGTATTGGGCAAGGATTTCACTGACCGCTTTGCGATCCTGTTTTACGGAAATAAAAACTATGGCCAGGGTAGGTTTGAACCCATCAGCCATGCTTCCATCCAAAGCTATTTTAATTTCTTCAGGAGATTTTCCTTTTATTGATTTTGCTTTCATAATAATTCCATAATTTTTAATTGATTATTTAACCTTAATAACAACAAATGTTATATCATCATCGGGCTCTGTTTTGGTTGACCATCGATTGCTTTCATCTTTTAGGAAAGCAATAATCGTTTCCGGATCAGTATTAGCAACAGATTTAAAAGTTTCTTTCAATTTGGAATAACCATATTGTTCATTCTGATCATTTTGAAGTTCAGGGAATCCATCGCTTAGTAAAAGTAGTGTATCACCTGATGAAATTTCTATTTCTCTTGATTCATAAGGGAAATCATTTATTGCACCGAAGGGCATTCCGTTTGTCATGATTTCTTCTACTAAATTCAATCTTGCTCTATAGATATAAAAAGGGGGCATTCCTGCACTGACGAATTTAATTTTATTTCGAGTGATATTTAGCATAGCAAATGCCATCAACATTCTGCCAAGGTTTAATGTTCGAATTGTTTTATTGGAGAGAGAAAAAAAATCGATAATATCTAATTCAGAATTATCAGAGACAAATAGAGTTTTCATAATTGCCACCATGATTCCGGCTCTCATGCCGTGTCCGGTAGCATCTCCAATCGGAACACTAAATGAGCCATCCGATTTTTGAATAAAGTCATAATAATCACCACCGACTTCGGTTGCTGTTTTCATATAAACAGCAAAATCAAACTCATTCATTTTAGGAAGAGTTTTTGGAAGCATAGCCAACTGCAGTTTTCTTGCCTCTTCAAGTTCTTTTGTCTTACGTTCATTCTCGGCTTGAATTATTTTTCGCTGCTCTTCGGATTTTTGAAGATCAAGAAAACGGGTGTATGCCTGCTCAAAAACTTTTGAGAACCGTTTAACTATATCAATTTCCTCTTCAGTGAGATTCCTTCCGGAATAGTCGTTAATAAAAATGCATGAATTCTTCCGGAAACTTGCTGAATAAGAATAGGTATCGGCGGCAAGACAATAATCCTGAATGTCTTCCGGCGTATGTTTGAAGTCTGTGTTTTCAAAAATGTGTTCAAGGAAAGATTGGTTTTCTTCGGCAGTATATCTTGGAGCTACAAAGTCGAGCCCATCGTTTTTAGCTTTCCAGAAATCGGCAAGAACAGGATGGTCAAAGTATGGAAGCAGAAATTTAATGGCGACAGAGAAGCCCGGATTTTCCATCCATTCAATCAAATCTTTCGATCCCTCAACAAATGTCACGATGGCTACTCCGTCCTCTACCGGTATCTCTAGTTCCCTGAGTTTTTCAACAACCACAGTAACTACTTCGCCCAATTCATCTGCCTTTTGCATGGCGAGAGAGCGGCTACGCACTTTTTCCAGCGCTGCTTCAATTTGCGCTTCGCGCGCCTGTGCTTCCGCTTTTTGGAGGTCGAGGAAACGTGTGTAAGCCTGTTCAAAAACTTTTCCGAATCGTTTGAAAATCCCCTCTTCTTCCTTTATAAAATCCTTGAGATCATACCGTTGAAAAATCAAAATGGAATTTTTAGAAACTACAACAGCTCTAACCCATGCAGGTGAATCATACACAAATTCCTGTCTTTCCTTTGGAGTCTTTCTAAAATCGGAGTATTTGAACAGAAGCCTGAAATACTTGTTTTTTTCAGCTTTTGAATAATTTTCAGTATAAAAATCAACACCTTTATGCAAGGCATTATACATCCTTTTTGTAAGGGGATGTTCCAAATACGGAATATGAAATTTTTCCAGATAGTCCTGTCCCTCCTTGGCAAACCAATCATTCAGTCCATCTTCAGGATTGGCAAAATTAGTTACTATTTGTGAGCCATTTACTTCTACTCCCAATCCGTTTATTTCCTTATCAAGAAGTCGAACGACTTCAACCAGTTCTTCAGTTTTGTGCATGCCCATACTCCGTGCTCTAACACGTTCCAACGCAGCTTCAATTTGCGCTTCTCTTGCCTGTGCTTCTGCTTTTTGGAGGTCGAGGAAGCGGGTGTAAGTTTGTTCGAAAACTTTCGCAAACCGTTTGAAAATATCGTATGCATTTGAAACAGGTTCAAACGAAATGAACATGAGATAACCATGAGGGAAATAAGCACAATGCATAATTTGAAAAGCAGGAAACGATTGCCCTGTTTTTACCATATTATCCGCAATTTTTTTAAAAACCGGAATTGAATTCATATATTTGTAGTGAGATTTCAATGCTTCACTTCTCTGTTCTTCTACAAATATTGATTCTCCTCTTTGTGCAGCCTCAAATATCCTGAGAAAAATATCTTCTGAACTTGATGTTTTGAATGGCGGCTGAAGACGATCTTTCCCAGCCATCCAAGCGGTAGCAGCTTTTCGGTCATCGTCCCAAATATTGAAACCACAGCCAAATACCGGTAGGCCTAAAGCTTCAACCTGTTGGAACAGTAACACGGATGCATCTTGTAATTCATCGCTTCGTTGCATCCCGATTGTTCTGCTTCTCACTCTTTCCAATGCCGCTTCTATCTGTGCTTCCCTTGCCTGTGCTAATGCTTTTTCAATATCAATAAACCTGAGGTAAGCCAAAGTAAAAACTTTATGGAAACGTTTAAATATTTCGAGTTCATCATCATTTAAAGGATTATATGTGGATAATCCTAATCCGCCCAGACCAATTGAATAAAAATAATAGTGAACAGAATCAGCTTCATCCAGTAATGGATCAGGAAACTGGTTGTTCTGTTTTCGCCATTCACGAAATGTAATTAGTTCATTACCTTCCATACTTCCGTTAAAAGTAGAATTAGCCGACTTCTTCATTTCCTGAACCATTGAAAGAACAGTTGGGTGTTTATTGTATTCTACCTCTTCAACGGTTCCTTCTTTATAGTTAATAAAATATTGGTAATTAAGATAAGAGCCTTTTTGTTCGTTGATGATTGCAGTCTGCACATTTCGTATATCACTTACCCCCATTAGTTGAAGTTGATCGGAAATAACATGGCACACATTAACCATATCCGCAGGCTCTTTCATAGCCAAGGCAGATGAACGGACTTTTTCTAATGCTGTTTCAATTTCCAGTTCGCGGTTCTTGTTCAATAGTTCAGAAGTTTTTTCATCCACAAGTTTTTGAAGTTGTTCATTTTTTCTTTGCCATTCATTTGCTAGCCAGGTATCGGTTTCAGCCGTTGTTTCAGTCGGCATGGAGCCGTGCAAATGAACAACTATCCATTTACTATTTATGTATTCTAAAATGGTTGTCAATCTTAAAAAGAGTTCCTGCTTACCCTCTTTGAGGATTATTAATACTTTAATCTCATCAACAAAAATTGCGGAGTCTTCTTTGTTTGATATACTTCTGAAAACAGGAGTGCTTTCAAAACTCATTTCAAGTCCGACAGCCTGTTCTCTTTGTCTGTTGACCATTTCACGATAGTCAGATATGGAAAGTACTTTTTCATCGATGGCAGTACCATAGCCCATTATCTCAGGATCAACAAAATCATTAAAGCCGTCTAATGGTAAATCGTACAAAGTTGTCTGAATCCATTTATAGTATGTATCATTCAGCAATTTTTCTTTTTTAGTGTTCATAGTTCACAATTATTATTTTTGATTGAGGTTTACTAATCATTTTACCTTTATTACCACAAACGTTACATCGTCATCAGGGTCTTTATCATTTGTCCAACTTAAACCTACCTCTTTCAAATAAGTTATAATAAGTTCCGGTTCTTTTTCGGCAACTTCTTCAAATGAATTCTTTGCACGTTTATATCCGAACATTTCGATGTGCTGATTCTGTAATTCAGGAAATCCGTCGCTCATTAATAAAATTGTGTCTCCGGTAAACAATTCCATTTCCTTTAATTCATAAGGAAAGTTATCCATTGTTCCAAGCGGCATTCCTTCCATTAAATGTTCTTCAATTATTTTGTGCTTGTTTCTGAAAAGATAAACCGGCGGCATTCCTGCTGCTGACATAATTAATCTGTTGTTTTGAATTTTCAACATTGTCATACACATTGAAAGTTTATCAAGTTGCATTAATTTCAAGCAACGTGTCATTTCCTGAAATGTTTGAACAATACTATTATTTGCTGCCAATACATTAAATAAACTTTTTGTTGAAGTAACCATTGTGCCCGCTCTCATCCCATGACCGGTAGCATCCCCGATTACAACAGTTAATGTTCCATCCATTCCAACATTAAAATCGTAATAGTCTCCTCCAACCTCCGTTGCGGTTTTCATATAAACCGCTATATCAAGATGCGGTAATTACGGAAGAGTTTTTGGAAGCATTGAAAGCTGTAATTGTCGAGCTTCTTCCAACTCTTTTGTTTTACGCTGGTTTTCAGCGCGAAGTAACGATAATTGTGCTCTTCTTTGCTCAACATTTTTTATTCTTACTCTTTGATACCTATCAAACGAAAAACCACCAGCTAAAAAAAGTATAAAGTATGAAGCGTAAGCCCAATTTGTTCTCCACCACGGAGGCTTTATTATCAGTCGAATTGATTTGCCTTCTTCATTCCATAATCCATCATTGTTTGAACCTTTTACTCTGAATACATATTCACCTGGATCAAGATTTGTATATGTTGCAATTCTAACATCACCAACGTAACGCCACTCATCTTCATAATTTTCAAGTTTAAATGCATATTTATTTTTTGAAGGGTTTGAATAATGTAGAGCAACATATTCAAACGAGATATCATTCTGCCAATGGGATAAAACTATTTCTTCAGTTTTTGATATCTGAACTTTAAGCGGAGAGTCTCCCCCAACTTCAACCGATTCATTAAATAATTTTATATCCGTCAAAACAATGTTTGGGATATACTTATTGTCTGTAACTTCAGAAGGATAGAAAGAATTAAATCCTTTAATACCGCCAAAAAATATTTCGCCATCAAAAGCTTTATAGTAAGCGCCTCCATTAAATTCCTCACTTTGTAGTCCATCATCTACAGTGTAATTTCTGAACTGAAATGTATTAGGATTAAATTTCGCGATACCATTATTTGTCGAAATCCAGAGATTGCCATTTTCATCAGGTAAGCTTCCATAAACCCCGTTGTTTGGCAGACCGCTGTTCTCTTGTGTTAATCGTAAAAACTTTTCGGTTTTAGGATCAAATCGATTTAATCCACCGCCATAAGTTGCAACCCAAACGTATCCGTTTTTATCTTCATAAAAATTCATAACGTTTGGATGACTTAAACTGGTGGAATCTTTGGGATCATAATTATAATATCGGAATGTCTCTGTCTTTAGATTCAGAATATTAATTCCATTTGTAGTTCCTGCCCACAGCTCATCCGGTCGGGATTTTGAGTACCAAACAGTTCTTACAAAATTAGCTCTGCTGCTTAGACTGGCTGCATCTTCCGGATCATAAGTGTACTTTTTAAATGTTTCTTTCTCTTTATCAAACCTAACCAAACCGCTTCCGTTTGTTCCGAACCATAAATAGCCGGGCATTTTGTCTATTTCGATGATGTTATAATTAATTCCGTTAACATTTAAATTTGGATTAGAAGAATCGATGTAAAATCTTTTAAATGTTTTTGTTTTTTTATCAAATCGATTTAATCCTTGCTGGGTTCCAATCCACAGATACTTACCATCGTCATAAATATTGTTTACGATATCAGTACTAATAGATGAGGGATTATTTTCTTTGTAATTAAAAACTTCATACTTTCCCTTATTTCGATCGATGGAAATTAAACCTCCACCCTGCGAGGCTACCCATAAGGTTTTGTTCTCATCAACATAAAATCCTCTTACCGGTCCTTTAATTTTATTGGATTCTTCCTGACCAGTAGAAACAAGTGAAAATTTAATAACAGATTTATCGTATACATTAAGTCCGGATAGAAAAGTTCCAACCCATAAAACTCCTGTTTTGTCAACTAATAAAGATAGAATACGATTACTGCTCAGGCTTTTTTCATCTTTGGGATCAGCCAAAAACTTCTCAACCTCTCGTGATTGAATATTCAATCTTAATAAACCTGGAGAGGTTCCTTTCTCTGAACCGGGATTATCCTCAATAGAGAAACCACCAATCCACAGATTACCGGTTTCATCATTTTCTATTGCTATGATAATGAGAGAATGTAATAAGTTGCTATAATCAATTGGCTCAAACTTTCTGATTACTTTATCCTTATAATCAAATCTAAAAAGACCTTCCCCGGGAGTACCAATCCAAATATTTCCATCATTGTCTTCTTCAATAGAAGTAGCCGCTGTGTTAAGAATTTGATTTTCAATTTTTATTGGCTGCAATATCGGTACACCGGCTTGACTATAACTGATTTTGAAATAATGAATCTTGCCTGCTGCACCGATCCACAAATTATTTTGTTTATCTTGATGAATAAAAAAGATTAGATCTTCTGAAATTTTATAATCCGGAGGAAGCATATTAGCCATGTGAATAAATTTTCCCTCATTGACTAGCATATAATCAAAACCTTTATTCTGTGTAACAATCCAAAGATTACCTTTGGTGTCCTCACTAAAAGAAATAATTATATCCTCAGCTAAAGAGTTTGGGTTGGAATGATCATTATTGTATCGGGTAAAAGTTTTCGTTGCTGAATTGTATTTACTTAGTCCTGTTAGCGAACCGCCAATCCATAAAGTCCCATCTTTAGCTACATGCATCGCAAGACCCATATTATCGTTTAACGAAAGACTATCGCCGGGATTTCTTTTAAATATTTCGAAATTATATCCGTCATATTTATTCACGCCATCTTCAGTACCAATCCATATAAACCCATCGTGATCCTGCACGATTGAACTAACTCGATTTTGCGATAAGCCATTGCTTGAAGTAAGTCGATTAAATTTAACAGGTTTTTTCTGAGCAATAGCAGTTGAAGAAAGTATTATAAATATCAGTAACAATACTGAATATTTAAGAGCGCAATTTAGGTTGTTAATATTTTTCATAAATTTTTTCCGGTTTATTTAACTTTTATTACCACAAATATCATATCACTCGTTCTGTCATTGCGAGAGTCTGGCTCAAAGATTAAAAATACAGAATTGTCATTCCCACGAAAGTGGGGATCTACTTTATTTAATAGTTATGGATTCCCGTTTTCACGGGAATGACAAACAAAACTTAACTTATAAGACAGCCTCGAAGCAATCTCAAGTATTTCTTTAGATTGCTTTCTCCCGATAAATCGAGACTCACAATGACAACCTCTAAAGAACTAGTTCTTAACTATTTTTATTTTACCTTTATCACCACAAATGTTACATCATCATCAGGCTCTTTATCATTTGTCCAAATTGAACCCACCTCTTTCAAATAAGTTATAATAAGTTCCGGTTCTTTTTCTGCAACTTCTTCAAATGAATTCTTTGCACGCTTATATCCGAACATTTCGTTGTTTGCGTTCTGAAGTTCAGGGAAGCCATCGCTTAGTAAATCTTTTTAATCAACTTTTATCATTTTTTATGTTCAACCGGGAACGGTAAACTCCTCTTATAATTCGGAAATCATTTCAAGATATAAAAAAGAATATTGAATGAATTTCAAAATCTTCATCAAATAATTAATTAAAAGGGAGTAGCTGAAAAAAGGATTAATCTTTTTTAAGAATAAGTACGGTTATATCGTCACTCTGTTTTGCCCTGCCGACATATTCTTTTACATCTTTAACAATTAAATCAATAAATTCTTTAGCCGGAAGTCCGGAATTATTTTTTAAGAAATTTATCATCTTTTCATCTGAGTATTCTTCTTCATTTTCATTCATCGCTTCGGGAATTCCGTCAGTGTATAAGAATAACTTATCACCAGAATTCATGAGTAATTTTTGTCCGGTAAACGGAATTCCAAAATCAAACATGCCGAGCCCGATTCCGCCGGCATCAATTTTTTCAATTGCTCCGTCTGAACGTAAAAGTAAAATTGGGTTGTGTCCCGCATTTACAATGTCTAATTCGCCGGTAGATGAATTTAATACAGCAATAAAAAAGGTAATAAACTTATCGGGAGGGGAAGATTTGTAGATAAGCTTATTGAGTCTGTCAGCCATTTCGGCTAACGGTATATCGAACTGTAAATATGAATAAAGAGCAGCATTTAACGTACTGACTAACAGTGCTGCGCCAATTCCTTTTCCGGCAACATCCGCAATAATCATAGCGGTTTTACCATTGCCTAAGTTTACGCAATCGTAATAATCGCCACTAACTTCGCTTGACGGAATATTTACACCCGCCAAATCATACCCATCAATTAAAGGCAGTTTTTCGGGCAGAATTCTATGTTGGATTGAAGCGGCAACATTTAACTCTTGCTCCATAATTTCTTTTTCAATAGCCAAACTGTTCAAATATTGATATTCAATTGATGCTTGGACTTGTTTTGCAATAGCATCAATTAGAAGTTTATCTATTTCATCAAAGTTGGTAATTCCATTTCGTGTTTCTTTTTCAGCGAGAGTAAAAAGATAGGTAACATGATTGAACTCGAATCCCGATTCTAATTTAAATTCGCTTGTAAGAACTTCCTCAAAATTAATTCCCTTTGGGAAAGAAAGCTGCTCTTCAACCTTGTCATTTTTTATTATCTGAAGTATTGCTGATGAAGCGTTTGTAAGCGAAGTAATTCTTTCAAGTGCTAATTCGAATAGAAAATCTTTTTTATCGTAGCGGGTGATTTCAATTCCGGTTTCGATAAGATTATTGAGTTGAACAATTTTTTCATTCAGTTCAAAAATAAGAGCTTTTTCTTTTCGTTGGTTAAGAAAGGCTTTATGTGCACTATCAAAAACCTGAAGCAATATCTGCAAAGTGATTTTGTCAAACGCTGAAAAACTGCTTTTATCCATTTTGTGACCGATAAGAATTCCCAATACAGATTGCTCAGAAAGCGGAAGAATTATCGATACATCGTATTTTTGATTTTGGAGATATGTAATGCTTAGATTACTTGATTCAGTGAGAAATGACAAATCGGATTTATCAAAATTGCTTTTTGAAACAATAATTTCCCATTCAGATTTCGACTGCTTCTTTTGGTAAGCAACGATATCCGAAATTAGAAAATTACCCCTCAAAAGATGAAGGAAATTTTTAACCATCTCATTAAAGTTGTATGATTTACAGAGGATTTCAAAACCCTCTTGAAATGACGCAACTTGTAGAGAAAGTTTTTCTACAAGGTTATTGTTTTTCAATATTTATACTTTTAAGAAAGAATAAGAAATTACTTTTCCTGCCCAAGGAAAAGTAAAACAAATAAAATCAGCTCTTTAACGCCATCTCAACCGTATCGGCTTTTTCGGCAAATTGAAATAATCCCATTATAGTAAAAGTTTTTTCTATAGTGGGATCTAAATTTGTAAAAATTAATTTACCGTTAGTCTGATTAAGTTTTTCAATAATTTCTATTAGATGTGATATGCCGATTGAGTTAACAACTTTTGAATTTTCAAGATTCAGTATTAATTTATTAACATTATCATGTTTAGAAAATTCCCGAACAATCTTTTCACCCCCGGTATTATTGATGTATCCTTCGATTGTAATTACGAGAGTTTTATCGGTTAATTCAGAATTTAAATTAAAATCTGTGCTCATTAAATTTCTCCGCTTATATTAATTTTTTTATGATTGTAATTTTAGTCCCGCCGGGACCTGATTCAATAATCAGATCGTCAGACATAGATTTCATTAATTTTAAACCCCAGCCACGTTTGTTGCTACTATGGATTTTGTCCGCCATTAACGGTTCTTCAACGCTCTCAGGAGCAAAACCTGGTCCGAAATCGGTTACCAAAATAATCAGCTTTTCCTTATCCATGCTAAACTCAACCTGTACATATTGGTTTTGTTCACCAGAATGTTCCATCCCATTGATAATGGCTTCGGTAACTATGATTTTAGCTTCGCCAATTTTATCATCTGAAATGCCTAAATGCCTTCCCATTAGCTGCAGGCTCTCAATAGCGACCATTTCAATATCCGGAATATTAGGGAGTTTGATCTCTAACTTTATATTTTCCTTCATCATAAATCTTTCTGAAAATATTTATTGTAATGAGTAATTTAAATCTATCTTGGAGTTTTGTAACACATTACAAAGTTAAACATTGTTTCATAAATAACAAGAGTTTACAGTAATTATTTTTTTCACCTGTTATAACTCTTTAGAAATGTCATGGTATTCAGCACAATAGAAATGTCATGTTTAAATATAAGAATTAAGGCGGACCTGACCGCCGGTCTTGCTGAACGTAACGAGCCGAAGCGTAGCGAAGGCCAGTGGAGTGGAGCAAGACCGGCGGTCTCGAAATTTTTGCATCCTAACTTTAGTTCCTAAAAATCTATTCTGCGTTTTTAAGGGGTGACTGATTAATAGGTTTGCACCAAAGTTTTACCAAAAACCAAAACCGGGTAATATCAAATACTAATTGTATTTTCATTTGATACTAATTTGTTAAGATTTAATATTATTTTCGGAAAGGAAACATCATTAATTTGTTTTAACTTCGAACACGTTTTTTAATTTTGGTTTAAACTCCGGTGGTTAATTTAATTATCCGGGTAAATGAGGTCGCCATGAAAAATCTATTTTATTTAATTTGTATATTTCTATTAATGTCGGTTTCATCCTTTGTTTATGCACAGACAGATACAATCTCGGTTATCAAAATAACATTAACCGATGGCTCGGAGTTCGTCGGACAAATTGAGGAAGAGAGAGACTCTTTAATCAGCTTCCGTACAAATGCCGGCGTTTCGATAAACTTAAATAAATCTTTGATAGTTGAGACAAAAGTTATTCACGGAACCTTAACCGGAACAGAGTTTTTAAGAAATGACCCAAACCAAACCCGTCTCTTTTTTTCTCCAACCGGAAAAACTTTGGCGGAGGGAAAAGGTTACTTTTCAGATTATATGATCTTTTTCCCATTTGTTGCCTATGGAGTCACAGATTACATTACTTTGGCGGGGGGAATGACACTAATTCCGGGTGCCACATCGCAATTATTCTATATTGCACCGAAAGTACGTTTAATAAATAAAGATAATCTTACAATAAGCACGGGAGTGCTTTACGTTCAAATAAAAGAATATAATGTTGGTGTAACGTATGGAGTTTGTACTTACGGAAATCAGAAATTTGCTGTGACCGGCGGACTTGGGTGGGGATTTGCAAAGGGTGAATTTTCTTCATTACCGTTAGCATTACTCGGATTTGAGTTACGGGTATCAAAGTATGTGAAAATAATTTCCGAAAATTGGATTCCTCCTGAAACAGATATTATAGCAATGATGTTCGGAATAAGATTTTTTGGTGAAAATTTAGCTGCTGATTTTGCTATGGTTCGAGCAACAACTTCCGACTGGTCCGGGTTTCCATTTATCCCATGGGTTGGGTTCGCATATAATTTTTAATAATTCAAGTTCTCGTTTATAAGTGAGATTTTTTTTATATTAGAAATAATTTCACCAATGCGAGGGGACGAATATGAATAGAATCGGAATAAGAAGAGAAGATATAAATCTTTTTGAAAAAAGAGCTCCCTTAACACCCGATCACGTTAAGCAACTTGTTGAACGGAACATTAGCATAGTTGTTCAGCCATCAAATGAAAGAGTATTTAATGAAGTCTCCTACTCTGATGCAGGGGCTGAGATAAAGCCTAATCTTTCTGATTGTCAAATTATACTTGGCGTGAAAGAAATTCCGATTGAGGAGATTATAGACGAAAAAACATACCTCTTCTTTTCTCATACCATTAAAGGGCAGAGTTACAACATGCCTCTTTTGAAAACACTCCTTAAAAAGAAAACAACATTAATTGATTATGAATTAATAAAAGATCACAAGGATAAACGATTGGTCTTTTTCGGTGATTTTGCCGGATATGCAGGAATTATCAATACACTATGGGCATTCGGTGAAAGAATTTTTTGGGAAGGAAAAAATAATTTATTCAAACCAATTAATCAGACCATAGAGTATGATGGTTTAGCTGAAGCGCGGGCTGCAATATCAGAGGTTGGAGAAAATATCCGTAGAAAAGGAACAAGACCTGAAATCACTCCGCTTGTTATTGGTGTAACCGGAAGAGGGAGGGTTTCAAAAGGAGTGTTGGAAATTTTAAGTTTGTTGCCAATTACAGAAATAGAACCGGAAGAACTCCCCGGTTTTATAAATGACAAAACAAGGCACTCCCCACATTCGGTTTATGTTGTTCGCTTTATGAAAGGGGATCTATATAAACCAAAAGATAAAGGGGAGGTTTATGATGCAAAGCATTTTATGCATCACCCTAACGAATATGAATCTAATTTAGAAAAATATATTCCCTATTTAACACTTCTTGTAAATGGGATATATTGGGATACGAAATTTCCTAAATTATTAACAAAAGAGTATCTTAAAAATTATTATAACTCGGGAAAACAAAGTCTTTTGAAAGTGATAGGGGATATTACTTGCGATATAGAAGGTTCTATCGAATGCACAGTAAAAGCAACTGATTGGAAAAACCCGTTATATATTTATAATCCAATCACAGGTTATCGGAATAAAGGTTGGGAGGGAGACGGTATAGTAATGATGACAGTTGATAAGCTTCCAACTGAATTGCCACGCGAAGCATCCGATTTTTTTGGAAAATCATTACTTCCTTATTTAGAAGAATTATGTAGAGTTGATTTTTCAAAGTCATACGAAGAATTGATGCTGCCATTTGAATTGCGCGATGCCGTGATTGTGCACAAAGGAAAACTGACTCCCAAATATCAATATTTAGAAAAATTATTAAATCAACATTAAACGGTTTATACAAAAAAATGAAAAAAATATTAATACTAGGTGCTGGACAAAGTACTCCATATTTAATTAACTATCTATTACAGGAAGCGGTACAAAATAATTGGTTTGTAAAAGTAGCCGACAGGACGTTATCTCTTGCTCAAAGCAGAGTCAAAGATCACCCGAGAGGTCTCGCTGTTGATATTGATATAATTGATAGAACTCTTCGTAAGACTGAAATTTCACAGTCAGATATAGTAGTTAATTTTCTCCCGCCGAAATTTCAATACGATATTGCAATAGAATGTCTTGAATTCGGAAAGCATATGATTACTGCTTCTTATGAAGATGCAAATGTTGCTGCCCTCGATAAGGAAGCAAGATGTAAGGGTGTATTAATACTTAATGAAATGGGGCTTGATCCCGGAATTGATCATATGTCTGCACTCTCGATTATCCATAGAATAAGAAGAGACGGCGGATATGTAAACAAATTTTATTCATACGGAACCGGATTACCTGCACCGGAAGTAAATTCAAATCCCTTGAGATATTGTATTACCTGGAATCCACGTAACATAGTTATGTCGGGTGAACAAGGTGCCCATTATATGGAAAATAGTAAAGTAAAAATTTTGAATCATAATAATGTATTCCGGCGAACATGGAATGTTATGATTGATGGAATTGGTGATTTAGAAGCGTATCCAAACCGGGATGCAATGAAGTACCAGAAGTTATTTCGGGTAAGCAAGGTTAAAACAATGATTAGGGGAACTTTAAGGTACCCAGGTTGGTGTGAAACATGGTCTCAAATTGTAAAACTTGGGATGACTAACGAGAGTATCGAAATCCATCATTTAAAAAATAAAACTTTTGCTGAATTCACTGAAATGTTTTTACCCATTCATATTTCCGGCGGAAGTATTGAGGCACGGGTTGCAAATTATTTAAATATTAGTCCGACAGGTAAAATTATGGAAAATCTAAAATGGCTCGGACTATTTTCAGATAACGTTATTAATAATGGAGTAGTTACAGCGGCTGATGTTTTAATAAGTTTATTAAACGAAAAGCTTCAACTTCCGGAGGGGGAAAGAGATGTCGTGATATTACATCACGAGATTGAGGCTGTTTATACGGGTAAAGAAAAAAAAGAAAAGACAATATCAACAATGGTCGAGTTTGGAAAACCGTATGAGTACACAGCAATTGCAAAAACTGTCGGACTACCTGCTGCGATAGCAGTTAAACTTGCATTAACAGAGCAGCTGCCGATGTTAGGGTGTGTGCAACCTGTTCACGCAGCTATTTATGAACCGGTGTTGAATGAATTAAAGAAACATGGAATTGAGTTTAAAGAAAAAACGATTCAATTAAAATGATAAGTTGATAACCCACCTTACGCAGAAGAGATAAAAAACACTACTTGTAATTCTGTTCGTCAGGGCGAGGTGTTTCAGAATCTGTTTTCCAATAATATTTAGATGCTGACCCGCCTCAGGCGGGCAAGCATGACATCTGAGTAAGGTGACTTAATAATTAGGATTTGGGAAGAGTAATATAAAAAGTACTTCCTTTGTTAGGCTCGGATTCAACATAGATAGAACCATTATTTTTTTCTACAAATTCTTTACAAAGACCAAGCCCCAAGCCGGTTCCTCGCTCACCTTTTGTGCCGGGTGTAGATGTTACTGAATTGATATTGAAAATGTTGTCTCTTGTAGTTTCATCCATTCCAACCCCGTTATCTTTGATAATTGTTAAAACACTTCCATCTAATGTTTCTGTTTTCATCTCAATAGTCCCGGAGGGATTCGTATATTTTATAGCATTATTTAATAAGTTTCTGAAAACAACTTCCAACATTTTGGGGTCGGCAAAAACCATTTGTTTCTCATCAACAAAGTTTGTTATGCGTATCTCTTTTTCAAGAATTTGATTTTGATACAGATTGGATATTTTATCAAATAGTTCTTTTAACTTAATATTTACCGGATTAAAATCAATTTTACCTGTACGTGATGCAGAGAGATTTAAGAGATTTTCAAGCAGCTCATAAGTTTGAATGGAAGTTTCTCGTATGTTTGAAATAAATCCAAGTCGTTCTTCATCCGTAAGTTGATGGTAATCCTCTTTGAGGATTAAGGAGTAATTTAATAATGCAAAAAATGGATTTTTGAGATCATGAGCAATTATAGAAAAAAGTTTTTCTTTCGCATGGTTTAGTTCAGTTAGTTCATGGTTCTTCATCACTAATTCTTTTGCCTGTCCTTCTATCTGCTCGTTTTTTTGGAGAAGAATTTCATTTACTTTTTTCCTTTTGTTATTTATAACAAATAAAATACCGGCGGCTATTATAGCGCCGAACAAAATTGCAACAATAGAAAATAAGAAAACACGTTGTTGTTGATTATCGTACTTCTGAACATCTAAAGCACGTTGATATTTTTCAAATTCAAATCGACTTTTAAGATCATTTATTCTTCTTTGCGAATCCTCATTATCAATTTGCTCTTTGTAGTTTAAGTATTCCTTTATAGAGATGAGGGCTTTATTTACATCTCCGGTTGCTTCATAAATTTCACTTAAATTTTTATAGCTGTCACGCAGAAAACTTTTGGTATTCATTTCAAGACTTATTTGAATACATTTTTCAAAGTACTCTTTCGCAAGTGTCAATTGATTTTCGGATTTATTAATATTGCCTAAATATTTATATGCCTCGGCAATTCTCAACCGATTCTTCTCTCTGGTTGCAATTTCTAAAATCTGATTGAAATAATTTCTTGCTTTCCCCAGGTCGTTTGATCTTATATAGTTTTCTGCAAGTCCTTTAAGACAAATAATAATGCCCCCTGCAGAACCAACTGCTTTATAAGCCTCTAAGGATTTGTTATAATAATAAATGGAAGAATCACGATTTTTATCTATGAATGTACCCGCAATTGAATTATAAACGTAACCGATATTTTGTGTATCGTTAGATGCTATTGCATAACCTAAGCTTTCCTGAAAATATTCAATCGCCTTTTCCTCTTGAGAGGTCTCTTTGAAAATTATTCCGATATTAGTTAGGATTACAGGTACGTTAGCGTAGTTGTTTATTTCGCGGTTGAGTTCCAAAGCTTGCAGATAATATTCAAGAGCTTTGTCATAGATTGCCCATTGATAATATACCGTTCCAATGTTATTAGTAGTTGAAGCAAGGTGTTCTTTGTTGGAGAGTTTAGATCGAAGTTCAAGTGCTTTTTCAAAATAGATTATTGCACTATCAAATTGAGATAAACTCCAATAGACGACTCCGATATTATTTAGTGAGCTACCTAAGCCGGTAGAGTCATTAATGAGTTTTCTTATTTCCGTTGATTTATTGAACGAAGTTATTGCAGAATCCACATTTCTAAGGCGATTATAAGTCCTCCCTATATTTTCATAATCTTCACCTAATTGTTTGGTATTGCCCCCGGGTTTGTTTTGATTAACTGCAAGAGTAAAATATTTTAAAGCTGATTCATAATCAGATTTCGAAAAGTAATAACGCCCACGAAGCGAATATGATTTTGCTATACCCGAAGGGTAATCAAGTTCACTTGATAAATTATGGAGATAATCTATTTTGACCGTAATGCCTGGACTGTCAATTTCCTCCAATTCAATTTCAGAAATTAATTTCTCAATCCCCTTTTTATCATTATTGTCCCCGTGTTCACAACCAGTTATTAGAACAAAAACAAAAAAAGTTAGAATGAATAATTTGAGCTTTAACTCAGGTGTTTGCATTGAAACGGATACTCAGTTGTTTATAATACTTATGGTACAAAATAGAAAATTTTAACAAAAAAAGATTTATTTTCTTTATTGGTTTAGCCAATCTCTAAATGCTAAAACTCGATCAACGCTTACAAGGGCATCAATATCATTAGGCTCAGTTGGGATAAGTTCAATTTTGATTCTGGATCTTGAGTAGGGAGTCATATTTCCAATGGATTTAAACGAGATTAACAGCTTTCTGTTAATTCTGAAATATTCAGTTGGATTGAGCAACTCAATCAGTTTTTCGAGAGTGTAGTCAACGGGGTAAACTTTGTTGTGAAAAGTTACCAGGAAAACATTTTTGTCAAGCGCATAGAAGTAGGCAATTTCAGTGGTTTCAACTTTTCTAATTTTATGACCATATTGAATCATAAACCTTTTTTGATAAAATTCATCCTTCTCAAAATAAGATCGCAAGACCTCTTTAATTTCATGAAAACTCTTAACGGAAAAGGAATTTAATTTTCTCAATGCAGCTTCGAGTTCATTTTTTCGTATAGGTTTTAGGAGATAATCAACGGAATTTAACTTAAAGGTTTTTATAGTATACGGATCATCAGCGGTTATAAAAATTATCGGAGTATTAACTTCCACCTTATCAAATATCGAAAAACTAATTCCGTCTGAAAGATGAATATTGAGGAAGATAAGATCGGGTTTTTTGTGATTGAGATAATTTATTGCTTTGCTGACCGAACTAATTATTTCAACGACTTCAATCGATTTATCAATTTCCAAAAGCAGCCGTTTAAGTTTTTCGGCAGCTAATAACTCATCTTCAATTATTATTACTTTCATACTCATAATCTATACTTAAAAAAGTATTCTGTTTTTGTTGATTTTTTGTTTCGAGCTTTGGTTATGCCATCGCACTTGTTCTAAATGTTCGTTTTAAGTCATTGATTACTAACTCACGTTACGCAAAATGATATTCAAATTTTGTTGAGGCTGTCCTAAAAGTTGAAAAAGTCATTGTCCGTTAGCCAACATTTTTTGAGATTGCTTCGTGCTGCTGCCCTACTAATGACCACTGTTTTGTCATTGCGAGTTACCAAAAAAGGCATTGGCTTTATTTATCAAAAGAATGACTTCATCGTCATTGCGAACGAGTCCTCGAGTGAAGCAATCTTTTGTTTTTAATTCAAAATTGAGATCACTTCATCCGGCAGCC